>JANOMT010000021.1:0-45021 GCA_031420415.1 Vulcanimicrobiota bacterium
CGTACGCGTTCCCGAAGGCACGCTCCTCAATCCGCGGCGCCCGGCGCCGGTGAGTGCAGGCAACGTCGAGACCTCGATGCGTAACGCCGATCTCGTCCTCGGTGCGCTTGCGAAACTCAATCCCGGTCGCATACCCGCGCAGAGCGGCGGTTCGATGAACAACGTCCTCATCGGTGGCATCGATCGTTCGGGGCGATCGTGGGCGTTCTATGAAACCAACGGCTGCGGTATGGGTGCGCGTCCGCATGCCGACGGCATCGATGGCATTCACGTCCACATGACCAACACGCTCAACACGCCGATCGAAGCGATGGAACGCGACCTCCCGATTCGCATTACCGCTTATGAATTCGTCGAAGGCAGCGCCGGTGCGGGGCAGTATCGCGGCGGAAGCGGCTTGCGGCGTGCCTTCGAACTTTGCGACGGCACGGCGACGGCATCGTTGCTCGCCGAACGGCATACGATACGACCACAGGGCACGATCGGCGGCGGCCCGGGATCGTGCGGCGCGCACACGCTCGTGCACGCCGACGGCACGCGCGAAACGTTGCCCGCGAAAACGACGATCGCGATGCAGCCGGGGGACGCGATCGTCGTCGAGACGGCGGGTGGCGGTGGCTTTGGCGATCCGAAGACGCGCGATGCGGCAGCGAGCTCACGCGATCGCTCCGATGGGCTTACAAAACTGTAACGATCTTCGCCCGTCGCGCGCACGGGATTTTGCTCCGCATTTCGAATGCGTCGATATGAAGTTTTCTGCGGCCGACCTCGCGGCGTACGAACGTGACGGCTACGTGTTCTTTCCCGAACTTTTTTCACCCGATGAGATCCGCACGCTCACCGAACGCGTTCCCGCGATCTTTGCCATGGAGCGACCCGAAGTCGTCCGCGAGAAAACGTCGGGCGTCGTGCGAACGGCATTCGCCGCACAACACTACGACGACGCGTTCGCACGCCTCGCGCGCCATCCCAACCTCATCGAGCCTGCGAAGCAAATTCTCGATGGCGACGTCTACATGCATCAATTCAAGATCAATGCGAAGGCCGCGTTCGATGGCGAGCAGTGGCAGTGGCATCAGGATTATGGTACGTGGCTCAACGACGACGAGATGCCCGCGCCGCGCGCGCTCAATGTCGCGCTCTTTCTCGACGACGTCACCGAGTTCAACGGCGCGCTCATGTTCGTGCCGCGCTCGCATAAAGCGGGCGCGCTCGATGCGGGCCACGATCTCCAAACGACGAGTTATCCGCTGTGGACGATCGATCACGCGACGATCTCGCGCCTCGTCGCCGAGGGTGGACTCATCTCGCCCAAAGGCAAGGCCGGCTCGGTGATGTTTTTCCACGGTAATATCGTCCACGCGTCGCCGGGTAATCTCTCGCCGTTCAATCGCAACATCGTCTATCTCTCGCTCAATGCGTGCGATAATGCGATTCGTAATTTCAAGCGACCCGACTACATCGCGCACCGTGATTTCACCCCGATCGTCGCCTTGGGAGAAGACGCGCTACGATCGAGCGAGGTCGCACGATGAATCTCGCGCGCGGGCTCGCCGCACGCGAAGCGTCGGGCAATCCCGTGCGCGTCGGGCTCGTCGGTGCTGGTAAATTTGGAACGATGATCCTCGCGCAGTTACGCTTGATGCGTGGCGTGCGGCTCTGCGCGCTCGCCGATCTCGATGTCGAGCGCGCGCGTGGTGCGGCGGTTCGCGCGGGGTGGGATGGCGCACGGTTCGTCGTCGCGCGCGATGCGAACGCCGCGAACGATCTCGCGCGCGCTGGACGTATCGCACTCGTCGATTCGGGCGAGATTGCGGCTCACTGCGCGATCGATATCCTCATCGAAGCGACGGGTCACGAAGAAGCGGGTGCGCTCCACGCACTTCGCGCGATCGAAGCGGGCGTCCACGTTGCGATGGTGACGGTCGAAGCCGACGTCGTCGTCGGGCCGCGCCTCGCGCGCAAAGCCGCGGCGCGTGGTGTCGTCTACAGCATGGCTTACGGCGATCAGCCCGCGATCGCATGCGAGCTCATCGACTGGGCGCAAACCAATGGCTTTCGCGTTGTTGCGGCGGGCAAAGGCACGAAATTTCGTCCGGAGTACCGTCGCGGCACACCCGATACGGCGTTCGCATCGTACGGTTTCACGCCCGAGCAGATCGCGACCGGCGGCTTTAATCCCAAGATGTTCAACTCGTTTCTCGACGGCACGAAATCGGCGATCGAGATGGTCGCAATCGCAAATGCTTCGGGGCTGAAGGTTCCGCCCGGAGGTTTGAGTTTCGCGCCCGTGGCCGCACACGATCTTTCGAAGACGCTCGTGCCGCGGAGCGCGGGTGGCATCTTGCCGGGCGAAGGCTATGTCGACGTCGTGACGTGTGTGGATGCGGCAGGCGAGATGCTCGTCGATAATCTGCGCTGGGGTATCTACGTGGTTATCACGTCGGACGAGCCATACGCGCGGCGTTGTTTTGGCGAGTACGGGCTCGCGACCGATCCGAGCGGCACGTACGCGGCGATGTGGCGGCCCTACCATCTCATCGGTCTCGAAGTCGGGACGACGATCGCGAGCATCGCATTGCACGGCGAACCGACGGGCGTGCCGCGCGAACCGTACGCCGAGGTCGTCTGCGCGACGCGCAAAGCGATGCATGCGGGCGAGACGATCGATGGCGAAGGTGGATATGCCGCCTACGGTACGATCGTGAGTGCCGCCGATGCGCGCGCCGCGCGACTCGTACCGATGGGCCTCGCGCACGGCTTACGCCTCTTGCACGACGTACCCGCCGATCACCCGATCGGCGAAGCCGACGTCACGTTCGATCGAACGTCGTTACTCTGGAACCTGCGTCGCGAACAAGACGCGCTTTTCGCCTCAGGTTTCGTGGCCGAAGCGGCGCCTGCGTAAGAGCGCGGAGTTGCCGACGACGAAGAGGCTCGACGCCCCCATCGCCGCCGCCGCAAACATCGGATGCACGATACCGAATGCGGCGAGCGGTACGAGTACGACGTTGTAGGCGAAGGCCCAGAAGAGGTTCTGCCGGATCGTGGCTTGCGTCGCGCGGGCGAGGCGGATGGCCGTCGCAACGTCTCGCGGATCGCCGCGCAAGAGCGCGAGACGCGCGGTTTCGAGCGCGATATCGGAGCCGCCGCCCATCGCGAGGCCAACGTCGGCACGCGCGAGAGCAGGCGCATCGTTGATTCCATCGCCGACGAAGGCAACATGCGCGCCCGCGGCTTGCATCGCGACGATCGCGTCGGCTTTGCCTTCGGGCGACATCGCGCCGTGGGCGTCCTCATCTGCGAGTGCGAGATCGCGTGCGATCGCGGCCACGGCACCCACCGCATCACCGCTGAGCATCGCGACACGTAGGCCGAGCGCGCGCAACTGCGCGACCGCATCGCGCGCCTGCGGCCGCAGTGCGTCCGCAAATTCGATCGCGCCCACGACCGTGCCGTCGGCGGCAACGTACACGACGGTCGCGTTCGGAGCGACGGCGAGCCCGTCGCCACCTCGCACGAATGCCGCATTCCCGGCGCGTACCTCGACGCCGTCGACGATCGCACGCACGCCTGCACCGCGCACCGTTGTTGCCTCGGATATGGTCGCGATCGCGAGACCCCGGCGCTGGGCTTCGCGAACGAGCGCCATCGCGAGCGGATGGCGCGAACTGGCTTCGACGGCTGCGGCGAGGCGAAGAACCGTCGCTTCGTCGGAACCCGGGGCAACGCGAATGTCGCCGACTTCGGGCCGACCGATCGTCAGCGTTCCTGTTTTATCGAAGACGACCGTATCGACACGCGCGAGGCGTTCGAGTGCCTCGGCATCGCGCACGAGCAGACCGCTGCGTGCGGCAACGCCGACGCCGACGATGATCGCCATCGGCGTCGCTAGGCCGAGCGCGCACGGACACGCGACGACGAGCACCGCGACCGCAACGACGAGCGCGTCGCTCCATACGTGGCCGGTCAGGAGCCATGCGGTAAACGTCAGCGCGGTGATCGCCAAGATAACGGGCACGAAGATGCCCGCGATCCGGTCGGCGAGGCGTTGAATTGGCGGCGTCGACCCTTGTGCGTGGCGGACGATCTCGACGATCCGCGCGAGTGTCGTGCCCGCGCCGACGGCGCTCGCTCGCACCTCGAGTGCGCCATCGCCGTTGAGCGTGCCGGCGCTTACGTCGTCGCCCGAAGCGACGTCGCGTGGAATCGGTTCACCCGTTAACGATGAGACGTCGACGGCGCTCGTTCCCGAGAGCACGACACCGTCGACGGGAATACGCTCGCCTGCGGCGATCGCGATCTCGTCACCGACGCGGACGTGTTCGATCGCCATCTCGACGAGATCGCCATCGACGCGCACCCGCGCACGCCCGGGACGCAGATCGAGCAGCGATCTTACGGCCGTGTTGCTACTGCTCTTCGCCGCCGCTTCCAAGTATTTGCCGACGTAGATCAGCGTCACGATCGCGCTCGCCGTCTCAAAGTACGGTGCGCGCCCCGCGATCGTCGCGTAGATCGAATACGCCATCGCCGCCGTCGAGCCGAGCGAGACGAGCGTATCCATATTCGCCGTACCCGTGCGGGCACGCGCGATCGCACCGCGATGAAAATCCCAGCCGACGATCGCGTACACGGGTAGCGTCAGCGCGAGGAGCAGCACGTTCTTCGCAGCAAAATCCGGGACGGCCATCGCGAGGATGACGATCGGGACGAAGAGCACGATCGCGAGCGTCAAGATTCGGCGTCGGTGCGCCATCTCACGCTCGCGGCGAAGCGTATCGGCATCGTCGGCTGCGGCGCTCTCCACGACGAGCGACGCGCGATATCCGGCACGCTCGATCGCGGCGATAAGCGCGGCGATCGCGACGGGTGAGGCGCTCGGAGATGCGATCGATGCGCGTTCGGTCGCGAGGTTGACGCTCGCTTCGTCGACACCCGGCACGCGCTGGAGGGCTTTCGTGACGTGACTGACGCATGAGGCGCACGTCATCCCGCTCACCGCGAGTTCGACCTGCGTCTCGGTGGCGGTCAATTCAAGCCGTAATCTTCCGCGGCAAGCGTGCTGCGGAGCGTTTCGCGGTCGATCTCTTGCTCGACATCGAGTGTCGCCCGTGCCGATTCGAGATCGACGACGACTTCACGGACGCCCGGCAGCGCCGAGAGCGCATTGCGAACGTGATTGACGCACTTCGCGCAGGTCATCCCGGTGACGCCGATCGTTTGCATTGCCATCGTTAGTGGGCGTGCTCCGTGCCGTCGGCGTGCACGTGGTCGTGATCGTGATCGTGGTGGTCGTGATCGTGTGCGTGGTGCGTGCCATCGAGATGATCGTGGTCGTGCCCATGCTCGTGCTCGGAGGCCGGTCGTGCGGCAGCAAAGATCGCAAGACTGCGGTCACGTTCGGCTCGCATGTTCGCAAGCCACGTTGTCAATCGTTCGAACATCCCCACTCCTTTGAATCGCACGAACGTTCGATCGTGCCGATATATGAAACAAAACTCGCGTCGATGAGGGACGGATGCACCGGCACGCCATGCGACATCGGTGCTCGGTCGATCGTACGATAGGGTGTCGCACGATCGGGCTGAAATCTCCGCATGACCCCTCCCTTACGAACGAACGACGCGAAGGAACGACGATGAACGCACGGTTTGGTAGCCTCATGCTCGCACTCGGCTTGGTTGCCGGTAGCGCTACCACGATGACTCTGCACCCCTCGACTGCCGCCGCGGAAGCGGCGATGACCGGAATGAAGACGTCTGCGAAATCCTCAGGTGACGAACAAATGAACGCCGCAATGGCCTCGATGATGAAGACGATGGATGCAACCAAGCTCACGGGCAATCAGGATCGCGACTTCATGTTGATGATGATCCCGCACCATCAATCGGCCGTCGAGATGGCGAAGATCGAGCTCCGTCTGGGCATGCGTCCCGAACTCAAGGCGCTCTCGCACGATATCATTAAAAGCCAAGATCAAGAGATCGGGCAGATGCGCGGTTGGCTCAAGGCGTGGTACGCCAAAAAATAGCGCGCGCTATCAACTTCCACCGAGTCTACGCCGTGATTTGCTCCGCGACCAAAACCTCGATCTCGTCGTAGCGACGCGCCTTGTAGACGACGGTCGATACAATCCAGCTCGCGACGAAAATTCCGATGATCCCGACACCGAGGATCCCGAAGTTTTCGCTGAGCGCTGCGAGGCGATCCCACAGACCGCCCGTCAGATGGAGCTGCGTCGCGAGCACGCTCGCAGCTTCGATCGCGCCGACGAAGAGCGCGACTGCGATCGAGACGAAGGTGATCGTCATATTGTAAAAGAGCTTGCGCATCGGCTTCACGTACGCCCAGCCATACGCGCCGAGCATGAGGATGCCGTCGGTCGTATCGAGCAGCGACATCCCGACCGTGAAGAGCAACGGAAAGATCAGGATATCGTAAATCGGTAAACCTTTACCGCCTTGAACCGCCGCGATCCCCAGCAATCCGACTTCGGTCGCGGTATCGAATCCTAGCCCGAAGAGAACGCCCATGGGATACATGTGCCAGCTCTTGCTGATGAAACGCATGAGCGGCTTGAAAAATCGCCCCATGAGCCCGCGATCGGCGAGGTACGCGTCGATCGAAACGTCGTCGTAGAGTTCGCCGCGGCGCACGCGCCGGAACGCCTCGTACACGCCGAGGAAGACGACGATGTTGAGCGCCGCGATCGCGAAGAGAAAGAGCGCCGAGACCGATGTCCCGATCACGCCGCCGACACTCTGTAAACTCGGGATCGTCGATTTGACGACGACGGTCGCAACGGCGATGCCGACCGTGAGTAACACCACGACCGTCGAGTGTCCGAGTGAAAAGAAGAAGCCGACGGCGACAGGTCTTTTGCCCGCCTGCATGAGTTTGCGCGTCACGTTATCGATCGCCGAGATATGATCGGCGTCGACCGCATGTCGCAACCCAAACGTATACGCAATGAGCGCGGTGCCGAGTAAGAGCGGCCGTGTCGAAAACGCGACGAACGCGAGCACCCAGGCGCCGACGTTTGCGATGATGAGGATCGTGTAGATCGCCACGACTTTCGCACGGACGTTCTCGGCGCCATCGTCGAGAATCTGTGCGAAGGCACGTGGCGAAAAGGCGAGTCGTTTCAGGCTACGGTCGACTTTCTAGAATTGTTGCGTGAGCGTGAATCGGATGAGGCGACGTTCGATCGGATGGAAGTGGACGTCGGCCACGCCCGCGCCGCACGTTGCGATCGGGCACGTACCCATATATCCTGGTTTTGTGGTCGCGGGGTCACTCGGGATCGACGAGTTGTAGTAATAATCGATGTCGCTCGCCTTCGTGTCGAGTAGGTTGAAGACGTCGAGCCCGATGCGCATATTTTTCATCGGCTTCATTCCCGCCTCGAGATAGAGGGTCGTCGTCGGGTTCGAAGCGGCGGTTCCGTCCTCGACGAGCGGCCGCGGGCCGAAATAGCGCATCCGAATACCGCCGAAGCTCTTCGCTTTTTCGGCGCTCACGCCGAAGGTGAGTACGTCCCGTACGGAGCCCGGAACGAGCTGCCCGACCGGATCGAAGTTGGTAAACTTCGACGACGATGTCGAGTAATCGAAATCGAACGTTAACTCCGGCGTCGGCGACCAATAATTCGCAAACTCGAGGCCACGGCGGTGGCTCGGGCGACCCGGCGTCGTCGTACCCGCATCGCCTTGAAAGATCAACTCCGAACCGAGCAAGAGATTCCAGAGTGAGACCGTCGTACGAAGTTTGCTGCTCGGAGCGAAACGCGCCCCGAATTCCGCGCCTTGTGCACGGACGAGTGGCGTCGCTCCTCGTACGATCTGGCCCGTGCCGGGGTCGGTCGTCGCACCCGTTCCGGGATCGACGCGCTCGGCGATGCCGCGGGCATCGTTGCTATGAAATCCTTGACCGTAATCGGCGTAGAGTTCGACTCTCGCGTTTGGTTCGTACGCGAGCGTGAATTTCGGGCTGACGATGCCCGCTTTCACGATGCCGGAATTTTCCGCGCGTAAATCTGTTACGTCGAACGTATATTGGTCGCCACGAAGTCCGGCCGTGAAGCGCAATTGCTTCGAGAGATGGATGGCCGTCTGCGCGAAGAACGCGTTGCTCGTTTCGACGACCCGATCCGAGCGCATCGTCGAGAGTATCCGTCGACTCTGCGTCGCATAAAGGTTTACGGGTGTAATATTGTCGTTGCGCATCTGGTAACCGATCGTCGTTTCGGTCGCCGGCGTCTTGAACGTCTGGCTCGCGTTTATGCCCGTTACCAGGCGCTGGTCGGTCTGTTCGAATTGATCCATGTGCTGCGGATCGTTCAAAAAATACGTGAAATCCGAGAAGAGGCGCAGGCTGTAATCGAGGGCGTACGCGTTGATCTTCGTATTCGTCGATGCCGTATCGCGTTCGAAATCGGTCGAGAGGGCGTACCGATGCGTGCGGCCGCCGTCGGTCGGGTCGAGCTGTCCGAAGCGACCGATATCGCCGCGTTGCACGGCACGAAGCGGAATTTGATCCGACGAATTCCAGCGCGCGTCATAACCCTGGAGCGTGACGCCAACGATACCGTCGCGAACGACGTGGCTATAGCGAACGAGCGCGTTGTACTTGCGGTAATTATCGGGTGCGACCGCCGTGTTGTCTTCGTGGCCGTACTCGAGCGCGTAAAGGAGACGGCTCCCGGCCCCGACCGCCGGCGAAGATGCCAGCAATAGCCGTGCTTGGCCGTGCGGACCGCCGCTGATACTCGCGATCTCGTGTGGCAATGTGTTGAAGTACGTCATGCTCACCGCACCCGCGGTCGAGAAATCGCCTTGATCGGCGAAATACGTGCCTTTGCGATAATTGACGAAATTCACCGTTTCCGGAATCAGCCAATTGATATCGCTATAGCCTTGACCGTGCGCGTGCGTGCGCATGTTCGCCGGAATACCACCGATCGAGATCGCAATATCGGTGCCGTGGTCGAGATTGAAGCCACGCAAATAGTACTGGTTAGCTTTGCCTTCGCCGGAATGCTGCGAGATGACGACCCCGGGAACCGTTTCCAGCAATTCGCCGGGCCGTAATATCGGGCGACGTTCGAGTTCGGCATGACCGACGAATCCTTCGGCGGCCGACGACGCCTTGCCGATGAGATTCGTGATTCGTCCGGACGTGCTGATCTTACCGATCTCACGCAACGTTGCGGCGTCGCTCGCACAGGGAGACGGTGTCGCGAGGGAAGTGGTTTGGAGCGACGCCTTCTCGAGCCGAGCCATCGGTAACGCAGTCGCGCACGGTCCTGCGATTGCCGCCGATGCGCCCGCATCGCCCGGGACGAGCATCGCTGCAAAAAGAAAACCCGCGAACATGATGCGCCTTTCCAGGTGTGATGCAAACCTGGTGAGTAGACGCGTCGGCTCCCAATCCCGATTGCTTTCTCGATAAACGTCATGTTTGTAGACAAATATCGGCGGCGGCGGCGGCAAGTGCTGCGCGGAAGTCTTAGCCTTCGATGCGCTCGATCTCAGAGGCCGTTACGAGCACCGGGGGCACTTCTCCATCGACGCTCACGACGTGATACGCCAAAGGGCCAGCATGTGGTTCGATGCGTGCGAGCGTTCCGGTGAGGCTCGCACCAGACTGGAGATAGACGGCGACCATATGGTCGAGGTAAGGGTTGATTTCTTCTGCGGTCATGGCTCCTCGGCTTTCGAACCGATCGAGCGAGCTCCGCCTCGATCGAAAGAAAAGAAGCCGCCGCCCGGAGGCAACGGCTTTCGATTCTTCGCGCGAGCGCGAAGGTTAGGGCATCAGGACTTTGTCGATGACCTGGATGACGCCGTTGCTCTGGTAAACATCGTAGGTATTGATCTGCGCGATGTTGCCCTTGGAGTCGGTGATCGTGATGTTGCGCGGACCGTTCATCTGCGCGAGCAGCGTTTCGCCCTGGAGTGTCTTGAGCGAAGCTTTGCCTTTGCCGTCTTCGATCGCTTCGGCGAGTGCCTTGAAGTCGTACTTACCGGCGACGACGTGATACGTGAGGATCTTCGTCAGCGTGGCTTTGTTCTCGGGCTTAACGAGCGTGTCGACCGTACCGGCGGGAAGACGAGCGAACGCTTCATCGGTCGGCGCGAAGACCGTAAGCGGGCCCGGGCCCTGGAGTGCCGCAACGAGACCGGCGGCCTTAACAGCGGCGACGAGGGTCTTGTTGTCGTCGGAATTGACGGCGTTGGAGACGATGTCTTTGGTAACGAGCATCGCGTGACCGCCGACCATCGGATTCGACATCATCATGGCGGGCTTGTCCATTTTGTCGCCCTTTTCCATTTTTTCGGCCGCGAATGCGGAACCGGCAGAACCGAGGAGGACGGCAACGGCGAGCGCCGCGGCGGAGGTACGAATGTGCATTGGTAACCTTTTCGATAGAGTAGTGGCACCCGACAGAACGCACGAAAGCTGGTATTGGTTCTATAATTCGATCAAAATTTGGAATCCGGCTTTCCCGTCACTTAATTTGCGCTTAAAAAGGGCTTAAGATTTTCCCGGTAGGCTATGACGATGAGCGCATTTTTCGAGCGCGGCCTCAAAGTGGTCGCTTTCTACGCCATAGCCGGTACCTCGCTCGCACAACTGACGGCGTTCAAACGAAAAATTAACCACATCATCATTATTTATCAAGAAAATTTGGGCTTCGGTTCGCTTTACGGGAACTTTCCCGGGGTGAACGGATACGCAAACGCCACGAGCATCAACAGTAGCAGGTCCAGATCGACGGTGGGCGGATGGACAAATACCTCGCAGATCCGGCCGATAACAAAGGCGCGCTCTCGTTCGGCTATTTCGATACGACGAATATGCCCGAAGGTAAGCTCGCCCAGCAGTACACGATCGCCGACAATTTCCACCAGTCGTCGTTCGGTGGTTCGTTCCTCGATAATATGTACGCCGCGTGCGCCTGTATGCTGCAAATTCCGCTAAGCGCGATCCCCCCTGGGAAGGTCGAACCGGTCGATGCGAACGGCGTCCCCACCGTTATCGGTGGCAAAGAGGGCCGCGCGACGCCCGACGGCTTTCTCGTGAACACGGCATATACGACGCAGTATCCGCTCGGCGATCGCCTCACGGCCGCGAACGTACCGTGGAAGTTTTATGCCGGCGGGCTCAACAACGCCCTCGCGGGCACGGCGGATCCCAATTTTCAACCGCATCACCAATCATATCTCTACTTCGCGAACGACGCGCCGGGCCAAGTGGGCGCGGCGCACATCGTCGATGATTCGAACTTCCTGACCGATCTCAAGAGCAACTCGCTTCCGGCCGTTTCTTGGGTCAAGCCGATCGGTGACAATAACGAACACCCGGGTTATGCGAACATCGCGCAGGGGCAAATGTTCGTCGCGAATCTCGTGAGCCAAATCCAGATGAGCCCGGCATGGAAAGATACGCTCGTCGTGATCTTTAACGACGAGGCCGGCGGCCATTACGACCATGCGGCGCCGCTCCCCGTGGACCGCTTCGGGCCCTCGACGCGCGTCCCCGCGATCTTCATCTCGCCCTTCGCCAAACGTGGTTTCGTCGACCACTCGAACGATGAAGTGACCTCGATCCTTAAAACGATCGAACTTCGTTACGATCTCGCACCGCTCACGGCGCGTGACGAAAGTGCGACGCCCGGTATCCGCGGGTACGAGTGGCGCGATCGACCACGACGTGGCGACGTGCGCGGAAACGGTCTACCGTTTACGCCGCTTCGTCACCACCGTCGCGGGCGTCGTTGTGGTCACGAAAGCATGATAATCGGCTTCCGCAACATCGGCGTACGTCGTTGCGAACGTCACCAGCGCGCGATCGAACGTCGCGCTCTTTCCGAGATAGCCGGCGATAGCGGCGGCGTTGCCGGAGCGCGCGTGAGCGTGCGCGAGCGCGAAGGCGCAGAATTCGGCGTACTCGGTGAGCGCTGCCGCCGAAACACCATCGAGATCGGCCGAAGCCTTCATATCTTTGAATTGGCGAATATAGAACGAGCGCGTGCCCGAGTTGCCCCACCCGAGAAAAACGTCACTCGCGGTTTGCAAAAGGCGCTGGCCGCGCACGACGCGCTCGCCTGCATGCGCGTACCGACTGTGCGGAAGATAGGCTTCTAATGCGGAGACGCCCGCTTCTTTGATCTGCAGGAGCAGCGGGTCGTGATCGTCTGCCGCGAGGAGCGCGATACCGCAATGCGTCCCGACGCTTCCGACGCCGACGACTTTGATCGCCGCATCGATGATCGTATAACGCGAGAAGAGCTCCGCGATATCGTCGCGCAAGGTTGTGGCGTACGACGTGAAGATCGCCTCGATATCGAAATTTTCCGAGCCGATCTCGGGATCGTGAAAGAGGAGCGGCGGATCGTCGCGGAAGCGCCACGTGCCATCGGGCGCGCGTTCGGTGAGTTTTTCCGTGAGTGCGAGGATCGGCCGCGTCGCTTCGGGCTCGACGATCACCGCGCGCAAGCGTCGTTCGGGTGGCTCGACGGCATCATCGAGAATGCGTGCGGCTTCGATCCGCGTGTACCAGACGTCGAGTGCGGGCATCGCTGCGAGTTGCGCCATGCGGTTGCGGTACGCCGACGCCGTCGCGAGTGTCGCAGCCGCAACGTCGCGCGGTTTCATCCCGTTGTGGCGCGCGGCGATCGTCACGCTCGTGACCAAGCGTTTGATATCCCACTCCCACGGGCCCGGGAGCGTTTCGTCGAAGTCATTGACGTCGAAGACGACGTTACGCTCGGGCGTTGCAAAACCACCGAAGTTCATACAGTGCGCGTCACCGCACGTTTGGACCGTGATGCCCGAAACGGGTGTCGATGCGAGGTCGGCTGCCATGACCATCGCGCTGCCGCGGAAGAAGGCAAAAGGGCTCGATCCCATGCGTTCTTTGCGGAGCGGTAAGAGCGCTGCGAAGCGACCCTCGGCCGATGCCGCGATGAGCGCATTTGGGTCGGGGCGGTCGGTCGCGGGTGCCCACGTCCCGTGCGACGCGCGCGGAACGGTGGCGCGACGCGCTTTGCCATCGATTGCCGCTAGCGCGGCAGCGGTCGGTGCGAGTTTCATCGCGCCACCGCGACCGCTGCCGGTGCGAAACGCGGGCCGAACCGCACGGCAAGCTCGGCCGCGCGCCGTTCGAAAACTTCAGCACCGATGTAATCGACGTAGGAAAAGACGCCGCCCGTAAATGCCGGGAAGCCCCATCCTAAAATCGAGCCGACATCGCCCATCGCGGGATCGTCGATGATGCCGTCGATGCGCGCGCGCATCGCCTCGCATGTCTGCACGTAGAGCAGACGGTCGCGGACGGTTCCGACATCGAGTGGATTTGTGGGCGGCGCGACGGCCGTGGAGAGTCCGCTCCACAAGCGTTTCTTTCCATCGGTCGGATACGCATAGATGCCACGACCTGAAGCCTTACCCGGGCGATCGAGGACGCGCACGAAGAGATCGATGACGTCGTCGGCTGGACCCGCAACGTACGCGCTCCCGAGATCGGCTTTGGTTTGCGCGATGCCGTTAGCCATGAGCGAGAGGCTCACCTCATCGGCAACCGCGAGCGGACCGACGGCCATCCCCGCGAGGCGACCGGCATTCTCGATGAGAGCGGGCGGAACGCCTTCGCGCAACATCGCGAGCCCTTCGTGAACGTATGTCGCGAAGACGCGACTGGTGAAGAAACCGCGCCCGTCGTGCACGACGATCGGTGTCTTGCCGAGGAAGCGCACGAAATCCAGTGCGGCGGCGAGGGTTTCGTCGCTCGTCTGCGTGCTGCGAATGATCTCGACGAGCGGCATCCGATCCACGGGTGAGAAGAAGTGCATGCCGATAAAGCGCTCCGGTTGCGCGCTCGCCGTGGAGAGCGATCCGATCGGCAACGTCGAGGTGTTCGAGCCGAAGACCGCGCGCGCGGGGAGCATGCCCTCGGCACGTTGCGTCACATCGGCTTTGATCGCACGATCTTCGGTGACCGCTTCGATGACGAGATCCGCGTCGGTGAGTTGCGCGTACTCGGTCGTCGCCGTAATGCGCGCGGGTGCGAGCGCTGCGGTCTTCTCTGCGATTGCGAGGTCGCAATCGATCAGGGTCACGCGTGCGCCCGCGTTTGCGGCCGCAAGTGCGATGCCCGCGCCCATCATGCCGGCACCGAGTACACCGACGTGCGCGAACGTCGCGCGCCGTGCCGATGCGGAGCGCATCTCGAGTTTGTTCGCGCGACCCACGCTAAAGAAAAGCGTCTTGACCATCGCGCGCGCCTCGGGACCCGCGAGCAACCTCCGAAAGTACGCGCCTTCGATCTTGAGGCCTGCGTCGATATCGACGAGCGTACCTTCGTATACCGCCGAAAGAATCGCGTGCGGTGCGGGATAATTGCCCCACGTTTTCTTCTGCAACATCGCGTTCGCGCTCGCGAACGTATCGGAAATCGCGGGCGATTGCGTCGCACCGCCCGGCATCCGAAAGCCCTTCGTATCCCACTGCGCGCTCGCGTCGCGGTGCGCGAGAATCCAGGCGTGCGCTCGTGCGTGCATCTCCACCGAAGGCGCGAGCTCATCGATGAGCCCAGCCGCGAGCGCAGCTTCAAACGTCAGTCGCTTGCCTTCGAGCAAAATTGGAAGACTCGCCGCAACGCCACAAAGTCGCGGAACGCGCTGCGTTCCGCCGGCGCCCGGCAGTAAGCCGAGCGTCACTTCGGGAAATCCGAAGCGCGCGCGCGGCGCATCGTTCGCACCGATCCGATAGTGACATCCGAGCGCGAGCTCCGCACCGCCGCCGAGCGCGGATCCGCCGAGTGTCGCGACGATCGGTTTGCCGCCCGTCTCCATGCGTCGCGTCAGGACGCGAAACGCGTCGACCGCATCCGCGACGAGATCGAGTTTTTCGAGCTCGACCGATGCGAGATCGAGGCCCGCCAGAAAGTCGCGTTTACGCGAGGCGACGATGATGCCGACGACCGTTTCGTCGCCGAGTGCACGTTCGATCCCATCGGAAAATGCCGCCACACTCTGCTGTGTGAGCACGTTGACCGCGCGATCTTGGAGATCCCACGCGATCGTGACGATGCCCGTAGAATCCCGAAGCGCGACGATATCGCGGTCGCTCATACGCGCTCCACGATCGTCGCGATGCCCATCCCGCCGCCGACGCAAAGCGTGACGAGGCCCGTCTGCAATCCACGCCGTTCGAGTTCGTCGAGTAACGTTCCGACGAGCATCGCGCCCGTCGCACCGAGCGGATGGCCGAGCGCGATCGCGCCGCCGTTGACGTTGATGCGATCGTGCGAAACTCCCGTCTCCGCCATGAAGAGCAGCGGTACGGCTGCAAAGGCTTCGTTGACTTCGAAGAGATCGATATCCGCAAACGTCATCCCGGCTTTCGCGAGCGCCTTGCGCGCGGCGGGCACGGGGCCCGTGAGCATGATCGTGGGTTCGGAGCCGACGGTCGCCGTCGCGCGAATGCGCGCGCGCGGACGCAATCCCGTACGTTCGCCCGCCGCGCGCGTGCCGACGAGGATAGCCGCCGCGCCATCGACGATGCCCGAGGAGTTACCCGCGGTGTGCACGTGATCGATGCGCTCGACTTGCGGATACTTACCGATCGCGACGGCATCGAAGCCGAGATCGCCCATCTTCGCAAAGGACGGTACGAGTGCACCGAGCGTCGCGAGCGTCGTTTGCGGCCGCGGAAATTCGTCACGATCCAATAGGACCTTACCATTCCCATCGACGACCGAGATCACGGACCGTGCGAAGCGCGTGTCGCGCTGGGCGACGGCGGTGCGTTCCTGCGAGGCGAGTGCGAACGTGTCGACGTCGGCGCGCGAGAAGCCGTGGAGCGTCGCGATGAGGTCGGCCGAGATGCCTTGCGGCACGAACCCCATGCACGACGCGAGTGCGGGATCGACGGCGAGCGGCATGCCCGACGATCCGATCGGCACGCGCGAGAGCGATTCGACGCCGCCGCCGATCGCGAAATCCGCTTCGCCGAACGCGACTTTCGCGGCAGCCATATTGAGCGCTTCGAGTCCAGATGCGCAGAAGCGGTTTATCTGCACGCCCGAGACCGTCTCGGCAAAGCCCGCGACGATTGCGGCCGTCCGTGCGATATCGCCCCCCTGTTCGCCGTGCGGTTCGACGCAGCCGAGCACGACGTCGTCGACGAGCGATGTATCGAGCGCCGTGCGATCGCGCAGTGCCGCGAGGGCTTGCGCGGCGAGTTGCGTCGGCGTGACGCCGTGCAGACTTCCATCGCGTTTACCGCGGCCGCGCGGCGTCCGCACGGCCTCGTATATGTAGACGTCGCTCATTCGCGGCGCTTTCGCGTTCGAAGGCCTCGGCCCCGTCGTGATGGTACGGTTCGAAACCATGGCTGACGCATCGGATCTCGCGCTCGCACTCGCGGGCACGCGCGTCCTCTCGCTCGCGCCGAATATCCCGGGACCGCTCGCGGCCTCGCGTCTGCGCGATCTCGGTGCGCGCGTCACGAAGGTCGAATCGCCGCACGGTGATCCGCTCGCGCGAGCCGCGCCCGCGTGGTACGCGGCTTTACACCGCGATGTCGAACGCGTCGTTCTCGATCTCAAAGTGCCGAGCGATCGCGTGGCGCTCGACGCGCTTCTC
Source organism: Vulcanimicrobiota bacterium (assembly GCA_031420415.1). Lineage (GTDB taxonomy): Bacteria > Vulcanimicrobiota > Vulcanimicrobiia > Vulcanimicrobiales > Vulcanimicrobiaceae > JANYGA01. The sequence goes on from JANOMT010000021.1 coordinate 16,655, forward strand.
GCCGAGACGGATGTTCTGTTGACGTCGTCCCGACCGTCCTCGCTCGTACGCATCGGGCTCGGCTGGAATGTGTTGCATGCAGCGTATTCGCAACTCGTTCACGTCGCGATCGTCGGCGAAAGCGCGCCACACGACGAACGGCCGGGACACGATCTTACCTACGCGGCACAAGCCGGATTGCTCGAACCGCCGGCGCTGCCGCGGATCTTGGTTGCCGATATGGGCGGTGCGGAACGCGCGGTCAGTGCCGCGCTCGCACTCCTGCTCCGTCGTACCGCATGCGGTCATGGCGCACGAACCGATATCGCGCTTCGCGACGCAGCAGAATCGTTCGCGGCACCATTGCGCTACGGACTCACGATTCGGACCGGCGCGCTCGGCGGCGCACGTTCGACGTACGCGCTCTACCGCGCGCGCGATGCGTGGATCGCCGTCGCCGCACTCGAGCCGCATTTCGAGGCCACGCTCGTTCGCGAACTCGGAAGCGATTTCGCGCGTGCGTTCGCCGGCGAAGATTCGGCGACGTGGGAGCGCTTCGGCATCGACCACGACATTCCAATCGCTCGCGTGCGCGAAGCGCTCTAACCGCCTACTTCGGCAACACGGGTTTGTAATCGGGATACGGCGGATGCACGTAGGTCGGCGTGGGATGCTCGCGTAGCATCTCGAGCGCGCGTTTGACGCCGGCCTCAAGTTGCGGATCGTGACCCTCGCGGACGAGTTTGGGGTCTTGCACCACTTCGAGATCGGGGGCGATTCCGTGGCCCTCAACTTCCCACTGACCGCCGAGTCCGCCGATTGCGACGCGGGGCGCCGTCACGGAGCCACCGTCGATGAGCGGCGGATAGCCGCCGATCCCAACGAGTCCGCCCCACGTCCGAACGCCGACGAGTGGCCCGAGTTTTTCCTTGCGGAAGTACCACGGCAGCGCGTCGCCACCCGAGCCTGCGAACTGGTTGATGAGCATCACCTTAGGGCCATAGATCGCGAGTGGCGGATCGACGAGCAGCTTCCCATCTCGGCCTTGAATCACGCTATGCGGTTTGCGGCTCAGATAGTCGACGACGTAGTCGGCGATCTGGCCCCCGTGATTGAAGCGTTCGTCGATAATCACGCCTGCTTTGCCCACCTGCGCGAAGAAGTAGCGGTTGAAATTCGTGAAGCCGCCGTAACCCGTGTCCGGAAGGTACACGTAGGCGAGTTTTCCGCCGCTCATCTCGTCGACTTTCCGACGATTATTTTCGATCCAATCGAGATTGCGTAGCGCGAATTCATTTGCAACCGGTACGACGGTAACGTCGCGCTTACCGGAACCATCGGGGTGCGGTGCGACCGTGATGACGGTCTGCTTGCCCGACGTCTCCGAGAACGCCGCGTAGAGATCGTCCGTCGCCACAAGGCGGTGTGCGTTGACGGCGATGAGATAGTCGCCGACGCTGACATTCGCCCCTGGCTGGGTGAGCGGAGCTGAGTAGGTGGGGTTCCAATTTTCACCGCTGTAGATTTTTGCGAAACGGAAGCGGCCGTTTTCGATCGCATAATCGGCACCGAGCAGCCCGACGCTCGCGCGTTCGTCATGCGGCTGTTCGCCGCCGCTGACGAACATATGTCCGACCGAGAGATAACTCAGCATCTCTTCGAAGAGAAAATTGAGGTCGCTGCGCGAGCTCACACCGGCGAGATAGGGCTCGAAGCGCTTTTCCGCCGCGACGAGATCGAGACCGTGATAGTGCGGGTCGTAAAAGAAGTCGCGCTCGATGCGCCAGACCTCGTGATACATCTGCTTCCAATCGGCGCGCGGATCGACGAAAACTTCCATTCCACTCGTATCGAGCGCGCCCGAGCCGGCCTCCGCCGGTTTCGCCGTCGGCACGACGAACCAGTGCCGATTTTGCGCGTAGAGCGCCTTTTCGCCGTTGGCCGCAAGAACGAACGCGGAGATGCCGGCCGCAAACGGCGTGACCTTGCGCGTGGTCATGTCGAACTTCGAGACGGCGAGCCGCGTCGGGCCGGGATCGTTCTTCGCAAGCGGCGCTGCCGTTAGGAAGAGCTCTCCCGCTTTCCCCGTCGCGAGTGCGACGTAGTTCGCCTCGGGAATCGGGAGTGCGACGATTCGCTGGAGGATGCCCTCGAAATCGATCGTCGTCACGACCTTTGCAGGCGCGGGTTTTTTCGTCGCGGTCGGAGCGGGTGTCGCGACGGGCTTCGGCTCGTCGCTCGGGTCGGGCGCCTTTTTCGCCGTCTCGTCGTCGCTCTGCGGCTTGACCGGCGACTCGAGATCGCGGCGCAAAACGGCGGCGTACACCGAACTGCTCACGGGATGCTCGTCGCTCGTCATGTCGAGCCCGTAACCCGTCGGCCCGACGTTCGTACTCGCAACGAAGTACAGGTACTTACCACTCGCATCGAAGCTCGGGTGGCGGACGCTGCTCATACCATCCGTCACCTGGTGCGAGCGATGCTCGTTGAGATCGTACACGAATGCCGCACTCAGCACGTTCGGTAACTCATTCGTGTACGCGAGCCAACGGCTATCGGGCGACCACGCCGCATCGAAGCTGCTCGCCCCGAAGCCTTCGGTCGGTGCCGTCGCGACTTTGACCGGCGTCGGATGCTCGATATCGACGTAGTACAAGTTGAGGTGTTTGTCGCTATAGACGATCTTCTTACTATCGGGCGACCAAAGGGGTGCGTAAAAATACGACGCCTTTGGACCGAGTGGAATCACGCGGGCGGGCATGAGGCCGCGCTGGTCGCGAATCGTGAGCGCGTATTCACCCGACGCATCGGAAAAATATGCGATCGACGTCCCGTCGGGCGACCACGCGGGATCGCGGTTCGCCGTATGTGGCGCATCGCTGATATTACGGATCGTGCCGTGTTCGGTCGGCACCGTCATGATCTGGCCGTGCGCCTCGAAGACGGCGCGCACCCCGGAGGGTGAGAGGCTCGCGCTCTCGATCCGTTCGCCGACATGGACCCAGTGCGGTCGCACCTGCGGGAGGTCGGCGGCGACGCGAACCGCGATCGGCGTCGTTACGTGCGTTTGCACGTCGTAGACGCGCAGGGCGCCGAATTGCGAATAGACGATCGCACCCGGCCCGGCCGACGCCGACGTAATATCGAAACCGGCGGCCGGTATCGCGCGCGTAACCGCCTTGCTCTGCGTGTCGTAGGCATAGAGTGTGACCGGACCACCGCGATCGGAGAGAAAGTAAACCTCTTTACCGATCCACATCGGAGAGTCGTCGTTAGAATTCTCGCGCGGAACCTTTACGACGCTCGAGTCGGCGAGGTTTGCGACGTAGATCGGCGTCGTCTGCCCGCCGCGGTAGCCCTTCCAAAACGGCTCCCACCGAAAGTTTGGAACGTACGCGATGTGTGTGCCGTCGGGTGCGTAGGCGCCGGTCTCGGCCATCGGGAGCGGCAAGCGCGTCGGAAACCCACCGGTCGCGGGAACCGTGAAGAGCGAGTTGGGATCCGTCGGGCTCATCGCAGCAGACCGAAAGAGCACGCTTTTGCCATCCGGCGTCCAGCCCACGGCCATTGCGGCGTCGGGATGCGACGTGAGCCGCCGCGGCTCGCCGCCGTCGGCCGAAACGACGTAGACGCTCGTAATCCCGTCGTACGTACCGCTGAACGCAACCGTCGATCCGTCGGGTGAAAAGATGGGCTTCGTCTCGAGATTGAATCCTGTGACGAGCCGTCGCGCGTCACCGCCGGCTCGTGCAACCGTCCAGATGTCGCCCCCAAAGGCGAAGGCGATTCGCGTCTTACTGATCGTGGGATCTTGCAACAACAGCGGGGCTATCGTATCGGCGACGGCGGTTCTGCCCCAGCCGAGGCACGCGAACAACACACAAAAAAGGGCCACACGTACGAACCGCAGCTGCATGACCGATGTTTTTCGGAACGGCTCGGTCGTGCCTCTTATGGCGATGTTCGACAGAACGTGCGCGTGGGTACGACGGACGGTACCGCGCACGATTCGCAGGAACGACCGAGATGCCAACGGAGAACCGGCGGGCTCCGCGATCGCCAAATGTACCACGGCAACGCGAAAGCAAGAGCGACGACGCGTCGGTCGCATGCCTATGCCTTCGGAGACGAGCGGCGTTGCCCGTCGGAATAGGGGCCGCTCCAGCACTACAGCTCGAACGGGAACGTATGGAACACTACGGCGTAAGGTTCATCTTCCTTCGGATCGCTACCGCGCCCGCAGCCGGTGTGGCGAATGAAAGCGCTGGAAATTGAAAGGGAGACTCGGACGCCTGCAAGATGCGCACGCCAGCAATTTCTGGCTCATACCGCTCATCGCGTTCGTTGCGGTCGTCGCGGTCGCACGAGGGCTGCTCCTCTACGACCAGACATTCGGTACGCGAAGCGACGCGTGGTTCGTCTATGGCGGCTCGTCCTCGGGTGCGCGACAGATGCTTTCGACGATCGCAGGCTCGATGATCACGTTCATCGGAATGGTGTTCTCATCGACGATCGTCGTTTTACAACTCGCGAGTAGTCAGTATTCACCACGCGTGTTGCGCGGATTCTTCCGAGATCGCGTCATCCAAACGGCGCTCGGAACCTTCATCGCGACCTTCGCGTATGCGATCCTCGTGCTGCGCGAGATCCGCGAAGAGCCGGGCCACTCGTTCGTACCGGGGCTCTCGGTCTATGTCGGGATTAGCCTCGTGTGGCTCAGTCTTGCCATGTTTGTCACATACCTCAATCACATCGTCCAGCGCATTCGGCCAGTCACGATCATCGAAATTGCCGCGACGGAAACACGGGATTGTCTCTCCCGGCTTGCGGCGGATCGGTACGATCCGGCTCCCTTCGAGCGGCCCGCAACGCCTCCGCAAAACGTGGTTGCGGGAAACTACGGCCTCGTCGCGAGCGTCGACGAGCCTGCGATCCTCGCCATCGCCGAGCGCACGCAGGCGATCGTCGAGGTGTTACCGCTTGCGGGAGATTTCGTGCGCTCCGATACCGCGACGATGCTCGTGTGGGCACCACCGCCGCTCCAATACGAAGATCTCCGACGGCTCGCCGGATGTGTGTCTCTCGAGCGCGAGCGCACGATGCGTGAAGACCCCCTGTTCGGTTTCCGGCAGCTGGTTGACGTTGCCGACAAGGCGCTGTCGCCCGGCATCAACGACCCGACGACGGCGGTGCAAGTGCTCGATCGGATTCACGAATTGCGCTACCGCTTCGCCGAAGCGTTACCGCTGCGAGACGTGTATTGCGACGGCGCGAGCGTCCCGCGTGTTTTCGTCCCGCGGCCATCGTGGGAAAACGTGCTCGACCACGCGCTCGAAGAGATTTTACTCTATGGGAGCGGCTCGCTCCACGTCATGCGGCGCATGCGTGAGATCGTCGTCGATCTCGAGTCGATCGTCGCACCGCCGCTACGGCCGTCACTCGTGGCATTTCTACGCCGCATCGACGACACGGTCGACGCGAATCTCGGTACCGCCGATCGCGAATCCGTACGGCACATCGAACCATCGGCGATCGTCCGCGAACTCCGCATCGCCGTCGCCGACGACGCGAGGCCAGCGCGCGCATCGGTTGAAGGCTAGGGCCGCCGATGGACGCCTATCGATCGAGCGCGGAACTCGTCGTCGCGTTGCTCGCGGCAGCCGTCGTGGTCGGCGCGATCGCCGGGAAGTTGCGCGTGCCATATGCCGTCGCGCTGTTGCTCGTAACGTTGCCGTTGCGAACACCGGCGGCGTCCGTCTTCGCGCCGTCGCTGCTTACGGTGCTCCTGCCGACGCTCATCTTCGAGGCTGCATGGCATCTCGATCTCGCGCACCTGCGACGCTACTGGCGACCGATCGCGTTTCTCGCGGTGCCCGGTGTCGCGATTACGGCGTTCTCGGTTGCCGTCGCACTCTGGCTCGTTCACGCGCTGCCGTTCACGCAGGCATTGCTGCTCGGTGCGATCGTCTCGGCGACCGATCCGATCGCCGTCACCGCCGCGTTCAAAGAACTTTCGGCGCCGGAGGAGCTTAGCACGATCGTCGAGGGCGAATCGCTCTGCAACGACGGCATCGCCGTCGTGCTCTATAGCGCGGTCGTCGCCGTTCTCGCGGTGCAGCATCCCGACACGACGACCATCGTTCTCCACGCCGCGGGCGGCAGTGTCGCGGGCATCGTCATCGGCCTCGCGGCAGCCGCGATCGTGGCCTTCGGAATGCGCACCGTGCGCGACGCACCGCTGCAGATCTGCGCGAGCCTCGTCGCGGCCTTTGCGGCCTACCTCGCAGCAGATCGCTTCGGCGCGTCGGGTATCTTTGCAGCGCTCGTCGTCGGCGTGGCGCTGCGCGCGTTTCCCGGATTTCCAGCCGATGAGGAAACGACGCTCGAAATCGATCGCTTTTGGGGGGCCCTTGCGTTTATCGCAAACTCGCTGGTATTCTTGCTGCTCGGCTTGCGAATCGAATTCGGTCGGATCTTTCACGAACCGCTCCTCGCGCTCGTCGCGATTGCGGCGGTCCTCGTCTCGCGCGCGGTACTCGCCTATGGCGCGCTGCCGCTGCTCGGTATCACGCAGCGGGGCTGGCGCGGCATCGTCTTTCTCTCGGGGATGCGCGGCGCGCTCTCGCTCGCGCTCGCGCTGACCATTCCCATCTCCGTCCCGTACCGAGCCGAAGTGATCGATGCGGTATTCGCCGTCGTCGCGTTCACGCTCGTCGTGCAAGGCCTCTCGATCGGGCCTGTCTTGCGGCGCTTTCGGCTCTAACCCCGGGCATTTTGGGATACGGCAGCGCTTGCGTTTGCCGTCCGAATGGGAGCCGTGCATGATCCGACTCACGACCGCGCGCATCGCACAGCTCGTCGCGCTCGCCGTTGCGCTCTTTCCGTCGTCGAGTGCGGGCGCGACGCCGACGGCGTCGACTCCGGTTGCGAGTGCGAAGCCGAACGCGTTAGCCCTGCTTCGTCGAGCAGGATGCCGCAGGGAGCATGAAAGGGGTGATAGCTGCCGGATTGCAAGTCGGTGAAAAGTTGTGCCATGCGCGGTTCGTGCGAGACGGCGGGCCAGGGATAGGGCCGACTCGCGTGGCCTTCCGTCGGATCCTCGCCACGGTTCCCGTGCACCTAATAGAGCGATTCGGCCTTCGTGTAATATGGCTCGAATTCATCATAGGTCAGCGGCCACGCGGGCGAGATGCCATCGACGTGGCGTACCTCGCCGAAATCCGCCGGCCGCAAGCGATACAGCGCGGCGCCGTAGACCTTGGTCGTACCGCCGACGAAATAGTGGATTTGTGGTTGGAACGCTTTGCCGTCGGCGTCGAGCCACGTTTCTTTCGAGATGTAGCGGTTTTCGACGAACACCGCCTTCGGATCCCAGTTCTCGAGTTCGCGCGGCAGAAAGTTGCCGCGCTCGAGCAGAAGAATACGCTTGCCCGACGCCGCCAACGTTTGCACGAGCGTGCCGCCGACGCGCCGCTGCCGATGATGATGACGTCGTAGCGCTCAAGGGCCATGAATTTGCTCACCTCGATGTGTCGCGCGGATGGAAAAACGCAGTTCGTAATCGCGGACTTCACCCGGTTCGAGCATCGCTAGCGCGTGATCCGCGGCGGCTGCCGCCCGGCCGCGAACGTTGGCTGCAGTCGGCGGGGAGTTGTGCGGGCCGATACGCAACGGAGAGCGCCAAGCCGCCCTGAAGCCGATCGTCGATCGCCGCCGTCGGGCCATCGCCGAACGCATCCATCCCGCACGTCGCGACGAGACCCCCCGAAAAACGTCCGATTGAATGCGTCGACCGATGGATCGAGATTCGAGCTCGGAGCCGCATTGCCGGGACCGTACCACGTGAGTGGCATCCCACCGTCCAGCAGTTCGCTTGCGTCGAGACCGCGCTCGGGTATCAGCGTGAGGCCGAGTCCGATTGCGTTGCGCACTTGCAACGCACGCACGCCACGCCTTTGGGGGCGTCGCTCTTCGTTATCGCGAACGATCATCGCAAAATTCGCGCGCTCAGTTGCTCGAACGCCGACGCGTTCCGCTGCAGATGCGAAGCGATATCACCGCGCCATAAGGAGTCGGGGAGCGACTCCTCGGAAAAAATTTCGAGCACGTAGGCACTGTCGTATTCCGCGCGCCGCGCGGCCGCGATGATATCGGCCGTCGGGATGATGCCCTCACCGATATTTCGCCGGTCGGCATTGGCCCGCGGGCGTTGCCAGTCGCTGAGTTGGACCACGAAGATTTTTCCACGGGCGCGCTCGATTGTCTCGAGCAGATTCGGCGTTTGGAAAACGTTCCAACTGTCGAGACAGACGCCCAAGTTCGGATGGTCGATACACTCGATGAGATCGAGCGCCGCGTCCAATCCCCAAATCGACGTATCGGTGTTGAAGAGCACGGGATTGAGCGGCTCGAAGGCGAGACGCATTCCGAGGCCGGCTGCATGATCGGCGAGGGTCGGCAGTCCTTCGAGCAACGTACGGAATACGAGGTCGCAATCTCCTCGCGGAGCGGCACCGGTGATGACGACAAATGGCGTTTTGGCCGGAACGTGCGGTGCGATGCGCGTCATCGCCGCCGCAATATGTTCGATGCGTAGCGCGGGATCGAATGGTGCCGGTGCCAAGCTATCGGGAAAAATCGCGTGAAGCCTCGTCTGCACCGATGAAACGCGTAAGCCGGCTGGCCCGATGGCTTGGAGTTGCGGCGCATAATCAGCGCGGTCGAGTTTAAATTCGCAAACCTCTATGGCCGTCGCCCCAGCTGCGGGATACTCTTGAAGATCGCGTTCGAACGACCAAGGCCACGTCGTGAATTGACTAATTCCAAAATACTTTTGCGGGAGAACACCTCGCTTTGTTGCGGTCACCCGGTTCTCATCAAACATCTTGCGACAACTCGAAAAGACAAAATCCCTGACCTTCCAATTCGACCGGTATCCCGTGTTGCAACGCGCCCGCACTCAGCGCGGAAATTTCCGTCCATTCGCCCCGCAAACTATTGAATTGACGCCCTGCGAACGAGCCACGAATCCCAGTGAGACCCATAGCCGTCGTTAGGGTACGCGACGATGTATTTCCGACGAAGAGCGCAATGCTCGTATCCTGCCGTAGGCCGATCGCTACCGCATCGTCGCCCTCGATCGACATCGCGCTGCTGACGTCTTCATCGAAAACTTGCGAGGTGTCAGAGCAGCGAAATTGCGCATCGGTATACAGCTGCAAATCGGGGACACGAACGACGAACCACGTCAGACGTTTCCCAGCCAAGAGAACGTTTCGGATACCGACCCACTTCCATTGAGGCGGCAATCGGGGATTGATCGTCGGCGTTCCAGCCGAGAGGTCGAGACCGGCGGCCCCCTCGATCGCCGCCCACAGATATCGCGGCGGGAACCAGGGAGAGAGCATCATACCCTGATTGGTTAAGGTTTCGCCGTGGAGCCATTCCGAAAATTGACCCGGAACCGTGTTATTCTTTCGCGGGTCTCTCGCGTAATGTTCGAAACCTCGAGCGAGTGCGGTTGCCATGTTCTCGGAATTAAAGCGCGCGGCCGCGAATGCATACCAAAACGCAACACCGACCCAAACCCCGCCGAGCAAACCGTACCCATGCGTCGGTCCGTAATCGGTCGAGTTGCGCGGAACGGTGCGCAAGCCGGCTTCGGTCCAGAACTCTGAAAAGCTCAGGCGGGCGATGATGGCGGCGAACGTCGTTGCGTCTGCGACGCCGAGCATCACGGGAAAGATCAGATCGGCCGTCACGTCGCCACGCGGCGTTCCGTTCGATTCGATATTGAGGTAGTAGAGGCCGGTGGTCGGGTCGAGTAAGTGCTCGTTGATCGCCGATCGAAGTGCCTCGGCGTGACTTTTGAACGTCGCGCTTTCTTTGTGCCGTCCGAGCTCGCGCGCCATGTGCGATACGGTTAAAAGCGCCGCGTAGCATTCCGAATGTACTTCGGTCGTGGTTCCCGAGAGTCGATAGCCGTCGATCACGTTGCGCCAGCCACAAATACCCCAGTCCGAGACTCCGTCGGCCGTGCACCATACGAGGCCCTGATCGTTGCGTTGCGAGAGAATATAGTTTGCCGCTTTGCGTGCTGCCGCGTAGATGCGTTTGCGAAACGTCCGATCGCCCGTCGTGTTGTAATGGTGCCACAGGGCTAAGATCAGGAGCGGTGTGTTGTCGTTGATATTGAGCTTGTAGTCGGCCGTCTTCCCCGTTCGGACGTCGTAATACTCAATGACCATACTTTTCCGCTCGAGATGCTCGGCGTACCAGAGCAGCGAAACTTCGGCAAAATCTGGAAATTCCAGCCGGTCGGCGCGAGCAACATCGTGCGCAACATGTTGGCTTTCGCCCAAATGACGCCGGCATTGATTTGCGAGTCCGGAGTAAGCACGACCGAGCGATTGAGAACATCGGTATAGTACGACTGCGTGGCGCGAAATGCGTCCGTTGCGGAGGGGAGCGTGCGCACGAGCCCGAGCGCCGCTTTCTCGCCCTCGAGCGAGAAGGTAACGGTGCAAGAGAAGCTTGCCCGTACCCCCGGTCGGAGCGCATGGCTCACATGCAGCACGCCCAACGGATCGGTCGCGGGCGACGTACTCGCGATGGCTTTCCCATGGTTCATGGTCGTTTCCCAACTCGTCACGGGTACCGAGTACGTGATGAGCCGGGCGAACGACGGATCGGATTGGTTCCATGCAACGATGGCGTTGCGGCGTTTGTCGAATGTCGAGACGACGTCGTGGCCCATATCACCGCGGAGTTGAGCGAAGACGTAGGTCGCGATGTGGAGCGTGGTATCGGTCGTGTTCGAAAGTTCGATCGTAAAGTAAACGGCAGGAGGATCCACGTTCGTGGCGCGGGGGCTGCCTCTCTGCACGAAGATATCTTCACGAACTTCAGCACCATTCGATAATTGGTAAAAGTGCTCTTGATGCGAAGGATGAAACCGAAAGCGTCCCGGCAGGGCCGGGAGCGGGATTCCCGTGCGCTCGTCCCAATCGGTGTTTTCCCGAAGTCGCTCGAGTAGATTTTCTCGACGGCTCCCGTGGATTTTACGATGCAGACGCACTTCGGGCCGCCGAGGGTACTACCGGCGGAAACCTGACGGTCGTCGATATCGAAATACACGCCGCGTCTACCCGTTCCGATCACACCGGGCAGATCTGCGTACTTCTTCATAGGCTTCCAGCCTGGTTCGTCATGCCACCGTCGATGACGTAGGTCGACCCCGTGATGTACGCGGCAGCATCGGATGCGAGGAAGACCACTAAGCTCGCAATCTCGTCCGGCCTCGCCATCCGCCCCAGTGGAATCTCGGAGAGTAACGTTTTGAATTCGGTCGGATCGGCTTTGAGCGCCGCATCCATCGGTGTATCGACTGCGCCCGGTGCGACATCGTTGACGGTAATCTGATGCTTTGCGAGCTCGAGCGCGATCGTGCGCATCAACATTCGTACGCCGCCTTTTGCGGCGCAATAGGGTGCGTTGGTTGGCATCGGGAGGTCTTCGTGAACGGATGAGATGTTGATGATGCGCCCGCCGCGCTTTTGCTCGACCATTCGCCGGGCCGCACTTTGGCTGCAAAGCCAGACGCCGGCCAAATTAATATCGACGATCTTACGAAAGACGTCGAACGGCGTTTCTAAAAACGGATGCTTTTCTTCGATCCCGGCATTGTTAACGAGAATGTCGAGACCTCCGTAGGTATGTACGGCTACTGCAACGAGGGCTTCAACGTATTCCGGATGCGACACGTCTGCTTCGAACGCACGTGCCTTACCGCCAAATTCTTCGATCTGCTTCACGACCGCCGTCGCCTGATCGGCATGCCCGACGTAATCCACCACGACGGATGAACCTTCGCGTGCGAGTGCGAGTGAAATTGCCCGTCCGATTCCGGTATCGCCGCCCGTAACGATTGCGACCTTGTCCTTTAGGAGCACGATCCTCCGCGATCGTTCAGCCTTCGCTCGGATCGAATCATTGTCCACATGCTGCGGCTCGGTCTGATTCAGTACTCGATTCCCATCCAAGCACGCGCGCGATCAGTTCGCTTCGGTTACGGCTCCCTGTTTTTTCAAGCATATTCCTAATATGATCTTGGACCGTGGAAGACGTGATATGAAGACGAGTAGCGACCTGGTCGAGATGATTCCCGTCGAGCAGTAACGGTAGAACCTCCACTTCTCGAGGCGAGAGTCGGAATCGCGCCGCTGGTTTGGTCAGTGAATTTACCGAGAGAGCGCGATTGATCCGAACGCCGATGAACGGCCCGGCCGGCCCGGTCATGGGTTGCGCGCAGACGACGAGAAACGGAGAGAGATACGCGACGGCCGGTTCGATGTGTGCTTCGCTGCTCCAGGTGCGGGTCAATCGACGTACCGTTTCTTCTAAAATTATCGGCAGACGCTGCGGCGTTCGCTCGTCGAGCCCGCTTCTCTCGAACCACCGCTGACCATCGAGCGTCGGGGCCGTGACGACGTTGAGGTCGACATCAAGGATGTAAAACGCATCGGTGATTTCGTCGTTGCTAAATGCGGGTCGCGAAGATGGAGGTCGCGGCGCTTCAGAACGGTTTTGCATACGCAATGTCGACAATCGGTCTGAAATTGCACCGAGTGCGAACGTCAACATGCTGACTTCAATTGGGGTAAATGGCCCGAGTTCCACAGACCGCAGGAGCGTCAAAATACCAAAGTGCGCTCGATCGTCAGCGAAGACTAGCGTAACGCCGCTATCGAATTCCTCGAGGGAACCGAGCGTAGCCGCTATTCTCGGACCTACGGGTGAGGTTTCTTGCTGTCGTTTAAGCTCGTCGGCAAGCCCTGCGAGACCCATCCCCTCACGATGAGAGCCGTAGAGCGACGTCATTTCCCCTTTTGCCGTTACGCGCGCGAATGTCCAACACGACGCCGGCACCACTTTTAGCGCGGCCGACAAAATTAAAAATGCCGGATCGGATGACGGCATCGCGTCTTGAAGCATACGGGAAAAATTTCCGGTACCCGGTGCATCGGACGATGGAGACTTCGGCGCTGAAGTCAGCCAAATATTACGGTATGCCTTCTTCACGATGCTCGCACTTTCGATCTGCAGAATAGCGATTCAGAAAACCACGGTTATTTGCCGATGACCTGTCGCCGTTGCTATCGTGTTACCCGCTTCCATACGAAGCTACCGGTCTTCACGTACAGAAAATGTTTTAGCGACGAGTGGCTTGTCGGATAGACAGCCGAGCGCCCGCAACAAAGAAGAATCGGGTCCCCGCCCATATCCGACAGTCCGTGTTTTTAACGATGGCAAAGCCCCGACGCCGTTGCTACGCTGGTTGAATGAAAATGTGACGCACGCGATGCGCGAGCGTCGCAAGCGCTTCGGCGCGGAAGAGGATCAGCATGGCCTACGCAAGCGTCAACCCGGCCGACGGAAAAACCCTCAAAACGTTTACGCAACTCACGGATGCACAACTCGAGACGGCGATCGCTACGGCGACCACGGCCTATGCGGCGTGGCGCAAGACGACCTACGCCGAGCGGGCGAAGATCATGAATCGCGCCTCAGAACTGATGGCGGCCCACGTCGACGATTTCGCTCGTCCCATGACGCTCGAGATGGGTAAGCGTATCGATGAAGCGCGCGGCGAAGTCGAATTTAGTTCGCAGATTCTCGCGTACTATGCGAAAAATGCCGAGCGCTTTCTCGCTCCGCGCAAGCTCGATCCAAAAATCGGGGAAGCGCATATGGAGGCGAGCCCCATCGGTGTGATTTTTGGCGTCGAACCGTGGAACTTTCCCTATTACCAGTTAGCGCGTGTTGCCGGACCGCACTTGATGGCGGGTAACACGCTCATGATCAAACATGCGAGCATCGTGCCGCAGTGCGCGCTCGCTTTCGAAAAGCTCTTCACCGATGCCGGTGCGCCGAAGGGTCTCTATACGAATCTCTTCGTCTCGCACGAACAGTCCGAACGCATCGTCGACGACAAGCGGATCAAAGGCGTCGCGCTAACGGGCAGCGTGGTTGCGGGCCGTGATGTTGCCGCTCGCGCCGGGTCGGATTTGAAGGTTTCGTCGATGGAACTCGGCGGCAGCGACGCGTTCATCGTACTCGACGACGCCGACATGGATCACGCGATCAAGTGGGCCGTATGGGGTCGCATGTACAACACGGGGCAAACCTGCTGTGCTTCAAAGCGCTTCATCGTGCTCGATGCCGTGGCCGACACGTTTCTTGCAAAATTCCGTGCAGAACTCGAGCTTTTGAAGCCGGGCGATCCGATGGACCCGCAGACCACTCTTGGCCCGCTTTCATCTGAGTCTGCCCTCGACACGCTCGTGAAGCAAGTCGACGTGGCGGTCGCCAAAGGCGCGAAAGTCGCGCTCGGCGGCAAACGCTACGATCGCCCGGGCGCCTACATGGAGCCGACGATCCTCACCGACGTGACGCCGGAAAATCCGGCTTTTCGAGATGAATTCTTCGGTCCGGTCGCGATGTTCTTCCGCGTGAAGAACGAGGACGAAGCGATCGCGCTCGCGAGCGATTCCGACTTCGGTCTCGGTGGTGCGGTCTTCACCAAGGACGAGGCGCGCGGAGCGCGCGTCGCGAGCAGCGTCGAGACGGGCATGATGTTCGTCAACAACATCTCGTGGTCCGATGCCGAACTGCCTTTCGGCGGAATCAAAGACTCGGGCTACGGTCGGGAACTCGGCGACATGGGCATCCAAGAGTTCGTGAATTGGAAACTCGTGCGCTTCGGCAAGATCGAAGCGCCGCCGTGGGTCGTTGCCGCAGCGGCTATCAAGCCGGAGGCCCTCCACGCCGGAGCCGCCCGCTAAGACCGTGTACGTCAACGTTGCCGTTCTTAAGGAGACGCGCCCGCACGAGCGCCGCGTCGCGCTGGTTCCCGCCGTCGCCGAGAAGCTCGTAAAACTCGGTGCCCGGTTGCACATGGAAACCGGCGCCGGCAACGCCGTCGCGTTACCCGACGGCGCGTTTAAGGACGTCGTATTCGTCGACGACCGGAAAGCGCTCGTCGCGGTCGCCGACGTGGTGCTCTGCGTGCAGCCGCCGTCGCGCTCGGGATGAGTGCGCTCAATCGCGTGCTCCCGAAAATTACCACGGCCGCCGGAACGATCGGTCCCGCAAAGGTGCTCGTCATGGGCTTGGGCGTTGCGGGTCTCGAGGCTATCGCGACCGCGCACCGCTTGGGCGCCGTGGTCGAAGGCTACGACATCCGGCCGGCGACCGAAGAGCAGACGCTTTCGCTCGGCGCGACCTTCGTCGAAACAGGCGTCGATGCGACGGGCAAGGGCGGTTACGCGCGCGAGCTGACCCCGGAAGAAAAAACGAAAGTGACGGCCGTGCTGACCAAGCACATCCAGCAATCGGATCTGGTCATCACGCCGCGGCGATTCCTGGGAAGCCATCGCCCAAACTCATCAGTAAAGCGCAGGTCGCGGGCATGAAAGCAGGCGCCGTGGTCGTCGATCTCTCGGCTGAAGGCGGCGGTAATTGCGAGGACACGCAGCCCGGTAAAACGGCGCGCGTCGGCAACGTAACGATCGTCGCGCCGCTCGACATTCCTTCGCTCCTCGGCGACGACGCGAGCAATCTCTACGCGAATAATCAATATAATTTGCTCGCGCTGATGTTGAAAGACAACGTCATCACGATCGATTGGACGGACGAAGTGCTCGCCAAAACGGTCCTCTGAAGCCGGCGTTCCCTACGACATGATCTTCCAGATGGCCGACATCGATAGCGAATTCGCGACGACCGACGTCGCTCTCGTCATCGGCGCGAACGACGTCGTCAATCCTTCCGCAATCTCCGACAAATCGTCACCGCTCTTTGGAATGCCGATCCTCGACGCGCAGAAAGCCGCCCACGTCTACGTCGTCAAACGCGGCCAGGGCAAAGGCTACGCGGGCGTCGTGAATCCGCTGTTCTACAGTCCGAATTGCGAGATGGTCCGTGCGGCGTGTGCCATACGGATCTCCACGCTGCGGGCGGCGATTGGCCGCTCAAACCAGCGCTGCCGTTCATTCCGGGTCACGAAGGTATCGGGATCGCCGGCGCGGTCGGTAAGGATGTTAAGAATGTGAAGGAAGGCGATCGGGTCGGCGTGCCGTGGCTCTACTCGGCGTGTGGGCACCGTGAATACTGTCTCTCTGCTTGGGAGACCGTTTGTCCGGAGGCGCAATTTGGCGGCTACACGCGTAACGGCGGCTTCGCCGAGTACATGCTCGCCGATCCCGACTACGTCGCGCATATTCCGAAGGGGCTGACTCCGCAGGCCGCCGCACCGATCATCTGCGCCGGCATCACGACGTATAAAGGCATCAAGCAGACCGGCGCCCGCGCGGGCGATTGGATCGCGATCTCCGGCATCGGCGGGCTCGGGCACCTGGCGGTTCAATATTCTAAAGTCATGGGTTTTCAGATCGTCGCGATCGATATCGCGGACGATAAACTGGCGTTCGCAAAACAGCTCGGTGAGGACGTCACCGTAAACGCGAAAAACGGCGACGTGGTCGAAGCCGTGAAGAAGGCGACCGGCGGGGGCGCGCATGGCGTGTTAATCACCGCACCGTCATTGCCGGCATTCAAACAAGGCGTCGGCATGACGCGGCGCACCGGTACGTGCGTTCTCGTTGGGTTACCGCCCGGCGACTTTCCGGTGCCGCTCTTCGACGTCGTCGCCGAATGCATCACGATTCGCGGCGTATGCGCGCGATGATCTTCGACCGGCCGGCGAACATCGAGACGAATCCGCTGAAGCTCGTCGAACGCCCCGAGCCCGTGGCAGGCCATGGCGAGATCCTCGTTCGTGTGCGAACGTGCGGCGTGTGCCGCACCGATCTCCACCTCACGGAAGGCGATCTCGCCGCAAAGCACCCGCAAACGGTACCGGGCCACGAGATCGTCGGCGTCGTGGAAAAACTCGGCCCTGGCTGCACGCTCTTCGACATCGGCGCGCGCGTGGGCATTGCGTGGCTGCGCGAAACCGACGGAACGTGCAAGTTCTGCCGCAGCGGGCGCGAGAATCTGTGCCCGAACGCGCGCTTTACGGGCTGGGACGCCGACGGTGGCTTCGCTGATTTCGCGACGGTGCGCGAAGATTTTGCCTACCCGTTGCCGGATGCCGTCAACGACGAGCACACCGCGCCGCTGCTCTGCGCAGGCATCATCGGCTACCGCTCGATCGAGCGCGCCGCGATCGAACCCGGCATGGCCGTCGGCCTCTACGGTTTCGGCGGCTCTGCACACCTCGCCATTCAAGTCCTCAAGCATTGGAACTGTCGCGTGTTTGTCATGAGCCGAGCCGACATCCATCGCGATCTCGCGACTTCACTTGGCGCAGAATTTGTCGGCGAAACCGAGGCGCGCCCCCCGGTGCCGCTCGATGCTGCAATCCTCTTCGCGCCGGCGGGCGACATTGTGTCTCCGGCGATGCGGTCGCTCGGCCGGGGCGGCATCCTCTCGATCGCGGGCATCTATCTTTCTGCGATTCCGCCGCTCGACTACGAGCACGACCTCTTCTACGAAAAAGAGATCCGCAGCGTCACCTCTAACACGCGCGCCGACGGTCACGCGTTTCTTAAACTCGCCGGCGAAATTCCGATCTCACCGCATACGGTCGAGATGCCGCTCGAAAAGGCGAACGAAGCGCTGCAGATGCTCAAGCACGATAAACTAAGCGGCGCCGCTGTCTTACGCGTCTCATGACGATCGAGGCGAGACGGCGACGCCGAGCTCTTGCATCAGTCTAGTCGCGCGTGGAGTCGTTGTGGTTAGCATGTGATTCTCCCCGCGAGTCTCGCCCCGGGTTCGTAATATACGGGTACATGGATCCCGATCCGAAGTACGGCGACATTCCATAGTAGCCGTAATAGGGTCCCAAATATTCCGGCGTTGGCGCGACCTCGAGCTCCGGATCGTAGGCGGGGGAGTTGACGACTCGGTCGCGTGTCTGGTTGATATGTACCTCATTCTTGGCCAAGTCCGTGATGGCCTCAACCGGGAGCAAGAAGTGCCGATCGCCGATTCCGAGGAACCCGCCAGCGCGAATTTCTAGCAGCCGAACTTTCCGTTCATCCCGATCGATGAAGAGAGCACCGACGTGACCCATGTCTTCACCGTTCGAATCGACCACTTTACGACCGCGAATGTCTTCCGTGGAATCTGCAAGGATTAAATCGGTTTCGCTCAACTTCGCAAGTTCGGTGTTCGTATGTTGGGATTGGTTCATGTAGGAAACTCCCATCGTATTTAAGATTTTGACGGTACTCGCCACCGGCCGTGCCACGTCCATCAGAGCGCCGGGACTTTGAGACCGTTTACGGGCGCCGCAGCAACGGCTGCTTTGCGGTCGAGAATGTCTAAGAAAGGCTTCACAATGTCCAGCGGCATCGGGAAGATGACGGTGCTGTTATGTTCGCTGCCGATTTCAGAGAGCGTCTGCAAGTAGCGTAACTGCATGGCGGCCGGTATCGAACCCAGAATCGTTGCCGCGTTCACGAGCGTCTGTGCGGCCTGAAATTCCGCTTCCGCATGAATGACTTTTGCGCGCCGATCGCGTTCGGCTTCTGCTTGCTTAGCGATTGCCTTCACCATGTTATCGGTGAGCTGAACGTCCCGGATCTCGACAGCCGTCACGATGATACCCCACTGCGTCGTTCTCTCGTCGAGGATGTCTTGAATATCGGTATTCAGTGTCGTACGTTTCGAGAGCAGTTCATCGAGTTCGTGCTGGCCGAGAACGGACCGCAGGGTCGTTTGCGCGAGCATATTTGTAGCCGCAACGTATTGCTCGACTTGAATGATCGCTTTTTCGGGGTCGGCGACGTGGAAGTAGAGCACGGCATCGACCTTCACGGAGACATTGTCCCGCGTGATAAGGTCTTGTTTGGGGACCTCCATGACCACCGTTCGCAGATCGACCCGCACCATCTGTTGAATGAGGGGAATCATGACGATCAGTCCCGGCCCACTGACGCAGGAAAACCGCCCGAGCGTAAACATAACCCCACGTTCGTATTGGCGTAGCACTCGGAATGACGCATTTGCGAGAGCGAATAAAACGAAGATGACGAAGATTGGTATGGCTAAGCTGGCTAGCGAGAGCATTTGCTTCCTATCGAAATCTCTGTGATAACGAACGCGAGGTTGCTGTATCGTTTAGAAAGATATCCATCGTAGTGTAGCGCTCGCGAAGGCACTACGGTATCGGGGAAAGTAGCGAGTATTCGGTGCGCGTTCTTTCACTAGAGAAGGCTTAGCTTCTCGCACTTGCTCGATGGGCGCCATCAGCGACGTCGCGGGCGCGACGGTCCCGAAAAGCGATGGGACGGAACCGCCGTCTACCGATTCGTTCGGCTCACCATCGATCGAGTTTTCGAGCACCGCGCCCGTTTGCGCATCGATGCCGACTTCGTGAATTCCCGTAGCGGTTTTGACCTCGAAGGTGTAGCGCAGACCGCTACCACCATTTTCCGGTTCGAGTTCCTGCGCCACGATCGTCCCATGGGCGGTGCGGGCTGCTTGTCCGGCCAGTTTTTGGCCCGGGTACGATGCGAGGGCGATTGACGTGCTCGCGAGCACCCCCGCCGCAACGATGAGTCCGATGATTTGCTGTTTTTTCAACTGTTGCTCCAAGTTATAAGGGGAATGCACGAACCATACCGCCGTTACATGACTGAATCGTTAACTCGCGCGACGGCGTGCGCGAAAAATGACGCGCGTGACGACGCAGGTACGAAAACGACCGCAAGCTTGCGCTGCGGCCGAATCGCTCCATCCCCGGACGAACCTTGCAGATTATCCGTATGTCGTCTCGACGGTGTCGACGGCAGCCCCGATCTTTATCGTCGGAAGTACGGTGGCTGCGACGGCTCCGTGAACGCTACCGTCGACGCGACCGCACACGAAGCGCGCGTTACGATTCGCGATGCGGGTCCTGGGTTTTCGCAAGATGCGCTGAAGCGAGCGACGGAACGCTTTTGGCGCGACGGAAACGCGCGCGTTAAAAGAGGGTCGGGCCTCGGGCTCGCGCTCGCCCGCGCCGTCGTCGAACGCAACGGCGGTTCGATCGTGGTCGGCAACGGGACGGACGGCGGGGGCACCGTGACGCTCTTGTTTCCGCGGGCCGATGACTCGCCGTCACCGCGGTGAGGTACCGCCGCCTAGGCATGCGATAATCGTCTCGATGACGCGTTTTGTTTCATCGGGATCCCGCACTTGGATGCACACCGCGCTCGTTGTTCGCGCGGGGGCATCGTTGCCACCGGGAAACAAGGCATCACCAATGAAGATCATATCGCTCGTTGCGACGTGCAGGACGTCGCTCAGCTTGCGCATCCCGTACGCCTTATCGATGCCCGGCAACGTGACGTCGATCGACGTAGATCCACCCAGGCGAATAGAAAAGTCCGGGAGGTCCAGATCGAGAGCCGCTTTGATGTTTTTCCGTTTCGCGAAATCGGGATCCCACATTTTCTTTGCGTCGAGTGGCGCGTGTTGCCCCAGTGCCGAATAGGTGATCTGACTTTCTCGATCTTCGATCGTCTCGCCCCATGTTGTTTTCGCTGCAACCCCAGACGCCGCAACTTCTTTCGTAAGCGCGCCGATGATCTTTCGTTTTTGGGCTTCGCTGAGGTCCTCCGAGTAGAGCTTCTTCCATGTGTCGGTGTACTGGTAGAACCGCGTACCGCAGGTTGGCAGAAGCGATAACCGCCCGAGATCGGCATCGTGCGGAAGATGAGCCAGGATTTGCTTTTCGAATTGCGGTAGGTCTCCGCCCGAAATGACGGCCACCGGCACGACCCGCAGCAAGGTGGCGAGCAGAGTCGCCATCTCTTCGTCGATTGCAGATTTACTTTCGGCTAGCGTTCCGTCGAGGTCGAAGACGATGAGCGCCTTTGGGCGAGAGATGACATTAGCCATAGTTAACTATCATAGATAATTATCCGCGCGCCAATACCGGTGCATCTTATCGAGCATCTGAGGCACCAGCGGCCCGGCCGGGATCGGAACGGTCGCATTCGCGACGGCAATTGTAACCGCTGTCGACAATGCGACGTCGAATCCGAATGCTTCCGGTATGTCGACGTGTTCTGTCGCGTTGGCAGAACCTGCGGCGTTTGCGTTGACTTCGACTGTCACAGGGGACCTTGTGGGTGCTCATAATCGTTCTTATAGCCTTTGATTGGTCGCCGAGTACCCGATGGATGTCAGATCGTATGATACTTGAGTACCTGTCATCGGATCGTCGCTCGCAGTTATGACGGGACGGGAGCAGCGGTTGGAGCGATGGTTGTCGGCTTCTTGGGCGCCCCTGCCGTTTTTATCGGATCGAAAAGACGGTAGGCCAGCACCTTGATGGGATCGGTCAAGAGCGCGCAGATCAAGGCGTAAGCCCACACGAATCCTGCTGCGGTCTTGCCGAAATAGGTCTTCGTTCCGGTGGCGTAGATAATCGCATCGGTTTCGCCCTGTCGAACGATCGAGCCCGAAAAAATCGCCTCGCCGGGCTTGCGCGTCACTGGCAACGACTCTCCGGTCAACGCCGATTGATCGATCTCGATCGGGTCGTTCTCGAGTAAACGCGCGTCGGCCGGCACGATGTCGCCGAACCGAATACGCACGACGTCACCCGGTACGAGTTCGGCAACCTTCGGGTTGACCGACTTACCGTCGCGTCGAACCCGCGCGTTGGTTGCGAGTTGTTTTTTCAGCGCTGCGATCGCATTCCCGGCTTGGTGCTCTTCCCAGAAGCCGACGACCGCATTCGTAAACAGCATGAGAAGAATGACGCCAAAATCGAGCCAATGCCGAACGATCGCCGACAGAATCACGGCCGCCTCGATCATCCACGCGATCGGACCCCAAAAATAACTGAGAAACTTCAAGTACGGATTTTCCGTTTTTTGTTCGATCTCGTTCGCGCCATACTGCGTCAACCGTTTCGCAGCCTCAATTCCGGTCAAACCGTCCTTCGTCGAGCCCAGTTTTTTCAAGACGTCCGGCATAGAAAGCGTTTTGAGATCGTCGTTGCCATCCGATTCGGACTTTGAATCCACGCCCGGCGGGGTGGGAGCGACGTCCGTCTTTGCATCGACGGTTTTCGCATCGTCTGCGGGCTTCGCGTGATCATCCGCGGGCTCGGTATAAGCGCGTGCTTTTCTCTCTGTGCCGGCCGGCGCATCGAGTTCCGGCTCATATTCGGTTTTCTCTTCCGTCTTCGATTCGGTTTCCGAGTTAATCCGATTTATTTTGAAGTTCATAAGACCAAATCGGGCGTCGGTCTCATTGCGAACCTTTTGTCGGCAAGCGGCTGGGCAATGCGACACGTGCCACCGCGATGACGTGATCCGCAGCGCCATAATAGACGTCGAGCGAACCGTCCGTGCGTAGATCTGCTGCCGATGGGAATACCACGTCACTCACGAGGCCGTTACGTTCGAAGTCGGCCTGGGGCTCGAGAACCGGGGAAGGCGTGCGGTACGAGACGTGCGACGGTCGGTCGATGTCGAGAATCGCGATACCCATGGAATAACGCGGGTGCCCGTCCGCTGTAGAGACCGCATGGTATGGCAATATCCACCCGAGCTGATGCCGGACGGGCGGCGCGCCGGTTCCAACTTTTTTGGTTTCCCATGAGTGCATGGGCGCCATGACACGCTCGTGCCGACGAACGGACGTTAAATTGGCCATGTCGGCGATCGCGGCGTCGAGCGCGATATACGAAATCCAGATGTTCTCGTTGTTTTCATTACCGCTCGGCGGCGTCATCAACGTCAATCCGTCATGATGGCGCCGAAAATGCAAGCGCGTTGTCGGGCGATGCAAGATGCCGAAAGACGGTACGCCCTCGGGATCGAAAATAACGTCTGGAAAAAAAGCGGCGTCCTTGTTTCCACATTTATTGAGGTCGCCTTCATCGGAATTAATCTCATACCGCAACACACCCAACCGCTGCCACGTCACGAGATCCTCAGAGATTGCGAGAGCAACACGTGGTTCGTACGGGACGAACGCCGTATAGGTCATGACGTAGCGCTTGAGCCGGGGCACGTAGACGACGCGTGGATCTTCCACGCCGCCGCCGCCGGCGCTCACCTCGTATGACTCGTGCGGTTCGAGAGCGATGCCGAGTCGCTCAACGCCGATGGGCGTCTCGCCGTCAAAGTGCACGCGCGCATGCCCGATACGCGAGTAATTGCCTTCTGCAATGAGCCGAGGAAAAAGATGCATCGTTCCATCGGCGGCACGCACGCCACCCGGATTGAGGACGCCCCACGCTTCGTGCGGCTCGCCCGGTTTCGGACTCATGATGACTCCGAGGCGTGTCGTCTCGAAATCGAGCGCTTTTTGAAGTATAGACATACGACGGAACCTCAGGATTAGGTGCGGTGTACGGTCGACGCTTGCGGTGCTTCCGAGCCATCTTCCAGCGCTTTGCGTTCAACCGCGAGCTGTCGAAGTCGATCTTCGGAGACGGACGGATAGCTCTGTTTCAAAGCCTTTAGCCGCGCGACGATAATGTCGGCAATCGCCGTTCGCGCGAACCATTTGTGATCGGCGGGAATGATGTACCAGGGAGCGGCATCGGTGCTGGTGTGCGTGAGCAGTTGATCGTACACGCGCTGATAGCTGTCCCAAAATGTCCGCTCGTGAAGGTCGGCTGCGGACATTTTCCAGTTCTTTTCGGGAACGTCGATGCGAGCCAATAGGCGTTTGCGTTGCTCGTCTTTCGAAAGATGTAAAAAGAATTTCAAAACGAGCGTTCCATTGCGAACCAAATGGCGTTCGAACGAAACGATGTCTTCGTACCGGTCTTTCCAAAGCTCGGCGCCTGAGGGCTCGGCGGGGAGCCGTTCTTTCTCGAGAAGGGACTCGTGAACGCGTACGATGGCAAGCTCTTCATAGTACGACCGATTAAAAATCCCGATCCGTCCGCGCTCCGGTAGCTCTTTCACGCAACGCCAAAGATAATCGTGTGACAGCTCCTGCGCCGATGGCTGCTTAAAGGCGTGAACGTCGACGCCTTGGGGACTGATACCCGACATGACGTGCCTGATCGCCCCATCTTTCCCCGCCGTATCCATACCTTGAAAAATAACGAGTAGCGCGTAGCGCCGGTCGGCGAAGAAGATGTCTTGGAGCTCGGAGAGTTGCTTTAGATCTTCGCGGAGTTTATCGTGTGCCTCGTGCTTATTTTTGAAATTTGCCGTAAAAGCGGGGTCGAACGTTGAAAGGTCAACGTGGTTATCTTGTGTAGCGATTAGATCTGTATGATCGATCGTTTTTAACATGCCGGTGTCCCCGCCCCGACGTGGCCCGAAATCGACACGTTACGGTCGCCGGCCCGAAAGAACGCGCACGATTACGAACGCCCCCGCGTAAGACAAGGCGATCGGTAAGAACATCGCACCACCGGTAAGACGTGGATACATCACCGAAAACAACAGGGGCGCTACAAATGCAATCACCGCGAGGAGAAGAAAGCGTCGGCGTTCCTTACTCAGCGGCAGGACGGCGCTGACGTCGCTCGTCGAAGGCGCTCGCGCACCTGCGGCGAGGGTCACATGGGCGCCACTTTTTGTAGCAGCCTCGAGTAGAGATGAATTCGCAACGGCTGCATCGTGTGCTATTATCGCTCGTGCGGTTCCCGGCTCCAGCTCGGCAAGCAAGACGCCCGGCACGCGCTTGAGCGCAGCAATCACGTTGTCGAGCGCGAGCGGCGATAGATTCTCGTCCATGAGTAACGCCGTTCGTGTCAAGCTGTCGCTCGGCAACTGGGCAGGCATTATAAGCCTCTCACGTTTCGAATGGGCTGGTGAGCCGTAGCAAACATTGATGACTTCCCGGGCGCTCTCGTCGACGTGTGATCGTCCCGTCGTCGTAGTCAGATCGAAAGATACTTCGTGATCCTACCGCGCCGGAAGAAAGTGGGCTATCGGGGCAAACCACGATACGCTGCCTCGCCTCATCGCAGTATGATTGCCAGAGAACATGTACGCGCCGATCGGGCGGCCCATCTCGGCGTCTCGAAAATAAGCGCCGAGATGCGGGCGCTCTTGGAGCGACATGTTGCCGACGTGGCGTCGGCTCAGGCCATTGAATTGTTCGTTTATTAGGCGAAAAAATATATCCGAGCGCTCGTCGCCGTGCTCGGGGATCTGAACACCCTCGTCTTCACCGGCGGCATGGGCGAAAGTTCGGCGATCATACGTGCGGAAATAAACGAGGGACTCAAGCATCTCGGTATCGAGTCAGCCTAGACAAAACTGACGTTTCCGAAGACCGTAAGGGCAACGATATCGATGCGGTGGCATCCCGCATATTTATGCGAATGGATCGCCCTGCGCGGCGGACGATCCGGAAGCACTTGGCTTGCCTTTGAGGATCCATTCGAATCCGACTGCGATGAGCGCGCCGATCAGAGGGCCCACAACGTAAATCCACGTCGTGCTCATGTCGCCGCGAAGCAGGTCGGGCGCGATCGAGCGAACGGGATTCATCGAGGCGCCGCTGATCGGTGCCGCCCAAAGCCCGGCGAGCGCAATATAACCGCCGATCGCGATCGCGCCGTTGGAGCCGACGTTTCGCGCACCCGTCGCCGTGCCGAGGATCGTGCTCACGAGCCCCGTCGTGAGTAGCACCTCCATGATAAGCGCCTTCATGTCGCCGATGCCGAGACCCGGCGCCGTGGCGCCTAGCCGACCGACGGTACCAAACATCGCACGTAAAAAACTTGCCGCTACGATCCCGCCGATCAATTGCGCCATGATATATCCAGGCACACGATTCCACGGAAAATTCCCGCGAGCTGCGAACGCGAGCGTTACCGCAGGATTTAGATGGGCCCCGCTAACCGTCCCCATGAAGTAGATCACCGCCATGACCATCATGCCCGGCGCGATGACCCTCATGCTCAACGTTATCGAACCTCCGCTGAGCGCGCCTACAACATCGGCGCCCGCGGCCACCACGACGAGCAAGAACGTCCCCCAAGCTTCAGAAAAAAGCCGCCGCCATTCGTGCGCGACATTGAAAAAATCTGGACCCGCTGAAGCATGCAGCATTCGCTGCTTTTCGGGGAAGCCGGTTCGCTCGGTTTGCATGGTCGCACGCTCATTCGATTGTGTTGTAAAGGTTTACATTTAAGAGAACGACGGACGACGCGCCGGAGCTCTATCGTGGATTACCCGGATTCGCTCGTTCCATCTTTCCGAGTAACCTTGCACGATGAGAGCTCGTTCTGGGAAGCACCGCAGCGTAACCATCCAAGCGGGTGCCCGACGTGCCGGCGATCGCGAGCATTCGAGACCACACCGCTTCCCATCGTAGAAAGCGTTGCAACATGGTGGCTTCGACATGCATAAGCTCTCGATCATCGGCGCCGACTATCATAGCGAAGAGGACGTGGTCGGCTATTACAACACCGGTGATCGTATGCGTTCGTGGGATAAAAACGGTGCATTTTGGGGCGGAATTTGGGGTGTTCTTTTGGGGTCGGCGTTCTTCGTCATTCCCGGGATCGGACCGCTCGTCGCAGCGGGACCTCTCGTCGTCGCGATCGTCTCGGCGCTCGAGGGGGCGGTAGCCGTCGGCGCAATCGGTGCCTCAGGCGCGGGGCTTACGGGATGAGGCGTTCCGCGCGATAGCGTTCTCGAATACCAGACGCAAATCAAGGCCGGTAAATTTCTCGTCGTCGCACACGGGTCCGGTGCCGAAGCCGAACGCGCGCGAGACATCCTGACAAACGCCGGGCTCGAAGCGCCTGCGATGCACCATCTCGTCGCGGCATAGGATTCGATAGCGTCGTTGCACCCCGGTCGCTTCCCCCTAATCGGCACGGCGCGACCGTGAATTTGAGACAGCCTTTTGGGACTCGAAATGCAACCGAACCAAAAATTTCGTCCGCGTCCGAATCTAAGCATACCAGCCAGCAGCGCCATGCTCACAATTAGTTAAAATTCTGGGATTCGCGGCGTCGGCATCGTCGCAATGGCGTGACGACCGAACGCTGCAGCCGGCAACATCGCCGCCATCAGCGCGTTCATCGACAGAAATTTCACGATCAACGGTTTCCGCAGCGACGTGAGGTACGATCCGCCGATCATGTTGGGCATGAAGAGCGCTTTAAAAACCGTCCAGCCGAGGCTTAAACGCAGAACGTACGCGACCGCCATATCCATCGGCTGGAAGATCGCCACGTAGGACGCGCTGACAGCACCGACAAGTTACGCCTCGTGCATGTCCGGCAGCGGTTCGCGGCATCCGAGTTCGCAAAGAAATGCTCCGAATGGATCCGGTCCCAAGACGATCGCGCGCGTTCGAGGCGGGAACGGGCCGGAGCCGCACGGCTTGGCAGAATCAGGCGTCACTAGAGGCCCGTCCCGCCCAAGCTCCATGACGTGGACTTGGTCAACAGCTAAATGTTATCATCCTAGGGCCATCGACGAAACATTGCGAAAATTAGAGACGGATGATGTACTCTAAAGCGCGCTGGAAGTGAGAGATGTCGTCATGGCACCGCGCCCACGATGAAAGAAGAATTTCGCCCCTGCGGTCATAGAAACGAGGGCGACGATGACGAGCACCGCGACGGCGACGACGAGTCCATGCCACATCTTCACTCTCGCTCCTTGCCGATCTCCGCGTTCGTATCATCGAGACGCGCGGGTGGGCCTACTATAAATTGGGCCTGAAAGAGAAGCCAAAGGTGTGCTAGAGACATCGTTGCGATAACGATATCGTCGAGCGGCCCTAAAAGGAATCGTGGAAATCAGGGTGCTCTCGTACGAGAGGGCGTGGTAGGTTGACGTGCACGCGATTGCGCCACGCACGGCGAAGTGCTATCGAAAGGCCGGTACCATGACGCAGAAAGCCTCGACAGAGAACACTTCGCTCGAAAAGCTCAAAGATAGCGGACTCGAACTCGCCGATCCATCGCAAGATATTCGTGAGCGAAAAATCGTCGATTCAAGCGGCGTGGAGATCGGTCACGTTAGCGGCCTCTTCATCGATGAGCGGGAACGAAAGATACGGATGCTCGAGATCCGCGTCGGCGACTTCCTCGGCATCGGAGGGCAACACGTGCTTTGCCCGGTCGACGCCATCACGACCGTGACCAAAGATCAAGTGACGGTCAACCAGACGCGGGAACGTCTCGTGCATTCGCCCGCCTACAATCCCGAGATCATCACGGCACCGCGTAATGAGGATTTTTTTCCATACTACGGCTACTACGGCTTCTCACCGTTCTGGAACGCCGGGTATCAGAATCCGTTATACGAAAAGCGGCCGTAGCGCTATGCGGGGGCGTGGCGGCACGCTTGGAGCGACGATACACGTTCTGACTCCTGCGTGAC
>JANOMT010000022.1:0-3283 GCA_031420415.1 Vulcanimicrobiota bacterium
CCTTTTTTTCGCACGAACGCCGTCGAAAACACGTTCCCCGCATGTGAGGGATCGCTCGCGCGCAAGAGCACTTTGATCGACCGCGTGACGTCGGCTTCGAAGACGGCGCGCGCGATCTCGAAATGTTCGTGATAGAACGCAATATATTCGAACTGACCCGCCGGATACGTCTCGATCGGATATTGCTTGCGATTGACGAGTGCGCAAAGTGTCTCGAGCCCTCGGTCGAATGTTGCGTACGGGATACAGAGCGCTGCGACCGCAACGCAACGCTCCGGATGATGGCGCGCGATATTCCACACGGTCGCCGCGCCCCAATCGTGCCCGACCCAGAGTGCGCGTGAGATACCGAGCGAATCGATGAGTTCGATGAGATCCGCGACGATCTCGCGCTGCGCGTACGCGTCGTGCACTCGGTACGGCGCGGAACGACCGGAGCCTCGCAGATCCGGCGCGACGACCCGGTAGCCGAGCGCCGCGAGGGCGTGCATCTGATGCGCCCACGCGAGTCCGATCTCAGGCCAACCGTGTACGAACACGATCGCCGGGCCATCGGCGGGACCCGCTATGTGGTAAAACGTCGCATGACGCGCCGTCGTGCAAACGCGTTCGCCAAGGGGATAGGATGCGAGATCGTCCATCGCCTCGCTATCCTATTTAAAGAAAACGCAGGGCGACGATCGCGATATCGTCACGCCGCTTGCCGTGACAGAACGCGTCGACGGCAGTCATGACGGCCGCGACGATCGCGGGTTCGGGTTCGGTGCGATGGTCGCGCACGGTCGCGATCAACCGCTCCATACCGAAGAATTCCCCGTGTTCGTTTCGGGCTTCGGTGACGCCATCGGTCGCACCGAGAAAGATCGACCCTGGCTTAACGTCGACGAAGGCTTGTTTGAAGAGATGGTGCTGGTCGTCGAAAACACCGATCAGCGGCGCCGTCGGCGGCAAGTCCACGTGCTCGCCCGATGGCAGCATGAGAAAGACGGGTTCGTGCCCCGCACACGTGTAGTGCATGAGGCGTCGCGTCGGATCGATGGTTCCGAAAAAGACGCTCGCAAACGATTCGACTCTCTCGAATGCGTTATTCTCGAGATAGAGTCGATCGAGTGCACGGATCACACCTTCGGGCGTCATCCCCGCCGACGAATACGCGCGCAAGCCATATTTGATCATCGCCGCATGGATGGCGGCCTGCGGGCCTTTGCCGGCAATATCCGCAATCGCGACGGCCACGGCATCATTATCGTAATGGTACACGTCGACGATATCGCCGCCCGTATTGCCTTGCGCGAGTTTGTAGCTTACCGCATAGGAGATGCCGGGAATCTGAATATCGTTTTGCGCGAAGAGATGCTGCACGAGTATCTGCGCGGCTTCCTCGGATGTCGCTTCGAACGGCATATTTTTTTTGACGATGACGTTCGCCGAGCCCCGCTTGTGGCGAACCAAGTCTTGGACCGGTTTCGTCTCGATGCCCTGAAGCGATCGGTCGCTCGCCATCAGCGACGGCCCGACAATGGAAGTACGAACATGGGCGGGATCATTCTCGTCATTCGCTGCACTCCATTTCACGATCGGTAGGTCAAGCGCTCGTTACCACACGTGTCGACGAACGTGCGAACGCTGCATCGGGAACGAAGAAGTCGGCTGCGAGAGCTTCGCCGTCCGCATCCGGTGCGTAGATCGTAAAATCGGTCACGCCGTTTTCGCGGAGCACCTCTTCATCGATGAAGAAGTTGCCCGTGCACGATCGCGCGGGACGCGTGAGGATCGCGTAGGCGGCGTCGGCCACAATCTCGGGCGTGCGACTGATACGCGCCATCGCGTCGCCGCCGAGTGCGAATCGCACGGCTGCCGTATCGATCGCCGTCAGCGGCCAAAGTGAGTTGACCCCGACGCCTTGGGCGCGAAATTCTTCGGCCATACCGAGCGTGCACATGCTCATCCCGAATTTGGCCATCGTGTAGGCGGTGTGGTGCGCGAACCACTTCGCCTGCATGTCGAGCGGCGGCGCGATGTTGAGGATGTGCGGATTCGCACTCGCCAAAAGATGCGGGAGCGTCGTCTTCGAGCAGAGATACGTGCCGCGAACGTTGACGTCGTGCATGAGATCGTAACGCTTCATATCGGTCGCGAGCGTGCCCGTGAGTGCGATCGCGCTTGCGTTATTGATGCAGACGTCGATGCCGCCGAATCGTTCGACGGCCGCGGCGACGGCAGCGACGACTTGTGCTTCGTCGCGGATATCGCAGGGGATCGGAAGCGCTTTACCGCCGGCGGCTTCGATCTCTTCGGCTGCGGAGTAGATCGTGCCGGGAAGCTTGGCATGTGCCGTCGCGGTCTTCGCGGCGATGACGACGTTCGCGCCATCGCGTGCGGCGCGCAGCGCGATCGCTTTGCCGATTCCGCGGCTCGCACCGGAAATGAAGAGCGTCTTACCCCGTAAACTCATGCGGGCGACGTATCGCCCAGAAAGGCACGACTCCTTGGCGCTTCGTGCCGACAGTGCCTGAGGTCGACTTCGCGGGTTCGGCACTTGTATGCGAGGGTGAACCCGGACCAATGTGCCGTATTTTTCCCGACTCGGTCTGCCTATGAAGTCGTGCTGATTGTAAATCTGGTGGTCTTGGGCACGGGGAAGCGCATTTTCGCGGAGGGACCCCCTTTACGCCCATTCGAACTCTGAGGATAAAAGTAACGCGATGACGTGATAAAGCTCCCATGAAAGTCCGCGAGATCATTCGCAGGATCGAAGCTGCCGGATGGGCGACGGTGAAGTCGCGCACGGGCACCGCCAATTCAAGCATCCCGAACGGCCGGGCCGGGTAACAATCTCGGGAGGGCTCGGCGACGATATGCCTATCGGAACTTTGAAAGCGTGGAGAAACAGTCGGGAGTGAGGCTTTCATGAATTATTTCGTGGTTATCGAAAAGGGTGAAGCCGCGCAGTCGTTTGGCGGATACGTGCCCGACTTGCCAGGCTGTGTTGCGACGGGATCGACCCGCGAGCAAGTGCGCACGCGTATCCGATCGGCGATCGCCATGCACCTCGAAGGCATGCGCGAGGATGGTATTCGACCACCCAAGCCGTCGATGCCCGAATTTTATGAAGTGACCGAACTGCCTGCGGCAGCATCGGAATCGTTTCGCGTCGAGTCGATTACCCCGCACGTGAAAAGTCTCATCGCGGGGGCGACGATGCATCGTGCCCCGACATCCGTGAGCCATAAGAAAACAGCCGCGAAGAAGACGATGGCGCGAAAAAAAACGACCCGCGGAG
>JANOMT010000023.1:0-34601 GCA_031420415.1 Vulcanimicrobiota bacterium
ACGGCATCGTCGTCGGGGGGACGGCCTGCAAGGATCAAGCGCAACGCAAGAAAGGCTTCGTCGGCCGCACGCGCGCCGACCGCTTCGAGTGCGCGGTAAAACGGCGCCGCGGCCGCCGAATCGACGCGATCGGCGAGCACGGCTGCGACGACTTCGCCTTTGGGCGGATGTCCGCTGAGAAGATAGCCGTCGATGACTTCGAATCCCACCGCCATGCGTTTCGCCGCCATCCTCGTTTCGGTCTCTTTGGCCATCGTGGTCATGTGCGGATCGTCAGCGGCGTCGTCGGCATCGCTCGACGCGCTCCTCGTTCGAGCGCGAATCGCAAGCGGCGCACCGTATCGTTATCACATCGTGAGTCACTCGCACGAGACCCGCGGCGGCCGTACCTTCGACTTAACGACCGAGACCGACGGCCTCAAATATCGCGCCGAGAGCTGTTCGCGTGGCTTGTGTACCGGGTTTTACTTCGACGGCGAGCGCAGTTTCGACGCAAATTTTAACGATACCGCACTTCCGCTATCGGCGCGGGTCGACGCGTTGCAGATCACGCTCCGCGCGATCGTCTCCTACGCATTCACCGCGCCTGATTTTCGCACCAACGGCGGACAGCTCAGCGAACGCGAACCCGTCTTACGCGAGGGCCGCAGCTACCGCAGGCTTGCGATAGCGCCGTTTCGCGGTTCGCTGCTCGATGCGATCCTCGACCCGAAAAGTGGGCTCGTCGTCGGCATCGTCTCAGACGAGCGCAAATACGCCTTCGAATTGCGCGACCAACGCAAAGTCGATGGAAAAGTTACACTGCCATACGAAATCGCGCTCAACGGCACCGTCGTCGAGCGTTTCGAACGCCGCGCGATCGAAAACGCACCGCTCGAGGCGCCCGTCGGGCTCGTACCGACCTTTGTGGGCGAGCCCGAAACGATCGCGATGTCGAAGCTCGAGCGCCCTTCGGAGCAGCCCGTCGTGCCGTGTTCGATCGGCGGCGAACGCGTAAATTGCTTGCTCGATACCGGCAATTCCGGGCTCTCGATGAGCCTCGAACTCGCCGAAAAACTTCGCATCGAACCGCGTGGGGGCGCCTTTCATATCAGCGGTCTCGGAAAATACGTCACCGGAATCGTGCACGCGCCCGCGCTCACCATCGGCAACGCAACGTATCCGGGTGCGGAGTACGTGGTCTTGCACGACCTGCGACCGTACGGCTACGACGTCGTGCTCGGTGCCGATGCCTTCGCGCGCGCACGCGTCACGATCGATTATCCCAAACACACGGTTACGATCGCACCGAGCGGCCCGAGCGGGCTCGTTGCGCCGAGCAATGCGGTCGCGATCTCGTTCGAAAACTTCGTTCCTATAACGCCGGTTCGCCTTGGCGAGCAGAGCGCGCCGCTCGCAATCGACACCGGTGACGAATCGACGATCAATCTCGCGTACGACTACTACGCCGCGCATCCCGGCATTTTCAAACCGCGCGGTTCGACGCCGGTCTCCGGTATTGGCGGCACGAGCGACGAGATCACGGGCGAGATCGCACGCGTGCGCTTCGGCGATTACGACGTCGTCCACCCCAAAATCGGTGCGACGAAGAGCCTCGCCGCAACCGGTAAGGGGCATCTCGGCAGCGGCTTCCTCCACCATTTCGCGGTCACGTTCGACTACGGCCGCAGCCGCCTCGAACTCACCGCCGTGCCCGGCGACATCAACGTCCGTGCGGTCCCGTAGTCAGTTGGAGCACTCGTTTTGAGGCGAGAGCCGGGTGCCCGATAAGAGCAACGATTCCAAAGAGGATCCCAAAAAAGAGCCGCATTATGCAATCGAAGTTCACGCGCATCGCCCTCGCGGCGATGTTGGTCGTCGCCGCGCCGATCGGCGCGCGCGCACAAAACATCATCGGAACGCCAGACCTCTACCGTGTAACATCGTCAAAGAGCCGGTTGTCGTCCATGAGCCGGTCAACGGCCGCGTCGACGTCCTCGATCGCGGCGCGCGCGTCGCGCGTGGCGTCGGCGAGCACGAAGGTCGATGAAAGCGCTTCTGGGCGCGCATGGCAGTTGACCTATGCTCGCAATGCGCGCTCAGCTTGATCGACGCGCCGGGCCACGCTCACGATTGGCACGACTTTGAGGTGTTCACCCGAGCCAACGGCCGAAGGGCGCTCCCGGCCGAGCCGCAGATCATCGCGCTGTACTTGGAGGATCTCGCCGCCCGACTGAAGGTTTCTACGGTCATCGGCGCGTCGTCGCGATCGCGCAGCAGCACAAATTGCACGGCCTGTTGTCACCGACCGCCATCCGATTATACGCGAGGTCCTCAAGGGCATTGAACGGACGCACGGGATCGCACCCCACAAAAAAATGGCACTGCCCGTGGACCTTTTAAAAAATATTCTGCACCGGCTCGACGACAGTCTGCGCGGCAGCGCGCTGCCGCGACGCAAGGTCCGCTGACGATTTCGCTACCCTCCGGTCTCCGATAGGAACCGATGCAGGTCTCTTGATCGTCGCGAAGTCCGAACGATCATCCGAAGCGCGTGTCTTCGTCGCCTTTACCATCTTGGCCGAAGGCTACTTATCATGCGGGTTACTCGCAAGGTTCGAAATCACGTGAGCGGGCCTCGCGCGCATGCGTGGATGTCGTTTGGCCGACTGTGCGCGATGCCACACGAACGGAACGTTTTTTCGGCTAGGCGACATCGACGTCGCCGAAGTGCGCTGGATCGGGGCCGGTAATCATCGGTGAGAGGGTCTGCCGATGCGCGACCACCCAGCGCTGGAGATCGTTGAAGATCGGTACGAGGCTCGCGCCAGCTTCCGTCAACGCGTACTCGACCCGCGGCGGAACTTCCGCATAGGCTTTGCGTGTGACGAGACCGTCGGCCTCGAGCGCGCGCAACTGCCGCGACATGACCTTGGGCGCGATCCCCTCGAGTTCGCGCACGAGCTCGCTGAATCGAAGCGTTCGGCGCTGCAGCGCGATGATCAGCAGAATTTTCCACTTGTCCGCAATCGCCGCGATGGCGCGATTAACGGGGCAAGTAAGCTGCGTCACGTCGCTCATGGTCCATAGCTTGGTGACAAGTTAGTCATTACTTCCCTTTTGTACCATGAAGCCCTAAGGTACGTACATGACCCCGTCGCAAAGTATCACGCAAACGCTCCCGACGTACTTTATCTCACATGGCGGCGGCCCGTGCTTCGATATGCCGTGGCCGAGCGGTAACCCGTTCGCGAATCTGGAGCGGTATCTCGCGACGCTCCAGCACGATGTGGGTACGCGACCGCGCGCCATCCTCGTAATCTCGGCGCACTGGGAAGCGTCGCTGCCGACGGTAACGTCACATCCGCGACCGCCGCTGATCTACGACTACACCAATTTCCCTCCGCATACGTATGCGTTGCGTTACGACGTGCCCGGTTCGCCCGAACTCGCCGCGCGCGTTGGCGAGCTCTTACGTGCCTCCGGCATCGCATCGGCAGAGGACGCGACTCGTGGCCTCGATCATGGCGTTTTCGTTCCGTTTCGTGTCATCTATCCCGCGGCGCAAATCCCAGTCGTGCAATTATCGCTCGAAAGCGGATACGATCCGGCGCGGCATCTCGCGATCGGAGCGGCGCTCGCGCCGTTGCGCCGTGAAGGCGTGCTCATCGTCGGGAGCGGCATGAGCTTTCACGATCTCGAAACCATCTTCGACGGCGAAGCATCCGACGCCGAACGCTTCGATGCATGGCTCGTCGACGCGATGACGGGTGCGCCGGATCGGCGTGCTGCGCTCTTACGGAATTGGTCGTCGGCGCCGGCGGCACGTAACGCGCATCCGGAAGAAGATCATCTCGCGCCGCTTTTCGTCGCTGCGGGTGCGGCTGCAAACGAACGCGGTACCGCGGTCTATAGGGATCGCGTCCTCAACAAACCGATTTCCGGCTACCGATTCGGTAGCCCGTCGCTGGAAGGCAATTCTACTTCATGAGCATCATCGATACGCGACCGCGCGAGGGTACCGCCTTGCAGAAAAACCTATTCGGGACGCGCCGTGACGCACTCGATGGCGTCTTGCTCGCGCTCCGATTCGCGCTCGCACTCGTCGTGTTTCCCCACGGGGCGCAGAAATTGTTCGGATGGTTCGGTGGTTATGGGTTTGCTGGAACGCTCGGTTTCTTTACGGGGACGATGCACCTGCCCGCGTTTTTAGGGGTGCTCGCGATCCTCGCCGAAGCGATCGGACCGATCCTCGTTTTTATCGGCGTTTTTACCCGCCTCGGTGCGCTCGCGATCGCGGTCAACATGATCGTTGCTGTCGCAACGGTACACCTCGCCAACGGCTTCTTCATGAATTGGACGGGTCAACAAAAAGGGGAGGGCATCGAATATTTCATTTATGCAATCGTCGTGGCGCTCACGCTCGTCATCGCCGGTCCCGGCCGCTACTCGGTCGACGCACGCCTCGCCGTTCCGCGCGACTAACCTGCGCGCGCGGAAGTCGCCCTCAGGTCCTTGCGTGACGAGGTAGCCGTCAAGATTGTTTGCCGTCCCAAGTCCGGAAAAATAGAACAACGCGGCGTCCGCCGGTTGTTCAAATAGAGCCTCGATGCTCTCTCTTAGCATGCGTCGCGTAATGCGATCGTGAGGCGACATAAGGCGCATACATGTAACATGACAGGCCTCAAAGCGAGGTCGGCAACGAACCCGATCGAGACGGTCGGATCGTGTCGAGAGTTATCGCACCATCTTGTGTCGGGCGAGACGTCGGCGCACACGTCCCGAGATACGCCGCACGTACGGCGCCGGCAAGCACCATCGTGCTTGCCGCCATGCCCGGATGGGGAGATCGCGAAAAACCATGATCCCGACCTGCGCTCCTTCGACAACGTGCAACTTTGGCGCGATATTCGCGTCACGTTGAAAAATTTGCGTTCCCGCATTTGATGCTGCGGGCTTGGGCGAGAGTCGAGAAGATGTTATCGTACAGGCACTCGTCGCGGAACTTCCCGTTGAAGCTCTCGATGAACGCCTTCTGCGTCGGCTTGCCAGACGCAATGTATTGAAATTCTACGCGAATTCGCGATGACCACGCGAGCATTGCGAGACTCGTTAGTTCGGTCCCGTTATCCATCACCAGTGTTTGCGGGTAGGCGCCGCGCTCGGTTGCGATGCGATCGAAAACACGGCGCCATTTAGGCTGCGTCCGGCGACCGGGCGCATCGTCGTGCCAGCGGGTCCACTTTGCGATCTTCCAATCCAAGGACCTCACGCTTCCAGAGATGATGTGCGCGACAATCTGTCAGTTCCGTGCCGCCCAGGTGGCGCCACGCCTCGTCCGTTGTATGGCCGTCATCTCCACCCGGCTCCATACCGATAAACCAGTATTTCGCATTCCACCAACCGTAGCCAAATTACGATTCAGCGGCGGCAGCCTTAGCATCAACGACCACAACTTGAACCTCGGATGCGAGATGCCCATCGCGGCTTGCGATGCCCCGTCTGATGCCCGGTCTAAAGAGGCATTGGTAACGCTCGCCATTCAGCGATGGGCTCGGAGAGCGGAATACCCCTCCCAACCGTATGCGCCGTTTCCATAAAACAAGGCCTAGCATTGCGCTAAGCCTTGTGTAACCTGGCTCCCGAATCTGGACTCGAACCAGAGACCCGCTGATTAACAGTCAGCTGCTCTACCAACTGAGCTATTCGGGATTGGTATTGCCTTCTCGCAAAATTCGCGCAGGCCCATCGGCACCCTGCCAACTCGGCGGTTTAACGGGCTTCGAGCACGGCGTCGAGCGGAGCCGACCTCCTTGCGCCTTCTCGCCGCTCGGCAAAACGAATTGACACGGGCGCGGAACGCGTGCTACCGTTCGGCTCGAAATGTTCCGCGTCGTTTGTTGTCCCCTCTGTATCTGCTGTCGCCCGCTCGCGGGTCGGCGCGGATTGCTTATCGGCTGACGGACTAACGAGTTCGCCTCCGAGAAGCCCCCGCCGAGCGCGGGGGCTTCTTTTTTTCGCCGTTCACCTTTTCACTACGGAGCCTTCACCCATCGCCATGCTATTCGATCCTCAAATCGCGCTCGTGGGCCTCATCGTCGGCACCTTCGTCGGCCTCTCCGGCATTGGCGGCGGCTCGCTCCTCATTCCGCTCCTCGTACTCGTGCTGCGCGTGAAACCGAGCCTCGCGATCGGGACCGATCTCCTGTATAGCGTCCCGACCAAACTGCTCGCGTTCGGCTTGCACGCACGGCGTGGAAACGTCGATTGGGCGGTTACGCGCGCGCTGCTCGGTGGCGGAATCCCAGGCTCCCTCGCCGGCCTTACGACGTATGCAATCTTGCGCGCACATGTCAATGAGCTCGCGCTCCAATCCACCCTCCGACACGCGATCGGCATCGCAATTCTCCTCGCTTGCACGGGCGCGGTCGTCTCGTGGATCGTTCGCTCGCGCGCGAACGCACGCCTCATCGCCACGCCGAACGCGACCTCCACGACGCCGGTTCCGACCATCATCGCAATCGGCGCAGTGGTCGGCTTTCTCGTGAGCATCACATCTATTGGGAGCGGCTCGATCACGTTGCCGTTGCTCGCGTTCGCCGTTCCCGCAGTCACCCTACGGCGACTCATCGGCTCTGAAATTGCGTTCGCCGCATTCCTCGTTCCGATCGCCGCGTTCGGTCATGCGTCGTTCGGCGACGTCGACTATCGACTCGCGATCGGCTTGCTCGTTGGATCGCTGCCCGGCGTCTGGCTCGGTAGCCGCCTCTCGACCGTGCTCGGCGATGGCTGGCTACGGCCGATCGTCGTGGGCGCACTCGCATTTGCGGGAGCACGACTCGTATGATCGACGCATCGCCCATCGCACGCGCGGAAACGATCGTCGATAACGCCCTTTCGCACTATGCCGGAAAGATTGCGCTCGCGTGTTCGTTCGGCGGACCCGCGGGCATGGTGTTGCTCGACATGATCGCAAAACGTGATGTTTCGGTCCCTGTCTATTTCCTCGATACGGGGTTACTCTTCGACGAGACCTACGCTCTCGTCGATCGCGTTCGCGAACGCTACGGAATCGAACCGATCGCCGTTCGCCCCGAACTCACCGTCGCGCAACAAAACGTGCGCTACGGCGAAGCGCTTTGGGCGCGCGATCCCGACGCGTGTTGCAATCTGCGTAAAGTCGTTCCGCAACGCCAATTTCTCGCGAACTTCGATGCGTGGATCACGGGCATCCGTCGCGATCAATCCGCGTCGCGCACGAACGTCGACGTCGTCTCACACGACGACTCGACCGGGCTCGCAAAAATCGCACCGCTCGCGGAGTGGACATCGAACGATATTTGGACCTACGTCGCCGCGCACGACGTGCCGTATAATCCGCTCAACGATCGCGGTTATCCATCTCTTGGCTGCACACATTGTACCCGCGCGGTCGCGCCGGGCGAAGATCCGCGCGCCGGCCGCTGGTCCGGAACCAACAAACTCGAGTGCGGCCTCCACGCGAGCAAATCCGCGCTCGATACGAACGGAATCTCGTGAACCATCTCGACGAACTCGAAGCACGGTCCATCGCGATCTTGCGCGAAGCGTACTTTCGCGTCCAACCGCTCTGCATGCTCTGGTCGATGGGCAAAGACAGCACGGCGCTCCTCTGCCTCGCGCGCAAAGCCTTTCTCGGTAGCGTGCCTTTCCCGGTCGTCCTGCTCGATACCGAGATGGAATTACCGGAAGTCTATCAATTCCGCGACGAGCTGAGCAAAGCGTGGGATCTCGATTACATCAACCAGCTTTGCCCACCGGAATCCGCGATGGATCCGACGCTTCCGCCTGCGACACGTGCCGCCGCGCGTAAGACCGTCGGCTTACGCGAACTCGTGAGCGAAAAAAATTATCGTGGCATCATCGTCGGCATTCGCCGCGACGAACAATCGATGCGCGCGAAAGAACGCGTCTTTTCGCCGCGCACGGTCGACGGTGCGTGGGATCTCAAACATCAACCGGCGGAACTCTGGGATGTCTACCACACCGATATCCCCGACGGTCAACATCTGCGCATCCATCCGTTGCTCGATTGGACCGAGGTCGATATCTGGCGCTATACCGAGCGCGAAAATATTCCGATCGTGCCGCTCTATCTCGCTCGCGACGGCATGCGCTATCGCTCGCTCGGTGAGAAAAATATCACCTTTCCGATCGCCTCGCATGCGAGCTCGATCGCCGAGATCATCACCGAACTCGAAACGACGAAAGCGCCCGAACGAGCGGGCCGCGCGATGGATCACGAGAGCGAAGACGCTTTCGAACGGCTGCGCACGAGCGGGTACATGTAATGGAACAGCAACAACTTCGCGTCGTCGCCGTCGGGCACGTCGATCACGGGAAATCCACGCTCATCGGCCGTTTGCTTCACGATAGCGGCAATCTGCCCGATGGCAAAGTCGAAGAATTGCGCGGCATCTCCGGTCGTCGCGGCGTCGAGTTCGAATGGTCGTTCGTGCTCGATGCGATGCAGAGCGAACGCGATCTCGCCGTCACGATCGATACGACGCGTCTGTGGATGCGAACGCCACAGCGCGACGTCGTCCTCATCGACGCACCGGGTCACAAAGAATTCTTGCGCAATATGGTCACGGGCGCATCGGATGCCGATGCCGCGTTGCTGCTCGTCGACGCGCACGACGGCGTGAGCGAACAGACGCGACGTCACGCGCTCCTCCTCGAACTCATCGGTGTGGATCGCGTCGTCGTCGCGATCAATAAGATGGACCGCGTCTCGTACGCGCAGGTGCGCTACGATGAAATTCGCAGCGAACTCGAAGCATTGCTCGCGCGCATCGGCATCTCCGCAACGGCGTTCGTTCCCGTCTCCGCGCGCAATGGCGAGAATATCGTCGACGGCTCGACGACGATGCCGTGGTATGCGGGGCCGACCATTTTCTCGAGCCTCCTCGCACTTCCGTCGCGCGCGGCGCGCTCGCATTCGGGACTACGCGTCGCGATCCAAGGCGTGATCCGTCGTGGCCTACAGCGCACGCTCGTCGGTCGCATCGAATCGGGCGAACTCGCCGCGGGCGATGAGATCGTCGTCGCACCCGCGATGCGTCGCGCGCGCATCCTCTCACTCGACCTCTGGCCACCGCAAGAACGCACGTCGGCACGCGCCGGCGAATCCGTCGGCTTTACGCTCGACGGCCCGCTCTACGTCGATCGCGGCGATCTCGTCTGCGATATCGCCCATCCGCCGACGCTCGCAACGTCCTTTCGAGCACGCCTCCTGTGGCTTGGAGCACGACCGCTCGCGGTCGGCGACACCTATCGGATGCGATTCGGGACGCGCACGGCCGTCGTTCGCGTTGGCGCGTTCGAACGCGTCATCGATATCGAAGCGCTCGCGACCGGATCGCATCGCGTCGCGCAAACCAACGACGTCGCCGAGATCGTGCTCGAGAGCAACGAACCGCTCCCGCTCGATACCGTCGCCGATCAGCCGGGACTCGCGCGGTTCATCTTGCTCGATGGCATCGACATCGTCGCGGGCGGAACGGTGCTCGCGACGATCGCACGCACGGGCGAAAACGTCGTTCCCGTCGGGCACCTCGTCAACGTCGAAGCGCGCGTCCGGCGCAACGGACACCGCGGCGCCGTCGTCTGGCTGACGGGCCTTCCCGGAGCGGGAAAATCGACGATTGCGATGGAGCTCGAACGCCGACTTTTCGAGCGTAACGTCCAGACCTACGTCCTCGACGGCGACAATTTGCGAACGGGACTTTGCGCCGACCTCGGTTTTTCCCAGACCGATCGTACGGAGAATATTCGGCGCGTCGCCGAGGTCGCCGCGCTCTTCGCCGATGCGGGAAGCGTCGCGATCGCTGCGTTCATCTCACCAAGACGCGTCGATCGCGAACGCGCTCGCGCGATTGTCGGCGACGGATTTGCCGAAATTTATATCCGCGCCGACGCTGCAGCCTGCGAGCTGCGCGATCCCAAGGGTCATTATCGTAAGGCTCGCGCGGGCGAAATTCCCGGATTTACCGGGCTCTCAGGCGCGTACGAGGCACCGGAATCACCCGATCTCGTGCTCGATACGCAGGAACTCGATCTCTCCGCCGCCGTCGACCGCCTAGAACGTTTCGTCCGCGAGCTCGTGAGCCTGGGCATGTCGACGGTTCGCTGAGACCTTCGTCTCTGTCAACAAAGGAGGACTAAGAGCGCAAGAATCGAGATTGCGTCACCCGTGCAGAGCGTCTTTCGAAACCGAAGCTTCGCCCTGTTTTATGCGGGGCAGGCCTTCGGTTATGTCGGCGACGGACTGCGCCTGATCGCCATCCCGCTCCTCGTCTTCCACCAGACGGGTTCGGCGCTCTCGACCGGGATTACGTACGCGCTCGAACTCGGACCCTTCGCAATCTTCGGCCTGGTCGGAGGGTCGCTCGCCGACCGCCTCGACCGCCGCCGCCTCATGATCGCCTGCGACGCAACGCGCTTCGCGGTCATGGTGCTTATCGCGGTCGGCTACGCGCGCGGTGAACTTTCCATACCGCTCCTCTACGTCGGCATCGTCGTCCTTTCGGTTGCCGCCGCGATCTTCGTCGGCGGCGCGGCGTCTTCGATTCCGTATCTCGTCGGGAAAGAGCGCGCGACGGCGGCCGTTGCCTCGCTGCTCACAGCCGAGCAAATCTCGCAGACCGTCATTCCGCCGATCGGCGGCGCGCTCTTCGCGCTCGTCGGACCACTTCCGGCTCTCGCGATCAACGCCATGACGTACCTCGTCTCGCAAGGATCGCTCGCCGCGATCGAGACGCTCGGTCCCGAGCGAACGCACGGACTCCCATCGCCTCGCGAGATCGCAACCGATGTCGCGACGGGCTTTCGCTACGCCTGGAGCGACCCGACGATGCGCGCCCTTACGGCGCTCGGCCTACCCTTCAACCTCTTCGCGATCATGGCAGGCGCGGTGTTCATTCCATTCCTCAAGCGTGATTTTGGCGCGTCCGATACCGTCGTCGGCTACGCGCTCGGTATCGCTGCGATCGGAGCCGTGATCGGCTCGTATCTGGCGGGACGCGTGCCGAAATCGTGGCCGTTCGGACGCGTTCTCGTGATCGCGTACCTCGTCGACGCCGTCGCCTTTCTGCCGGTGATGTTCACGCACGATCTCACGATCGCGATCGCGTTTCTGACCCTCACCAACGCCTGCGTGCTCTTCGAGATCGCGCAGGTCGTGGGGTGGCGCATGCGCGTCACGCCCGAAGCCCTCGTCGGTCGCGTCTTCGGCGCGGTGCGTTTGGTCTTGAATATCGGTACCGTGCCGGGCGCCCTCGTCGGCGGCTACCTCGCCGATCGCTACGGCGCCCGCATACCGATCATCGTTGCGGGAACGGGCTATCTGCTGATGGCGGCAATCATCGCGGTCGTTCCATCGGTTCGAAACGAACGCCGGTAGGGGTTAGAGCCCGCGTTCGTGTCCGCGAGGCACGATCGCGGTCGGCCTGGGCACGACCGGCGCGGGAATCGGTTGAGCGACGCCCGCACGCTTCACCGCGAGCGGTGCGGGCGACGACGTCGTACCCGGAGCGGGCGTCGCCGTCGGCGCTGGCGTCGGGGTTGGGACGGGCGTGGCCCGCGGAGTTGGTGTCGTTGTCGGGGCATTCGTCGCACCGGCGGTCGCAGCGGGGCTGCCCGACGATTTGCGACTGCCGGCGGCGATCGCCGCAGCAGCGCCGATCGCAAGCGCCCCGCCGACGATCGCACCGATCCCCGGGCCGTTTTGCGCGGGGCCGTAAACGAAGGTCGAGCCGTCTTTGAACGTCGCGCGCTCCAGCGCGCACGTCACGCCCGTCGCGCCTGCCGGGAACGCGGGCAACGCCGTACGTCCGCCGGGGATCGAAGCAGCGACGCGAACGAGCGGCGAACCCGACGTATCTTGAAATTCGAAGACGACGATTGCCGAGGCGATCGGCTTCGCGAGCTGATCGGTGAAGACAACGCTCGGAACGAACGTCGCCTCGTCAGCCTCCACGCTACACGATGCAATACGGATCGGCGCGCTCCGCGCGACGACGCTGCCGCTCAGCTGGACCGCGGCCCGCGATGGGAGCGCGGTCGTCGCGATTGCGGCGACCACGAGCGCGCCGAACGTGCGAGTGAGATTCCTTGCCATAGCCCGATTTTTTCAAGCCCACGATACAATTAGCCCGCCCAAACAATCGCAAAAAAAACGGAGCCGCGTCGCCGCGACCCCGTATCTCGAGTAGATGGACTCGCTCGGCTTACGCCCGTGCGAGTTCTTTCGTGAGGCCCGCAGCCGCACGGAGCGCCTCGGCTTTGTCCGTCTTCTCCCAAGGCAGGTCGAGATCGGTGCGGCCGAAGTGGCCGTACGATGCGGTCTGCTTGTAGATCGGGCGACGTAGATCGAGATTGTGGATGATTGCTGCGGGTCGCAAATCGAAGTGCGCCTTGACGAGATCGGCAATCTTCTCTTCGGCGATCTTCGCCGTGCCGAACGTCTCGACGAAGATCGAAACCGGACGCGCGACGCCGATCGCATACGCGACCTGCACTTCGCACCGGTCAGCGAGTCCCGCCGCAACGACGTTCTTCGCGACGTAGCGCGCGGCGTACGAAGCGGAACGATCGACCTTGGTCGGATCTTTCCCCGAGAACGCCCCGCCACCATGACGTGCCATGCCACCGTACGTGTCGGCGATGATCTTGCGACCGGTGAGTCCCGCATCGCCCATCGGTCCGCCGATAACGAAGCGCCCCGTCGGGTTGACGTAAATG
Organism: Vulcanimicrobiota bacterium; assembly: GCA_031420415.1. GTDB lineage: Bacteria > Vulcanimicrobiota > Vulcanimicrobiia > Vulcanimicrobiales > Vulcanimicrobiaceae > JANYGA01. The sequence goes on from JANOMT010000023.1 coordinate 12,763, forward strand.
CGCAATTCTTTGTCGCGCAGATGCGCCGGGACGATCGCGTCGATGACGTGCTCGGTCACATCCTTGCGGATCTGTTCGAGCGAGACATCGGGATCGTGTTGCGTGGAGATGACCACCGCATCGACGCGCACGGGCTTGTCACCGTCGTACTCGACGGTGACCTGGCTCTTGCCGTCGGGGCGGAGATACGTTAGTGCTCCACTTTTACGCGCCGCCGCGAGCGCGCGCGTGAGATCGTGAGCGAGCACGATCGGAAGCGGCATGAGCGATTCGGTTTCGCGGCACGCGTACCCGAACATCATGCCTTGATCTCCGGCACCGGTGAGTTCGAAAGCGTCGTGATTACCACCACGCGTTTCGAGTGATTGATTGACTCCCATCGCGATATCGGCCGACTGTTCGTCGAGCGAGACGTTGACGCCGCAGGTCGCCGCGTCGAAGCCGACGGCCGAAGACGTATAGCCGATATCCGCGATCGTCTGACGGACGAGTTTTGGGATATCGACGTACGTGGAGGTCGAGATCTCGCCGGCGACGTGGACTTGGCCCGTGATCACGAACGATTCGCAAGCGACGCGCCCCATCGGGTCGTCTTTGAGAATCGCATCGAGCACGGCATCGGACACTTGATCGGCAACCTTATCGGGATGCCCTTCGGTGACCGACTCCGACGTAAAGAGCCTGCGATATGCCAATTAGGTGCCCTCCGACCAAGACGCCATATACTTGACCTGCGCGGGGGTCGGCGTATCGATGTTGATCTTCATCGCGGCGAGCTTGAGCGTCGCGACTTCTTCGTCGATCGCGGTCGGGACCGGATAGACTTTCTTCTCGAGAGTCTTGTAGTTCTGTGCGAGGTAGGCCGCGGCCATCGCCTGATTCGCGAACGACATATCCATGACCGACGGCGGGTGGCCTTCGGCAGCGGAGAGATTGATCAAGCGGCCTTCCGCGAGCACGCGAACGGTTTTGCCGTTCTTGAGCTTGTGTGCGTCGACGAACGCGCGCGGCTGCTCTTTCGAGACCGTAATCTTATTGAGTGCTTCGAGATCGAGTTCGTCGTTGAAATGTCCCGAGTTACAAACGATCGCGCCATCTTTCATCGATTCGAAATGCGCGCCGTTGATCACGTGATAGTTGCCCGTGACCGTGATGAAGATATCGCCGATTTTCGCCGCTTCCGCGATCGTCATGACGAAGAAACCGTCCATGGCCGCTTCGAGCGCCTTGAGCGGATCGATCTCGGTGACGATGACGTTCGCGCCCAGACCCTTGACGCGCGACGCGACGCCGCGACCGCACCAGCCGTAGCCCGCAACGACGACGGTATGGCCGGCAAAGAGGACGTTCGTCGCGCGAACGATGCCGTCGATCGTCGATTGTCCGGTACCGTAGCGATTGTCGAACATATGCTTTGTGAGCGCGTCGTTGACGGCGATCACGGGGAAGGGCAACACGCCTTCTTTTTGCATCGCATGGAGACGGATCACACCCGTCGTGGTCTCTTCACAGCCACCGATCATATCCGCGAGAAGATGATTGTGCTTCGTGTAGATCGTCGTAACGAGATCGCAGCCATCGTCCATCGTCATGTGCGGCTTCGATGCGACGACGGATTCGATGTGCTTGTAGTACGTGGCGTTATCTTCGCCTTTGATCGCGTGCGTCGCGATGTTGTAATGCTCGGAAAGCGCGGCTGCAACGTCGTCTTGCGTCGAGAGCGGATTGGATGCGCAGAGTTCGATCTCGGCACCACCGGCTTGCAGGGCGAGCACGAGATTCGCCGTCTCCGTCGTGACGTGGAGACACGCGCCGATGCGCACGCCCGCGAGCGGCTTCTCTTTTGCGAAACGTTCTTTGATCTGCGCGAGGACGGGCATGAACGTCGCGGCCCATTCGATTTTCGAACGGCCCTGATCTGCGAGCGAACGGTCTTTGACGTCGCCGAGCTTTTTATCGATGACTTGCACGGTAAAATGACTCCTTCGGAGTTGTTTCGTAGTTTTGTTTGCTCGCTGATCTTTGAAACAATCCAAAGCGATCGCGGGGTAACTTCGCGACGCGACGTTAAAATACCTAAGCGTGGAGATCGAAACTTATGTCGCTAGCCTCGCTTCCTCGACGCCGACGCCCGGCGGCGGTAGCGCTGCCGCTATAGTCGCTAGTATGGGAGCCGCTTTAGTCGCAATGGTCGCGCGGATCGTTGCGAGCAACCCCAAATATGCCGACCGGCACGACCTGGCGAACGATCTTCTCGCGAAAGCCGAGAAGCTTCGCCAACGCTCGCTCGCCGCGCGGCACGAAGACGAACGTGCCTACGGGCTCGTCGTCGCGGCGACCGGGTTACCGAAATCGACGCCCGAAGAAAAGACTGCCCGCGTGACCGCATTACAATCGGCCTTCGCGCAGGCCGCCACGGCGCCACTCGCCGCAGCCGAAGATGCGAAACTCATCGCGACGCTCGCCGAGCGCGCGCTCGCACTCGGCAACGCGCATCTCTTCGGCGACTTGGGCACGGCAGCGGAATTTGCGTCCGCCGCACTCGCATCGGCCGCGATGAACGTTCGCGGAAATCATTCATATATGAAAGATCGCGCGCTCATCGAGAAACAGACGGCACTCCTGGAACGCTACGAGCGCGAATGCGCGAGCCTCGTCGCGCGAGTGCGTTTTGAGGTGAGCCGCGCCTTCGCCCGGACCTAGCTCCTACACCCGCGCCATGGCGTGGTCGCGCAACTCGACGCGCGCGCGAATCGCGGTACTCGGCCGGAACGTCACCGACGGGTTGGCGATCACGGGCTCGGCGTCGAGCGGTGTGAGGCGCACGCGGCGCGCGATGGTCGCGATCGCGAGTATGCCCTCCATCCACGCGAAGCGCTCGCCAATGCAGAGGCGATTGCCGCCACCGAAGGGGAAATAGGCGAATTTATCCTCGGGCATGCCCGCCATGAATCGTTCGGGATCGAAACGGTCGGGATCGGGCCAATAGCGCGGATTGTGATGCGTGACGAATTGCGAGACGATGACGATATCGTCTTTTGCGATCGGATACGCCTCGACGTGCGTATCGACGAGCGCGCGTCGCGCCGTAATCCACGCGGGCGGATACATCCGCATCACTTCTGCGAAAAGTGCGCGCACGTACGTGAGTTTCGGTAGATCCTCGAGCGTGGGATCTCGATCGCCGAGCACCGCATCGAGATGGGCGTGAAGTCGGGCTTCGATCTGCGGATGCCTTCCCAAGAGATAGAACGTCCATGCGATCGCATTCGCCGTGGTTTCGTGACCGGCGAGGAGAATCGTGAGCGCCTCGTCGCGGATCTGCTTGTCGTTCATGCCGGCGTCGCCCTCATCGCGACTTTCCAGGAGCATCGAGAGCAAGTCGCCGGAATCGCGGCCGGACGCGCGGTGTTCGGCCATCATGCGGTAGACGATACCCTCGAGCGTGTCGCGGGCCGCGTTGAAGCGCCGCGTGATCGGGATCGGAATCTCATCGAAGATTTGCGAGAACGGCAACATCGCGAAAGGAAACGTCGCGATCGACACGTCGAGCGCGTTGCCGATCCGCTCCATGTCTTCCGAGAGATTGGACCCGAAGAGTGCGGTCGCGACGATCTCGAGAGCGAGGTGCATCGCCTCGCGATCGATCTCGATCGTCGCTCCCGGCGCCCACGTCTCCACACGACGGCGCGTCGCATCGACCATCACCTCCGCACACGCATCGATCCGCTTCTTGTGGAAGACGGGTTGAACGATCCGGCGATGCTGGAGGTGTTCGGGTTGCGCTGCGGTGAGCAGACCGTTGCCGAGTAATCGCGAGAGACGCTCGGTTCCGCGGCCCTTCTTGAAATCGGCGGCCTTATGAATGAAGACGTCTTGGAGCATCTCGGCATCGTCGACGAAGTACATGCTCCGCCACGGATAGCGAAAGCGGACGATAGGTCCGTACTTCGCGGAGATGCCGCGCAAAAACGTGGGCATCGACGAGAACGGTTGTTTTAAGAGGATCAAGCCGGAGAGCGTCGGGATCGGCGGCGATTGCGGAACGGCAAACATGGATCGTCATTCTTCTTTAAAGATACGGCGCGCGAAATAGACGAGGACTGCGCCCAAGATCGCGACGCCGATAACGAAAACCGCGGCGTCGAGCGCGACGACGCCGGCTGATGGAGGCAACGCTTTCATCCCGACGATTTCGGTTCACACGACGCATGGACCCCGCACGAACGACGCACACGCAGGCTTCCGTTGAAAGGAGCTCGCTCGCATTCGGCCGACACCTAACGTCATGCCCAACATTTCGCGCGCAACCGCACTCGGCGCCGCGACCGCCGCCGTGGTCGCCGCCCCCGTGCTCTTCGAACGTCTCGCACTCGCCGCGTCGAAGGCCGATCCCGCCGACATCAAATTGCTCAACACCGCGGTTCCACTCGAGCGCGCAGCCGTCAAAGCATACGCCGACGCTGATGCGACGAATCTGCTCTCACCGCAGGCGCGCGTCGTGCTCAAGAGCTTCATGGCCGACCATCAGGCGCATCTCGATGCGCTCGTAGCCGCCGTTACGCAGGGCGGCGCGACGCCGAGCCCCGACACGGCGACGATCCCCGTGCCGACGCTCGCAAACGAGCTGGACATTCTCAATTACGCATACACGATCGAGCGTCTCGCCGCGAGCACGTACCTTTCGACGATCGCGCTTTTCAAAAACCGCGATCTCGCGACGACCGCCGCCGCCATCATGGGCGTCGAGACGACCCACGTTGCGCTCCTGGCCGAAGCGCTCAAGAAAAACCCCGCCTACCCCAGTAGTTTCGTGAGTGTTTAACGCCTAAAGAACCAGTTCAAGAAATCCGGCGATATCGGCGCTCTCGACTTCCATGCCGACACCGCGCGTGTTGTACCGCGGGTCGTGAAAGTCCGATCCTGCCGTCATCACGAGCCCGTGTTGCGTCGCGATATCGCGGTAGCGCGCGATCTGATACGGTTCGTGAGTGGGATAGAACGTCTCGATCCCCGCGAGCCCCGCAGCGACGAGTTCGTCGATGATCGATTCGTCCTTGAGCCGACCCGGATGCGCGAGTACGGCGACACCGCCCCCACGCGCGATAAGTTCGACCGCTTGATGCGGCGACATATATGAAGATGGAGCGTACCCGGGCTTGCCCGCGACGAGCAGTTGCCGGAATGCGCTATCGATATCCGCAACGTGGCCCGCGGCGATAAGCGCGCGCGCGACGTGCGGTCGACCGATCGCAGAATCCGGATGTCCGAGCTGCGAGCGAACCTGCGCGATCGTGAGGTCGTAGCCCGCGGCCTGCAGTTGCGCGACCATCTTCACCGCCCGGAGATCGCGCTGACGCCGATTCTCGGCGATCGCTTCGCCGATCTCGACGGCGTCGACCGGGAAGCCGTATCCCAACACGTGCACTTCTTGGCCGCGATACGTCGTATTGAGTTCGATCCCAACGACGATCTGCGCGTACTCCGGATCGAACTTACCGTACGCTCCGAGCGAATCGTGATCGGTGATGGAGTAAATCGCGACGCCGCGCTTGCGCATGCGGTCGGCGAGTTCGGCGGGCGTGGAGGTCCCGTCGCTTTCGAGCGTATGGGAATGGAAATCGACGAGCACGCGGCGCGTTACGTCCGCGCGCGGGCTTTGGCCTTCTTTCGCGCTTTGACGTAATAGACGAGGACGCGTTTCTCTTCGCGAAATCCGACGAGACTACGCTGTTGTGTCGGATCGCGGAGCGCGTCGATTGCGTAATCGACAAGTTCGTCGGCCGAGCCGTCGTCATCGAATGCTTCGTCATCGCTCGCGGGGCTACGCACGAGCTTCTCGCCGAAAGCTTCGGCGAGCACAGCAACGAGCATCTGCAACTCTTCACGCGAGAACGTGCTCGCGTCGCGTGTGATGCGCACGAAGCTCATCCCGATATCGGTCTCGCACGCGACGTCGAGCGTGCCCGGCGTCTCGCGACCCAGATCGAGCAAGACCCGCACGTGATCGATCACATGGTCGCGGACGTCGCGATCGGTCGCGCGTTCGAGCGCTCCCGTCACGGCAAACGAGAGCGTGAGCGTTCCGTCCTTGGGATGCGAGACGATCGTCGCGATCTCAGGATAGCGCACGAGCAGGGTGATGATTAGGCCGATCGCGTCGGAAGCTTCGCTTGGGACGCGGCCTTTTGTGGTGGGTCGCATGTGCCTCAGCCGGGGATTAACGGGCGGCTCGGATGGCCGGGCGGCTCCCATTCGCACCCGCGGGCACGGACCCTTGGGCCTTTAGCAGCGGTATTTTGCCGCCCGGGAAGACCCGGCCCTCAGCTCGAACCTTTCAACGTTATGCTGTTGCGCCGGCTCCTCGTGGGTGGTCCGCTCGCGGTGCTCGTGGCCGTCCTCGCGCATGTCGCCGGATTCGGATTCGCGCACGCCCCGGGCACGACGCATGCGCTCGACCTCGTCGTAGCGCTCGGGAGCGCCCTCGCGACGCTCGGTAGTATCGTCGTGCTACGCGGCTTCGCACGAGCTCGCAGGCCCCACGCCCGGGTCGTCCCCATCGCGTTCGCCCAACCGTGGCACGCGAGGCTCGGGAGCATCGCAGAACTCATCGCATTCGCCGCGCTCGCCTTCGTGGCGATCGAAGCGCTCGAAGGCAACCTCGCTTTCGGCGGATCGCTGCGCGCGATCGTCGCGCTCGTGCCGTTCGCGATGCTCGTGGGGTGGCTGGCCCCGCGTGCCGGCACCACGCTTAGCGACATCGGCATCGCGCTACGCGCGTCGCTCCAAACGCGCGGGCGCTGCCATATCGCGCTCGCATTGGCATACACATCGGCGCGAGTCGTCGCAATTTCACGAGCCGCCGCAACACGCCGCCGCGGGCGCGCTCCACCCCTCACCGCCTAGCTCGACCCCGTCGACGTCGCTCGTCCGCGCGCGGCATGCTTTGCGTTCTTGAGGCTTTTTCTATGCGTTCATTTTTTGCGACCGCCATCGTCGCTGCATTCGTTTTTTCAACATCTCCGGCATTTGCCGATACCACGGGTCTCGTGCGTGGCACGACGGTCGCATCGGGCCGAGCCGCGACGGGCGTGACCATCACGTTGCGCGGCGAAGGTGCGACGCTCGCGGCAGCATCCGACGCGCGCGGCGCATTCGCATTCGCACGTGTCCCCTTCGGTCGCTATACGCTGACCGCGCACCGCGACGGTCTTACCGATTACACGCAAGTCCTGGACGTCCAAAGCGACGGCATCGTGACCTTGAATATCGATTTGGGACTCAAAGAAATCGGCCGGGCGCAAACCGCGTACATCAAGGGTGCGGGCTCCACGCCCGTCTCCGTCAATTCCATCGGTCGCGCGCAGATCGCCGCCCTTCCCGATAATCAAAGCCTCAATCGCGTGATCGAAACGGTACCGGGCATCGTTCGCTATTCCTATAACGAGCCCGTCGCACACGGCTTCCACGGCCTCACCTACGAGATCGACGGCGTGCCGTTGCCACAGGGGACGTCGGCGAACTTCAGCGAGGTCATCGATCCGCGCTCGATCGACTCGCTCGAAGTCTTCACCGGTGCCTTTCCCGCGGAATTCGGCGGATCGCGGCAAGGTGCCGTCGTCAACATCATCAGTCACCGCGCGACCGACCTGGCATCACGCGAAAGCGGCTCGCTGACCATCGGCGCGGGGACTTACGGCAGCGCGCAAACCTCGCTTGCGGAGAGTGCGCGTGTCGGTGGGAACACGCGGATGTTCCTGAACGCAAACGTCGAGCGAACCAATCGCGGAATCGATTCGCCGACGTTCGATGCGGTCCACGACGCATCGAACCAGTCCAACCAGTTCTTGCGCACGATCACGAACATGGGCGAGTTCAACTCCCTCGCCTTGGACTATTCCAACAATTTCGCATCGTTCGAGATTCCGATCAACACGGCGCCGAATCCGAACGATCCCGTCGTCGTTCCGCCGGGCACCAACGACGTCCAGCGCGAGTTCGACCGCGCCGCGAGCCTCGTCTTCACGAACAACGCAAAGAATGGTGGTGCCTTCACCCAGATTTCGCCATGGTATCGCTCGGACCGCATCAACTACGCGGGCGATCTTGATAGCAACTTACGGGGAACGATCGCCAATCCCGACGGCACGTTCACACCGCTTTCCGGTCTCACGCAAGATCGGAACTCGCAATTTTTCGGCGTCCGTGCGAACCACTTCCACGTTTTCGGTGCGAACGCCGTAAAGCTGGGCTTCGACGTCTCGCGCGAAATCTTCCGCGGCCGCGAGCGCATCGCGTTCCTCGATCGAAACGGCGACCGCACGGACTTCACCGATAATGCGGATCGAGCGGGCTCGCTCTTCGGCGCGTACGTGCAAGATAAATGGACGCCCACCCGCTATCTCTCGATCCTCGGTGGCATGCGTTTCGACCGCTCGACGGGCTACACGTCGGGCTCGCAGCTCAGTCCGCGCATCGAGATAAACGGTCAAGTCGGGCCGACCGATATTCTTCACGCGTACTACGGCCGGCTCTACGCCGCGCCGTTCATCGAAGACACGCGGCGCGCGGCGGTCATCGTCGGCGGCGCGAATCCAAGCCCGGTCTACGATCTGCAACCCGAACGCGATTCGTACTACGAGTTCGGCATCGCACATACGATCAACGCTCGAACGCGTGCGACGGTAAATTTCTGGAAGCGGGACGTTCGCAACGTGCTCGACACGACGCAACTTGCAAATACGCCGATCCAAGCCGTTTTCAACAATACGATCGGCACGGCCAAGGGCGCGGAGGCGCGCGTCGAATCGAGCTGGCGCAACGGTGATTCGTTCCTCGTCTCGGCGTCGCTCTCGAGTTCGAAAGCGGGTGGGATCTCCGGCAGCACGTTCCTCTTTCCACCAAGTACGGTACCGAGCGATGTAACGCTCAACCCCGAGGATCACGATCAAACTTTCACAGCGCTGATCGCATATACGAAGCGCTTTGGCGCGAACCATAGCTTCTTCGCCTCGCTCGAACCGCAATACGGCACGGGATATCCGACGCAATTCCAAAATGGCCCCGGCCGCCTTCCGCCGCATCTCACCCTCGACGCATCCATCGGTCGCGACGTCAAGCGCGGCGACCGTTCCGGGCTCGGCTTTACGGCCACGTTGAGCAACGTAACGAAAGTAAAGTACTTGAACAAAGTGAACAACGGCTTTAACACGACGCAATATGGCGAAGGCTTTCGCGCCGATCTCCGCATAACGGCGCCATTCTAAGCGTGCGCGAAAAATTGGCCGCATCGTTCGCGAAACGTTGCGTCGCGGTCGTCGTGGCGGCGATCGTCGTCTCGCTCGACACGACCGAACCGGCACGTGCGGGAGCCGAAGTCGACCGATACGTCGGCGTCGTCGCCGACGGATCGGCGCGATCCGATATCGAAGCCACGCTCGAGATACGGCCAATCGGCCCGCGCGATCGGCTTCTCGTCATCCGCGAAACGCGCGCGGGCACAGCGATCGTCGCCTACGATGACGATCCGGGGCTCCCCTCACCGATGCATCTCCTCGCCGTTTCGAGCGATTTACGATCGTTCGTTTCCCTACGTCCGCAACTCGATGCTGCGGGAGATTTCACCGTCATTTTCAACGCGCCGCGAGCGGGATCGTACGTGCTCTACGCCGTTGCGACGCCCCAGGGGCTGGGCGAGCGGGCTTTTCGCTTCGACGTTCCCATCACGATCGGAGAATTTTCCGGGACTGCGCGGGCAAATTCGAAACGAGACGAAGTGTCGCGCCCGCCAATGCTTCCGAGCCTCGTCGCACGTGTCGATGGCTACGTCGTCACGCTCGCACCGGCCTCAGAGCGGCTCCAAGCGCGAACGACGCTCGATACGAAAGGTCAGACGATCATCACCGCGACCGTTCGGCGCGGCGGCAAGCGGCCACCCGATTTTTCGATAGATGGACATGACGCAGACGATCTCATCAACGTGACGACGCTCCGCTATTTCGGCGTTCACGCAGTCCCGGCAGATTTCGTGCGTACCGAGCGCAGGATCGTACGCGTGCGACCGCCTGGATCACCGCAGCACGACGCGAAAGGAACGCTCGTCGTCGGGCCGCTCGTCGCCGGCACGTACGCACTCGCTTTCCGTTTTCATGCGGAGCGTGCCGACCACATCGCGACGTTTTTCATCGACGCGCGCTGAAGCCTAGCCCCTCGACCTACCCGGTCTGGCCCATCATCGTTAGCGTGAAATACCAGAGGCCGAGCGAGACACAAGCGAGCGAGACGCCGATCGCGATGATGTTGCCGAATGCAGAATTGACGCGATTGCCGAGAATCTTTTTATCGTTCGCCATCACGAGGAGGAAGCCGAGCACGAGCGGCAAGACGATCGCATTGAACGCTTCGACGTAGAGTGTGATCTTCACGAGCGGTAGATTCGGAATGAGCACGATGCCCGCGGCGAGCGCGACGATCGCCGCGTACATACCGTAGAATCGCTTCGCTTGCGTGCATTTATAGTTTAGCGAACACGGCCATTGAAACGCTTCGCCAAATGCCCACGCCGTGGCGAGCGAGACGACGAACGCTCCGAGCATCGACGCACCGACGAGCCCCGCACCGAAGACGATACCCGACGCGCGACCAGTAAGCGGAATAAACGCGAGCGCCGCGTGTGCGGCATCGGTCACGGAAATGTGGCGCACGTAGAGCGTCGCGGCCGTCGTGACGACGACGGAGACCATGATGATTTGCGTCGCGATCGAGCCGAGAGCGGTATCGATGCGCGCGAGGTTGAGATCGCGGACCGTAATCCCCTTATCGACGGTCGCGCTCTGCTGATAAAAGATCATCCACGGCATGATGACCGCACCGATGTTACTCGCGATCAATAAGAGGTAATCGCGATTGGCGAGGGGCTGCGAGCCGAGGATGCCTTCTTTGATGATCGACATCGGAGACGGATGTGCGGCAAAGGCGGCTGGGATGAAGAGCAGTTCGAGAAGACACAGTCCGAGCGCCCAGATCTCGGCACGTTTGTACGCACCCGAAAGCGAGACGCCGATGAGGATCGTCGCTGCCGCAATCACCATGACGGCCGGATTGACGCCGAAGATGAGCGCCGCGCCCGCGATTCCGATGAATTCGGTCACGAGCGCCGCGATATTCGTCACGAGCATCGTGCCGAGCGAGACCCAACACCAGAAAAGTCCGTAGTTCTCACGGATGAGCTGCGCGTGCCCCTTTCCCGTCACGGTCCCAAGGCGCACGGTCATCTCTTGCACGACGAAGAGCGGCACGATCAGCAACAGCTGGAGCAAGACGAGCTTCATGCCGAACTGCGCGCCCGATGTCGCGGCCGTCGTAATGCTGCCCGCCTCGGTATCCGCAAACGCCACGACGATGCCGGGTCCCACGACCGCCATCAGGCGGATCGCGAGCCGACGCCACCGCGGCACGTTGCCCGCGATGACCGTCGTCGGATTCGGAACAGGAAGAACGGCCATCGTACCTCAGTACGGAAAAAAGCAGCGATTGGATTCCAGCCACAGGCCGGAACCCGAGGTTAACCTGCACTTTGAATTAGATACGCCTAATTGGAACGCCTCCGCGCCCGCTTTTGTCGTGTTCTCCGCGGGGGTTTTCCGAACGGCACCCCCAATACAATGGGGGATGGGTGCACCCCGAGCCCCGCTCGAGCCGCCGACCCCCGAACAGTCGGCGTTCCTGGAACGGGCGATGTCGCAGTACGGCAAGGCTACATACAATTTTGCCTTCCGTCTCACAAACAACGAAGCTGACGCGCGCGACCTCACGCAGGACGCGTTTATCCGCGTCTATCGGGCGTGGCGCTCCTTCGAACCCGGGACGTCGTTTCTGTCGTGGATCTATCGAATCGTTACAAACTTGTACCGAGACGAACTTCGGCGACGAAAAGGGCGTTTCTATGAAGAGATCCCCGAAGACAACGCACCACAAGCTTTTCGCGGCGAGCGTCCCCTCGCAACGAATCCGATCGACGATTACGTCGACCGGCAAATCGGCGAACCGCTCTCTCGAGCACTAGCCGATCTCTCACCCGATCAGCGCCAAGTCGTCATCCTTGCGGATATCGAGGAATATAGTTACCAAGAGATTGCGGAGATCATGGGATGTTCGATCGGAACCGTCCGATCGCGGCTCCATCGGGCGCGAGCTCTTCTCCGTCGTCTCGTCGAGCGAGCGCAACAGCAACAACAATAATGATTGAACATTTTACGAACGACCTGATCGTGGACTTCGTCCACGGCGAACTCGAGCCCGCGGCCGACGCACGCGCGCACGCGCATCTCCTTTCGTGTACCACATGCACGGCTGAAGTCGATGCCGAGCGCACGTTGCGCGAGTTCTTGCGCGATGCGGCCGTTGCAAGCGAACGCGAGATGCCCTCGGCGATCAAAGCGGCGATTTGGGAACAGATCCGCACGGCCAAGCCTGGCCCCCTCGCCGCGCTCGCGGCGCTCTTGCGCCCCGTGGTCGCAATTCCCATCGCCGCCGTGCTGCTCGCGGGCGGATACTTTGCGACCGCAGCAACACATCACGGCTCGCCCACGATCGCCGCGTCCTACTACCTGCAAGCGCACGCCGTACAATCGTCGCAAGGCCCGCTCTCGGAACGGTCGAGCGCGAGCCGCGCGGCCGTCGCCGATGCGTACGATGGCGGGTATCCCGCGACCGCCGCCTATGGTGGAGCCCGTTAACTTCGAACGTCGCGTGGTAGCCGTCGTTTATGGTGTAGCGGCATCGGTCGCGTTGGTCGTCGCATCGCCAAGTTTCGCTGCGACGACCAACGCGACCGATGCCGCCGCGTTGTTACGGTCGAGTATCGATGCGCCCAAAACCGTCTCGTATATCGGTCAAATCGAAACGATCCGCTTCAGCTCGAATCGTGCGATCGCGACGATCGTGAAGGTCGAGCATCGGGCACCCGCCCTCACCCGGAATTGGTACGTTGCGCCCGAGTCGATCTTCGGCGACTACGAGATCACGCGCGCGAGCGCCACGTTTCATTTCGACGTACACCGTAACGTCGTCGTGCAATCTCGATCGCCCAAAGTCGAAAACGCGACGATCTCGGCCACCAATTTCGAACGCGTGATGCAAAATTATCGCGCGCTCTTGGACGGGCCTGAAACGGTCGCCGATCGCGCGGCGCTCTCCATCGTCCTCGTGAATAAATTTACGGGCGAACGCGCGATGCGCTTATGGATCGATCGCGAGACGCACCTCGTGCTCAAAAAAGAAGACTATCACGCCAACGGCTCCGTCGCTTCGCGAACGCGATTCGATGCGATCCGGTACACGACGGAGATTCCCGATGGAATCTTCTCAACCGACCTTCCCCCCAAGTTTACGCTCGTTGGCGGCACCAACGTCGCATCGATGGATACCGACGTCGGACGCGCGATCGGGCTCGCTGGCTTCCGACCATACGAACCCAAGAGCTTGCCGCAGGGCTTCGTGATGATCGGCGGCGATGTGAGCGACGTCAGTGGCGTCAGGACGTTACACCTGCTCTACTCCGACGGCTTACGCTCGATCTCACTTTTCGAAAACGCGACCGGAGCGGCGGCCGATTTCGGACCGCTCCATCCGACGAAGGTTCCGTTCGATGGCCATCAAGGCCAGTACGTCGAAGATGGGCCGACGACGCTGCTGACGTGGAAAGAAAAGAATCTCTACTTCGCCCTGGTCGGCGACCTCATGCGGAACGAGCTCGTCGAGATCGCGAAGAGCGTCGTCCCGAATTAATCCTCGCGTTTAGCTCTTCTGGCCGAGCTTACCGTCGGGTTTTTTCCCGGCGAGCGAGAAATCGAGTGCCGTTGTAAGATCCGCCTCGGGTACCTCGCCATCGCGAATGCCGGCGACGTTCCCATCTTTCCCGATGAGGACGAGCGTGGGGTAGCCGCCCTGGAGATACTTGTGCGCGACGTCGAGATTGGGATCGAACGCGATCGGATACGTCGCCTTATACTTCTCGGCGAAGGCGATGACATCGGCTTGCGATTCGGGACCCGTGCGATCGATATCGTCCGGAGCGCCGGAGACGGCGATGAGATTGATCCGCGAACCGTATTTCGCGTGCAGTTTATCGAGCGTTTTTGTCATCCGCTGGCAATGCGGGCACCACGTCGCGAACACTTCGAGGAGTGTGGGCTTGTTGCCGGCCTTGGCGAGATCGAAGAGTCCGCTCGTCGTCGAGACGGCGAATGTCGGCGCGGCTCCACCAACCTTTATTGTGGAAAGCGCCGGCGCAACCGAAGCGCTCTGCACGGCGCGATTATTGAAGAGAACAATCGCAACGATGATGAGGATCGCGGGTATGGCGACGGCTGCGATGAGGATCGCACGTTTACGGCCCTCGGCGGCTTGGCGCTCGGCGGGGGTGGCGGCGATGCGACGGCGTTCGGTACGATTCATGGCTTATAATGCTTCGCGCTGCGTCACGGCCGTACCGCCCGTACCGAGCGCACGATCGAGGGCGAGAGAACCCGGCGCGAAGCGCGCGACGGCGAACGCTGCGACGGCGAGTGCGACGTCGGCGGCAACGTGCCCCCACGAGGGCGGCGTGGGAATGCTCGATCCAAAGCACCCGCAATCGGAGGGGATGTTGCGCACCACGAGCGATGCGATGGCGGCCGAAAAGAGCGCGAACTGCGCGGCGGCGACGTAGGCCGCGACGCGCGTGAAAAAGCCGAGGGCGAGATACGCCCCGAGAAAGATCTCCCCGTAGGGCAACGCGATGCCCAGCGGCGCGATGATCGCGGGCGGTAAGATTCGATAGCCCGCGATCGATGTCGCGGTTGCGGCCGGACCATCGTGCGCCTTGAGAACGCCCGCGACAACGAGCAGGAGCCCGAGCGCGATCCGAACGACGAAAACTACCGTGCCCATGCATCCACGGCATCGATGATCGCGTGTTGCCGCGCCGGGATCGCCGTCGCATCCGCAAGATCGAGACCATATGCTGGTTCGTCGTGGACGCGAACGGTCTCGGCGACCGCGAGTGCGAGCGTGTCGATATCGTAGCCGCCTTCGAGCACGTAGGCCACGCGACCGCGTGCGTACTCCGCCGCGACGCTGCGAATCAACATCGCGAGCGACCGCGCCGCGATACGCGCGTCGACGCCGAGATCGCCCACGGGATCGCCCGCAGCGAAATCGTAACCCGCGCTGACGACGATAAAATCGGGGCGAACGCGCGCGGCGACTGCGGGTAATAACCGTTGCCACGTCGCGACGAATGCTTCAGTCCCGTATGAATGCGGAGGGAGCGGCACGTTGACGACGGCGCCCCCCGGATCGAAACGCTGTTCGTTCGCGCCGCCCGTTCCGGGATAGGCCGGGAAGGCATGCGTGGAAACGAACGACACGCCATCGTGCGCCGTCGCTTGCGTGCCGTTGCCATGGTGATAGTCGAAATCGACGACGAGCGCACGACCGCCGTGCGTATCGACGAACGCGCGCGCCGCAACCGCGGCATTACCGAAGACGCAGAAGCCCATGCCGCGCGCGGGTTCGGCGTGATGACCGGGCGGTCGTACGAGCGCGAACGCCGCGGTCTCGCCCGCGACGGCACGCTCCATCGCGCAAATCGCGCCACCCGCAGCGCGGCGCGCGACTTGGAGCGAGGACGAATCGATCACCGTATCGCCGGTCGAAAGATACCCCCCTTGTGGGCCGACGGTCGCGACGTCGCGTTTGACGCGTTCGAGATACGCGTGCGGGTGGACGCGTTCGAGTTCCGCATCGGTCGCATCGCGCGCGCCCGCGCGTGCGCCGAAGAGGCCTTCGCGCGCGAGATGCGCCGCAACGTGCGCGACACGATCGGGCGATTCGGGATGATCGAGCCCGCGGAGATGCTCCGTGTAGAGGTCATCGTAGACGACGATCATCGCTGCGCGATCATTTCTTCGGGGCGGCAGACTTCTGCGGTGCGGGCTTTTTGGCAACCGAGCCCGAGCCCAAACTCGCGATGGCACGATCGAGTTCGCTCGCGAGCGGTGAACCCGGTTTCACGAACGTTTTGAAGCGTGTGTACGCCGCGCGTGCGGAATCGCGATCGCCGTTGTTCGCCGAGCATTTGCCGTAGACATAGAGCAATTGCGGGTTGGATTTGATGAAGTCGGGCGCGTTTTTGTCGAGCGCGGTGAAGACTTGGCTGCACTCTTTATAATTGCGCAGCTGCAAATCCGCGGTGCCGAGGCCCGCGAGCGCCTGCGGCGAGCGCGCGAGTTCGAAGCTATGGCGGAACGAATCCCGTGCCTTCGTGTAATCGGCGTTCTGCGCGTAGACTTGGCCGAGCGTCGCCCAGATGCTGGGATCGTTCGGTTGAATTTCGGAGAGGCGCTTGAAGTATCCGAGACCGTCGCTCTTCTTATTCTGCGAGAGCGCGAGTTCGCCGAGACGCTGGAGTGCATCGGGATTATCGCGCTTCGATCCGAGCGCGATCTTCCACTGGGCTTCGCCGCCGGCGAGATCTTTGCCGAGCGAAACGAGATAATCGCCCTTGGCGATATGGACGGCGGGAATGGCTCCGTAATTCTGTTCCGCACGCCCTAAAATCGCCAGCGCCTGGTCGTTCATTTTCTCATCACGATAGACTTGATATTCCTGGATGAGGACGGCCGCTTTGGCTTCGTCTGTTGGCTCGACGGCGAGAAGCCGTTCGTACGTTTCGATCGCGCCTTTGACGTCGTGATCGGTCGCGAGCACGCTCGCGCGGCCGAGCAACGCGTCCGGATATTTCGGATTGATCGCGAGCGCCCGATCGAAAGCCTGACCTGCGAGCGCGATCGACTTTTGGGAAACGTATGACCGCGCTTGCAAAACGACGGGCAACGGATCTTTCGGATCGAGTTTCGCGGCGTTCTCGAACTGGGCGCGCGCGTCATCGTACTTGCCGAGCTGGCCGAGGACGAGACCATAATTTTCGAAGACGCGTTTATCCGTCGAATTGAACGTCGTCGCACGCTTGGCGACGCGCTCCGCATCGGCACCGCGATTGGTTTGGAGGTAAAGATTCGTGAGCGTCAGGAGAATCTGCGCGTTGGTCGGCTCTTGATTGGTCGCGTTTTCGAAATCTTGGGTCGCATCTTTGATACGACCGAGAGCCTGATTGGAGACGCCGTCGAGATAGTAGACTTGCGCCGTTTTTGCCCCAAGTGATATCAAACGTTGCGTGAGCGCGAGCGCCTGGACGGGCTTGCCTTCGCTGAGATAGTAGCCCGCGAGTTCCTGGAGCGCGTCTTTATCACCCGGATTCGCTTTGATCTTCGCTTCCAGGCGGGGGATCGCGGTCTCGGGCAGCTCGGGCGTCGCGGTTGGCAGGGGAGCCGGCGCCGCCGATGCAGAGCTCGCAGCCGGGGCCTCCACCTTCTTCGGTGCGCCGTAAGCGCTCTGTGCGAGGGTCAACGAAACGGCAAAGGCGATGGCAGATACGACGACGTGGCGGGCTACAATCTTCAAAACGCTAGTCTTTCGGGTTGAACGTGAACGAGGGGTTCACGAGGGGATTATGCGTGAACGGCTGCGCTCGCGCGGATCTGTTTGGTCAACTCCGGGACGATCTCGAAGAGATCGCCGACGATGAGAAGGTCGGCGAATTCGCCGATTGGCACCGTGCCGTCTTTGTTGATGGCAACGATCGTTGCGGCCGTGCGCATCCCGACCTTGTGCTGGATCGCGCCCGAGATGCCGATTGCAAAGTAGAGGTTCGGGCTGATCGACTTGCCCGTCTGACCGACCTGGTGGCCGTGGCCGATCCATCCCGCGTCTACCGCCGCACGCGACGCGCCGATGGAGCCGCCGAGGGAATCTGCGAGATCTTTGAGGATCGTCTTGAATGGTTCGGGTCCACCGACGCCGCGGCCGCCCGAGACGACCGTCGACGCCTCTTCGACCGCGAGCTCGCCCGCAGCTTCTAGGACGACTTCTTCGATTTTCACGCGATACGTTTTGCCTGCGGGCTTTGCGAGTTGGGCGATCTCGCCCGCGCCCGCGGCCGGAACGGCCTTGAACGAATTCGGGCGAATGGCGGCGACGCCGTAGTCTCCCTTAAACGCACACGTCGTCACAATCGTGCCGCCGAGCTTCGGCGAGACACAACCGACTTTGCCGTCTTTGATAACGATATCGGTAACATCGGCATTTTGGCCGCAGTCGAGACGCGCCGCGAGGCGGCTGCCGAGATCGCGACCGATCATCGTGTAGGGCACCATGATGAGCGCCGGACCGACGGCTTTGGTGGCCGCTTCGAGATAGTCTACGGACGGATCGACGGCGAATGCGTCGATCTCCGCGTCTTCGGAAACGTGGATGAGATCGAAAGGATAGGCCTTCATTGCCTCGGCCGCCGCACTCGCGCCCACGCCGAGAACGACGGCGTGGAGCTTGCCGCCGAGGTCGGTCGCGAGCTCTCTCGCCTTGGTCGACATTTCAAAGGCAACGCGTCGCGGCTCGCCGCCCACGTGTTCGATGTAGACGATGACGTCACGCATTAAACGAGCTTTCTTTCACGGAGAAATTCGATGATTTTGGTCGCACCGGCGACGGCATCGGCCGCTGCGAAGATTTCGCCTTTT
The DNA here is from genome assembly GCA_031420415.1 of Vulcanimicrobiota bacterium. Lineage (GTDB taxonomy): Bacteria > Vulcanimicrobiota > Vulcanimicrobiia > Vulcanimicrobiales > Vulcanimicrobiaceae > JANYGA01. The sequence goes on from JANOMT010000023.1 coordinate 31,383, forward strand.
CCGCGCGCGGGCGGCGTGACGAGATCGATGAGTTCCGTGCGCGCGCCTTCGTGACCGACGGGTTTGTCGACGCCGCTATCGGCGAGTGACTGCACGGCGATCGTCTTTTTCTTCGCACCCATGATGCCCTTAAGTGAGGGATAGCGCGGCGTATTGATCGACTTCGTCACGCTCACGAGCAATGGTAATTCCGCCGTGACCTTCGCGTAGCCGTTATCGGTCTCGCGTTCGGCTTTTACGGTCGTTCCGTCGATCTCGAGTTTGCGCGCGTGCGTGATGCCCGGGACGCCGAGGAACTCGGCGAGTGCGCCGGGCAATTCGCCCGTTATCGAGTCCGTCGATTGCGTGCCACAGAGAACGATATCGAAACCGTTTTTCTTGATCGCTTGCGCGAGCGTGTATGCCGTGCCCCAGACGTCGGAGCCTTCGGCCTTGATATCGGAAATCATGATCGCGTCGTCGGCGCCCATGGCGAGTGCCTTCCGCACGATCTCCTTGCCGGATTCTGGCGCCATCGTCACGATCGTGACCGTCGTATCGCCACCAATTTTTTCTTTGAGTTGCAACCCTGCTTCGATCGCATACTCATCGAACGGGTTGAGAACGGTCTCAGCGCCAGAGCGAACGAGTCGCTTCGATGTCGGATCGATACGTTTATCTGCGGTCGTGTCAGGCACGAGCTTGACGGTAACGAGGATTTTCAAGTCGCTAGCGAGCCTCCGAGGATGCGTGGAATGGCAAACTCGATGCGCTTGCTGTTCGACGCTGCGTGGCCCTGCCGATTGAAAAGAAAATTGTCAGTATCGGGAAGTACGGCCGGAGCGGCTAGCGTGGCCACGCACGATGGGTGACGCCGCTACGGTCGGTGTGTACGTCGGCGGAATGTCATTGTGAGATGAGCATTTGCGAGTAGCTCTTGATCGTTTGCGCCGGGAGCGGAAGCGCCACGAACGTGAAGTTGTAATCGACCTCGATGCCGACAGTACAGCCGGGACTCGCCGTGGCCGTGCACGTCGTATCCGCGCCCTCCCACGTGAAGGGTGTCTTGACTGAAATCTGCGACGGGTCGACACCCGTCATCTTCGATTTGATGAATGCAGCGACGTCCGTCTCGCACGGCGTCGTACCGACGGTCGTATCGCTGCAATTGTGCGGCGAAATCGTTGCGTGGACGATCGCGTAGCGCGTTCCCACGCGCGCTGCCTGCGCGACGAGATCGTAGGCGTAGAGGGCGCGACCGAAATCGATGATGCCAAAGATTAGGGTCAGCGCGATCGAGGCCGCGAGCGCGAATTCCACGAGCGCTTGACCGCGTTGGCCAGCGCCGTGAGGCCGCAGGATCACGGAGAGATCTCTTGCGTTGCGGTTTTGGTAAGCGTCAGCGTCGACGCAATACCGGGATAGTTGATCAGCGAACTGAATGATTTGGTGACCGTCACGCTGACGAACGAATCGAGGTGATCGCTGCTCGCGCACGTCGGGGTCGGATTGCACGCGGTCACGGTCGTACCCGGCGTCGCACCGCACGAGCAGTACATCGTCGAAGATACGTCGGTCGGCAGGAGCGACACATCGGTCGCATCGGCTTGCGCGGCCGAAGCGATCGCTGGTGCGTTCGTCGAATTTACGCTGCTGTACGCCCCGAATTCCGCGCCCGCGCGCGCGGCGTTGCCGATCGTGATACTTTCGCGCGCGAAGCGCCCGATATCGATGATGCCGATCGTCAACAGAATGAGAAACGGAGCGACGAGCGCGAGTTCGACGATCGCGGCGCCGTCATCGCTTGAAAAAAGGCGTTTCATTCCGTGAGCGCCACGTGCGTCGTCGTCTGCGATTGTTGCAACGGCAGCGCCGCATTGAGCGAAGGATCGATCGTGAGCGTTTTGGCGCCATTCGTTTGGAAGCCGCCGATGACGAGGTTGCCGAAGTTGTCGAGCTTTCCGTTGGATTGAAAGTGCGCCGTCGGCGCGTAAAAGAGTCCCACGTACGTATTCGATTTGCCGTTGTTGCTGATGTTATTCGTATTGCTGGGCGGTTGGTAAAGTGCAACGCCAGCGGTTTGAGCGTTGTCGGGCGGCCCGAACGTCGAAGGCGCGATGATGACGGACGCGCCGCTGGTAATCGGACCGTCGACGTTGACAAGCGTGACACCCGTTCCGGCGACCGTCCCGGAGATGCCGCCGTAGATATAGTAGAGGCCCGGCGTAAAAATGACGGCCGCCGCGCAGCAATTCGTCACGACATTATATGACGGAAACCCGGCTCCGGAGACGATTGCGCGACCCGATGCATTGATCGCCGAGGCCGTCAGCGGGGGTATTGGCATGTTCTGCAGATAGTTGCAGCCGGTAATTTTGAAGCAAGGATCGACGACGGGCGTCGAAGATCGCACGGCCGCGATCGTTTTCCCATTTTTCGAGATGCTCGCCGATGGGGCGCTGCCGTGGTAGATGACTTGGTTCGCATCGATCCCGTTCTTCACATACACGGTACCGTTGGTCGCAACGTTGCAGTTGACGGCCTTGATATCGCCGGCGTTGAACGAGAGCCCGCTGTTCGGATCGAGTTGCGTGAGACATTGCGTGATGACATCGGGGGCGCGCGCCGCAACCGCGCGCGCGGAAATTAGTTGAAACGAATGCCCGAAGATGGCGGAGAAAAATGTCGGTTGCTTTTTGGTGACGAGCACTTCGACGGCACCCGCGGCGTACGGCGTCGCTTGCGGATTCGGAGGCGTGTTGTTCGTCGGAGGCTCGGAGACATCGACCCTCGTGACGCCGACGCCGCTATCGTCGGTGAAGTAGTTGCCGCTGGTCGCGGTCTGCGCGGCCGATCTTACTTCTGCAGGCGCGGGGGCACCGGCGGTCGTGGGATAGTACGCGCGGATGGCGCCTGCGATCGCACCGGCATCGGCAGCCGACTGCTCCAAACGCTGCTGGTAGCGCCAATAGCCAACATCCACGCTGAGTGCCGCGATGGCGATGATCGCGACGATGCCGAAGGCGAGCAACGGAATCATTTGCCCGCGCTGCCGATGGCGGTATCCTGATCTAGCCGGGGTTTTCAGCGGAGCCTCCACCAATCTCGCATCGGCTCGTAACAACGCGAATCTCAGCTTTGTTCGGAAATCGACACTCGCGCCATCAACGCGACGAGCGGTTGGCGACGTAAAGCAGACTACGTGTTGTCGAGCGAGACCCATGCGATGACAAAAATTTG
>JANOMT010000024.1:0-168732 GCA_031420415.1 Vulcanimicrobiota bacterium
CGAAAGCACGGGGCGACCGCTCGTTGACGCGAACGGTCGTTTTTAGTTATCCGACGACACGGGTGGCGCGACCGACGGCGATTGCAGCGTCTTCCGGTGCGATGATCGTATCGGGACAACGCGACGTGAGATAGAAAAGTCGAGTGCTGAAGCATCACGTTCGAGCGCATCGTCGATCGTGGCGTCGACCGCGCGAAGTTCGCGGGCGAGCGACCCAAAGACGTACACCGCGCGAACGTCTGGAAACTTCCGAGCAGACGCGACAAAACGCTCGAGTCCGCGCTCGAGGACCGATCGAAGCGGCTCGGCTAACCCCAGATGAGATCGACGCGCCACGCGTGTGCGTGCATGACGTGATCGGTCGGATATTCGATATCGAAGGCACCGAGATTCGTGAAGCCCGCACGTTCGCAAACGCGATTGGATGCGACGTTATCGACGGCAGGAAAGGCGAAGAGAAATCGCCGCTTGCGTAGGCGCCGCACGCGCGCGACAATCTCGCGCGCCGCTTCCGTCGCGATGCCCCGGCGGCCGAATTGTGGCAAGATCATCCATCCGGCTTCGAAGACGTCGTCACCGGCCCACGTCGATGCCCAGAAGCCGATATTCCCGACTGCTTCGGTTTCGGTCGGAATCCAAATCGTCATCATCCCGCCGTCACCCGACCAGTCGCGGAAGAGCACGTGTCGCGAGCGAATCTGCTCCGGCGACTCCGCGCCACCGAGATGCGCCATGATCGCGGCATCGCCGACCGTGCGTTCCAAAAGGGTACGATCGTCGTCCGTCCACGGGCGCAGTTCGATCATCGCTCCGAATCGCTCGCGTCGCTCGCCGCGCTTCGAATGTAGGCGTGCGCGAGTTCGCTATCGGCTGCGGCGACGATCGCATACGTCGCCATCGGATCGGGGATGAGTGCCGGCGTTTTTCCGTCGCGATCGAAAACGACGCCTCCGGCAGCGCGCACGATCGCAAGCGGGCCCGCGATATCGTGCGTGTGCGCGACCTGACGATCGATGCCGACGAACGCACCGAGCGATCCATCGGCAACGCGGCAGCAGTCGATTGCGGTGCTTCCCGATATGCGCGCGCGGTGCGCGAGATCGTGCAGGCGGGGCATGCCGAGATCGAGCGTCGGGCTCGGGAGGCCGACGAGTTCGCCGCGCCGCGCTGCGATGCGCGTCCCATCGGCATACGCGAACCCGTCATCGCCCGCATACCAACGCCGTCCGCTCGTAAGATCGCAGACGAAGCCCGCGATCGCGACGCCATCGCGCACGAGGCCGACGGCGATCGCATACGGCGGTAAACCTGCGCGAAAATTTCGACTCCCATCGAGCGGATCGAGAGCGATCCACGCGTCCCCGCGTTCCGGTACCGCGCCGACGAGGCCGATTTCTTCGCTCACGATCGCGAGCCCGAGCTCGCCCAAGATATCGATCGCCGCATGTTCGGCCGCGGCATCGGCGGCTTCCGTGCGCGCGCCGTCGGCGCCCATACCCGTCGCGGGCGCAGCACCGAGATCGACGATCGCTGCGTTGACGGCCGACGCCGCGCGCGCGGCACACGCGAGAAATCGCGTTTCGAGCGATGCGTCCGGGTGCGGCGCCGGCACTTTACGCGAGAAACGCGCGGCGAGTGTCGCTTCGTCGAATCCATTTTTGCGATAGAACGCAAGCGCACCATCGCGCCAGGCCGACGACTGCAGATCGACGGTTGCGCAGCCGAGGCTTCGTGCCGCATCGTCGATCGCATCGAGCATAGCGCGCCCGATACCGCCGCGCCGAAGCGCCGTATCGACAGCGAATGCACCGAGCCACGCGATACGTCGATTCGACGTAAGCGACGTGCGCGCTTGTACGACGACGACGCCGACGACGCGGCGATCGCGTTCGGCCACGATCGTGCGCGCGTTCGGATCACGCAGCAAGCTCCCGAATTCGTGCAGTGCATCGGCGCGCGCGCCGATCTCGTCGTGGCCGCCCATCGTCGCGATGAGACGCACGATTTCGGCGTGGTCGGCCCAAACGCCGGGCCGCACGCGCAACGCATCTGGAGTCATCGCTCGAGATTTCGCCACGACGTCCACCGCAACCACTCGTCCTCGCGTACGCGTGGCACTCTTGCCAACGTGAGTCGCCGTCGCGAGATCCCGTACAGGCTCACGACCATCTCACGTATTCCGTATTCGGCAAAGGCGAAGATCTCGCGTGAGCATCAGGAGGGTTCATCATGTCAACGAATCCGATTTCGACGAACGGCAACATCTACGATCAGCTCATGCGCGGGATCGACCTCGTGCCGCAAGACGATTACGTGCGACACGGTTCGTTGCTCGTCGAGCGCTCGATCGATCGAGAATTCGTTCGGGCCGAGAAATATTTACGTGGCGATTCGGTCATGCGTGCGACATTCGATCATCTCGAATATGCGAAACGGCCGACGTATATCGATAAAGACGAAAGCGCTCGCGGCTCTATCGATTATTTCAGCCCGGTACGCAACACGATCTCGTGGGATCCGCGTGTCGCACATCGATTTGCCGACGGCGGCCGGCAATCTCCGGCGCTGGCCTTGGCGCACGAGGCCGCGCACGCTGACGAAGGCGTGGACGAGAGAGATCGTCTCTTCGAGAAAAAACTTCCGCTCTTCGATAACGCCGAAGAACGCCGCGTCATTCTCGGACCCGAAACACACGCGGCTCGGACGCTCGGCGAAGGAACACGAACGGCACACGATGGCCAAGAATACCGTGTTGCAACGCCCACGAGTCGGTGAGGAAACGACGTGTTGCTCTTCGCCGCGCTCGTCGCGATGCACACCCTCCCCCCGATTCCAAAGCCGAACGAGATACGCTCGATCGTCATCCGTCACGATCCCGACGACATCATTCGATATGCGAGTTGGCCGCTAAGCGTTCTCCACGACGCGAGAATTCCGGGAACGCGTATCACGGGGCGAATGACGATCCGTCAAATCATTGGCGCGATCGGGGAATCGGGGATGCGCATCGTTCCCGGGAAACCCCGTATGACCGATGCCACAACCTATTCCCCGAAGTGGAGCTTTGTTTTCACAAAGACCGATGACACGATCGTCGAGATTTCCGTCGATGCAACGGGCACTACCGGCGCGTTGGATAAAACGCCCGTCACGTTTTCAGCGTTGCGACCCGAACTCAAACGACTCACATTCGAAATGCCATGGCTCGAGGGCCCGAAGCGCGAGCGGCTCCGATCTACGCCGAATCCAAAACGTAGACCGCAAAGCCGAATTTCCTAGAGAGCTGCCGATGGACGCATCTCGTAAAATGCGCTTTCGCTCGGCCTACACGGCTGCCGGGACGTACACCTCGGCGCCGAGCTCCTTGAACTCTGCCGACTTCTCCGCCATGCCGCGCTCCGCGTACTCGCGCACCTCTTGCGTGATCTTCATCGAGCAGAAATGCGGGCCACACATCGAGCAGAAATGAGCGACCTTCGCGCCGTCGGCGGGTAAGAGTTCGTCGTGAAAAGACTTCGCGGTTTCGGGATCGAGCGAGAGATTGAACTGATCCTCCCACCGGAATTCGAAGCGCGCTTTCGAGAGCACGTCGTCCCAATGGCGGGCGTGCGGATGTCCCTTCGCAACGTCGGCTGCGTGAGCCGCGATTTTATATGCGATCACGCCGTCTTTGACGTCTTGCTTGTCCGGTAAGCCCAGATGCTCTTTGGGCGTCACGTAGCACAGCATCGCGCACCCATACCACCCGATCATCGCCGCGCCGATCGCGCTCGTAATATGATCGTAGCCCGGAGCGATATCGGTCGTAAGCGGCCCGAGCGTATAGAACGGCGCCTCGTCGCACACGGCGAGCTGGCGATCCATGTTTTCTTTGATGAGATGCATCGGCACGTGACCCGGGCCTTCGATCATCGTCTGAACGTCGTGTTTCCACGCGATTTTCGTCAGTTCGCCGAGCGTGTCGAGTTCGCCGAATTGTGCTTCGTCGTTCGCATCGGCGAGACACCCGGGGCGTAACCCGTCGCCGAGTGAGAACGTGACGTCGTAGGCTTTCATGATCTCGCAGATCTCTTCGAAATGCGTGTACAAGAAATTCTCTTCGTGATGCGAGAGGCACCACTTCGCGAGGATCGAGCCACCACGCGATACGATGCCCGTGACGCGCTTTGCCGTCAACGGGACGTAACGTAAGAGAACGCCCGCGTGGATCGTGAAATAATCGACGCCTTGTTCGGCTTGTTCGATCAACGTATCGCGATAGAGCTCCCACGTGAGGTCTTCGGCTTTGCCGTTGACTTTTTCGAGCGCCTGATAGATCGGGACCGTTCCGATCGGCACCGCGGAATTGCGCAAGATCCACTCGCGCGTCTCATGAATGTTTTTGCCCGTGGAGAGATCCATCACGGTATCCGCGCCCCATCGCGTCGCCCACGTCATCTTCTCGACTTCTTCTTCGATCGTCGAGGCGATCGCGCTATTGCCGATGTTCGCGTTGATCTTCACCAGAAATTTACGGCCGATGATCTGCGGTTCGAGTTCGGGATGGTTAATATTTGCCGTGAGCACCGCACGACCGCGCGCGATCTCGTCACGCACGAATTCGGGGGCGACGCCCTCGCGGATCGCGACGAATTCCATTTCGGACGTGATCTCGCCGCGACGCGCGTAGTGCATCTGCGATACATTCGCACCGGGCTTCGCGCGGCGCGGTTTGCGCTGTTCGGTGAAGCGAATCGCATCGAGTTCCGGCATCGCTTCGCGCCCCAGGCGATAGATCGACGACGCGCGGTCGAGTTCGACCGTATCGCCGCGTTTCGCGATCCAGGGTGCGCGCAAGGCAGCGAGACCATGGCGTACGTCGGTAACGACGTTCGCGTCCGTGTACGGGCCGCTCGTGTCGTACACCACGTGCGTTTCGCCATTCGTCAATCCGATCTCGCGCATGGGAACGCGGATCGAGGGATCGCTTCCCGCGATATAGATCTTTTGCGTGGTTCCCGCTCGGCGGGCGTCAACGGTCGCAGACATCGGTACTCCAAACTTCCCTCGCGGCCGTCTCTCCCTACGCCGGCATGACCCGGATCAGGTTCGGCGGTCGGCGATCGTATCGCCCTCTCAGCTCGTTCGAACGAGCTCCCGCGAGGATACGCCAACTCTACGGGGCGAGAGGCACCATGTCAACGACCGGCGAGCGTTACGCGAGGAACCCGATTTTCGGGCGGCGCATCTCGCGCCTTGCTTCCCATAACGACGCGCGACTTCACCCTCGAACCCTGGCAGAATGACGCCGTCGCGGCGTGGGACTCGATCGGGCGCGGTACGCTCGAAATTTTCACCGGTGGCGGCAAGACGCTCATCGCCCTCGCCGCGATCGCGCGCATCGCTGCGCGCGAGCCCGACCTCCGCATCGCCGTCGCCGTCCCGACCATCGCCCTCGCGGAGCAATGGCGAGCGAGCTTCACACGCTACACGAGCGTGCCTGCCGCACACATCGGTATCCTCGGCGGCGGCAAACGCGCGTCGCTCGGAACGCATCGCGTGACGATCGCCGTCCTCAATAGTGCGGCAAAAGCCTTTCCCGACCAAAGCCGCACCGTCGAACCCGTGATGCTCGTCGTCGATGAATGTCATCGTGCGGGCGCACCGAGCTTTTCGAAGATCTTCGCGATGCGCGCGGCTTACCGACTCGGCCTTTCCGCCACGCCGTATCGCGACGAAGTTGGTGCCGACGGCGAAGCGCTCGCCTGGGAAGAACAAATTCTGGGCCGCGCGCTCGGCGCCGTCGTGTACGCATTTACGCTACGCGACGCCCGCGCGATCGGCTGGTTGCCCGAATACGCGATCCACCATCATGGCATCGAGCTTGCGAAAGACGAACGCGCCGCCTACGTCGCGCAGAGTTTCGTTGTCGACGGCAACGAGGTGGCCTTGCGTAAACTCGGTGGCGATGCGGGACGCGCGTGGGGACTCCAACGTCGGCGCGATCCACTCGGCCTCGCATCCGCGCGCTACGTTGCATCGGTCGCGAAGCGCAAAGACATCGTCTACGCCGCACGCGAACGCAATCGCGTCGCACGTCGCATCGTTACGAACGCATTCGCAAACGCTCGCACCGCACGGGTCCTTATCTTCAACGAACGCGTCGATGCCGCGACCGCGCTCGCAGCCGATCTCGTCGCGCACGATGCGACGCTCCGCGTCGCGCTGGAACATTCAGCACTACCGACGGTGGAGCGACTCGCGGCAGTCGAGCGGTTCCGCCGTGGCGATGCCGACGTGCTCGTCTCGGTCCGCGCACTCGCCGAGGGCATCGACGTTCCCGGTGCCGACGTCGGCATCTCGGTCGCATCGTCGTCGAGCGTTCGCGCGCGTATCCAACTCCTAGGTCGCGTCTTACGCCGCACGTTCGATGGCAGCGAAAAACGTGCCGTCACGCATCTCATCTACGCAGCCGATACCGTCGACGAACTCATCTACGCGCGCGAAGATTGGTCCGATCTGACCGGCCCCGCGCACAACGCCTATTTTCGCTGGCCGTTCGAAGCCGTTGATCCGAGCGAGCGACCCGAGGCTCCGGCAAAGCCCGCGCCGACCGAAGCGCAGGAAACGGAACGTATCGGCAGGCTCCGCTCGGGCGACACGCCGATGCGCTATCTCGGCATCGCCCGCGGCGACACGTATTCGATGAATTCGGCGGGTGTGGTCACGAACGCGATGGGTCGAGCGATCGTCAACCCGCAGGACGTCGGTCTCGCGCTCGCGCGCGTGCGTGGTCGGCCCGATGGCACGTTCCGCATCACGCCGCGCACGCGCTACGTGCTCGTCTACGATACGGCGCACGATGGTTTCGTTGCCGCCGGTATGCTCGCCGAAGCGTTCGTCACCGAGAACGAAGGTACGATCGATCTCGACGTCTCCTCTCTCGCGCCCGGCGCGCCCTATCTCGGCGCGCGAACGAACGAACGTGGCACGTACCGCATCACGTCGGCAGGCCGCATCAAACGAAAGCGCCGCGGAGGTGGTGCTGATTTTGCCGATCCGGACGACACGCGCGAAGTGGTGGCCACGTGGCGCGCGCTCGCCATTCCTTCGATTGCCTTCGAGGTCAACGCGCGCGGGCACGCGTGGTGGCGCGACACGTCGGGCCCACGCTTTCTCGGAATCATGCCCGACGACGTGCGCTTCGCGACCCAGGAGTCCGAGAGCCCGGATCGTTTATGAGGCGCGCGATGCGCGGTTCGGTCCTCGACGTACGGTTCGGTGCCATCGCACGTTTACTCGGAGCGCAAATCGCGATCGGCGCCGCCGCGATTTTCGCGCGTTTCGCCCTTTCGAGCACCGGGCCACTGGCGATTTCCGCGCTGCGACTCGGCATCGCAACGGTCGTCCTTGCCGTCGTCGTGCGCAAGGTCGCGCGTGTTTCGAAACGTCGTGAAATCGCCTTTGCGATTGCCGGATTCGCGCTCGCCCTTCATTTTGCGATGTGGATCACGTCGTTACGTTTTACGTCGGTTGCCATCTCCACGTTGCTCGTAACCACGACGCCGATATGGACCGAGTCGTACGATGCGATCGTGCGTCGCACGTTACCGACCCGAACGTTCCTCGGCGCACTCGCGTGCGCGATCGTCGGCGTCGCGCTCATCGCTTTTCCCCGTGTCGCGACTCCGGCGCCGATTGCCGGCCACGCAGCGCTCGGCGCGCTTCTCGCCGTTCTCGGGAGCGTTGCGATCGGTGCCTATCTCCTCATCGTTCGGGATGCGGGCCAGCGCTCGGCGACCGAGCGCATCGCAACGCGCGCGATCGTCGTGCGCACGTTCGGCTGGGCGACGCTCGCACTCACGATCGCGGCCGTCTTCGCAGGCGAGGGACCGCCCTCACTTCACGATACGTCGGCGTGGGGCGGTATTCTCGCGATGGCGCTCGTCTCGCAACTCCTCGGGCATACCTTGCTCAATGCCGCGCTCGGGACGTTCGCCCCGAGCGTCGTCGCGCTCACGACGCTCCTGGAACCCGTGATCGCCGCACTGCTCGCAGCCGCCGTCTTTCACGAAGCGCTCACCGCGGTGACTCTTGCAGGCGGCATCCTCGTACTCGTCGCCGTCGCGCTAACGCTCGTGGAAGCAACTCGTCGCGAACGCGCGAACGTAGCGCGCTAACCGCCGGTCGAAAATCCCGGATAGAGCGTCATTCCGCCGTCGACGAAGAGCGTCGTTCCCGTGACGTAATCCGAGGCGTCGCTGCAGAGCCATACCGCTGCTTGCGCGATGTCGTCGGGTTCGCCGACGCGACCGTAGGGGATGAGTTCGAGCAATCTTTTCTCGGCTTCGGGTGTCTCCCAGGCGCTGCGGTTGATCGGCGTTTTAATCGCGCCCGGTGCGATTCCGTTGCAGCGAATTTTCAGCGGCGCGAGTTCTTGCGCGATGCTCTTCATGAGCTGCATCACACCACCCTTACTCGAAGCGTAGTTGACGTGACCGCCCCACGGGATCACCTGATGAACCGAACTCATACAAACGATCTTGCCGAGCGCACGCGAGCGTTCGGGTACCATTCCTCGGCGAACGAACTCACGGACGGCGGCGCGAGCGCACAAAAACTGTCCCGTCAGATTAACGTCGATGACGCCTTGCCATTGCGCGAGTGTCATCTCGGCGAATGATGCGTCCTTCTGCCATCCGGCATTCGCGATCATGATATCGAGGGTGCCGTACGTTGCGACGGCATGGGCGACCAGTGCGTCGACCTCCGCTTCTTTTGAAACGTCGCACGGGAACGCGCTTGCGGCCGCACCCGCCGCGATGATCTCGCGTACGACGACTTCGGCTGCGTCGGCTGGCCCTCCGGGATAGTTCACGACCACGTTTGCACCCGCGGCGCCGAGCGCACGTGCGACCGCCGCACCGATCCCCGAACTCGAACCGGTGACGATGGCCGTCTGGCCGTTGAGGATTTGCATACGCCTAGTTTCGCAAAATTGAATCCAGATACGCAAGGGCGTGCACGATCCGACAACGGATGAAGCGACGATGGAGCGTAATCCCGAACGCGATCGTGTCGTTGCCGACGCCGAGCGCTCCGCGCATTGGACCCACTGGGGCCCGTACCTGAGCGATCGCCAGTGGGGCACGGTTCGCGAAGACTACAGCGCCGATGGCGATGCGTGGCGGTATTTTCCCTACGAGCATGCACGAGCACGCGCGTATCGATGGGGCGAAGACGGAATCTTCGGAATCTGCGACGACCACCAGCGACTCTGTTTCGCACCCGCGTTTTGGAATGGCAACGATTCGCATCTCAAAGAGCGATTCTTCGGGCTCGACGGGCATCAGGGCAATCACGGCGAGGACGTAAAAGAGCTCTACTATCACCTCGACAACGTCCCGTCTCATAGCTATATGAAGGCGCTGTACAAATATCCACATGCCGCATTTCCATACGCCGATCTCCTCGCGCGAAACGCCGCGCGCGATCGGAGCGAGCCCGAGTACGAACTCGTCGATACCGGCATCTTCGACCACGGCGCGTACTTCGATATTACGGTCGAATACGCCAAGCGCGCTCCGACCGATACACTCGTACGCATCGTCGCGACGAATCGCGGCAACGCTGCGGCACCCCTGCACGTCGTGCCGCAGCTTTGGTTTCGCAACGAATGGTCGTGGTCGGTCGATCAACCGCACGGTGAGATCGCGCGCGCCGATACGAGATCGACATTCGTCGCGACCCATCCGATACTCGGGATCTATCGACTCGAAGCCGACTCGGAGCCGATCGCGCGATTCACGGAAAACGAAACGAACGTCGCAGCCGTCTTCGGCAGCGAGCCCGCGCACGGATATTTCAAAGACGCGATCGATCGCGCGATCGTTTGCGGTAACGAAGATGCCGTCGATCCACGCGAGCGCGGGTCGAAACTCGCGCTCCACTATGCGGTGACGCTCGCCCCTGGCGCATCCGCAACGTTTCGCCTGCGATTGCGGAACCACGACGACGCGCACGTCGCCGAACCATTCGATGCCGCCTTCGATGCGACGTTCGAGGAGCGCATCGCGGAAGCCGATCGCTTCTACGCAGCACTCAACCCCGCGCCCGCTAAAGATACGATACGCGACGTCCAACGTCGCGCGTTTGCGGGCCTCTTGTGGTCGAAGCAATTCTACTTTTACGTCGTACGCGATTGGCTCCACGGCGATCCGCTCCAACCCGCGCCGCCGCCCGAACGCCTCGCGGGGCGCAACCACACGTGGCCGCATCTCTATAACGACGACATCATCGCGATGCCCGACACGTGGGAGTATCCATGGTACGCGTCGTGGGATCTCGCCTTTCACGCAGTCACGCTCGCCCTCATCGATCCGGCGTTTGCGAAACGCCAACTCGTCACGCTCACGCGCGAATGGTACATGCATCCCAGCGGCCAAATCCCCGCGTACGAATGGGCGCTCGGCGACGTCAATCCGCCCGTGCACGCGTGGGCCGCGTATCGCATCTTTCAGATCGAATTCAAGATGTACGGCACGGCCGACTATCTCTTCCTCGAACGCGTCTTCCAAAAATTACTTTTGAACTTTACCTGGTGGGTCAACCGCGAAGATCCGCTCGGCAAGAACGTCTTCTTAGGCGGCTTTCTCGGGCTCGATAACGTCGGCGTCTTCGATCGTAGCGCGCCATTACCGACCGGCGGGCATATCGTGCAATCCGACGCGACGAGTTGGATGGCCGTCTACGCACTCGATATGCTGGCGATCGCACTCGAACTCGCGCAACACGACGAAGCCTACGAAGATATCGCCTCGAAATTCTTCGAACATTTTCTCTACATCGGGACCGCCATGAACGATCCGCAATCCGGTGGCGATGGCTTGTGGGATGAGGAAGATGGATTTTACTACGATCACCTCGTGCATCCCGACGGCCGCCGCGAGGTGATGCGCGTGCGCTCGATGGTCGGTCTCCTACCGCTCATGGCCGTCGAGACGTTACAGCCGCAATTGCTCGATCGCCTACCGAATTTTCGACGACGCCTCGAGTGGTTCGTTACCAATCGCCCCGAACTGAGTCGCAACGTCGCGAGCATGACGAGCGACGGCGTCGGCGAGCGCCGACTCCTCGCCGTGCTCGATCCCGATCGCTTGCGCTGCGTGCTCGCACCGATGCTCGATCCAAACGAATTCTTGAGCCCGTACGGCATTCGCTCGCTCTCGAAATACCATCGCGATCATCCGTACGTCGTCAGCGTTGGCGGGACCGAGTTTCGCGTCGATTACGCTCCCGCCGAATCGAGAAGCGCACTTTTCGGCGGGAACAGCAACTGGCGCGGGCCCGTCTGGCTTCCGATCAATTTTCTTTTGATCGAAGCGCTGCAAAATTTTCATTTCTTTTACGGCGACGATTATCGCGTGGAATACCCGACCGGATCGGGTGCGATGCATTCGCTATGGGAGATCGCGACCGATCTCTGCGAACGCTTACTCGCGCTCTTCGTGCCAGGCCCGGGCGGGGAACGCCCGTTCAACGGCGGCGTCGAGCTCTTCTCGCGCGATCCGCACTTTCGCGATCTACTCCTCTTCAACGAATATTTTCACGGCGACAATGGAGCGGGCATCGGCGCATCGCATCAAACCGGCTGGACGTCGCTCGTTGCCAAAATCATCCAACAGGTGAGTGAATACGAAATTGCGGGAAAGTCCCCGCTGACGTGGCGTTACGACGCCACACCCATCGCACGCACCATACAAGAACACGATCGCGCGAGCGATTTATAAGGGAGGATCCATGATCGGCGTACGCGGGCCCGTCGTCGACGAAGGCTCGGCCGCACCAATCGGTGCGACGTGGGATGGCAAGGGCGTCAATTTCGCCCTCTTCTCCGACAACGCCGAACGGGTCGAACTCTGCCTCTTCGATCAACGCGGCCGACGTGAGTTGCATCGCCTCACGTTGCCATCGTACACCGATGGGATTTGGCACGGCTACGTGCCCGACGCCCGGCCCGGGCTCAAATACGGCTATCGCGTCTCGGGCCCCTACGATCCATCGCGCGGACATCGGTTCAACAATCATAAGTTGTTGATCGATCCGTACGCGAAAGCGCTCTCCGGACCGTTGCGATGGAGCGACGCGCACTTCGGCTACCGGATCGGAACGTCGCGCGGCGACCTTTCGTTCGATCGGCGCGACAACGCATCGGGAATGCCGAAATCGGTCGTCGTCGATACCGCCTTTACGTGGGGCGACGATCGCGCGCCGCGCTCGCCGTGGCGCGACACGGTCATCTACGAAATGCACGTCCGCGGCTTCACGATGCAATATCCCGGCATTCCGGCGCCGATGCGCGGGACGTTTCTCGCGCTCTCATCGCCACCCGTCGTCGCGTATCTCCAGCGGCTCGGCATTAGCGCCGTAGAGCTCTTGCCCGTGCATGCCTTCGTGGACGATCGCAATCTCGTCGAAAAACGACTCCGTAATTATTGGGGCTACAACAGCATCGGTTTCTTCGCGCCGCATCAGCTCTATCTCAGCGGCGAGAGCGTCCACGAGTTCAAGACGATGGTCAAGCAGTTTCACGAAGCCGGAATCGAAGTGATTCTCGACGTCGTGTACAACCACACGGCCGAAGGTAATCAGGGTGGCCCGACGTTTTCATTCAAAGGCATCGATAACGCATCGTACTATCGTCTCGCCGAAGACAAGCGGTTCTACGACGATGCGACGGGCTGCGGAAACTCTCTCAATCTCGAACATCCGCGCGTGTTACAGATGGTCATGGACTCGCTGCGGTATTGGGTTGAAGAGATGCACGTCGACGGCTTCCGCTTCGATCTCGCGCCCGTCCTCGCGCGCACCGCGACGGGTGTCGATCTCAATGGCGGCTTCCTCAAAGCGGTCAAACAAGATCCGGTGCTCGCGCGCGCCAAGATGATCGCAGAGCCCTGGGACTTGGGTCCGGGCGGCTATCAAGTCGGTCATTTTCCCTCGGGATGGTCTGAGTGGAACGACACGTATCGCGACGTGGTGCGCCGCTTCTGGCAGGGCGTCGATGGGACCGTCCCCGAGCTCGCCTCGCGCCTGACGGGCTCGAGCGAAACCTTCGATCACGCCGGTCGGCACATCCGCACGTCGGTAAATTTTGTGACCGCACACGACGGCTTCACGCTCGCCGATCTCGTGAGCTACAACGGGAAACACAACGACGACAATCATGAAGAGAATCGCGACGGTAGCGACAACAACAACAGCTGGAATTGCGGCGCGGAAGGGCCGACGGACGACGAAGCGATCCGCACGTTACGCGCGCGCCAACAACGTAATATCCTCGCGACCGTCCTGCTCTCGCAGGGTACGCCGATGATCCTCGCGGGCGACGAAGCCGGGAAGACGCAACTCGGGAATAACAACGCGTACTGCCAAGATTCGCCGCTTGCGTGGCTCGATTGGGCTCCGCCGGGCGATCCCGCATTGCACGATTTCGTCGCGGCGGTCATCGCATTGCGGCGGTCGTGTCGGGCGTTCCAACGCGAAGGCTTCTTTACGGGTACGCAGCTCGGCGGAACCGATCGCAAAGATATTACGTGGCTGCGGCCCGACGGCGGCGAGATGAACGACGGCGATTGGTTCGACGGCGGACGTCGCGTCATCGGTCTCGTCTTCGGCGACGAAAAACCCACGACCGAAGATCTGCTCGTGCTCATGTATCTCAACGCGCACGATCACGAGATCGCGGTGACGTTACCGACGCACGCCCGCGGTTGGGAGCTCTACATCGATACGGCTGGCGATCCGCGTACGAGCGTGTTCGCGCCGCATCCCGCAAACGACACGCACGCGCTCGCGGCGCACAGCTTCGCGCTCTTCCGCACGCGAGGCGACGCGCGAAGCTGATGCGCCCGCCACATGCCTATCTTCCTCCCGTCCTCGGTGACGGTCGCGCGTGGGGATTTGCGATCAACCTCTACGCGCTGCGCTCGGAGCGCAATTGGGGAATCGGTGACTTTACCGATCTCGGGACGTTCGTGCGTTTTGCGGCGAGCCTCGGCGCCGACGTCGTCGGCGTCAACCCGCTTCACGCGCTCCACTACGTGGAGCCCGAAGCGGCGAGCCCGTATTCGCCGACGAGTCGATATTATCGTAACCCGCTCTATCTCGATATCGAAGCGATTCCCGAGTTTGCGAGCGACCACGAACGTGCCGTGCAACTGCGCGAGCGCGTGCACTCGGTTCCCTTCACCGCGATGCTCGCCGGTCTGCGTGATGCGCCGCACGTCGTTTACGGCCGCGTCGCGCGCGCGAAATACTCCGCGCTCGAAGAATGTTACGCGGTATTCCGCGAAAACCGCGGACCGCGACTCGCAGAATTCCGCACCTACTGCGAGCGAGGCGCGGAGCGACTCGAACGGTTCGCGGTCTACGAAGCGCTGACCGAGCGCTTCGCGCGCGATGACGGTCGCGAACGTGGTTGGCTCAAATGGCCGATCGAATTTCAAGATGCGACGGGCGAGACGGTGCGCGTTTTCGCAACGAAAGAACGCCGCCGCGTCGAATATTTCAAATACTTGCAGTGGCTCGCCGACGAACAACTCAAAGGAGTCGCCGCCGACGCGCGCGCCATGACGATCGGACTCTATCTCGACGTCGCCGTCGGCGTCGATCGCGATAGTGCCGACGTGTGGTTCGAACCTTCGGCCTACGTGATGGGCGAAACGATCGGCGCGCCACCGGATCCCCTCGGACCCTCGGGCCAAAACTGGGGTTTACCGCCGCCCGATCCGGGCGCCCTCATCGCCGACGGCGGCGCGGCGTTTTCGGCGCTCATGGCGGCGAATATGGCGCATGCCGGCGCGCTCCGCCTCGATCATGTGATGGCGTTGCTGCGACTCTTCTGCATCCCCGTCGGTGGCGCCGCGCGCGACGGCCGGTACGTCGCGTATCCCTTCGAAGAGTTGCTCGCTCTCGCATCCGAAGCGAGCGTCGCCATGGCGTGCATGATCGTCGGCGAAGATCTCGGTAACGTGCCCGATGGCTTTCGCCGACGCATGGAACGCGAAGCGATTTTCTCGTATCGCCTACTCCTCTTCGAACGCAACGACGATGGCTCGTTCCGCGCTCCCGATGCGTATCCGCAAACCGCGCTCGCGACCGCGACCACGCACGATCTCCCGTCGCTCGCGGCGTGGGCGCAGGGTCGCGATCTCGAGACGCGCGCGTCGCTCGGGCTCGCAGACGAAAACGAACGTCTCGCGACCCGTCACGCGCGGCGCATCGAGGTCACGCGTCTCCTCGAGGCGCTTGCGGCCGCGGGCGAATTCACGCGTGACGACGCTCGACGCGTGCATCGCGCCATCGCTGCGGACGATCGCGACGATGCAGATCGCCGTGCCTACGACGATCTCGTCCGTGCAGCCTATCGTTTTCTCGCGCGCACGCCCGCGAAGCTCGTGCTCGTGCAACTCGACGACGTGCTCGGCGAACGCGACGCCGTCAACGTACCGGGAACCGCCTTCGAATACCCGAACTGGCGGCGTAAGAACGCCATCGATCTCGACGCGATCGCCAGCGACACGCGCGTCCGTGCGTGCGCGGCCGACGTCCACCGCCTACTCCACGAAAGGAACGATCGATGAAAGCCATCGTGATGGCGGGAGGCGAGGGATCGCGTCTACGTCCGTTGACATCGCGCAGGCCCAAGCCTCTCGCGCCCGTCGCGAACAAGCCCGTGATGGAGCACATCGTCGATCTGTTGCGCCGTCACGGCATCACCGAGATCATCTCCACCCTGCATTATCTCGCCGACGAAATCGAGAGTTATTTCGGCGACGGCTCGGCCTTCGGCGTCTCGATGCAGTACGTCGTGGAAGATACGCCACTGGGTACCGCGGGCGCCGTCAAACTCGCAGCCGACCTTTTGGGCGATGCGCCGTTTCTCATCATCTCCGGCGACGCGCTCACCGATATCGATCTCACCGCGCTCATCGCCGACCACACGCGTAGCGGAGCCTCGGCAACGATCACGTTGCAGCGTGTGAAGAATCCACTCGAGTTCGGTGTCGTGATTACGGATGAGAATCGACGCATCACGCGTTTCCTCGAGAAGCCGTCTTGGGGCGAGATCTTCTCCGATACGATCAATACCGGCATCTACGTCCTCGATCCGATCGTACTTTCGTACATGGAAGCGGGCAAGTCGTACGATTTTTCGCGCGATATCTTTCCGCGTCTGCTTCACGAAAACAAAATCGTCTCCGGGTACATCGCGACTGAATACTGGACCGACATCGGGAATCTCCAACAGTATCAACAGGCGAACTACGACGCGCTTTCGGGGAAAGTCGCCCTCGAGATTCCCGGCACGCAAGTTTCGCCCGGCGTCTGGATGGGCGAAGGTTGTCGCATCGACGCGCAAGCGCGCATCGTCGGGCCCGTCGTCATCGGCAAGAACGTAACGATCGAAGCGGGTGCCGTCGTCGGGAGCGATACCGTGCTCGGTAACGCCACGATCGTCGCACGCAACGCACGCGTCGAACGAACGGTCGTGTGGGCGGATTCGTATTTCGGTGAATCGAGCGACTGCACGGGCGCGACGATCGCCGATCGCAACATCGTCAAAGATCACGTTACGATCGCTGAAGGCTGCGTGATCGGCAGCGGCTGCACGCTCGGCAGCGGCGCGATCGTGCGCCCCAATCTCAAACTCTGGCCCGATAAATCGGTGAGTTCGGGTGCGATCGTCTCGATGTCGCTCATCTATGGCATCAAATGGCCGGGCTCGCTCTTCGGCGCCGTCGGCGTAAGCGGCATCGCGAACGTCGAGATCACGCCGGAGTTCGCACTCAAGCTCGGTCAGGCGCTCGGCAGCGCGCTCAAACCCGGGCAGACCGTGATGACCAGTCGCGACGCGCACCCCGCCGCGCGCATCATGAACCGGTGCGTGATCTCGGGGCTGCTCTCGGTCGGCCTTCAAGTGGAAGACTTGCGCTCGCTGCCCTTACCACTCGCCCGCTACGCGACGCGAATGGGCGGCGATGGCGGCGTGCACACGCGCGTCGATCCGAGCGATCCGACATCGGTGCTGATCGAAATCATGGATGCTAGCGGCGTCAACGTCGATACGACGATCGAACGCAAAATCGAGAATCTCTTCTTCCGTGAAGATTTCCGACGTACCGGCATGGACGAAGTCGGGACGCTCTCGTTTCCCGCGCGGACGCTCGAGCTCTACACGAGCGAGATGCTTGCAGCGCTTCGGCCGAAAGCCTTACCGAACGCGAACTTTAAAGTCGTCGTCGATTATGGCTACGGCAACGCGTCGAGCGTCTTGCCGCGTGTGCTCGCCAATCTCGGCGTCGATATCGTCGCGCTCGACGCGTATTACGACGAGAAAAAAGCGCGAACGTTCCGTGACGATCGCGAGCGCTATCTCGAACAGTTGCGCACCGTTACACTCACGCTCGGTGCCGATCTCGGCGTGCTCGTCGATCACGATGGCGAATCGTTCGCTCTCGTCGACGATCTCGGCCGCGTGATCGCGGGCAATCGACTCCTGGCGCTCGTCGCCATGATGGTCTGTCGCGCGCAACCCGGCGCGCGGATCGCGATGCCGATCACGACCCCGAACGCCATCCACCGACTCGTCGAATCCTTCGGCGGAACGGTCTCGCGCGCGAAGAGCGATCGCCGCTCGATGATGGCGCTCGCCGCGCGCGAGCGCGAGACGCTCGCCTATGGCAGCGGGATCAATCAAGAGCCGATCTTCCCCGCATTCCAACCCGCCTTCGATGCCCTCTACGCAATCGTCAAAGTCATGGAGTTACTCGCACTCGAAGGCCGTCGACTCCACGAGCTCAACGACATGCTGCCGACGTGGTACTTCCGCCATCGCGCGGTGCGGTGTCCCTGGGAGCGCAAAGGCGAAGTGATGCGGACCTTCGCCGACGAGCACGCACGCGACGAAATCGAGCTTTTCGACGGCGTGCGCGTCGCGACCGAACATGGCTGGTTTCTCGTCCTGCCCGACGCCTCCGATCCATCCGTCAACGTTTACGTCGAGGGCGACAGCAACGAGAGTGCCGACGCGTTGCTCGCGAGTATTCTCACACGAGTCGAAACGATCGTCGGAGCCTGACGTCGATGACGCACGCACAATCGCTCGTCAAATCTCTCAACATGCTCGCGAAAGCGCCACAGTTCTCGCATTCGAAAGCGCGTGCCGCTGCGCGAAAAGACGGCAACGTCGACTGGATACGTACGAAAGATCGCAACGACGGCTTCAATCCCGAAGTCGACGGCTGCGAGACGTTCGTGATGAACGATGGTAGCGTGTGCGTCTGGGGTTCGGCGCAGTTCACGTACGTTGCGCGCGCGTCGTAGTTAGGCGCTAGCGAGTTCCACCGTCGACCACATTTCTTCGAGTTTCGCACGGCCACCGACGATGTCGGCTAGGATCGCGATCCGGGCGATCTCTTCCCCGAGATCTTTGCGAATGAGCGGCAATTCCGCGCTTTCGACATCGTCGACAATCGTCGCCATCGACGCCTCGTCGAGGTGAGCGTTCGACCATGCGCGTGCGTCGAGGAGCACGACGTAGAACGCTTCTTCGACACTCGTCTCACGCCACGCGCTTTCGTCCGTCACGATCGGAAACTCGACACGTTTCTCATTGCCAACGATCTCGAGCGTCGGTCGCACGCGCGTTCCGCTTTTCTCCATCGTGACGCCCGCGGAGGCCGCCGCAGCCGCGACACGCAGGCAGCGCGCGTAGAAGACCTCACGTTCCGTCGGTGATTTCATGCCATAGGTATCGGCTCGAACCGATGGTCCGCTTAGGACAAAGCCGTGCGATCCATCACGATTTACTCGCGATATACGCAACTTTATGGCCGAGCGTCTCGATGACGTTCTGCCAGACATAGCGATGTGCCGTCGCATACCCGGCCTGACGCATGCGGTCGGCACGCCGCTCGTCGCCGTACGACGCTAAAAGATACGCCGCGAGTTCGCGGCCGTCGTTCGTATCGCAGACGATCGCGTTGACGAAGGGCTCCGCGTATTCTTCGCCCGTGGCACCGCAGACCGGGATCCCCCCGACCGCCATCACTTCGAGACCCACGAGACCGAATGGTTCCTTCCCACTATTGGCGAGCACGGCGTCGGCGGCGGCGTAGAGCGCGTGTAACGTCGCTTCGGGGAGGAACGCGCGTAGCTGCACGATCTCGGCCTCGCTCGCGGCGAGCGCTGCTGCAACCGCAGCGGCATCGTCGCCGTCGGCCTCGACCGTTTCGACGCGCAGACCACGCTCGCGCGCGTGCGCGAAGACGACATTCGCATACGCTTCTTTTCCGCCGCGTACGACGAGCTGCGGCGTATGCCCCGCCGCTCGGAGTTCGACGACCGCATCGATCGCCTGCAGCCAGTTTTTATCCGGATCGAAGCGTCCGACTTTCACGAGCGCAGGTTTGCCGCGCATCGACGAGCGCATGAGCGTCACGAGTTCGCGCGGCGGCCCGTCGAGAAGGCGGTCGTGAATGCCATTCGGCACGACGAGCGCCGGCACGCCGATGCGTGAGAGCTCGAACTTCATGTACTTACTAATCGTGACGACCGACGCCGCCGCTTGGAGCGCGATCCAATCGATGCGCTCGAAGCCATACGTATTGTTCGCGTTCCACAACATCGTGACCCGATCGCGCAAGCCGCGTTCGCGTAGCAGTGCGTCGAGCGCGATCGTCGCACCGACGGTCTGCCACTCCTCGGCGATGACGAGCACGCGCGTCCCCGATCCAATCGCAGGCACGACGATGTCGTCGACGACGAACTGAGGAACGCTCGCCGTGTAGTCGCGAACTTTGTTCGCCTCGCCGTCGTAGACGTCGCGCGGATGGAACGCCGAGATCCACTGGCACCATCGCCGTAGCGTCACGCCGGGAGCGTAGGCTTCCACGGCGGGCAGCGTCGGATCGCCGACGAAGATCAACGTGGTTTCGACGCCTGCGTCGCCGAGCGCACGTGCGAACGACGTTTCGCGCGAGCCGAGGCCGCCGACCGACGCGTACCGGTCCGGGCCTTCGAACGAAAGGAGCGCGGCGACGCGATGTCCGGCGATCATGGTCTGCGCGTTACGACGCGGCGCGCAAGCTCCGCAGCACGTATTGCAAGATGCCGCCGTGGCGATAGTATTCCGCTTCGTCGGGCGTATCGATGCGCACGCGTGCTTCGAAGGTGGTGGACGCGCCGTTCGCCGTCGCACGGACGGTCATGCGACTGCGCGGTGCGATCCGTTCCATGAGGCCGACGATGTCGAACGTCTCTTCGCCCGTGAGCCCGAGCGATTGGAGGTTCGCGCCATCGACGTATTCGAGCGGCAAGATGCCCATGCCGATGAGATTCGAGCGATGGATCCGTTCGAAAGATTCGGCGATCACCGCGCGGACGCCGAGCAACATCGGGCCTTTCGCCGCCCAGTCGCGTGACGAACCCGAGCCGTACTCTTTGCCCGCGAGCACGATTGTGGGGATCGCATGCTCTTTGTATTTCATCGACGCATCGAAGATCGACATCTGCGTGCCGTCGACGAGGAAACGCGTGACGCCGCCCTCGACCCCAGGCACGAGAGCGTTGCGCAAACGCACGTTTGCAAACGTTCCGCGCGCCATCACTTCGTGGTTGCCGCGGCGCGCGCCGTACGAGTTAAAATCCGACGGATCGACGCCCTTCGCGATGAGATACGTCGCTGCCGGACTATTCTTCGCAATCGATCCCGCAGGCGAGATGTGATCGGTCGTGACGCTATCGCCGAGCACCGCGAGCACGCGCGCGCCCACAATGTCGCCTGGGGCCTTGGGATCGCGCGGCATGCCTTCGAAGTAGGGCGGCTTTTTGACGTATTCGCTCTTTTCGTCCCAAGCGTAGCGTTCGCTCGTAGGGACCGCAAGGCCGCGCCAATTATCGTCGCCCGCGTAGACGTCGGCGTAGCGCGCGCGGAACGCGGCTTCCGAGACCGATTCCGCGATTGCGGCATCGATCTCGGCATTGGTCGGCCACACGTCGGCGAGGTACACGGGCTTACCATCGCTGCCGGTGCCGAGCGGTTCCGTCGCGAGATCGATATCCATCCGACCGGCGAGCGCGTATGCGACGACGAGCGGCGGCGACGCGAGGTAATTCGCGCGCACCTGCGGATGGATACGGCCTTCAAAATTGCGATTACCCGAAAGCACGGCGGCGACGATCATGTCGTGCTCGGCAACCGCGTGCGAGACGTCGTCGGGAAGAGGACCCGAGTTGCCGATGCACGTGGTGCAACCATAGCCGACGAGGTTGAAGCCGAGTTTATCGAGGTACGGCGCGAGGCCTGATTTCTGTAAGTAATCGGTGACGACTTTCGAGCCCGGTGCGAGGCTCGTCTTCACCCATGGCTTCGAGGTGAGGCCGCGCTCGACGGCTTTTTTCGCAACGAGCCCCGCGCCGAGCATGACGGCGGGGTTCGACGTATTCGTGCACGACGTTATCGCAGCGATGACGACGGCGCCGTCGGAAAGATCGGTCGTCGGCCGCGTTGCGACCGCGGTCCCTCCGCCTTCGCCTTCGAGTCGCGCGACATCGGCACCATTGCCGCTCGCCATGCGGGCGTTCTGCCAGCCGACGAGTGCTTTCGCGAATTCAACCTTTACCTCGCTCAGCGCGACGCGATCTTGCGGCCGACGCGGGCCCGCGAGATTGGGCACCACGCTTGCGAGATCGAGTTCGAGCGTATCGGTGAAAATGGGATCGACCGAGTCGTCGGTGCGGAAGAGACCCTGCTTGCGCGCGTATGCTTCGACGAGTGCGATTTGTTTCGCGTTGCGGCCGGTGAGTTTGAGATAGGCGAGCGTTTGCGCATCGATTGGGAATATCGCACACGTCGAGCCGTATTCCGGGGACATGTTGCCGATGGTCACGCGATCAGCGACGCCGAGATTCGAGAGTCCGGCCCCGTAAAACTCGACGAATTTTCCGACGACGCCCTTTTTGCGCAACATCTCGGTTACGGCGAGCACGAGATCGGTCGACGTGACGCCCTCCTTGAGTTTACCCGTAAATTTCATGCCGATGACGTCGGGCACGAGCATCGTGACGGGCTGACCGAGCATCGCCGCTTCCGCTTCGATGCCGCCGACACCCCAGGCTAGAATGCCGAGGCCGTTGGCCATCGTGGTGTGCGAATCGGTCCCGACGACGGTATCGGGATAGGCGACCCCGGTCGTATCGGTGTCGACGCCCGCGCCGCCCGCGCCGAAGATCACGCGGCCGAGGAACTCGATATTGACCTGATGCACGATGCCCGTATCCGGCGGCACCGCACGAAAATTATCGAGGGCGACCTGGCCCCATTTCAGAAATGCGTAGCGCTCTTTGTTCCGATCGAATTCGAGCGCCGCATTCTCCGCAAACGCTCCGGCGGTGCCGAACTTGTCGACCTGCACCGAGTGATCGATGACGAGTTCGACGGGTTGGAGCGGGTTGATCGTTTTGGGATCGCCGCCCATCTCCGCCATCGCATCGCGCATCGCAGCCAAGTCGACGACGCATGGCACACCCGTAAAGTCCTGAAGTAAAACGCGCGCCGGACGAAACGCGATCTCATTCTGCGAACTCGTTCGCGGATCCCAAGCCGCGAGCGCGGCGATGTCGTCTTTGGTGACGCTACGATCGTCCTCGAATCGCACGAGATTCTCGAGCAATATCCGCAAACTGAACGGAAGGCGCGCGACGTTTGCGAACCCCGCGCGTTCGAGCGCTCCGAGTTCGAAAATCGTATACGACGTGCCGTCGACGTCGAGCGTGCTCTTCGCGTGAAAACTATCCGGATGAACGTTCTGCATGACGGAACTTTCGTTCGCTACGCGACGTTCGTGCCCCCCGGCGAAAGCACCGTCGTTTTCAAGAATGCGATGCGCGGATTTCCACGATCCGTATCGACGATCGTGAGCGCGACCGCACCCGAGAGCAACGCGAAGAGCGGCTCTGCGACTAAACTCGCACGCCACGGACTCGCATCGAGAAGGCGTGCGACATCGGTCGCCGTCGCAGGAAGTTCGCGCGCGATTCGTTCGAGTACGGATCGCGTGACGAGCAATCCCGGCGGGAGTTCGTTCTCCGCCGCGATCGCACTCGCGAGCACCGCGAGCGTCGAGACGATCGCTTCGCGTTCGGCACCCGGTGGTCGCGCGGGTTTTTTCGGCAAGGCTTCGTCGGGCACGGCGACACCGGCGGCGACGGCCGCGACGATACGATCTCCAAAGGCTTTGCGCGCACCCGCATCGAGTCGGCGTAACTGCGCGAGATCTTCACGCGCCATCGGGCGCAGACTCACGATCCCCGCCATGACGTCGTCGGGGATGATGTATTTGAGCGGCACGTCGCGTTCGCGCGCGAGCGTGTCGCGGAGCGTCGCGACTTCGCGCAAGATGCCGAGCTCGCGTCGATTCATACGCATGGCACCGGGCACGCGCAGATAGAGACGCTCGGGATCGGGCCGATACCGCGCGATATCGACGAGCGCGCGCGCCTCGTCGTCGAGCCACGCCAGACGTTTGGCTTTGGTGAGGCGCGCGACGAGGGTATCTTGGAGCGTGAAGAGATGCTTCACGTCGTCGACGAGATACTCGAGCTGTTGTTCGGAGAACGGTCGCGCGCTCCAATCGCTAACGGTCTGCGATTTCCGCAAGCGAATACCGACGATATCGCTCACGAGATCGGCGAGCGATATCGACATGCCATAGCCGCAGAACGCGGCTGCGAGCTGCGTATCGAACGCGGCGCCCGGTAGACGATCGAAACGATCCGCGAATATCTTGAGATCGCTCTGCAACGCGTGCCCGACGATCGTCTTCGTCGCGAGAGCGCCCGCGAGCGGCTCGAGATCTTTGACACGCAGCGGATCGACGATCGCGACGCGTTCGCCCGCGACGAGTTGTACGACCATCAGGCGCGCCGAATACGATTTCTCGTTATGGAATTCGGTATCGAGCGCCACGCGATCGACCGTTGCGATGTGGTCGCAGAACGCGGCGAGGGCGGCTGCATCTTCGATGACTTCGACGTTCACGTTGGCTCCACGCGTGGTGCGGTTCCGGGCGATGCCGGTCGCGATTGAAAGAGATGGATATGCGGCCGATGCCCGTTGAAGTAAGCGTGTACCGACATCGAAACGCGATCGCCGAAGATCGCGAGCAACGTGCAGATCGGAATCGCGATCGCGCACATCGTCCAAACGTGGACGAACATCGGAATCTTATAAGCCGCCGCGACCTGCGTCGCGAGCGTTCCGCCAAGGCCGGGAATGATGCGCAGCGTGATGAGGAACGCGGGCGACCCAACCTTGTAGCGCTTGATCCACGGCGGGAGTCGATCGATGTTGTTGTGCAGGTCGAGGAGGTGCGAGGTTCGCCGGGCGATGAGGTACCCGAGCATCGCGGCAAACACGAGCCCGATCGCGTTGACGACCGATCCCCAGAGCGGCCCAAAGAGCACGCCGTTCATGATCGCGAGCGCATCGGTTACCGAAAACGGCGCCGACGCCACGACCGTGAAGAGCAAAATCGCGAGAGGGTATGCGACGAAAGGACCGATCGAAGACAAGAGTGCTTCGACCTGCGTCTTATATCGAATGACGAAAACTGCTAGGAAAAACGACGTTAGAAAAACCAACGCCGCTTCGGCGCGGCGTAACGCGACGGTCACGCCGTGATGCTCTTGCGGGTCACGATCCTCTTGCTTTGCGGCGTGGGCCTGTATGCCTCCGCCTTCATGACGCGCAAGGCGCTGCGCGCTGCGCGCGGCGAGCTCACGGAAGCGAGCGTCGTGGAGACGCCCCGCGCTCGCAGCTTCGGTGGCACGCCCAACGCCGCAATCGGCCTCGTCTATTACGCCGCTCTCGCAATCGCCGCAGCGACCCCGCTCCTGGGCGTGAACGCGATCTGGTGGCTGAGCCTCGCGGCGGCATGCGGCGCGGCTGCCTTTTCCGTCTATCTCGCGTACAGCTTGCTCTTCGTGACGCGCATGCCGTGCATCTACTGCTGGACGAGCCACATCGTGAATTGGGCGCTCGTCCTGTTCGTTGCATTCGCAAAACCCGCGTAGGAGCAGGCACGAAAAAGGAGCCGCGCGAGCGACTCCCGTTCCGATCGTATCGCCGGAGCGATCGCGATTCTTACAGGCCGTAGACGGCCTTGAGGTCTTTGAAAATCACGAGCGTGACGGCGTGATACGCGGTGTCGGCGGCGACGCCGTACTTCTTATCGATATCCTTCATGACTTGGACGTGAACGGGATGCGTCACGAGATGGTCGAGCATGTACTCGACATTGAAGCCGACCTTCGGATCGACGCCGGCGGCGTAGAGGGCGGCTGAAAGAGCTTTGCCGTCTTTGGGATTGGGTGAAGGCTTCGCCGGGAGCTTGACCTTGGCGGCCGTCACGATCTTGAGCGAGTCGTCGATGACGAAGTCGAACGTCTTCACATATTGCCCGAAAGCAGGCGCGCCGAACTCTTTGATGAGCTTCGCTTTTTCCGCTGCGGCCTTGCCGTCGGCGAGGACGCCGAAGAGGGTCACGGTGCTGAATTTCGCGGGCCCACCGCCGGCGATGACGAGCGCGAGCGTGTTCGTGAGCTTCGGGTTATTCGTGTAGACGGAGCCGCCGAAGCGTGCGCCGCCGGCCATCGCCGTCGAGTGGCCCTTCATCGAGGTCATTTTTTCGGCTGCAAACGCTGGCGCTGTCGCCAGCATCGAAGCGACGGCGGCGAGAGCCGCGATCGAACGAATACGAATCATAAAAGTGCGGTTTTCCTTATGAGAGTGGTGCGATTGGGTACGCGGACGCTGTGTTAACGCTGAACCCATCCCGTTAGATGCCGCAAAGCTAGAAAACGCTTACTGTTTGATCGTGATGACATTTGCATCGATCGTGCCGTCGCCGAGCGGCGTGCCGCTGACGTCGACCTGCTGACCGACGGTAATCGTGGCTCCGCGCGGGTTGATAACGGTCCCCTGATGGAGCTTGATCGTCCGATACCCGTTCCGGCCCGTCTGCACTTGCATATCGAAGCGCCGAAAGTACGAGACTTGGCCCGAGGTCGACCCCTGCGCGTTCGTAATCGACTGCCGCAGGACTCCCGTGAGAATATCGATCCCAATCTTCGCGTACGGATCCAGCTTCGCGTCCGGTGGCAGCGTCGGCAAGTTCACCGGAGTTGGTGTCGGCTGCGGCTGGGGCGCGGCCTTTGCCGTGCCCGCGGCACCGAGAGCGATTGAAAGGACGGCTGCGCCGAGTGCGACAAAACGCGTGTTCATATTTGCAGAACGTATCCGAGCCCACACCCGTTCCGCGCCTAGCCGCGACCGTAATGCTCGTGCGCCCGCACGCGGAAGGATTCGACGTGTATCTGACGCGACGACATGCCAAGAGTCGCTTCATGCCCGACGCGTTCGTCTTTCCCGGCGGGGCCGTCGATCCGAGCGATCGCGACGACGCGGGCGCGGCGCTCGCGGCCTCCGATTCCCCCGATCTCGCAGCGCTAACGCTCCGCTTTGCGGCGATTCGCGAACTCTTCGAAGAAGCGGGCATCTTACTCGTCACGGATGCCGTGGGATCGCAGGCCCGACTCGACCCCGGGCGCATCGACGCGTTGCGCCGTGAGGCCGGCACCGAAACGCCCTTTGGAGCGGTCTTGAAGCGAGTGAATCTCCGTCCGGATTTCAAGGCGCTCACCTATTATTCGAATTGGGTGACGCCCGCAAGCGAACCGATCCGGTTCGACGCACATTTTTATCTCGCACGCGCACCGGAAGGGCAGATCGCCGTTGCCGATGCCGTCGAGGTGCACGATGGCGTATGGCTACGACCGGCAGATGCCCTCGCCGCGGGCGAACGCGGTGAAATCACGTTGCGATTCCCCACACGCAAACATCTCGAGCGGCTCGCAGGCTACGACGATCTCGATGCGCTCTTCGCGCATGCACGCGCACGAAACGTAACGCCGGTACGCCCCGTCGAGCGCGACGACGGCACGTTCGTTTTCGATGAGGTCGCGTGGTGAGCGCGCCGATCGCAGATTCGGCGTCGCGCGTCCGGCGCGTCCTCGCACCGAATCCATCGCCGCTTACGCTCGAGGGTACGAACAGTTACCTTATCTTCGCGGGCGCGCGGGCGATCGCGATCGACCCGGGCCCGCCGATCGCCGCACACGTCGATGCGCTCGTTGCCGTCGCCGCCGCACGGGCTGCGACGATCGCCGCGATCGCCGTCACCCACGGCCATCCCGATCACGCGCCGGCCGCCGCGATGCTCCACGCGAGAACGAATGCACCCGTCTACGGCCACGCGAACGCGACGTTCCCTACCGATTGCGTCGTCGGCGAAGGCGATCGAATCGATATCGCCGATGCGAGCGGCGAGATCGCGTCGCTCCACGTCATCGACGCACCGGGCCACGCCCGCGATCATCTCGTGTTTTCGTACGCCCGCGAAGGTGCGCTCTTCACGGGAGACGTCGTGATCGGCTTCGGCACGATCGTCATCGCGCCGCCGTACGGCGATATGCGCGCGTACCAGCGCACGCTCGCGCGACTACGCGACGAATTCGGCGACGCGCGAACGATATACGGCGGTCACGGTGCCCCAATCGTCGATCCACGCGCGAAACTCGATGAGTACATCGCGCATCGCGAGCGCCGCGAAACGGAGATTCTCGCGGCACTCGCCGAAGGCGAGCGTACGATCCCCGAACTCGTGGCCGCGATCTATGCAAACGTCGCACGCGTGCTCTGGCCCGCAGCCGCGCGTCAAGTGCTCGCATATCTCATCGCCCTAACAGCCGAGAAACGCGTCACGTCGCGAACGCTCGATCGCGCGCTTACGGCGACGGAGATCGCGATGCTCGATCCCGATCTCTCGGCGATCGTCGATCCCAATTCGCTCGCCGTCGCGCGCGCGGAGCTCGGCTACGACCGCGAGGTTGCCGCGATCGAGGCGTATCGGCGATGTTGAAGCCGCACGACGCGCGCCACGTTATCGCGGATCGAAGATGACGTTGAGGGGTCGCGCGTCATCGTATCGCTCGATCGACGCGCCGCGCGTACCGTCGTCAGTGAGGTGCGAACAGCGATAACCCCGCGCCGCCATCTGGGCGAGATAGTCGTTCGCCGAGCACCCACTTACCACGCGTAACTGCGCGTCGTGCAATTCGGAGAGGACGATCGGGCGACTCGTAGCGAGGGTGGCGCCCGCGCCGCGCATGACGCGCGGTTCGGCTCCCTCCACATCGATCTTCACGAACGCACAACGCTGCGTCCCGACGATCGTGTCGAGCGCGACGGTCGCGACGAGCTCGTCGGCATGTCCGGGTGGCAGCGCGTTCGTCGATGCGAAATGCGCACCACCAAAATTTGCCGTACGCGGCGCGTGACGCAGCAAAAGCGAACCCGCGTTCGCATCGAGCGCCGCGCGACGCACCGTCACGCGATCTGCGAATCCGTTCTCCTCCAGACTGGCGTCTAGGGCGTCCGCAAGATAGCCGAGGGGCTCGAAGGCGTCGACGTGCCCACGCTCGCCGACGAGCCGCGCGAGGTGCACCGCATGAAAGCCGATGTTCGCACCCGCATCGACGACGTAATCACCCGCGCTCACCGTCGCCTCGATAAAAAGCGATTCGGCGCGTTCGTAGGCGCCTAGCAGGATGGGGCGACTAATCGCGCGTTCGTCGAGCGAACACCAAACGCGCGTGCCGAACGCCGTTACTTTGATCACCCACGTCGATCGATCGAACGCGTGCAGACCGTACGGCACGAAATCCTCGGCGAGTAGGTCATCGCGCCGCAGCTTTGAGGCGACGCGGCGCACGAACGTGCCGAGCGGCTCGTACCGCGCGACGACACGCGCCGCTCGCGTGAAAAGTGTCATGAGCTTACGCGATCGCGAGGACGACCTTGCCGAACTGCTCGCCCGCGAGCACGTGATTCGCAGCCGCGACGACCTCGGTCATCGGGAAGACCTTATCGATTGCAGGCCGCAGTCCCGAATCGAAAAGCGCGAGCATCGATTCGAAATCTTCGGGGCTACCCATCGACGTTCCCAAGATATCCAGATGTTTCCAAAATATGCTAAAGGGCTTGATCTTCGTATCGCCCTGCGTGCCGCCGTAGACGACGACGCGGCCGCCGGGACGCGCGATATCGAGACACTTCGAGAACGTCTCACCACCCGTGGAATCGACGGTGAGCGTCGGGCCACCGCCCGTCATCTTGCGCGCGGTTTTGTGCCAATCGACATCGGTTTTATAGTTGATGATTTCGTCGGCACCGAGTTCTTTCGCACGCGCCAACTTCGCATCGCTTCCCGAGGTGACGACGGTGCGCGCGCCGACGTGTTTGGCGTAAAGCAAGACGAAAGTCTGCACGCCGCTCCCGACGCCGGGAATGAGGACGACGTCGTCCTTCGTGATGCGGCCGCGCGTGAAGGTGGCGCGGTACGCGGTGAGGCCCGCGAGCGGAATTGCGGCGGCTTGATCCATGCTCAAGCCCGTGGGTTTCGCGTACACGTTTGCAGCCGGCACGACGACGTACTCGGCGAAGGTCCCGTCGCTCGGCATGCCGAGGATGACGCTCGGATTGGCGAATGCCTCGCCGCGCTTCCAACCGAGTTCGGGATTGACGAGCACCGGCGCACCGACCGCAAACGACGTCACGCCCTCGCCGAGTTCGGCGACCGTTCCAGCCCCGTCGGATCCGAGCGTCCGTGGCAGAACGATCCCGGGGTAGAGACCCTGCGTGATGAAGATATCGCGCCGATTGAACGCCGCGCGCTCGATCTTGACGACGATCTCACCCGGACCGGCTTTGGGTCGCGCAATCTCCTCGATGCGAAGCTTTTCCGGTCCACCTTGTTCGTTGAGTCGTACGGCATTCATGGGCGTTCGGTTACGCCGACGGGTGCTCGACGGCCCGCCGAGTCGCGTGGCCAGAGACTATTGAATCGCCGAACTCGGGATCGGCGCGGGCGTGCTCGCCGGTGCGTCGGTGGCCTGCGTCTTCGGGACGATCGACGCGGGCGCGAGCGACGGTACGCCAAACATTGAAACGACTCGCGAAACGAGGGCGGGCGCATAATCCGCCGTCTCCGCACTCACGCCGATCGCCGAGCTGAAGCCGCCGCCGAAAACGATCTGCGCGTAGATCGCGCCCGCAACGACGAGGAGGCCGAGTACCGAGGCGAAGGGGCCGATGCGACTGCGCGAGACGACGGTCGCACTCGCGAAATCGCCGAGCCGTTGGTGGCGCGGGGTGACGAGCGCGAGCAGCGGACCGATCGCGAGCACATCGATCGGGCGTAAGAGATAGCGCACGAACACGCGCACCGCACCCGCATGCGATCCGTTCCCGCGCCGCGTATGCAGGGCGAAGATGAGCTTGCCGAGCGTGGTTCCCGTTATCGCTTCGCTGAAAAACGCGATGACGAGCGCGATGCCGAGCGAGAGCGCGACGATCGTCGCGTAGCCATTGGGATCGTGGCCGGCCACGACGAGATAGCCCGCATCGGTTGCGTGATAGCCGAACGTCGCGACCAAAAACGCCACCCCGAAGATATCGAGCACGAATGCGGCAAATCGTGCGAAAAGATAGAATGGAATGCTTCCGAAACGATGCACGTACGGCAGCGTTCCCCCCGCGCTCGCGACGGGAAGCGAAGCCGCGCCCGATGTCGGTCGCATCGGTGGCGGCGGAACCGGCACGACGGGAATGGGTTGCGTGAGCGCATTCGAATCGGGGATGCCGGTCGGTCCGTTCATGCGTTCGCCTTACCCGAAAATGTCAGGATCGTTTCTTAGATCGAGCCGCTCGCTGTGGTCGCGCCTTTTTTCGCGAGTTCCGCCGCACGCAGTTCCACGCGCCGGATTTTCCCTGACCGCGTCTTCGGTAATTCGTCGACGAATTCGATCTCGCGCGGATATTTATACGGCGCCGTAACGCGTTTGCAATGATCTTGAAGTTCGCGCACGAGCGACGCGCTCGGCGCTTGGCCCGCGCGTAAAACCACGAACGCCTTGACGATATTGCCGCGATCGGCATCGGGGCTGCCGACCACCGCCGATTCGAGAACGGCGGGATGCTCGAGCAGCGCGCTCTCGACTTCGAATGGTCCGATCCGATACGCCCCCGACGAGATCACGTCGTCGGCACGACCGACGAACCAGAAATAGCCGTCGGCGTCTTTGGTCGCGCGATCGCCCGTGAGATACCACGCGCCGCGATGCGATGCGCGCGTCTCCTCATCGTTTTTATAATAGCCGCGAAAGAGCGTGGGCGGCGTGCCACGCACGCCGATATCGCCGACGACCCCGACCGCGCACGGCCGGCCGTCTGCATCGACGACCTCGACATCGTGGCCGGGCGTCGGTTTCCCCATCGAGCCCGGGCGTACGTCGAGTCCGGGCCGATTCGCTACGAGTAGCGAGTTTTCGGTCTGACCGTATCCGTCGAGAATCGTCAGTCCGAACGCCTCGAGCCAACGCGCGAGCACTTCGGGATTGAGCGGTTCGCCCGCCGAGACGACGTGCCGTAACTTCGGAAGTTTCCACGTACCGAGATTGGGCAGCTTCGCTTCTAAACGATATTCCGTCGGCGCCTGACAGAGCACGGTCACGCCGAGATCGCGGATGAGATCCATGCGCCCCGCAGGATCGAAGCCGCCTTCATCGAGCACGATTGCAGCCCCACACGACCACGGACCGAGCAAGACGTTCCAGAGCGATTTCGCCCACCCCGTGCCGGCGGTGCTCCACACGAGATCGGTCGGCTTCGCGTCGAGCCACACCGCGGCTTGCATGCGTTTCGCGAACGTGTATGCGTGCACGTGGACCACGCCTTTGGGATCCTTCGTCGTGCCGCTCGTGTACACGATGTACGCGAGATCGTCGTTCGCCGTCGGGTTACCCGCGATCCGAGCGGCGGTCGTCACGCGCGTATCGAGCGTCGTCCAGCCGTCGCGCTCGCCACCGACGAGCAGATAGCGCGTCACGCCCGGCGCCATCGCGCGCAAGAGATCGACTTCGGCTGCATTCGAGACGTGTGCGACGATCGTCGTCGCTTCGCTGTGGATCGCGCGATACGCGAGATCTTTCGCGCGTAATTGTTCCGAACAGGGCACGACGATCGCCCCGATGCGCAAGAGTGCCGTCATCGCATAAAGCCACGCCGGAATTTTCGGCAACAACACGACGATGCGCTCGCCCTTCACGAGCCCGAGCTCCACGAAGCAACCCGCCCAGCGCTGCGTCGCCTCCGCGATCTGCGGAAAGCTCACGTCGTGACGCGAGCCGTCCGCGGCGACGAAGAGTAGA
Source organism: Vulcanimicrobiota bacterium (assembly GCA_031420415.1). GTDB lineage: Bacteria > Vulcanimicrobiota > Vulcanimicrobiia > Vulcanimicrobiales > Vulcanimicrobiaceae > JANYGA01. The sequence goes on from JANOMT010000024.1 coordinate 32,371, forward strand.
CCGCGCCGATCTTCGAGACCGAGCACATCGATAACGTCGCGCGCGAAGTTAAAGTCGGTCGGGACGTTCCAAGTAAACGATTCGGTGCTCATGCACCGTGGTACGGCTCGCGACCGCGCGCTTCCTCAAGGGCAGTTCGCATCGGGCCCGAAAAGTTTGCGTTACCCATGGCCAAGCTCGCCGTCGCCCTCGTCCGTTCTGTCTTTCGGCCGCTCGTACGGCAGAGCCGCTTGCAAATCGGTACCATCGATGCGCGTGGAACGTCGTCGATCTTGCTCGGCGTCGCCGCGATCGTGCTCGCTGCCGGGGCGAGCGCTGCCCTCGGGAGGGCGACGACGGCGTTGCCCGAGGGATTGCGGGAAGCGCGCCTGCTCTGGCTCGCGATCCGCTCGCCGCGCGGAGAAATCGCCGTTGGCCCGCCGAGCGCGTAAGCCGGAACCGGACTACACGCAGCGAACGCAAGACCGCAGTATGATCGATAACCACTCGATGACCGACCTCATTCGCGTCACGCTACCCGACGCGCACGTCGAAATTGTCGACCTCACCGGCACCATGGACCACTTTAACGTGTTGGTACGCTCGGGCGCCTTCCGTGGCGTTCCGCTCATGGATCGGCATCGTATGGTCGAAGGCGCACTCGCAGCCGCGCGTGCCGACGGTCGCATCCATGCATTGTCCATCCGCACCGAAGTCCTGGAGTAAGCTAGCCATGTCAGACGCGCTCAAATCTGAAATCGAATCCGAAATCGCCGCCAACACGATCCTCGTGTACGGCAAGGGTACCAAAGACATGCCGCGCTGCGGCTTCACGGCCGAGACGATTCAGTTCTTCAACCACTTCGGCTATCCGTATGCCGTCGTCGACGTCCTCGAAAATATGCCCAAGCGTGAGGCGCTCGCGCAGATGACGAATTGGCCGACGTTACCCAAAATTTTCATCGGCGGCAAGTTTTACGGCGACACCGACATCCTCGCGCCGATGGCCGAGAACGGCGAACTCAAAACCATTCTTGCCGAAGCCTTCCCCGGCCGACCGGAGCCTTCGGCCGTCATCAACCTGCACTAACCGATGTTCGCGCCGTACGAACCCGGAAACGAGGCGGCGTGGCTCGCGTCGTTTTCGTTTTCGGTCGACGTACGGCCGCGTTATTGCGAATGTGACGGACAAGGCCACGTTTCCAACGTCGTCTACCCGATGTATCTCGAACTCTCGCGGCTCCAATATTTTGAAGCCGCCCGCGACCCCGAACCACGTGCGAGCTTCGCCTTCCAGCACGTCACGGCCGAACTCCAGCTGCGCTATCTCGCGGCCGCCTATTACGACGAGCCGCTATGCGTCTTCTCGAAGCTCGTCGCGCTCGGGCGATCGAGTGCCACGATGCACCAAGCGATCGTCGGAGCCGAAGGCGGCTTTCGCGCCATCGCCTCGACGACGATCGTCCGTGCACATCCAAGCGGTACTGGAAGCCTACCGTGGAGTGCGGCCCAACACGTCGCCCTCGAAGCCTTCGATGGCGGTTGGCGTCTCGCACCTGGCGCCGAGGTCTCGGCGACCACACATTAGACCGGGGTCGGCTGCCGTTTGCGCGGCGGCGGCGCGCCGTGCGGATCGACGTAGGCACCTGCAGGCGAGGCCATCAATCGTGCGAGTTCGTCAGGGGAAAGCTCTTGCGAATAATCGCGAGCCGCAGATACCATGCAGAAGAACCCGAACGTCTCTTCGCTGCGATTGACGAATTGATGCGGTACGAGCGGCCCGACGTACACGACGTCGTGCTGGCGCACTTCGCGCACCGTTTCGCCGACGACCGCATGGCCTACGCCCTCCCCGACGATGACGAAGTGCTCGTGTTCGTGCTTCTCGAGACGCGACACCGTGCCGGGTGGTAGGGCGAAGTACCGCATTTCATTCGACGGCCCGGTTTCTCCGGTTTCGTCCTTACGACCGCCCACGAGCGTGTGGCGGACGACGTTTGTCTTGAGCCCGGGCACGTAGCCCTCGTGCTCGACATCGGCCCACCCGCCGGCCGTCTTCTGGATAAAAGCGCGTTGCATCGTGAGATGATTGTACGCCATACGGCCGCTTTAACCACCCTTAAAGTCGCTAAACGACACTCCGCGACCGCTCGAACTTCGCTCGCGACCCTCTTCTCCATAAAACTCACGGTCGGGCGGCCGTTTCGCTCGTCGAGAACGGAGCTCGCCATCGACGTGCTCGAAGGTACGGGACTAAACGGTCCGACCACGCGCGGATAGGAGCGATCCGTAACATTCGCGTCGTAGGAGCGTACATGCCCGCCTATTGGCTTTTCAAAAGCGAACCCGATACGTTCGGCTTCGATCGTCTCCAACGCGAAGGGCGCACGGAATGGAGCGGCGTTCGCAACTATCAGGCGCGTAATTACATGAAAACGATGCGCGTCGGCGACCTCGGCTTTTTCTATCACAGCAATACGAAGGAGCCCGGCATCGTCGGAATCGCGCGGGTGACTCGCACGGCGTATCCCGATTTTACGGCCCGCGATCCCAAGAGCGAGTACTTCGATCCTAAAGCGACGGACGATAACCCGATCTGGGAGATGGTCGACGTCTCGTTCGAACGGCACTTGCCGCGTTACGTAACGCTCGCAGAGCTGCGCGAACATACGGCGCTCGCCGAAACGATGGTGCTCTTACGAAAGGGCTCGCGACTCTCGATCACACCCGTCACGAAACGGGAGTGGGGGATCGTTTTGCGCATCGCAGAACGGACCGAAGCGTCATGATCGAGCCGATATACAAGTCCGAAGATCCCAACTGGGAAGCGCGCATTCGCGCGAGTTTCGCGAAGCAAGGCGCGATGCGATTGCTCGGCGCGAAGATCGCCGAATTGCAACCGGGCACCTGCACGATCGAGCTCCCGTTTCGCGACGACCTCGCCCAACAGCACGGCTACTTTCACGCCGGTATCACGAGCGCGATCGCCGATTCCGCCGGCGGCTACGCGGCACTAACGCTCTTTCCCGCACTCTCCGACGTGCTCACCGTCGAGTTCAAAGTCAACCTCATCGCGCCCGCGCACGGCGGCACGCTCGTCGCCGAAGCGAGCGTGGTCCGCAGCGGCCGCACGCTCACGATCTGCACGGTCGACGTCTGCGTCGATCGCGACGGCGAACGTATTCCATGCGCGCTCATGCAGCAGACGCTCATCCGTATCGATCCGAAGTCGCTAACGTGAGCGCACGGCCTCGAGCATCGCCTCTTGGGCGTTGAATGCCGGTTCGCCGAGCTCCGGTAAACGTCGCAGGTACGTCCCGGCGGCGGTGAGCCAGCGCGTCTTGCAGTTATCGCGCTGGAGGATGTCGAGAACATCGCGCACGATCGTGTCGCGGATCGCCGGATCGAGCACGGGAATCATCGTCTCGATACGGCGATCGAGATTGCGCCCCATCCAATCCGCGCTGCCGATGAACACCTCGGTCTCGCCACCGTTGACGAAGGCGAAGATGCGCGAATGTTCGAGAAAGCGCCCGACGATGCTGCGCACGCGAATCGTATCGCTCACACCCGGGACGCCCGGCCGCAACTCGCACATCCCGCGTACGATGAGATCGATCGGGACGCCCGCCTGCGACGCGCGATAGAGCGCCTGAACGATCCTCCGATCGCTGATCGCATTGAGCTTCGCGACGATGCCGGATGGTTTGCCCGCGCGGGCGTTTTCCGTCTCGCGTTCGATGAGATTGAAAAAGCCGTTCCGCAGCGTGGTCGGAGCGACGAGCAGCCGATCGTATTTCGTCGTTTTTGAAAAACCGGTCAGGCGATTAAAAAGATGCGTGACGTCTTCGCCAAGTTCGGAGCGACACGTGAAGAGCGAGAGATCGGTGTAGACCTTCGCCGTTTTATCATTGTAATTGCCCGTGCCGAAATGCATGTATCGTCGGATGCCTTCGGGCTCGTCGCGCACGACCAAGATCACCTTCGCGTGCACTTTGAGACCGGGCAAGCCGTAGACGACGTGCGCGCCGACGCGCTCTAAATTACGCGCCCATTGTATGTTATTTTCTTCATCGAAACGCGCTTTGAGTTCGATGAGCGTCGCGACTTGTTTTCCGTTCTCGACCGCTTCCACGAGCGCACCGACGATCGGCGAATTTCCCGAGGTGCGATAGAGGGTCTGCTTGATCGCGAGTACGTGCGGATCGGATGCGGCCTGCTTGAGGAATTGCACGACCGGATCGAACGAATCGTAGGGATGGTGCAGCAAGAGATCGCCCTCGCGTATCGCTGCGAAGATATCGGTCTCGCCGAGCAAACGTCGCGGGATCGCGGGTGCGAACGGCGCTTCGTGAAGATCGGGTCGGTCGAGAGCGACGAGCGCGAAGAGATCGTTCGCACCGAGCATCGCATCGATTTCGTAGAGATCGACCGGTTCGAGGGCGAGCGCTTCGAGTAACATCTCGCGCAAATAGTCGGGCATCGCCGCTTCGACTTCGAGCCGGACGGGCTCGCCGAAACGGCGCTTGCGTAACTCGGATTCGATCGCACGCAAGAGATCGTCGGCTTCGTCTTCCTGCAGATCGAGGTCGGCGTCGCGCGTGACGCGGAAGCCGTACGACGCCCGAATGTCGAGCCCAGGAAAGAGCGCGTCGAGATTGTGCGCGATCACGTCTTCGAGCGTCACGAAGTGCGTCTCGCCCTCACCCGCAGCGACGGGCACGAGGCGCGGAAGACTCTGCGGCACTTTCACGCGCGCGAAGCGCATGACGAGCCCTTCATCCGTCTGCTCGTACATCTCGACGCCGAGCGAGAGCGAGAGATTAGAGATATACGGGAACGGATGGCCGCGATCGACGGCGAGCGGCGTGAGCACGGGGAAAACGCGATCGGCGAAAAAGCGCCGACAATCCGCGCGTCGCGCGTCGTCGAGATCGACGTATCGACGGATCGCGATGCCCTTGCACTCGAGGGCAGGAAGGAGCGTCCCCGTCAGCAGTTTCGAGAAGCGGGCGAGCGACGGGCGCAAGCGTTCGGAGATCGCGGTGACCTGCTCTGAGGGAAGGCGTCCGTCGTTCGAGCGCTTGACGATCTCGGCTTCGATTTGTTGTTTGAGTGCGGCGACGCGGATCATGAAATATTCGTCGAGATTGGTCGAGAAGATTGCCATGAACTTGAGGCGTTCGAGCAGGGGGTTGCGCTCGTCGAAGGCTTCTTCGAGCACGCGATCGTTAAATTCGAGCCACGACAGCTCGCGGCTGTAGAACAGCGACGGGTCGTCGAGGGAGATGGGTGGGGCAACCCCTTCTGACGCGTTTGCGCTCGCATGAGCCTGCGATGGGAGGATCATTTGCTAGCGGATTCGGCGCCCACGGCGCAAATCCAGGCGAGGCCGATGCTCGATTTCTTCATCCACCTTCGCGATCACGTCGCCCTCGCCATCGTCGCGCTCGCAACCGCGCTTGCGATCGGGTTGCCGCTCGGTGCTTTCGCCGCGCGAACGCCCCGTCTGCGAGCCGTCACGCTTGGAGCGATTGGCATCGGCCGCGTCGTGCCGAGCCTCGCGGTACTCGCGCTGATGTTGCCGCTCGTGGGTGTCGGCTTCACCCCGGCCGTCATCGCCCTCTCGCTCTTGGCGATTCCCCCGATCGCGATCAACACCGATCTCGGCCTGCGTTCGGTACCGGAGACGGTGCGTGAAGCCGCACGCGGACTCGGCATGGACGAAGCCCAAGTTCGCGCGCGCGTCGAGTGGCCGCTGGCGCTTCCGATCGTATTCGCCGGTATCCGGACGGCCTCGGTCGAGGTCGTCGCGAGCGCGACGCTCGCCGCGTTCATCGGCGGCGGCGGGCTGGGTGAGTATATCCTCAGCGGCATCGCGCTCAACGATACGGGCCTCTTGGTCGAGGGCGCCGCGGCCGTCGGTGCGCTCGCGCTCGCCATCGGCGGCGTGCTCGCACTCGTCGAACGTCGCATCGTGCAAGGCGCGAGGGCGAACGTGCGGAAGCCGCGCCCATGACGATCACGCGCGCCCGCGCCCTCGCCCTCATCGGAGCAACGGCTTCGCTCGCCGCATGCGGCGGCGGTGCCGACGGAAAACACCCTATCGCCGTCGGCTCCAAAGATTTCACCGAGGAGTTGATCCTCGCCGAAATGTACGCGCTGATTTTGGAGCAGAACGGCTTCACCGTCACGCGCAAACTCAATCTCGGAGGCACGCAAGTGGCGATGGCGGCGTTGCAACGCGGCGATATCGATCTGTATCCCGAGTACACGGGCACCGCTCTGCTCACGCAACTCAAAGTGACGCCGAGCAAAGACGCCGCGGCGAATTACGAGACCGTCAAAGCCTACTACGATTCACACTACAAGCTCACGTGGCTCGATGCGGCGCCGTTCAACGACACGCAAGCCCTCGCCACGACGCAGGCGATCTCGAGGAAGTACGGCATCAAAACGCTGAGCGATCTCAGTAAAGCTGCGCCGCAATTGCGGCTCGGCGCGATTCCCGAATTCGTCAAACGCGCAGACGCGCTGCCGGGCCTGCGTAAAGCCTACGGCGGATTTGCCTTCAAAGATATCAAGATCTTTACCATCGGTCTCAAATACAAGGCGCTCGCGTCGGGCAACGTCGACGTGGTCGTCGCGTTTGGAACCGACGGCCAGATCGAAGTCGACAAACTCGTCGTCTTCGAAGACGACAAACACTTCTGGCCGAGCTACCAAGTCGCGCCCGTCGTGCGCAACGAATTGCTCGCGACCTACCCCGCCATCGCGACGCACCTCAACAAGCTCGCGCCTCTGCTCACCGACTCGATCATGCGCGGCCTCAACGCGCAGGTCGACGGTGCTCGGAAAGAGCCTAAAGACGTCGCGGCGGAATTTCTCAAGACGCACGGCTTCGCGTAGTGCCGGGCACGCCTCCGAGCGACGATGCGACGCGCGGTGCGAGCGTCTCGATCCGCAACGTCGTCGTCACGTATGCCGGCGCCGACCACCGCGCCGTCGACGACGTTTCGCTCGAAGTCGCTGCGGGCGAATTCGTCGTCTTCCTCGGGCCTTCGGGTTGCGGCAAGAGCACGCTTCTACGCACGATCAACCGACTCGTCGCTCCCGATGCGGGCGAGATTCTGGTCGATGGAACGAACGTCCGCACGACTTCGCCCGAAGCGCTTCGCCGCGGCATCGGATACGTGATTCAAGCGGTGGGCCTCTTTCCGCACATGAGCGTTGCCAAGAATATCGGCGTCGTACCGGAGCTTTTGGGATGGGATCGCGCGCGCATCGACGCGCGCGTCGACGAATTACTCGCACTCGTCGCGCTCGATCCCGCGCGGTATCGCGCGCGTCTGCCGCGCGAACTCTCCGGCGGTGAAGCCCAGCGCATCGGTGTCGCGCGGGCGCTCGCGGCAGAACCGCGTGTCTTGCTCATGGACGAACCCTTCGGTGCCGTCGATGCGCTCGTGCGCACGGCCTTGCAAGACGAGACCAAACGCATCCACACCGCGCTCGGGACGACGATCTTCTTCGTCACACACGACGTCGACGAAGCGCTGCGCATTGCCGATCGCATCGTCGTCATGAACTCAGGGAAGATCGTGCAAGCCGATACGCCGCTGCACGTCCTCGCCCGACCCGCGACGCCGTATGTCGAAGCGTTGCTCGATACGCGCGACACCGTACGCCGGTTGAGTTTACTGTACGCCCGCGATGCGTTGACGTTCGGCAAACAGGGCGATCGCGCTGATGGAACGATCGCCGCCGACGCGACGCTGCGCGCGGCACTCGCGCTCTTACTCGCGGGCGCGACGCGCCTCAGTGTCTCCGATCGCGTTGGCGCGTTCGTCGACTTCGCTTCCGTTCGGGCCGCGCTCGCGGCATCGGCGAACGACGATCGTTCGCACGCGAGCGTTGCGTGATCGCGAGCGCCAGCGCACTTGGCGCGCGCCTGGGAGAACATCTTTTCATCGTCGGGATCGCGCTCACGATTGCCTTTGCGCTCGCTCTGCCGCTCGGCGTGCTCGCCGCGCGCAACGATCGCGTGCGCGGACCGCTCCTCGGCGCGCTCGGCGTCGTCTACACGCTCCCGAGCCTCGCCGTCTTCGCACTGCTCATTCCCGTCTTCGGACTCGGCCTCGTGACGACCGAGATCGCGCTCGTCGGCTACGCCCAGATGATCCTCGTGCGCAATATCGTCGCCGGACTCCAAGCCGTGCCCGCACCGATGCGCGAAGCGGCGCGCGGCCTCGGCATGACCGAAACACAGATTTTTTTCAAGATCGACGTGCCGCAAGCGCTCCCGCTCGTGATCGGCGGCATGCGCCTCGCCGCCGTCGCGACGATCTCGATCGCGACGCTCGCGGGGAAGATCGATGCCGGCGGCCTCGGCGCGATGCTGTTCGCGGGCCTCGACAACGACGATCCGACGCGCATCATCACGGCCAGTTGCGCGGCAGCCGCACTCGCGATCGGTGTGGACGCGCTGCTAAGGCGCATCGAGCGCATCACGACGAATCGCGCGCGATAAATCGGGTACACTCGTCGCCATGAGCACAACGAACGATCTCACCGGAACCGTCGTCCTGGTAACGGGGGCGAGTTCGGGCATCGGCGACGCGACGGCACGCGCCTTCGCCGCCCACGGCGCGCATGTCGCCGTCGTCGCGCGCCGTCGCGATCGGCTCGAAGCGCTTGCGACGGCGATTCGCGGCACCTACGGGTCCGCGCTCGTCATCGAGGCCGATATCACCGATGACGCACAGGCGCGCGATGCGATAGCACGCACGGTCGCCGAATACGGGCGACTCGATACGCTCGTCAACAATGCGGGCGTGATGCTTTTGGGCGCGATCTCGAACGCCGACCTCACCCAGTGGAAGCGCATGCTCGATCTCAACGTCGGCGCGCTCATGCACGTGACGCACGCCGCACTCCCGCACCTCAAAGCGGCAGCGGAGCAAGGGCCGCGCCACGTCGCCGATATCGTCAACGTGAGCTCGGTTGCAGGACGCGTTTCGCGCAGCGGCTCGGGCGTCTATTCGGCGACGAAGTTTGCCGTCGGCGCCTTCTCGGAATCGCTCCGACTCGAAATCACCAAATCACACGTGCGCGTCGCGCTCGTGGAGCCTGGGCTCGTTGCCACGGAGCTCCTCGACCACAACGACGCGGCGGTGCGCGCGATGGTCGCCGAGCGTTTCGGTTCGATCGAGAGTCTCCAAGCCGACGATATCGCCAACGGCATCGCTTACATCGTCACCCGCCCGCGCCACGTGGCGATCAACGAATTGTTGATCCGCCCGACCGAACAAGACTCGTAGATGAAACGCGCGACCGCTCGCGGCCCCTCAGCGCAGTCGTGACGCCGACGCGGCATCTATCAGTCCATGGAAAAGCGCGCCCGAAATAGCGTCGTCGAGCTCTTCTGGGTGCCACTGCACCGCATAAAAAAACGGATGCGCGAAGACCGCATCGACCGCTTCGATCACGCCATCGCTCGTCCGACCGACGACGACGAGCCCATCGCCGATGTCGCGGACCGCCTGGTGGTGCATCGAATTGGTCTCAAATCGCTCCGCTCGGACGAGTCGAGCGAGCGCGCTCCGCGATGCTACCTCAACCTCATGCCCCGGCGCGTAATCCGAGCGCTCGATACCGGCAGCATTGGTCTGTCGGTGATCGATCGGAGAAGCCTCCCCGAGTTCGTCGACGAGATCTTCGATCAACGTTCCGCCGAAGGCGACGTTCGCGATCTGAAGCCCGCGACAGATGCCGAGCGTAGGGACGCCGCGATCGCGCACGCGGCGTGCGAGCGCGATCTCGAATTCATCGCGTGCGGAGTTGTATCCGTCGCATTCGCTTCGCGAATGTTCGGGATTCCCGCCATAACGTACCGGATCGACGTCGACGCCGCCGGTAAGGACGACGCCATCGACATGGGCGATCGCACGATCGAGGTCGGCGACATCGTTCTCGAGCAAGATCGCTTCACCACCATATTTTTCGATCGCCCGAACGTAGGCAACGATGCCTTTATGGGGAGAACCGTCGGCGCCATACGCACGCGTCGAGGTCAGACCGATGCGCGGCCTCACGCGATGACGAAGAGCGACACCGCGAACCGCTGCGCGTCGTCGGTCCAAACGCGCGCGACGCGGAATCCGCTTTCACGAGCGAGTGCGGTGATATCGGCTGCGTCGAATTTATGCGACGATTCGGTGTGGATCGTTTCCGCCGGTGCGAAGCGGACGGTAACATCGAGCGCATCGATGCGAACCGAACAACCCCGCTGCGCGACGAGATACGAATCGACGCTCCCGCGCGCCGCGTCGTATCGCGACACGTGTGCGAACGCATCGAGATCGAAATGTCCGCCGAGTTCGCGATTGATGCGCGCGAGCACGTTTTTATTGAACGATGACGTCACGCCGGTCGGGTCGTTGTAGGCGCGTTCGAGTTCGGCTGCATCCTTCTTGAGATCCGCGCCGAGTAAGAGCGCGTCGCCCGGCTTGAACGCCGCAGACATCGCGCGCAAGAGTTCGCGTGCTTCGCTCGGAGCGTAGTTGCCGATATTCGACCCGAGAAAAAGTGCGAGCACGCGCTGCGACGTGCGCAACTGCGCGGATTCGAGGACGTCGAAATAGTCGCTCGCATACGCGCTAACGTGTAAGCGGTCGTATTCCGCAACGAGCGATGCGGTCGAATCGACGAGCGCGGCGGGCGAAATATCGATCGGGTGATAGTCGAGTCGCGCTTGCGCGTGGAGTGCGGCTGCAATGAGCGTGCGCGTCTTGCGCGCGCTACCGCTCCCGAATTCGACGAGTTCGATCGGTCCGTCGAGCGCCGCGATCATCTCCGGTGCGTCGCGTTCGAGGATCTGCATCTCGACGCGCGTGAGGTAGTATTCCGGCAACACGCAGATCGCTTCGAAGAGCGCGGAGCCGAGTTCGTCGTAAAAATATTTTGGCGGGAGAACTTTGCGAGCCGCCGTAAGGCCGGAACGCACGTCATCGGCGAAGGATGCCGTTCGCGCTCGCTCCGGCGCGCGATAGAGATGAAATCGATCGTTGATTTGTGTGAGAGGGTCGCGTTCCGGCATGATCACTCGCTTCTGTTTCCCGCTTGGAGGACCGTTTGCATACTCACGAGCTCTCGTTACCCGTCGACGGAAGTGAGATGCCGAGCTTTCTCGCACGCCCCGATGGCGACGAGCCGCGCGGCGCCGTCATCGTGCTGCAAGAGATTTTCGGCGTCAACGCCGAGGTGCGGCGAATTGCCGAACTTTTCGCGAGCGCGGGCTATGTCGCCCTCGCCATCAACTATTATCATCGCACGCATCCGACGCTCAACGAACCCTATACGAACGAAGGTCTGCAAAAAGGCTTCGCCGCCGCGGGCCAAGTCTCGCGCGCGACGATGCGTGCCGACGTCTCGGCCGCAATCGCATACTTGAGCGAACAGCCCTTCGTGGACGCACGCAAAATCGTCACGTGCGGCTTCTGCTTCGGCGGCTCCGCGGCGTACGTCACGGCGACCCTCCCCGGCCTCGCCGGTGCGATATCGTTCTACGGTGGCTCGATCGCCGGCGGCTTCCCGAACGGCGAACCCGAGGGCCTCGCCGACACGGCCGACATCCGGGTGCCGATGTTGCTCCTCTTCGGCGGCAAAGACGACTACATTCCCGCCGACGCCGTCGCCCGGATCGATAAGGCGCTCACCGATCACGGGAAGGCGCACGAGGTCGTGACGTATCCTAGCGTCGGGCACGCGTTTTTCCGCGAAAGTTCGGCCGCGCTTAACGAATACGAAGTCGGCGACGCGTGGAAGCGCGTGCGAGACTTTCTCACGACGAAGATCTAGCAGCTACGCTTCGAGCGCGACGCCGAGTTGCGTCGCGAGAAACGACCACCGATCGGCAAGTTCGGCCACGACTTTGTGGCGTGGCTTGCCGATCCCGTGGCCGGCGTTCGCTTCCACGTACACGTAGACCGGCGCCTCGGCCGACGTCGCCTCCGCAACGCGTGCGCCGAATTTCCGTGCGTGCATCGGATCGACGCGACTATCGGATTCTGCCGTCGCGACGAGCATCGCGGGATACGCGACCCCGTCGCGCACGTTGTGATACGGCGAATACGCGCGCAAGATCGCCGCATCGGTCGCAACGCCCGGATCGCCGTACTCGGCGATCCACAACCGCGCGATGAGAAATTTGTGGAAGCGCAACATATCCGTTAGAGGCACGAGACAGACGACGGCGCGTGCGAGATCGGGTCGCTGCGTCGCGAATGCGGAGACGAGGAGACCGCCGTTGCTGCCGCCCATCACCGCGATTCGCGCCGGATCGGCGATGCCGCTGCTCCCGAGAAATTCGGCGGCCGCGATGAAGTCGTCGAACGTGTTCTGTTTGCGTTCCCGCATCCCATCGCGATGCCACGTTTCTCCGAACTCGCCGCCGCCGCGCAGATTTGCAACGACGTAGATCCCGCCTGCATCGAGCCACGGTACCAGACTCGCCGCGTACGCGGGTACGAGCGAGATACTGAACCCGCCGTACCCGTAGAGCACCGCGGGCGCGCTGCCGTCGAATGCAACGTCGCGTCGCGCGACGATCGAGAGCGGGACGCGCGTGCCGTCTTTGGAGACGTACCACCGTTGTTCGACGCGATACGCGGTGGCATCGAACGGCGTTGCGATACGCTGCCACGACGCCACGCTCGGCGGCCGCGCGTTCAGACCGATCCGCAGAATTTCCGGTGCCTCGACGTAGCCTGCAACCTGCACGTAGGCTTCGCCCGCCGCACAATCGATCGTCATCGCAAGGACGCTACGCCCGCCCGTCTCGGGAACCTCGACCACGTTTCCGTCGGAGTATCGAACGCGCAAGACGGAGCGCGCGTTCTCGAGATAGTGCAACGCGAGCGTTTCGCCCGAGACGGCAAGCGATTCGAGCGTTCCGTCGCGTTGCGGCACGATCTCGCGCCACGTCGCGCGCGCGAGCGAGGCCGGATCGACGGTGAAAACGCGAAAGCGTGGCGCGTCCTCATTGGTATGGACGTACAGCATCTCATCTTCGACATCGACGTTGTAGAGCGCCGCGCACCCTTCGACGAGCGCCTCGAAGCGCAGCGGCGCGACGGTCGTATCGGCAACATAGACGTCGCTGCGACTCCAGCCTTCGCGCGCGGTGACGACGAGATAGCGCCCGCCGGGCGAGCGTTGTACGTCGAGCATATCTTCGGGCTTGCGATCCGCACCGAAGATCTCGCGATCGCTCGCGACGCTCGTCCCGAGCACGTGTCGATAGACGCGCGCGTCGTACTGACCGCCTGGCGGATAACGCGTATAGGCGAATTCCGTATCGTCCGCACTCCACGCGACGCTTGCATAACGCGTATCGGGGATCGTGTCCGCGAGTCGCGCACCCGTCGTGACGTCGACGATGTGAAGGGTGCTGCGTTCGTCGCCATTTTGCGAGAGGCCGAAGGCGACGAGATTACCCGTGCGGCTCGGATACCACCAATCGATCGTCGTGAGGCCCGCAGCGTCGATGACGGCGGGATCGACGAGCGTCCGCTCGTGGCCACCCTCGCGGACGACGAGCGAGGCTTGGTTCGCATCGCCGCGACGCACGCTCGAAAATGCGCGCGTACCGCGGACGACGGGAACGCTCTCGACATCGGTTCGAAGCAATTCGTCGAGTCGCGCGACGAGCGCGGCCCGCCCCGGCACCGCATCGAGCGCAGCACGCGTTCGCGCGTTTTGCGCTGCGGTCCAAGCGATGGTGCGGGGATCGTTGCCGTCTTCGAGATAGGCGTGGGGATCGGAGGCCTGGGATGCGACGTTCACGCGTGCGCTCTTTTCCGACGCTGCCGCCGCAACCCCGTCGCGTCGCGGTCGATCCGCGACCAGCGATCGTAGATGTCGGCAATATAATCGCGCGTTTCGGCATAGGGCGGCACGCCGTGGTAACGGGCGACCGCACTCGGGCCCGCATTGTAGGCCGCAAGCGCGGCTGCGTACGGGTCGGGATAGACGCGATCGTAGGCGTTGACGTAACCACCCAAAAGATCGGCCGAGCCTCGCATCGCATCGGCCCAGTTGAAGGGATCGACACCCGCGCCGTCCGCCGTCTCGAGGGTAAACTGGGCGATGCCGATCGCGCCCGCGACCGAGAGAGCGTCGGGATTGAAGCCCGACTCCTGGAGGAGCGTCGCACAGAAAAACTCGGGCGAGAGATGATGGCGGCGCGCGAGCCCGACGGCATGCGTGACGAAAACGAGCGCATCGAAGGGGTCGAGCCGATGATTCGCCCGCGTCGCCGATCGCACGATTGCGAGTGTTGGACCGCCGGGAACCGGGGTATCGTAGAGCAAGCGAAGTCCGCGGAGTTCCGAAGCGCGTGGAGGAATCCGCCAGCTTCGGACCCGTTCTTCGAGGAGATCCAAGCGAGGGGGCACGTTCGTTCGACGCTCGGCATCATCCGCGGTCGGCGGCGATCCCGAAACGCACCCCACGAGCAGGCCGAGCCCGAGAGCAGCCAGTGCGGGCAGGGACCTTCGCGCGGTCAAAGCAAAAGTGAAGCAAAAAGACGTATTTACCTCGCAATGGATGGGATTCGGGAAGTAGCATATGGGCGGCGGCGTTTTCATGTACTTAGTTGCGCTTGCGGTCGTGTTGATCGTGGGCGATCTCGCATCGACCTTCCTTTACCATTTGCCGCAGCATCTTTGGTTCAAATTGCATCTGCGGACGCATCACGACCGGAGCCGCTCGTACTGGGATCATGCGGTCCTCTCGCGCGATCCTGAGGTCTTGCTCGACGGACTCTTGGGCGCCGTTCCATACGTCGCCGTCGCCGCGCCGCTCTTTTGGTTCGGGCCTGCCGCGATTGCCGGCGCCGTTACCGCACTGTTGCTCGGTCAACTCCACGTCTGGTGGCGCCATACAAACGATCTTGGCTGGAAGACCCCTGCGCCCGTCGTGCGCATCTGCCGTGCGCTCCAGATCGTTTTACCGGAAGATCATGACGGGCACCATCGCAATCCCGACATCGAATTCGGCGATATCTTCCGTTTCTACGACGCGCCCGCACGCGCCATGCTGGCTTCCGTGCGCTCGATGCAACGTCGTCGACGCAACGCAATGCGACGTCTGCAACGCATACGAGCAATACGTGTCATGCGCACCGCGCAGCGTGCGTAGCGAACGATCGAGCTAACTGAGGGTAAATGACCAAACGCGTTCTTCTTCTGATTTCGGATACCGGTGGGGGCCACCGCAGCGCGGCCGATGCCATCGTTGCCGGCCTCTCGGAAGTCGACACCGGCCCGCACGGTGAGCATTTTTCATTCGAATACCGCATCGAAGATGTCGCCGCCCACTGCAGTTTTCCGCTCTCGCAGCTCGGTCCGGCCTATAGCGCGGCCCTGCGCTTTGCCCCTCCGGTGTATGGCGCTCTTTTCCACGCTACCAACGGTCGGCGTCGCTTCCGCAACGTTATTCGGCTTCTCGAGCCGCTCTATCGCGAGCGTTTGCGCAAACTTTTTCAAAGCTATAAGCCCGACGTCATCGTCTCGGTCCACCCCTTGCTCAACCATGCGGCGCTTCGCGCCCGTGCCGACGCAAAGATGCTCCAGATTCCCGTCATCACGGTCGTAACCGATCTCGGACGCGTTCACGAAGGCTGGCTCGTTCCCGACGTCGACGCCGTCGTGGTTCCGGCGCGCGAAGTTTATCAACGCGCGCGTGAAAAGGGCATCCCGGCGAACCGGATCTATCAGCTCGGGCATCCCGTCCATCCCAAATTCGAAGACATTTCAAACACGAAGGCGCAGTGCCGGATCGCGCTCGGCCTCCCGGCCGACAAGACGATCGCGCTCCTGATGGCGGGCGGTGAAGGCGGCGGCAAACTCCTACCGACCACGCTCGCGCTCGCGAAGTCGAGGTTACCACTGCATATGGTCGTGGTGACCGGCCGGAACGCCGCGCTACGCACGAAGCTCGACGAACTGGCGCGAACCCTGCCGACGCCGATGACCGTCCTCGGTTACTGCGACAATATCCCCGAACTGATGCGTGCGGCAGATTTGCTCGTCACCAAAGCCGGCCCCGGTGCCATCGCCGAAGCGAGCCTCGCCGAAGTCCCTGTTGTCGTGTACGACTTCATCCCGGGCCAAGAGTACGGCAACCTCAAATACGTGGAAAATAATGGCATCGGCGTCGTTGCCCTTACGGGAACCGATGTCGTGCGTCGCGTTCGGAGCATCGTCGGCAACGTCGAACGCATGCAAACGATGCGCGATTGCCAAGCCGAGGTCGCGCCTCGCGGTAGCTCGCGCCGCATCGCCGAACTCATCGCGAATCTCGCCTTCGGCGAACTCTCCGATGCCGCCCCGCCGAAGCCACCGGTGCGCGTGCGTCCAACGGCGGTCGCGCTCTAGACTGTTCCACCGTCGACCCGATGCCGATGCGGGTATGAGACGGTTCCGGTCAGTGCGGCCAACCGTCGTCTTCTTCCCGCACGGAGCACGACCGATCCGATCCGCCCCCGGACCCCATTCACCCAACCCTCACGCGGACCATCATCGGATCGCGGAATTGTTGCGCGAACTCGTCGGGGCCCAGACGCGATTTCCGGCCCTTTTCGCCGTGCCCGGTGAAGCGCGGGGGCTCTTCGCCCTCAGCGGAACGCTCGTCCGCACGAACGAGGTCGCTTTCGCACTGTTGGCGTGCGATCCCGACGACCCGCTGGGCAGCGCCACGGCCGCGCTCGCGCCCGCATGTCGCGAGCCCGCCGCGCGGGCGGCGTTCGCGCTTGCGAGCACGGGGCAAAGCGCGGACGTCGACGTTCGGCTTCTGTCGCGCGACGGTCGTTCCGCGATCGACTTTGCCGCCACGCTCTCGCCCGCAATTGTGGACGACACGATCGTCGGCGTTTACGCAACCGCACGCGACGTCACGCTCGAGAAAAACGCGGAGCGTTCTGCCACGCGCAAGATCGCCGAGTTAGAATCGTTCTTCGAGCGTCACACCGACGCGATGATCGCCGTGGACGCAATCGGTCGGACGCGTTCGGTCAATGCGGCTTATGAAGCCCTCAGCGGCTTGACCGCAAGTGACGTCGTCGGCAAGCCGTATACCGCGCTCATCACGCCGCAGAGCTGGCTTTCCACGGCGCTCCTCTTTCGGCGCACACTGGGCGGCGAATCCGTCGTCGGGGGAACGATACTCCTACATCGTGATGGGACGCCGATCGAGATCGTCGGCATGGGCGTGCCGATCGTCGTCGACGGCGACGTCGTCGGTGCCTACGCAATCGGTCGCGACGTTCGCGAAGAGCGCCGCCTCGAACGCGATGCGCGCGAGCAATCGGAACGTATGCGCGAGCTCTATCTCGTCGCGGCGTCGACGGGGCAAACAGCCGAAGCGCAGCTTCACGCCGCGCTCGAACTCGGCTGCGCGCGCTTGAAATGCGATAGCGCGCACCTCACACGGATCGAGGGCGGCATCGCGCATTTCGTCGGGTGTTGCGGAAACGCACCTCATCCCCGTGGTGCAAATGTGCCGCTCGGCGACGTGCCCGAATGTGCGGCGGTCGCCGCGCTCGCGCCGCTGCGAAGCGATGCCACGACGACCACCTGCGGCACGTCGATCGGCGCACCGATCGACGTCGGCGGCCTCCGCTACGGCGCGGTCTGCTTCATGGCACGACACGATCGCGAGGAGCCCTTCAACGACAGCGATCGCGATTTCGTGCGACTCATCGGGGCGCTGGCGGCATCGACGATCGAACGCGGCGAACAACGCAGGCGTCTCGACGCGCTCGCCTTCTTCGATCCGCTCACGGGGCTTGCGAACCGCCGACTTCTCGACGACCGACTCGCGCAAGCGATCGCGCACGCGCGTCGCGATCGCGAAACGTTCGCCGTACACTTCTACGATCTCGACGGCTTCAAAGAGATCAACGACCACTACGGGCATCTCCGTGGCGACGAAGTCCTACGCATTATCGGCCATCGTTTCGAACGGATCACGCGCGACGTCGACACGATCGCACGTGCCGGTGGCGATGAGTTCGTCGTCGTGCAACCGAGCGTCAGCGATCGCGCCGATGCGACGATTCTCGCCGAGCGTTTGCGCGAGGCGGTCGCCGAATCGTTCGTCCTCGATGGGGTCGAACATCGCCTCACGATGAGCGGTGGGATCGCGCTTTTCGATGTCGATGGCGAGGGTAACGGCGAAGATGCCAAGTCGCTCCTCGCTCGCGCCGACGCCGCCCTCTATCGCGTCAAAGCCTCGGGTCGCGATGCGATCGCCTTCGCTGAAAAGGCGATAGCCTAAACGCTCGCGCGCGCGGAAAGCCCACCGCGACGCGCCATCGTCGCCGCGCCGATCGCACCCGCATCGTTGCCCAATGCCGCCGCGACGATCCGCGTCATCCCACGTGGCACCATCGTCGTGAGCGCATCGACACGTGGCGTCACGGCATCGATGAGGAATGCGCCCGCGCTCGCGACGCCGCCGCCGAGTGCGATGCATTCGGGATTGACGAATGCGATCACGTTCGCAAGGCCGGACGCCAGATCGTCGATATAACGCGCCCACGCCGCGCGACCGTGACCGTCGCCGGCTTCAGCGGCCTTGCGAATCGCTTTCGAACCGAGCTTTTCAGGTTTACCCGACACGAGCGTGCTGCGCGGAAAGGACGGCGCGATCGCGAGCGCGTGACGGATGAGGCCGAGCCCCGATGCTTGTGCTTCGAAACATCCGGTTTTTCCGCAGCCGCAGATGAACCCGTCGGTCGCGCGCAGTTGATGGTGCCCGATCTCGCCCGCGCCACCGAGGTTCCCGCGCACGAGTTCGCCTGCCGCAACGATGCCGCCGCCGATCCCCGTGCCAAGCGTTAGCAAGACGAAATCGTGCGTGCCACGGCCGGTGCCGAACGTATATTCGCCGAGCGTCGCACAGCGCGCGTCGTTCGCGACGACGACCGCGCAACCGAAACGCTCCGTGAGACGCGCGCCGAGCGGCGCGTCGTGCCAGCCAAAATTCGGCGAGTACCGCACCGCGCCCGTCGCAGCGTCGATGTCGCCCGGCGACCCGATGCCGATCGTCTCGACTCGTTCTTTGCTGCTCGCGTTCGCTTCGTCGACGGCCGCCCCGATGATCTTGACGACGCTCTCGAAATCGTGATCGACGATATCGTGTTCCGCGCGAGCAACGATCGCGCCGTCGTCGCCGACGACGGCTGCGAGAACGTGCGAACCACCGAGATCGATGCCGATCGTTTTACGTGCCATGGCGCATGCGCTTTCACGGATCGCGAGGGGCTCCCTCGCGCGCGAGCGCGAAACGACACGCATGATCGCGCTCGATTTTATTCTACCAGGCGACCTCATCGCCGACGTCATCGCGACCCGCCGCGACCTCCACGTCCATCCCGAACTCGGCTTTGAAGAAGTCCGCACCGCTGGCATCGTCGCGACGCGCCTGCGCGCGCTCGGCTACGACGTTCACGAAAAGATCGGCATTACGGGCGTCGTCGGCGTCATGCGCGGAACGCGTCCCGGCAAAACGATCATGTTGCGCGCCGATATGGACGCGCTACCACTACCCGAGGAGAACGACGTCGCCTACGCGTCGGTCGAAGCGGGGAAGATGCACGCGTGCGGCCACGACGGCCACGTCGCGATGTTACTCGGTGCGGCGCGCCTGATCGCCGAACGCAGAGCCGAGCTCGCCGGCACGATCGTGCTCTGCTTCCAACCCGCTGAGGAAGGCAAGGGCGGCGCGAAAGCAATGGTCGATGAAGGGGTACTCGAGCGCTTCGGCGTCGAGCGCGCGTACGGGTTGCATCTCTTCTCGCAGCTCGCGACGGGTGTGCTCGGATTTCGTGAAGGACCGTTCTATGCATCGAGCGATTCACTGGAGATTCGCATCGACGGGCATGGCGGGCACGGCGCCGCGCCGCATCTCTCGGTCGATCCAATTTTGGTTGCCGCCGAGTTCATCGCGTCGGTGCAAAAGGTCGTGAGCCGACAAGTCGATCCGATGGAACCTGCGGTCGTAACGATCGGCGCGATTCATGGTGGAACGACGCACAACGTCATCCCGTCGTCGGTGACGATGCTCGGCACGGTCCGCGCCTTCGATCACGGCGTCCGCGAAAAAATGGCCGAGCGCATCGAGCGCGTGCTGCGCGGCGTGTGCGACGCGTCGGGCGCGTCGTATGCCTTCGAGTATCTGTGGCGCTACCCGGTAACGTCGAATGACGTCGCGCAGACGCAGTACGTCCGCGCCCTCGCCGAGCGGAGCATCGGCGAGACGCGTGTCATCACATCGGAGAAGCATATGGGCGCCGAAGACTTCTCGTTCTTCGCACAGCGCGTACCCGCGTGCTACTTCGTGCTCGGCAGCAGTGGCAGCCCGCAATCGAGTTTCTCACACCACCACGGAAAATTCGACATCGACGAAGCAGCGCTCGAAACGGGCGTGCGCATCATGGCATCGCTCGCTTTCGACGCACCCGAGCACGCGCCATAGCGCGCGCTCGAGCGAGCTACGCGAAGGTCTCGGCGTCGTCGCGATCGATGACGTGGATCATCAAAACCTCCGGCGGCAACGACGCCGAAATCGAATAGAGCGCGGTGACGAACGCGCGTGCTTCGGCGGGCACGTCCGAAAGCCGGATCTTGAGGAGTCGCGCGTCCCACTTCGCGATGCGCTCGTCGTCGATCCGACCGCGTAGCCATGCGAGCACCGCGGCTTCGTCCGCTGCATCGGTAACGGCCGAGACGAATTCGTCGTGCGTCGTGTCCATCGCGCGATAGAAGAGCGCGCTCATCGCGATCATCCCGTCCGACGTGTTGATGTACGCCCCCATACGACCACCGGGAAGACTCGCGCGCACCTTGGCGGAGAGATCGAGGCCGTTCATCGGGTGCGAATGCATGCTCTGAAGCCGGGCACCTCGGATGATGCGTTTCAGCATCGATTGCGGCTATCGCGAAACGTTTACCGCGTGGCCGCAGTAGCTTCGTAGCGATTCGACAAAACGTGCGGTCATGTTTGGATGTAGCGAACACTGGCTCGGGAAGCGCTTCTCTCACGCGCTGACCACATTTCTTTGCGGAGAACGCGAGCGGACCGAACTCGCGGCGACCGATACCGTCGATGAATCCGCGCTCGAGCGACGATACGAAAGTTTTCGCATGGATCGCGCGACGGCGCTCCGTACGGGCGGCGCCGTCACCGCGTACGCGATGGCGAATGCCGTCTTACCCGATACCGCACCCGCAGCGACGATGAAGCCCGATGCGTGGACCACGACGACCAAACCCGTTCCTCTGGGCAAAACGCACGTCATTCCGTCGAATCCGGAAACCGTCACGCTCGGCCTTTTCGATCCCGTCAAGCCGCCCGTGGCGACGATCGCTTCGGGCGATGTCGTGGTCTACATCGACACGTGGACGCACTTCCTCAATAAACTCCAGCCCGGCGTCTCTGCAGACGAACTCGCCGCGATGCGCAAAGCCGGCCCCGGTCGTGGCGTGCACTCGATCATCGGTCCCGTAAAAGTCGAGGGGGCGAAGCCGGGCGATCTCCTCGAGATCCGTTTCCTGAGGCTCGAGACCATCGACTTTGGTGCGAACTTTCACAATCCGGGCGAATTACACACGGGCTCGTTACCCGATGAATTCGCCGAGGGCCACGTCCATTATTTCAAGCTCGATGGGGCCGACGGCTTCGTCGAATTTTCGCCGAAAATCAAACTCGAATTGCGACCGTTCCAAGGCACCTTCGGCGTCATGCCCGCGGGCGGCGTCGCGGTCAGTTCGGTCGCGCCGGGCAAACATGCAGGCAACATCGATTGCAAAGAACTCATCGCCGGTTCTTCACTTTACGTCCCCGTCCAAGTCGAAGGCGGGTTGATCTTTACGGGCGACTCGCATGCGTTGCAGGGCGACGGCGAAGTGAACATCACGGCAATCGAGACGGCGATGAAAGAAGTTCGGTGCCAGATCATCTTGCATCCGGCGCAGACCGCGTATGCGTATCCGATGATCGAGACGCCGACGCATTGGCTCATGCTCGGCTTCGATGCCTCGCTCAACGATGCACTACGGATCGCGCTTCGTAATACGATCGACTTTCTCGTCGCCAAAGCCGGACTCTCGCGCAACGATGCGTACGGTCTCGCGAGCCTTGCGGTCGATTTCCGCGTCTCGCAGATGGTCGATAAGAGTAACGGCATCCATGCGATGATTCCAAAATCGATCTTCGCCGCCGATTTCCGCAAGACGATCGCGGTCGTCTAGCGACGAGCCGCGTTCGCTAGAGGTTACCGAACCTTCGCCACGCGGTTGGACGCGTCGTTGTACTTCGTGTAGAGAATCGTCACTTCGTCGGCTTTGCACCGCATGACGCGGTAGGTCCTACGATCGTAATTACACGTCTCCTCGGTGCCGTTTTCGAACGCATAGGCGAACGTACCGACGCGTTTGCCATCGAGGTTTTGATCGGCCGTACGTGTGAAGCTCGCGGCCGGATTGGCCTTGGCGTTTCGAATCACGCCCGCGATATCGACATCGAGGTTGCTGGAAACGCGACCCGAGTGCTCCCATTTTCCGCTGGAAAAAGTCCAGTAATCGTTTCCGACGATGACCGTCCTTACCGGCTTCCCCCCGCCGATCTCCGTCGTCATCTCATAGCGATTGGGTGCGACCCAGACACCGAGCGACCGCGCGGTACCGAGCACGGTGAGCCGATACGACTTCACGGTCGAAAACGCGGCGACGATCTTCTTCCTGAGCGCCGCGTCGTTCGCCGCACTCGCATCGGTCGGCGCTACGGCGATGGCGAGCGTCGCGCTCGCGATCGCGGCGGAAACGAAACGGCGGACGTGCGACATCCCACGACCTTCACGGGGTCCGCGCGCGCTCCCTCGCGAACCCGTTCGCATGCACGAGACCATCGACCTCATCGCTCATTCCGCCATGCGCGACCTGCGCGCGATCACGCGTAAAACAGGCCAGCCCACGACGATCGAACTCCTCGATACGGTGCCGATGGAGCACGTCCAAGAAATCGAGATCACCGAAGAGCACATCACGGTGACGTACAACCAGAAGACGACCTTTAAGTACAACGTCAACGAGATCTCGCACAAAGAGTGGTCGTACAAATATAACGAAGATCCTGAATTCGTGAAGGCGATCGGTGCCGTCATCGAACTCGCACGCAAGCACTTGCGCGACGTTCCCGACAACGTTGCGTGCCCGCCGGGATGTGCGGAATGTTGTAGTGGCTACGAGCCCTTCGTGAGCCGCGCCGACGTGCAGCGGATCGCAGATCACTTCACGATGTCCTACGAAGAAACGCTCGCCGAGTACGTCGTAGCGCGCGATTCGGCCGATGGTTTCGTCGTCGGGTATCTCCGAAAAGTCGAAGATGATATCGCGAGTCAGTGCGTTTTCCTTAAAGGCAACACGTCGGGCCGCCACTATTGTGGCATCTACGACGCGCGCCCACACGATTGCGGTGCCTTCACGCCGATCGGTTGCGAAGACGTCGATGCGAGCTTGCGTCACAACCGCAAATTCGAGCCCGGGTCGCCATTCAAGCCGAAGCCGCGGCCCGTCACCTCGAAGCGCAAAATCAGGCGATGAACTACGATGCGATCGTCGTCGGTGCGGGCCATAACGGCCTCGTCGCCGCCGCCTACCTCGCCAAAGCCGGTCGCCGCGTGCTCGTCCTCGAACGACGCGACGTCCTCGGCGGAGCGGCGGTAAGCGAGGCCGTATGGCCCGGGTGGACCGTTTCGACGGCATCGTATGTGTGCAGTTTACTTCACCCCCGTATCATCGAGGAACTCCGGCTGCGTGCGTACGGTTACGATGCGTATCCGAAAGATCCGTCGTCGTTCACGCCACTCCCCGACGGACGCTCGTTACTGCTCGGCCGCGACGACGCGACCAACGCGAGCGAGATCGCGCGCTTCAACCGCGCCGACGTCGCGGGATTCGGCGCGTTCGAACGCGCCGCGACCGCGCTCGGTTCGCAACTCTTCGACGCCTTCGAACGCGACGATCCCGAAAACGTGCGCTTCGACGATGCAACCCACGCGACGCTTTACGGCTCGGCCGCCGCGTTCGTCGAAACCTACGTCGACACGCCCGTCTTGCAAGCCACGCTCGCGACCGACGGCCTCATCGGCACCTATGCTGGGCCACGCGATCCCGGCACCGCCTACGTGCTCGCGTACCACTACGCGGGCCGGGCGCTCGGGTCGCAGGGGGCGTGGGGTTTCGTGCGTGGCGGCATGGGCGCGATCTCGCGTGCGCTCGCACTGGTCGCGCGCATCGCAGGGGCGACGTTTGCGACAAATGCAACCGTCTCGCGCATCCTCGTTCGCGACGGTCGCGCCTACGGTGTCGCACTTGCCGACGGCACGGAGTTCGAAGCGCCTGTGGTGCTCAGCGGGGCCGACCCGATCGCGACGTTCGGTGAGATGCTCGCACCGAGCGATCTCCCGGACGATCTCGCGGCGCGCGTGCGCGATTGGCGAATCGAGGGCTGCTCGCTCAAGCTCAACCTCGCCCTCGGCGAACTCCCGAATTTCACCGCGCGACCCGGCAACGTTACGGCGCAAAGGCATCATCGCGCGACGATCCACGTCGCGCCTTCGATCGACTATCTCCAAAACGCGCATGACGATGCGCGCGCGCGTGGAGCGTCGCCCGAGCCGATGCTTGAATGCTTCATGCAGACGCCAACCGATCCGAGCCTCGCGCCGCCGGGCAAACACCTCCTCTCGGTCTTTGCCCAATATTACCCATACCACCGCGTCGACGGCCCGTGGGACGATGCCAAGCGCGCGGAAGCGCGAGATACGATCGTCGCGACGCTCGCGAAGTACGCGCCGAATATTCCGAGTGCGATCGAAAGCGTCCAGCTCCTCGCCGCGCCCGATCTCGAAGAACGCTTCGGGCTCCACGGCGGGCACATCTTTCACGGCGAACTCTTGCCGGGACAGATTTTGGGCGAACGGTTCTCGACGCGCACGCCGATCGCCGGACTCTATCTCTGCGGTTCCGGCGCGTCTCCCGGCGGTTGTGTGAGCGGCATTCCCGGCTTGCGCGCCGCGCGTGCGGTCGCGGTCGACACGTTCGCTCCGTTGCCGGCATGAGCGAACGTGTTTCGCGATTCGGCGAGGCCGATGAAGCGGCATTACCGAGCGACATCGCGGCGATCTACGCGACGTATCGCGAGCGAATCGGCTTCGTGCCCAACGTCTTTCGCACGTATGCGAAGCGGCCGGCGCACTTCCGCGCTTTTCTGGCGTATCACGACGTGCTCATGCGTGGTGAAAGCGGCCTCACGCGTGCCGAGCGCGAGGCGATCGTCGTCGCGGTCTCAGCTGAAAACGCGTGTCAGTATTGCGTGATCGCGCACGGTGCGGCGTTACGCGTGCTCGGTAAAGATATCGCGCTCGCCGATCGCATCGCGATCAATTGGCGCACGGCCGACCTCTCACCACGCTGGTCGGCGATGATCGCGTTCGCATCGCGCGTAAACGAGCCACGTTTCGCTGCGACTGATGCCGAGATCACGGCGCTCGCTTTGGCGGGCTTCAGCGAGAGCGACATCTGGGATATTGCGGCGGTCGCGGCATTCTTCGGCTTTTCCAACCGCATGGCGGGGGCACTCGATATGCGCCCCAATGCGGAATTCTACGCGATGGGTCGGAGTTAGGCCGCGAGATCGACGGTCGGGACCGTGAGTTTGACGCGCAGGCGACGTTTCGCGCGGGAGATGTACGTCTTGACGGTTCCGATCGGAATATCGAGCTCGACTGCGATCTCGCGATAGCGCAATCCACGCAGATAGTACAGATCGAGAACATTGCGATATTTCGCGGGGAGCGACCCGAGCGCGGCATGGACGCGCGACGCTTCATCATTTTGCAGCGCGAGTTCTTCTGGGCCGGGATCGCTCGGCCCGACTTCGTCCCTCGCCGCATACGTCGCGGCGTGGCGGCGGCGCCGAATCGCGTCGAGCGACGCGTTGCGTGCGATGACGAAGAGCCAACGCGCGAACGGTCGGTCGGGATGAAAATCGGCGAGCCGATTGTACGCGCGCAAGAACGCAACTTGTGCGATATCTTTGGCTTCGTCGGCGTCGTGCGTGAGGCGATAGGCGAGGCGCACGATCGGCGCGCGGTAGCGCTCGACGAGCACTTCGAATGCGTCGTTCGACCCGGCGCGTGCCGCGTCGACGAGCGAGCTATCCGTCGCGTGCATCACTGCACCCCCGGCGGACGCACGGGACCGACGCCGACGACACGTCCGCTCCGCCACGCGAAGAAGACACATCCGAGAAACAGGACGGGCGCGGCGAGCATGTAGATCGTTCCGCCGTGGCGACCCGCCGTGATCGCCGTGCCAACCGCAATGGTCGCGAGCAAGAGTCCGACGGGGCGCGTCAAGACTCCCAACGCGAAGAGGAGGCCACACACGACGTCGGTCGCACCGATGGCGAGCACCACCGCCCCCGGGAGGGGGATTTGCCACGCCGCAAAGAGCGTCCGCGATTGCCCGATGTGTGCGAGCAAGAGCACACCCGCCACCACGAACGTGATGCCGAGCGCGAACCGAAGGACGGGCAACACGGTCATCATTTCGAGCGATACGAATTCCGCACGCGAGATACGATGCCCGCCACAAACATTCACCGTCCTCACGAGATGCACGATGCGCAGACCCGCGCGCACGTGAGGAGATCGTGGAGCCCTTCACGGAGCCAAGCCACGAACGCGGGTGGACCGGAGACTCGAGCAGGATCGGGCATGCGGACCTCGGCGTTACGACGATTCCGGTAATTTACTTGGTAAAGTAGATACTTTATATTACAAACCTTATGCTAGGTCAACATCTTGCTCACTCCAATTTTTGTGGGTATGCTTAAAGCGTTGTGCTTCATCCGTCCAAAGCCCAGTCTACGCCGAGCGCCGGCGCCCGCGCCTGGGAACTCATGTACGAAATCTTCAAAGCGAGTAAGCCCTACATGGACACGGTCGCGAGCGCATTCGAACTGACGCCCCAACAGCTCTTCGCCCTGAAAAATCTCAACATCGAACGTGCGATGACGATGAGCGAACTCGCCTCGACGCTCGGCTGCGACGCCTCCAACGTCACCTCGATCGTCGATCGCCTCGAATCGCGCGGCCTCGTCGAGCGTCACAGCTCGGAACACGATCGCCGCGTGA
Source organism: Vulcanimicrobiota bacterium (assembly GCA_031420415.1). Taxonomy (GTDB): domain Bacteria; phylum Vulcanimicrobiota; class Vulcanimicrobiia; order Vulcanimicrobiales; family Vulcanimicrobiaceae; genus JANYGA01. The sequence continues at coordinate 59,612 of JANOMT010000024.1, forward strand.
AAGCGCTCGTGATCACGACGGCGGGACTCGAGGTCCGCGAGCGCATCCACGAACGGATGCAGCAACCGCCGCCGGCGATCGACCATCTCGACATCGCCGATCAAGAGGCGCTCTGCACGATCCTCGCACGTGCGCTCGCAACGATGGGCTCGCCCGCTACGCCTTAGGTCGGTCCGGCCCTTTCACGAGCGTCCGGTTTCGCCCCTCGACGTCGCGATGATCTCCGCATAGCGCTTCGCATCGACATTACCACCACTGACGATGACGCCGACACGCTTGCCACGCACGTCGAGTTTCTTTGCGAGCAATGCCGCGAGCGCAGACGCGCCGCTCGGCTCCATGACGAGTTTGAGTCGTTCGAATGCGAACCGCATCGCGTCGCGCAAATCGTCGTCACTCACCGTGAGGATGCCAGCACAGAGCGCCTTCACGATCGGAAACGTGAGCTCGCCCGGCGACGTCGTCTGCTGACCATCGGCAATCGTATCGGGGACGGCGATCTCGACGCGCTCGTTGCGTGCGAACGACTGTGCGAAATCGTCTCCCGCGTCGGGCTCGACACCGTAGATTGCGATACCGGGCCGCAGTGCCGTCGCCGCGAGCGCGCAGCCCGCAAGCAAACCGCCACCGCCCGTACAGACCAGCAACACGTCGAGATCCGCGACGTCTTCGCAGAGCTCGAGCGCGGTCGTGCCTTGGCCCGCGACGATCGCGGGATCGTCGTACGGCGGCACGAGTGTGGCGCCGGTCTCCGCGGCGATATCGGCTGCAATCGCGCCGCGATTCATCGTTTGGCGATCGTACGAAACGACGCGCGCTCCATACTCGCGCGTCGCGGCGACCTTCGCTTCGGGCGCGTCGCTCGGCATCACGATCGTTGCAGGGACGCCGAGCAACTGCGATGCGAGCGCCACGCCTTGTGCGTGGTTGCCGCTCGAAAACGCAACGACACCGCGCGCGCGTTCGTCCGGTGTCAATTGCGCGATCCGATTGTACGCGCCGCGAAATTTGAACGCGCCCATGCGCTGCAGATTCTCACATTTGAGGAACACGCTCGCACCCGTTCGCGCGTCGAGCGTCCGCGACGTCACGACGGGCGTACGATGCGCGACGCCCTCGAGACGCGCGGCCGCCGCGCGTACGTCGGCAAACGACACGACGGCCGAATCCTGGATCATCACGTCACTCCGCGGCGGGCCGCACGTGAAAATCGGCGATCTTCCCATCGTTATCGACCGTGAGATCTTCTGCACGCTTGCCGTTCTTGAACGACGCGACGAAATGGTGAAAATTCGGATTCGAACCGCTCGGCGTATCTTCTTTCACCGATTCGAGCGCGCCCTCGGCGTTGACGAAATCGGAGAGCGTGCCGACTTTTCCGCGATCGGCGAGCTTCGCACGCGTGATCGCGTTGAATTCTTTTTCGACCGGTCGCATATCGTTTGCCGCGAGCGCTTTCGTCACATCGGTTGCGAGTTTTTCGTAGCTATTCTCGTGGTGCAAGAGCTTACTCCCGCCGAAAATCAACGCGATCGCGATGACGACGGGCACGGCAAACTTGCGCACCGACCCCGCCGCGCGCGCGCCGGCAGCCGCACCCGCACTCGGGGGTTGCACGTAGCTCGGTGGCAGTTGCTTCATGTGCGTACCTTTCTAAACTCTGGCGGGTTCGGCCGGTCGCCCGGTATCGTCGAATGAGTCGAACTGTAACGACGCATTCCACTCGCCCGCCAAACGCATGCTCCACTCGCTCTCGAAGAGCGCGACGGGCGTACTCGCACCATCCTCGACGAGTTTCGCATTGGAAGGCCACGTCGCGTTTGCGATCGCCTCCGCGTCGCCCCGGACGCGGCGGGCGAGCGAGAACGGAAGTCGGTAGAATTCCGTCTTCACGCCATACTCGGCCATCATGCGATACTTCGCGACTTCGAATTGCAATTCGCCCACGGCGGCGAAGATCGGTTCGGTCCGCATTTGCCCCGCGGGATAGAACACTTGAATCGCGCCTTCCTCGGCGAGTTGCGCGATCGCCTTCCCGAACGATTTATACGCCCCCGTATCGATATTTCGTACGGTTGCGAAGTGTTCGGGTGCGAAGCTCGGAATGCGATCGTAGGCCACCGATTCTCCCGTGCACAGGGTATCTCCGATCGCAAACGAGCCCGGATTCGCGAGCCCGACGACGTCGCCCGCGAACGCTTCATCGACCACTTCGCGTTCGTTTGCGAAGAGTTTCATCGCGCGCGTGACGCGCACGTCTTTCCCGGTCCGCGTGTTGCGCACGGTCATATCGCGTTCGAATTTCCCACTGCACACGCGCAAAAACGCGACGCGATCGCGGTGCCGCGGATCCATGTTCGCTTGAATTTTAAACACGAATCCCGAGAACTGATCCGACGACGGATCGACGGCTTCGCTCTCCGCTCGCCCGCCCCGATGCGCGAGACGCGCGCGCGGCGGCGGCGCCATTTCGAGAAAACCGTCGAGAAAGAGCTCGACACCGAAGTTCGTGACCGCACTTCCGAAAAAGACCGGCGTCGCATCGCCCGACATGAACGCGTCGCGATCGAACGCCGCGCCCGCGCCTTCGAGGAGTTCGAGCCCGTCGCGAAATTCGCGATACGTGCCTTCGTCCGTGAGCTCGGCGAATTTGGGATCGTCGATATCCGTCACACGGACGGGCGCGCGCTTCGCGCCGTGCGTGACGCGTTCGAAGAGATTGACGTCACGCGATTGCCGGTCGTACACGCCGCGAAACGAGGGACCGCTGCCGATCGGCCAGTTGATCGGATACGTCGCGATTCCGAGTACTTTTTCGAGCTCGTCGAGGAGCTCGAGCGGATCGCGACTCGGGCGGTCCATCTTGTTGATGAACGTGAAGAGTGGGATGCGCCGCGAGCGACAGATTGCGAAGAGCTTTTTCGTCTGAGGTTCGACGCCTTTGGCGGCGTCGATGAGCATGACGGCTGAGTCGGCTGCGAGCAGCGTGCGATACGTGTCTTCGCCGAAATCTTGATGGCCCGGCGTATCGAGCAGATTGATCGTGTGGCCTTTGTACGGAAACTGCAACACGGTCGACGTGATCGAAATACCACGTTCTTTCTCGAGCTCCATCCAGTCCGACGTTGCGCTCCGCGCGCGACGACGCGCCGAAACTTGGCCTGCCGTCGAGATCGCGCCCCCGTAGAGCAAGAGCTTTTCGGTGAGCGTCGTCTTCCCGGCGTCGGGATGCGAAATGATCGCGAAGGTGCGGCGCCGTTCGACGGCCTCCGCAAGCGAGGAAGGTGGTTCCATGTGCGCGTTTCGTTCGACGTATGCCCGAAAGGGCTTCCTGTCACCGCGCGCGCGGGACGTAGACTCGAACGTCGTCGCGAGCTCCATCGCGCCGCTCGACGACGATCTCGCTGCCCGCCGCAAAGAAGCGGACCGGTTGCGGAATAACGAGCCGATTCTCACCGCGCGTGACCGTCGCGGAATCCGCATCGACGACGAGCGTACAATCGGCGGCGCGTAACCGAAAGGGCGTGGCGATCGGCGTCGTGCCTGCGAGAAGCACGCGCGCGAATGCGATCGTGCCGCTTCGGCTTGCTCGTTGATGGAAACACTCCGGCAGCGCCGAGAGCGCCCACGGTGCCGCGCCGGTTACCGGCAACGCCGTCGCGCGCGATCGGTCATGTTGATTCGGGCCCACCGTCGCGCGCGGGTCGCTCGAAAAATGGCTCGCGGCGTCGTCGTGCGCCGCATGCGGAAGCGCGAGAACCAGCAGCGTGACCGCCACGACGATCGCGCTTGCGAGCGCGAGATAGCGTAACACGCGGCGCTACGCCGCGCTTTCTTCCTCACCGGCACCGACCGTCGTGCTCGCGCCGAGCGCGAAGGCGATGCGGCCGACACGCGAATCCGCCATGCCATAATACACGTCGAACTCGCGCGGTCGCGCGCCCGGGCGCACGTCGATCGCCGTCGGGAAGACGACGTTATTAACCATACCGCGCCGTTCGTCGACGGTCTCCGGCGCGAAGACGGGAGCGGGCGAACGATAGCGCACGAGATGCGGTCGCTCGAAATCATGGATAACGATGCCCGCGCTGTAGCGCATGCCACTACACTTTCCGGCGGCATCGTACTGAGCGTCGACGCCGTGGAAGAACGAGAGCCAGCCCTCATCGATACGCAACGGTGGCGTCCCGCCGCCATTCTTGACGCGACCCCAATCGTGCGCGGGCTCGAGCACGAGCGCGCTCTCGGCGACGCGGACGAGATTGCTGCGGTCATGCAGCACGGCATCGAGCGGGACGTAGGCGACGCGCGTGCTCTCGCGGTCGCGCGCGGGCATGGCGAGAATGATCGGGAGCGCCGCGCACGCGTCGATGGCGGAGACATGGTTCATCGGGCGATGGTAGAAAGCGAGGCTCGGCACGCCGCGTGGCGAGATCACGGGCTCGGGAAAAAACGCCGCGTCTTTATCGTCGCCGTTCGGCAGGCCGGGCGCCGAAAAATCGGCGAGCCCGAGACGCGTCCAGGCGTATCCGTCGTTCGAAAGCGCGAAGGCGATGCGCGGACCACTCGGACCGAACGCCGTGTAGCACATGACGTACGCATCGAGCAGCGGCACGAACGTCACGCGTGGATCTTCGCAGCCGTTGCCGCCGGGAACGTCGCGTATTTCATACGTTTCCTGCGGTTCGAGCGCGAAGCCGATGCGTGTGAAGATCGGCGCATCGGGCGAACCGCTCGCTTCCACGAGGCCGATGCGCGACGTATTACCCGCAGCGACCGCGCGCGGATAGAGCAGCAATTTTCCGTCGCGCGAACGCGCGCTTCCGGGATTGAGAACGCCTTCGATCTCACTCGCGTCTCCGTTCGGTTCGAGCGCGATGCCCAAGCGCGTAATCTGCGTCTCGAGCGACGCGAGCGTGTTCACGTGTATCAAACGAGCCTCTCGTGCCGGATGATAGCCTTTTCGGCGTTCCCGAGAGTATCGGTCACCTCTGCCCTCGCATCAAGGGGCAAGTGCAAAGTTATTTCAGGACGGTCGATGCGACGGCTTCCCCTTCGGGCGTCACGACGTCGAGAATCGACCGCGAGCGATAGACGGAGTTCGGAACGACCCAGAGCGTATACGTCCGATAGTTCTCATCCGGTTCGCCGCCATCGGCCGGAGCGCGCTCGAAGGCCACGATGCGCACCCTCTCGTTATTCGCGCGAATCGACTCGATCGTTTGATGCCAACCGCTCTCGGTATGCGGTCCCATGAGCAAGAGGACGCCGAACTCGTGGTTGAAACGGACGGGTGCCTTGATGCCGAACTCTTCGAGATCGTGTCGATTACGCACGATAGCGATTTGATTGCGGCCCGGCATCGTGGTCGTCCCCTGCCGATACGTTTTGACGCGAACCTCGCGACATCCGACGAGCAGGAATGCGAACGCGACGAGGGCCGCAATGCGCTTCATTCCTGCGGGTTTCGAGGAACGGCCTCGGTCGCCTCGCGAAAGAAGGACGCTATGATCGCATGCGTCGTCCGCTCCGTCGCATTGGTTGCCATCGTTTGGCCGACCGGAGCTGGAGCTGCGGGAAACCCCCTGCATGCAATCGATCATGTCTCGACAACGCAATCGATCTGCGTAAACGTCGTCGTCCACGCAAATGCAGCGATCGACGCTCGGGTCAAAGCCGACCTCACGCTCGCGGCGGCGCTCCTACGCTTGCGCTCGAACGACTTCGACGACATCCTCACGCAACGCGGCGCTCTCGGTGACGTCGTCGGGTACGCCTCCACGCTCGCCGACTTCGCAACGCGCGGGAACGAGGAAACGAAACGACTCGCAGCCCTTGCCGACGACGGCTCGCCGCGCGCGAGCGACCTCCGCACGTTTGCCGAAGCTCTCGCTCGCACGTTCGAATTCGATCGAAGCAGCGCGATGTTGCTTGCGAGTCTGCCGGGAACGTTACAGATTCGCGAACTTCGCGAAAAGCCGGGCGGCATCGGATCGCGACCCGATCCGATCCAGCGCGGCGAGTTCAGCCGCGGTCCGAGTCGATCGAACGATTCCGACGTCCTGCACTTACCCGCACCCGCGCGGACCACGACGCCCGGCACGTACGCACGTTCCACGGCTGTCGAGATCGAATCGGGCACGAAAGCTGTTTCGAACGACGAAAGTCGTGCCGCAGCGGTCGTTGAGGCAGCGGTCACGGGCTGCTAGAAGGCGAACCTTAACCTGTCACCGCGGCGAACGGCCCCAAAGTCGTTGCCGCGTGATCCTTCAGGCCTCTAGAGTAATGATGTTGTGAAGCTCTTCCGTGGATTTGCCGTCGCAAGCGCCGCGCTTGCGTTCGTTCTCGTTGTGCTCGGTAGTTGGGTCCGTATTAACGATGCCGGCTTGACCTGTCCCGACTGGCCCTTATGCAAGGGCGCCCTCGTGCCCGCGCTTCAAGGCGGCATCGTGCTGGAATGGTCGCATCGTCTCGTCGCATTTCTCGAGGGCTTCGTCGTGCTCGGGGCGATCGTGACGGGCTTCCGCGCCCGGCGCAACATTGCAGGCGTCACCCCGACACTCATCGCGCTCGGCATTATCTTTCTCGCTCAGGTCTCACTCGGCGGCGCGACCGTCTTGCTCGCGAACTCGCCCCTCTCCGTGATGCTGCACTGGGGCATGGCGATGGCGCTTCTCGCGACGCTCACCACGCTCGCGGCCCTCTCGATCCTCGTGCCGCCCCGCGACGACTCGCGCCGTGCGTTTGCAGGCGCGGGCGAGAGCGCGGCACCTGCCCTCGCGATCGCGGCGGGATTCGCTTTCGTCACGATGTGCATTGGCGCGTACGTGAGTTCCAGCTATGCGGGCCTCGCCTGTTCGACCGTGCCCGCGTGCGATGGAACACTTTTGGGAGCGACGACACCGCAACTCGTGCAGATGCTCCATCGCCTCGCGGCCGTCGCTTTCGCGATCGTCGCAGTGATCGCCACGTTCGTCGCGTGGCAGGGTACTTCGGCGCGCGCGAAAGCGTTCGCAAGCATCGGTGCCACGCTCGTCTTCGCGCAGATCGCGCTCGGCGTCGGTAACGTCGTTTGGCATTTGCCGACGGCATTGCGTGAAGCACACGCCGCAAACGCCGGCGCAACGTTTCTGGCCTTCGTGATCGCTGCCGTTCTTGCCGCACTCGAACCGTCAATCGCAACCGCGTCGCTGCCCGATCGTGTGCGCGCGCCGCGGCGTATCGCGACGAACGCATGAGTTCAACCCTCTCGCGGCTCGACGGCAACGTCCCGTTACTGCATGGCGGATGGCGCGGAACGCTCGTCGATTATTACGAGCTCACAAAGCCGCGCATCATGTACCTCTTGCTCATCACGACGTTCGCCGCGATGCTCATGGCCGCACACGGTTTTCCGCCGCTCGGCATCACGCTCGTGACGCTCTTGGGCGGCGGGCTCGCGGCGGGTTCGGCGGGGGCGTTCAATTGCGTGATCGATCGCGATATCGATCGCTTGATGGCGCGAACGATGTCGCGCCCGATTGCAGCCGGTCGGATCTCGCCAATTGCCGGCGCGATTTTTGCGACGTTGCTCGGCATCATCTCGTTCGTCGTGCTCTATCGCTTTGCGAATCCACTCGCCGCGTGGCTCTCACTCGGTGGCAACGCGTATTACGTCATCATTTATACGCTTTGGCTCAAGCGCAGAACAACGCTCAACATCGTGATCGGCGGCGCGGCCGGTGCGGTCCCGCCGCTCGTCGGTTGGGCCGCTATTACACATTCGATCGGTGGGCCCGCGCTCGGTCTTTTCGCGCTGATTTTTTTCTGGACGCCGCCGCATTTTTGGGCGCTCGCCCTGATGGCCAACACCGACTATCATAAAGCGAAGGTGCCGATGTTACCGAACGTGCGTGGTGCCGCTCACACGAAAATTGAGATCTTCATCTACACGATCGTTCTCGTGGCGATGTCGCTCGCGCTCACGCCGTTACACGTCATGGGACTGTGGTATTTCATACCGGCTGCAATCCTCGGAGCTATTTTTATCTACCATGCATGGCGCATGTTTTCGGGACCGACGAAACCGATGGCGCGCATCACGTTCAAATACTCGCTGCTCTATCTCGCGCTGATGTGCGTCGCGATGGTCGCCGACCGCGTCATCGGATAGCGCGCGCGTGGCCAGGACGACGCGCTCGCTTCCCGAGCCGCCATCGACGGCCGTCGCGGGCCATACCTTCGATCGCTCCCATCTCCCGTTGCTGCTAACCCTCGCGCTCGGTGTTTTCGCGGGAGCACTCGATCTCGGCGTCCTCTCACCCGCTCTGCCCGCGATCGCGCACGGCTTCGGCATTACGCCGCGCGATGTGGCGTGGACGTTCACGCTCTATCTCTTTGCGACCGTCGTCTCGATTCCGATCATGACGAAGCTCTCCGACGTCGTCGGGCGACGTTCGATCTATTCGCTCTGCGTCGGCATTTTTGCGGCGGGAAGCGTGCTCGCCATCATCGCACCGAACTACACGATCTTCTTGATCGCTCGCGGCATTCAAGCCGTGGGTGCGGGCGGCATCTTCCCCGTCGCAACGGCAGCCATCGCCGATCGCGTACCCCCCGAGCGGCGCGGTTCGGCGCTCGGTTTGCTCGGCGCCGTGTGGGGCCTCGCCGCGATTATCGGCCCCAATATCGGCGGCGTCATCACGCATTTCTTTTCGTGGCACTGGATCTTCATCGCGAACGTACCGCTCGCGATCGTCGTGATCGCACTCGCGCAAAAGTACGTTCCGCAAACCGCCGCCCGCGTGCGCGGGCCGCTGGATGTCGCTGGGCTCGTCGTACTCTCCGTCGGATTACTCGGCGTGATGATCGGTCTCACGCGGCTCGATACGCAAGCCGTGACGTTCGGGAACGGTGCGACGATTGCGGCACTCGGGATCGCCATCGTCGCCTTTATCGCACTCGTGCCGATCGAACGCCGCGCCGTGGCACCCGTCATCTCACCCGCGCTCTTCAAATCTCGTCAACTCGTGTTCACCTACAGTCTCGAGATCCTCATCGGCGTGCTTGAAGGCGCGCTCTTCTTCATTCCCGCCGCACTCGTCGCAGCCGATCGTATCTCGTTCGTTGCTGCGGGCGCGATCGCCGCGATCGGCGCGCTGATGTTCGTCGCGGTCATTCCCGTTGCGGGGCGCGCGCTCGATGCGATCGGCAGTCGAGCGGTGCTCACCGTCGGCGCGACGTTTACGGCGTTCGGGCTCGCGTTCTTCGCAGCCACGCTCGAGCATCTGTGGTTCGCGATCGCGGGAATTGCGATCGCCGGCATCGGATTCGGCGCACTCCTCGGCGCGCCGACACGCTACATCATCACGAACGAAGTACCGCCAAGTTCGCGCGCGACGGCGGTCGGACTCTTGAGCATCTTCCTCATTATCGGTCAGATCTTCGGCGGATCACTCGCGGGTGGCGCGATCGGCGGACGCATCGACGACGTGGGCGCGTACCGTCTCGCCTATGAAATCTTCGCGGTGGTCGCCGTCATCGCGGTCGTCGGAACCTTCGGTCTCGCCTCACGCGAGACCGAACGAAAAGAACCCGTAGTCGCGCCATAACATCCAGCTGCGATATCGTGGCGCGCTAGCTATATCCGGCCAGGCTCGACGCGATCGAGCCGCTCGACGAGCGCCGATGCGAACGAGCTGATCTGCGTTTGGTGATCGACGATGAACGGGACGTCGACCAACGCGAAGGTCGCAATCCCAAAAAGCGCTTCGAGCGCGACGACGGAGAGCGCGCGACGGCCGAACGACGCGGCCGGACCGAATACGACAAAACCGATCGCAACGACCGAAGCTAAGACACGCATAAAAACGAGTGGATGGCAGGGGATCTCCCCGATCCGTGCGGCCGTCGCTGCCAAAGCAACCACGACGAGCGCGCACTGTGCCCAACTCCGTCGTCGAAGGCGTGGAATCCGAACACCTAACGTACGTACGGATATCATCTACGAATCGTATCGCGCGAGCGCTAAATAGAACGGGTCGAAGGACCTATTCCCGACGAGTCCTGCGGTCTGCTACGTGGTGCCGCGCGCGATCCCACGCCCGACGCGCCAAAGAAGGTAGCCAAAAAAGATGGCGATTGCGAAAACCGTCAATAAATCGGTGAAGCCCGAAAACCCCGCAACGCCGTTGCCGCAAATCGAGACCGCTGCCGACGAAAGCCATAGGTCGAGCCGTTCGATCGGATTGGAGGCGAGTCGCTCGTCGTGTTGTACCGCGGCGACGATCTCATCCGGCGTCCACGCTCCTTCATCAACGAGCTCGCGGATCGCCCCGTATTTGTCGAGGATGACGGTACGTTCGGGATGGATGATGCCGATGCGTTCGTCGGGAAATGCCGTGACGTCGAATTGCGCGGCGAAGTCGAGGACAGCTTCGGGATCGCCCGTCGCGAGCGACCAGCGCGCCGCATCGACTCCGAACGTCTGCCCATAGGCCGTGAGCACCGCGGGGCGATCGTAAGCGGGATCGAGCGTTACCTCAACGAGATGCACGGGCGAGCCCGCGAAGCGCTGTTGCAAGAGTCGAAAACGCGACGTAATCAGGGGACATTCGCGCGGATCGCGACAGCGAGAATACGCAAAGGCCATAACGACGGTCTGTCCGCGTAAATCGTGCAGTGAAAACGTGCGACCACGCTGATCGAGGAATGTGGCGTTCGGAGCGTACTCTCCGACCGCGACGTGATGCACGTTGCGAAAGATTTGCGGCGCTGCGACGAGTGCGGCTGCTCCCGTGATCTTTTGTGATCCGCGCGCGACGACCGATGCGAGGCTCCACGGCGTCACATCCACGTCGGTCGTCGCATCGAGCGTCAGACCGACTCGAAGGCGAGCGAAATCCGCTTTCGAGCGAACGGAAAACGTTGCGACTCCTGCGGGCTTCCCGAGCATGGCATCGTGGCGGATCACGACGCGTTGCGTCGCGGGAACCGTCGCGAGCACGAGCCCGTGCATCTTTCCAACGTGCGCGCTCGCACTCGACAAAACCGCAACGATGAAGACCACGATCGAGCCGAGGAGGGCCATCATTCGCACCGAACCGCAGCCCATGGTGCCAGGGGATACCGAGGGCAATATGGCGCTCCTACGCAGGCCGTGGACCAAGGCCGAGCGCCGCGTCGTACTCCACGGCCTACTCGGGCGTTTCCTCATAGCCATCGAGCCGGTGCTTTGCTCGATCGTGTTCGGTTCGCTCACGATAGCCCTCATGTTCCTGCCACTTCCCGCGACTTCGACTCTCACGCGCTGGGAATCTGCGATTATTATCGCGCCGATCTTCGGACTCGTCACGATCGCCTTCGTCCTGTATGCGACGGTCGTCTTATTGACGCCCGTTCGCGCGTTCCTACAAACATTCTCGCCGATTTATATCGTTGATGGTTACGTCCGATATCGGAGACCCGACCACCATACCGAGGCCGATTCCAATGGGTACATCGCCGTGCTCAACGAGGACCGTGGCGCCGTGGCGGAATGGCCCTCGATCGGCGAGGCGCCCATACCAGATTCGCTCCGTCCTGCGCTCATCGAATTTTCGTTTTACGGCGGCATCCACCGCATCGACGGTCGTTCGACGGGTGTCCTCCCGGAGTCGATGCCACTCGCGGGCGTTGGCGACAATCGACCACGGTTCTGACTCACAACCGAATCGCGGCGATTTCGGCGCTCAGCTACAGAAACGTCCTTATTTCAAGGGCACCGTCAACGTCGCGGAGTTCGGCCAACGATGGTTGGCGGAGCTGGTGGCAAAGACCATCGAGACGATCGCCCCGATCATGATGAGACCGAGGATCGCGGAAATGTAGATCACGCGTGGGATGCCGGTCGAAATTGGTATGTTCCGCTCGTCGACCGCATCGTGCATTTCGACATTCATATGCTCATTCGCCACCGAGGACGCCCACGGCTGCGAGCACGACGAGGATGCAACCGAACGCCATCAACCCGAGCAAAACTTTCGTCACTTGATTATCGAGCCCGGCCGAACCCCAATCGCGATAAAGTTGGAATGTCGTCGTCCCGCCAACGACGAGCGCGAGAATGAGCGCTACGCCTTTTTCGAGTGTCGCTGTCATAGAATATTCTCCTGGCCTACATCAAGTAGAACAGATAAAAGAGTGCGACCCAAATTACGTCGACGAAATGCCAATACAACGTCCCCGAAGTAAGGCCGAAATACTTGCTTCCGGTATACACGCCGTTGTTGGCTTGCCAATACAGAATGGCCAGATAAATCACGCCGACGAAGACGTGGAATCCGTGGAGACCTGTGAGCGTGAAGAACGTCGCGCCGAGCGTCGAACCCGACCACGTCACTTGCGCGTTGTGATACTCATACGCCTGACCGCCGAGGAACATGACGCCGAGGATAATCGTCGCGATCATCCACATGTTGAACGCGGGTTTCTTAAGGTGTTTCCAGGATTCCATTGCGAAGTGCATCGTCGCACCCGAGCCAAAGAGCACGCACGAGTTGATCGCTGCAAACGCAACGTCGAAGCGCGGGAGCTGGTGACCATCCTTGTTGATCGGCGGCCAATTCGGAACCGAATTGCGAAGATAGAGATACGCGAAGATGTACGCGCTGAAGAGCACGACGTCCGATACGAGGAAGAGAACGAAGCCGAGCAACCGCATATCTCGGGTCTCGCGGTACAGCGAGTCGACACTTTCGTACCGAGCGTGAACCGCTTCGTGGCTCGTGTTAAGCGAGCTGAAGCTGCTGGCGGCCATGTTCTCCTACGTTTCGGCTAGACGTGTGCGGGTGTGCCCGAAGACGGGCGGCCATCGGCTTGGTATTCGGGATTCGAAGCATCACGCACGAGGCCGACGTATGGCAGCGGTTCGCCGAAGTCGTACGGGTTCGCGAGAACACCCGGGATCTTTTTGAAGTTGAAATACGGCGGTGGCGAGGACACTTGCCATTCGAGCGTCCGCGCGCCCCACGGATTCGAAGGAGCCTTCTTGCCGCGGAGCAGACTGTCTGCGATCGCGTAAAGGAAGATCAGCGTCGAGCCCGCGAGGATGAACGATCCGATCGATTCGACATCGTTCCAAAATTGGAACTCGGGGCGATACTGCGCCACGCGGCGCGGCATGCCTTGAAGCCCAACCCAGTGCATCGGCAAGAACGTAACGTTGAAAGCAACGAACGTCGCCCAAAAGTGCGCCACGCCGAGCTTGTAGCTCATCATGCGTCCCGTGATCTTCGGCCACCAATAGTACACGCCTGAATAGATCCCGAAGATCGAGCCGCCGAAGAGCACGTAGTGGATATGCGCCACAACGAAGTACGTACCGTGTTCGTGAAGATCGAGAGGCACCGCGCTCAAGAAGACGCCGGTAATTCCGCCGAACGTAAACACGACGAGAAATCCGAGCGCGAAGAGCATCGCGGGATGGAATTCGATCTTCCCGCCCCACAGCGTCGCGAGCCACGAAAAGATCTTGATGCCCGTCGGTACCGCGACGATCATCGTGAGGATCATGAATGGCAGTTGGAGCCATGGCGCCATGCCCGAGGTAAACATGTGATGTGCCCAGACCATGAAGCCTAGGAGCGCGATCGCGATCGACGAGAAGGCAATCATCTTGTACCCGAAGATCGGTTTACGCGAGAAGGTCGCGAAAACTTCGGAGACGATGCCGAACGCCGGCAGAATCATAATGTAGACGGCAGGGTGCGAGTAGAACCAGAACATGTGCTGCCAGAGCACGGGCGAACCGCCGCGTCCCGGATCGTAGAATGGAATATCGAACTGACGCTCGAGGAAGAGTGCGGCGAGTGCGGCTGCGAGCGCGGTCGTTGCGATCATGTTGAGCATCGCGGTAGCCATCTGCGCCCACACGAAGAGCGGCATGCGGGTAAAGGTCATGCCGGGAGCGCGCATCTTGAAGATCGTGACGAGGAAGTTGATACCGGTGAGCGTGGAGCTAATGCCCACGAGGAAAATCGCGACGCACCACAGCGACGTGCCGGGTGGCCCTTGAAGCGAGATCGGCGGATATTCCGTCCAGCCAGCATCGGGTGCGCCGAAGAGGAACGACGAGAACAAAATCACGCCGGCAACCGGGAACATCCAGAACGCGACGAGATTGAGCCACGGGAACGCGACGTCACGTTGACCGAGCATCAGTGGCATCACGTAATTGCCGAAGCCGCCGGTGACGAGCGGAATAATCGTCATCCAGATCATGCCCGAGGCGTGAAGCGAGTAGACGCCGTTATACGTGTCGTTCGAAACGATCGCACCGTTCGGCGTCAATAATTGTGCGCGGACGATCTCGGCGAGTAGTCCCGAGACGATAAAGAACAGCAGCCCGACAACCATGTATTGGATCCCGATGACCTTGGCATCGATCGAAAAGATGTACTTCCCGATGAACGACTGCGGTTCGGGATGGATGTGATCGTGGTGGCTGGCGACGCCGATGCGGCCTGCGGTTGCAATTGCCATGCGATCTTCCTTACGACTTCTTCGCGCTGAGGCTGAGCAGGTAGGTGGTCAAGTTTGAAATGTCGGCGTTACTTAGTACGTTGGCTGCCTTATTCGGCATGACGCCAAGGGAAGGGCCATCTTTACCCTGCGATTTATCGAGGCCCTGATACCCGTTGACCAGGATGTGCGAGATTCCCGCGGCATCGGGCTTCTCACCCGTCACGAGCATCGGATGGCCGGTATCGATGGCGAGCTTGCCGAGCCCGGGTCCGACGATCTTTGCTTCGAATCCCCCGTTAGCGTTGTGGCACGAGGAGCACTTCGCCGTAAAGAGCGTAGCTCCGGTCGCAGCGTTGCCCCCCGTCAAGGCGACGGGACCGCCGCCCGAAGACTGCAATTGGGCCTGCTTGGTGAGCCACGTGTTGAAGTCGTGTGGAGTATCGATCACCATCTTTGCGACCATGTTGCTGTGGTTGGTTCCACAGAACTCCGTGCAAATGACGCGATACGTGCCCACTTTGTTCGGCGTGAAGCGAAGCGTCTGCACGAGGCCCGGCACCATATCGTACTTGATGCGCACTTCGGGCACCCAGAACGAATGGATCACGTCGGCCGACGTGACATGCAGCGAAATCGGCGTCCCAACCGGCACGTGCATTTCGTCGTAAATGGATTCTTTGAGTTTGGGATAGCGGAACTCGTACTTAAATTGATGCCCGATCGATTCCATCGTGAGGACGTCGCCCGTCTGCGATTGGAGATTTGCCCAGATTTTCACCGAGAAAATCGCAAGAATGATAACGAGCACCGATGGTATGGCCGTCCACCAGATTTCCAGCTTCGGCGAATCGTGGATTTGGATGCCGATCGCGTCGGGCGCGTCGGTCGCGCGCCTACGCCATGCGATCGCGAAATAAACGATGAATCCCGCGACGTAGACGAAGATCGCGCTCCCGAACACGGCCATGAACTTGAAAAGTGCGTCGATATCGCTCGCCGGCGCAGCGGCCTCGGGCAAGAACGTCGAAACGTCGAATGTTATGATGAAGTACGTCGCGATCACATTGAAGATCGAGAGGCCGATCGTGACGGGCCAGAAGCCGGGGCCGAGATCGACTTTCTGATGCGGCGCCGTGTGCTGAGCCAAGACTTCTCCTAACGCGTTTCTGATGACGGACGTCCACCGGGACGGTGGATCTATTTTGACGACAGGACGAACCGTCCCGTCATTCTTTCGGTTGAATGGTAAACGCCGTTATGTTCGGGCGACGATGACTTATGTGGACCGGAGTTCCGGGGGTCCAACCCGAGCACGTGGCGCCGTTGCCGCAAAATTCCGCACGAGGGCGTCGATGTTCGTAATCGCCGTACCCACAACGACGGCGCCCGCACCACGCTCGAAGGCCGCCACCGCGGCCGCCGGATCACCGATTCCCCCCTCGCAGATCGCGAAGGGATGCCGGCGCGCAATCCATGCCAGCAGATCGAGAGCGGGAAGAGCGCGGCCGTGCGATCCCGGCGTGTACCCGGCAAGGGTCGTTGCGACGAGATCCGCACCCGCCGCAATCGCCACCGCGGCGTCGGCCTCAACGGCACAATCGGCCATCGTGACGAGCCCTGCCGCGCGTGCGGCGTCGACGAGATCGCGGACCGATGCGCCTCCGAACCGTAAGCGCTCGGTCGCATCGAACGCGACGATGTTCGCCCCGGCCTCAGCAACGGCGGCGATCTCCGCGCGCGTCGTCGTGATATATGGCTCGAAACCGTCGTAGGCACACTTGATGATGCCGACGATCGGAACTGCGACCGCCGCACGCACGGCGGCGATGCGCGCTACGCCCTCGATTCGCACGCCGACGGCGCCGTTTGCGATCGCACAACGAGCGAAAAGCGCGATCGTCTCGGGCGTATTGAGGACGGATTCCGCGTACGCCTGAACCGAGACGATGAGTCCCCCGTGGAGAGCGTCGAGCAGCGCTGCCGCCGCAGCGGAGCCTTTCATTAGATGAAGCACCGAGCCAGAAGAAGGGCGCCGCTCGCCGGATCGCCCACGGGTGCGACGAGATCGGCATGCGGCACGACCTCGGTCAGCGCTGCGCCGAATGCGTCGACGAACGCTTCGTCTCGGAAGAGGCCGCCGGCGTATGAAACCAGGCGAAAGGACGTCGGTCCGAGGCGGCGATCGACCGTAGCGACGCAATCGGCGAGTTCGAGCGCGGCCGCCGCCCGCACGTCACGCGCGTCGGCATCGCCGTCGGCAGCGGCGAGGAGGACGTCGCTTGCGAAAGCGGCGAGCGTGGGGCGACCGATCTCGCCGTGCGCGAAGGCGTGTTGCACGTCGCGTAACCCGAACGCGCCGAACGACGCAAGTGCGAGGTCGCCGAGTTTCGAGGGCTCGTCGCGATCCGCACGCGCCATCGCGCGCCGAAGGGCCGTGCGCGCGATCCAGACCGCGCTCCCCTCATCGCCGAAGAAATAGCCCCAGCCGCCCGCGCGGACGAACGGCGATCCCGGCGCCTCGTTGCCGAGTGCGACGCTTCCCGTCCCCGCGATCACGACGATACCCGCGGCACCCGCGAGCGCGCCCGCATGCGCGATCTCGGTGTCGTGGACGATCCGCACGTGCGTCGCGCGGTGCGCGAGGTCGGGCGTGCGCGAGATGCCCGCATCGAAGCCGCTAATCCCCGCGACGAGTGCCTCGAAACGTACGTCTCGCGCGACGTGCGCGGCATCGCATGCCGCATCGAGTGCGGCTTCGAGCGCGGCGCGCTGCCGATCGGCATCGCGCGCCTCGCCGACGAGATCGGCGGGCGGCCCACTTCCGTAACCGATTGACGCCGATGCGTCGCCGATCGCGGCGACGGTCGACGATTGGCCGCCATCGATTCCTGCGAAGAGGCTCATCGCGCGAGCAACGCTTCGAAGGGTGCGGGATCGATCCCGGTCACCTCGCGCGCGGCCGCGTGCGCCTGCGCTTCCGAAGCATGGGGAAACGCCCGGTGGTGGCATTCGTGTGCGATCGCTACCGTGGTAAAACGTCGTGCTTCGGCATCGCCGAGGCCGCTACGGACGCGGGCGACCGCGCGTGCATTGATGCGAATGGTATCGCCCTGCGGATCGTACTCAGAGACGAGCGTTGCGGCACCCCAGTCGCCGAGATCGACGATCTCGATCGTCATGGCGCGTGCACCGGTTCCGGACGGCGCAGATCGACGCCGCTCGCGATCAATCGCGCGCGCAGATCCGCGGCATCGATCGCGCGCGGCGCGATCCCGAGCGCGACGCAACGCGCAGCCGCCGTACCCGCCGCTTGGCCGAGCGTCATCACGGTCGGCGTGAGCCGTGTCGATGCGAGCGCCTCGTGCGTCGTCGAAATACACCGCCCCGCAACGAGCAGACCCTCGATCGACTCGGGCACGAGGCAACGATAGGGAATCTCGTAACTCGCGCCCGGCGGTAAGCGATGCGTCGTCGTGCCGGAGCCTGCGGGATTGTGAATGTCGATCGGATAGGCGCTACGCGCGATCGCATCTTCGAACGTGCGCGCGCGGACGACGTCGTCGCGTGTGAGCGTGTAGACGCCCGCGATGCGGCGCGATTCGCGAATACCGATCTGCGTCGCGGTCGCGGCGATACGCGCGTTCGCGAATCCCGGGACGTCGCGGCGAAAAAACGTCATGAGTCGCATCGCCTGCGCGCGCGCTTCGACTTCGGCACGCGTGAGGTCATCCGGATCGAGCGGGTCGATATCGATCACGCGCGTCATGTTCACGCTGACTTCGTCGGCATAGGGCGAGATGAAAAACGAAACGAGTTCGCGCGGCACGTCGATACCGTTTTCGCGCGCGCGGTTCCAGAGTTCGTAGAGACCCGCGACCGCCGTCAGCGTCGACGCCGTGCGCGCGCTCGGCGCGAGCGTCGTACGCATCTCACTCGGGTGCTCGCGGACGTATGCCGCGGTCGCCTCGAGATCGACGTGACTTATGCGAAACATCAGGCTCGCCGGCTGGACGCGTCCGCGATCGTCGCCCTGGTGCACGCGCGCGCCCGCCGCGACCGCAACGTATGCATCCGCCGAAGCGTCGATCGTGATCGCCGCTCGATATTCGCGCGGCCCACCGACGGTCGCGACGCGCGCCCCGACGACGACGCCGGCTCCATCTTGCAGCGCGTCGAGAAAATAGGCGTGCAGGAGCAAATGCACGCCGCTCTCGCGCATGAGATCGAAGAGGAGTGCCTTATGAATCTCGGGATCGAACGGCGTGATCGTCGGCACGTAGTCCGATGCATCGACGATGTGGCCTTGCGAGCCGCCGAGCGCGACGAGCCGCTCGACGATCTCTTGCGCGATGCCGCCGACGATCCGCTCGTTGCCGGAATGGTACGTCATCCACGGCCCGACCATCGCCGCCGTCGCGGTACCACCGAGAAATCCGTATCGCTCGACGAGCAACGTCCGCGCGCCCGAGCGTGCGGCAGCGAGCGCGGCCGCGCAACCCGCATTGCCGCCGCCGATGACGAGGACGTCGTAGCGGTCTTTCACGCGCAATTTCGTTCCGACCGCACGCATATTCACCCGCTCGCGAGCGTGAAACGGCGCGTTGACGCGGCATACTACGGCGCCGCGCGGAACCCACGGGCGATGATCACCCAAACGACGGCTTTTTACGATACGATCGATGCGGCTGGCGGTCGCAATCGCATCGCGTCGGCGCAAACGGTCGCCGCGTTCGTGCGTGCAGAGGTACCGGGCGCCCGGACGATGCTCGAAATCGGTTGTGGGACGGGCGCGCATCTCGCGACGTTTGCGACCGCCAATTTTTCGGCTCGAGGTATCGAGGCCGATCTCAAGGCCGTCGCACTCGCTCGGTCGCGCACGCCGGAGATCGTCGTCGATCCAGCCGAGCTTACGACATTCGATCTCGGCGAGCGTTTCGATGCGATCGTCTCGCTCGATGGCAGTTCCGCATTCGCGCGCCTGCCCGCACGGCTCGATGCGCTACTCGCGCGAATCGCGCAACATCTGGAGCCAACGGGAATCGTCGTGATCGAGCCGTACGCCGTCGCGGCCGCCGCCTATCGGCCGGGCACGCTCGAAAGCATCTTTGTCGACGAGCCCGATCTAAAAATCGCGCGGATGTGCTTGAGCAAGCAAATGGGCAAGATCGGCATTCTCGACTATCACTTCCTCGTCGCATCGCTGCGCGGTGTCGAACGGTTTTTCGAACGCCACGAGATCGGTCTTTTCACGGACGCCGTCTACGAAGCGGCGTTCGCGAGCGCAAACCTTACCTTCACTCGCACGTCGCTCGGAGTGGGTCGAGACGCCTACGTGGGTCGCCCACGCTAGATATACCGTCGCATCTGCGGCCACCAAGCAGCGATCGGTTCGCGCGGGTGCGTACATTTATATATGACTAAATTATTAAAATCGGGCAGGACGTAGTCGTCACGAAAGAGACCGACGCGCTCGACCGTTGCGAATTCACGCCCGAGCGTCGACTCATCGTAACCGACGGCAAGAACGACACGCCCCGACGCTTCGCGCGTACCGTAGAGAAAGTAATTATTGTGGCCGCTGATCGCACGCGGTAATCCGAGTTTGGGACCGAGGAAGTCGATCGCCGAAGCCTGACCGTAATCGTGCGTGAGGATTACCGCCTCGCGACGTTCGCTTGGGGAAAGCGCGTCGTTCGCGCGTGCGAGCGACGCGACGAGCGTGTTCCAGCCGAGCATATCGGCGAAGTGTTGCGGCACGCGACCCACCGGATGTTTTTCCATCTTGATGCTGCGAAAATCCAGAACGTGCTCGTATCGCAAAAACGTCGGCAACGGTAAGAGCGGATAGGCTTCGGGTGCGATCGCGAAACCGAAGACGAGGAGCAACGCGGGATACGCAACGGTCGCGAAACGCACGCGCGCGAGTTGCGTCTCGATCGTCGCAGCGCCGGCGGCGAAGAGCACGGGATAGATCGGAGCCAGATAGTACACTTTCGCGCCGAGCACGAGGTAGAGCCCCGAGAGGATCACATACGCGATCCCGTACCAGCGAAACGCGCGCGTTTGCGGGGCGCGAACGAGCGCGACGAGCCCGGCGATCCACATCGGTGCGGCAAGCGGATTCATCATCAAAATTTGTTGCGCGTAAAAAGCGAACGGACCGACGACGACGTTCTTGGCCGCCGCAGCGTCGTGCAACACCACGAGTTGGGGCCAGCCGTGTTGCGCTTGCCACACGAGCGTCGGCGCGACGATGGCGGCCGCGATCGCGATTGCGAGCGCGAAGCCCGGCCGCGCAAACGATCGACGCGACGGCGTGAAGGCGATCGCGACGACGCACGAACCGAGAAAGAAGAACATCGAGTACTTGTTGACGAGCCCGAGCCCGCTCACCACGCCGAGCGTCGTCCACAACGCAATACGATCGCTCTCGTCCGCTTTCACGAAAAGATACGCCGCCCCGAGCCACAGGAGCGGTTCGAACGCGTTCATCGTGAGCAGATTACCGACCGCGAGAAAGAATGGCGCGAGCGCGACCCCGATCATCGCGAGGGCTTGTGCGACGAGCCCGCCACCGAAACGTCGCGCCATCCGCCCGGTCACGACGACGGTCGCAGCCGCTGCGATCGCGGGCAGCAGGCGAATCGCGTATAACGAATCGCCGAAGAGTGCGAGCGAGATTTTCGCGATCACCGCGATCAACGGCGGTTGATCGACGTAACCCCACGCGAGGTGGCGCGCGCAACTGATAAAGTACAGCTCGTCGCGCTGATATCCGTAATTGCCGGCAACGGATATATGCATGACAAATGAAGCGATAGCCGCGAATGCTGCGAGCACGATCGACCGATCGACTAGGGATTGGCTTGCCGCCTCGCGAGAGTGGAGCATATGATCGACGGCTCGCAAGCCCACAAGACCCTCTTCTGCCAATCTTTCGTCGAGACGCACCGACAGTTCGAGCCCGCGAGGCTCCCGTGGCCGACGCTCGACACGGTTTCCATCGACCGGCTGCGTTCGATTCCCTTTTGGAGCGTCGCCCTCGCGGCTGAGAAAAATGCAGGCGTGATGGTGACGCGATACGCGCAAACCGTCACCGATCCGCAGATCCGCGAAGCGCTCGCGATGCAGGGCGTCGAAGAGACGCGCCACGGTCGACTCCTCGAAGACATGCTCGCGTTCTACGGGATTCCCGTGGCGCCGGTCCCCGCGAAGTCAGACGATTTCTCCGAACGAGCATTTTTGGATTTCGGCTACGAAGAGTGCATCGATTCGTTTCTCGGCATGGGTATTTTCGGGCTCGCGCGACAGATCCAACTCTTCATTCCCGAGCTCACCGACATCTTCGACATCGTCATGCTCGAAGAAGCGCGTCACGTGACGTTCTTCGTGAATTGGATCGCCTACGAACGTATCCGCCGTGGCCGCGGCGCGAGAGTTTTTACCGCTTTCTCGACGGGCCTCGGCTACGCACGCGCGGTCGCTCGTATCGTGACGACGTTCGCCCCCGGCGCAAAAAACGCACCAAAAACGCAGGGCGTCGGCTTCGGCGCCGAAGGCGCATTCGCGATTTTCGATGACATCACGTGGCGGAATTTCTTGCAATCATGCGTTTCGGAGCAGGAGCGCTACATGTCGGCGATGCCCGAGGGCTTGCGCGTGCCGGGCGTGCTCCCGCGAATCGCGAAGCTCGCGCTAAAGTTGCCGCAGTTCGCAAAAATCCGCGAAATCTCCATCGCCGAAGCCGCCTGACCCCGCTCGATTCCAAATAAAAAGAGCGACGAGTTTATTCGCACTCGTCGCTCTCTTCTCTGGCCGTTATTGGCCTTTTCGTTTAGTCCTGGATCGTTCCCACATTCGTGGTCGCTGCGTTCGTGACGTTAAAGGGTCCCGGAACCGATAACGTCGCGCCGACGCTCGAATCGTAGTTCGTCGCGGTGAATGCGGCACCGGCCGACGTCGTACCGGTATTCTTCACGACGAGTGCGTACGATCCAACCGGAAGCGCGTTGATCGCGAACGTCCCATCGGCCATGGTAACGCCGCTATTAACGGTCGTCGTTCCAGAAAGTGCGTCGACCTCGTCGCCTACGACCGGCATACCCGCGTTGTTCGTCACCGTGCCCGAAAAAGCGCCCGCCGTCTGCACCGCGGTGGCCACGATCACGGGCTTGAGCATAAACCGTCCGTTCCCGGTTTCGACGATCGATTGCGCCGCATTAAAATCCAGGATGTACCCGTAGGTTTGGCCGCCCTGCGCATCGAGGCCGACGTTGACTTTTACGCCCGACGTGCCTTGCCCGTCGCCGCCATCGGTCGAGGTGCTGTTTCCGAAGCCGCCCATCGTGCCGCTGGGCACCGATAGCGGAACGTTCGTATGGGCGACACCCGATGCATCGGTGTATGAAATGGTCGTCGTCGCGGTGTCGAGCAGGAGGCGGATCTGCTGATACGATCCCGCCGGGATCGTCGCAGCGGGAAACTGGAGGGGCGAACTCTGGCTCGTGTACCCGAGGATGTTTACGACGTCCGGCGTCGACCCGAAATCTTTGAGGACGACCGGACCCGATGCTCCGACGGCTTCGACCTTATCGATACCGAGATTCACCGCCGTGACCGTCGCGCCGCTCATCGCGAACGGCGCGTCGACCATCGCGACCGAAAGCATAGACGTCGACGCCGTCGGCGTGCTCGAGCCACCGCCCCCGCTACCGCTACCGCTACACGCGGAAAGTGCGACGAGCGCGGACATGGCGGCAAGACGACGATCGATCATTGATACTCCCTCTAAAAAAATGCCGTTGCAGGTCGGATACGTTGGATTCGTGCACTCGTTTCGAATCGATCAAAATCATTCCCGTTGTGATGGATCCTACAGCACCTACGTAGCCGAACGCAGAGGCTTCGTCACATTAGGCGTCGCGCGTTGCAGCAACGATCGCGACAAAACTCGCAGGATCGAGGCCGCGCACTTCTTCTCCGGCGAGTGCGAGCACTTGAGCCGCTTCTGCAAGCGTTCCGAGATCGACCAGACGCTTACCGTACACGAGATGAATTTCCGGCAACGCGCGGCCGACGTCACCAAATGCGGTCGCCGCTTCGAGCGCCGCGTCGAGCGCACGTGCGAGCGTCGCGACGGTCGCGAGCCGCACCGTCGCACGACGTAACGCGAGCCGCACGACGCCCCGTGCGTCGACGACGCACGCTTCGCGCAGGTCGCGCGATTTCGCTTGCGGCGCGTCGAAAACCGTGAAGTCGCCAACCGCAGCGACGCGCGTGAGTGCGGCGACGTCGACGCGTAACGTGCGCGCCGCAGCAGACCGGTTTTCTTCGTCAGTCGCGATCGGCGCGATTCCGTCGCTCGCGACCGCAGCCGTCGCTCCGGTCGCGGTCGCACGAACGAGATTGCGCCGCGCGTCGATATCGACCACGACCTCGACGAGATCCGGCGCCGCGCCCGCGGCGATGACGCGATCGATCGCTTCGCGCCGCACGCGTACGACGTCGTCGGGCGTCGGGGCGACGATCGTGCGTTCCACGACATCGCGCACGAGCGCGAGCGCGACGCCGAGCGGAGAAATGACTTCGGCATCGCGCGCGATACGATGCCGCAAACCGAGGCGCTCTGCAACGAACGGCACGATCGCCGCCGCTCCACCGCCCCCGCCGACGAGTTCGACGTCGGCTGCGACGAGATCGTAATCGGCGACGAGCTCGTCGATCGTGGCGCGCACGATGTCCGTCGCGCGCTCGAGCACGGCGCGTGCGAGATCGTCGCCCGATACACCGATGCGATCGCCAACGAGCGCGAAAGCGATGCGTGCACTCTCTGCATCACCGCGCGAAAAATCGATCTCGCGGACGTAGCCGAGCAGATTTGCCGCACACGTCGGAGTGAGGGCGACGCGACTCCCATCGCGGAGCGCGAGCGCGACGCAATCGTCGCGGT
This sequence comes from Vulcanimicrobiota bacterium, assembly GCA_031420415.1. Classification (GTDB taxonomy): domain Bacteria; phylum Vulcanimicrobiota; class Vulcanimicrobiia; order Vulcanimicrobiales; family Vulcanimicrobiaceae; genus JANYGA01. The sequence continues at coordinate 84,042 of JANOMT010000024.1, forward strand.
CGCCCGGCTGCGGTCGCACGAAAACGATGCGCGCACCGGCGAACGCGCTCGGTTCTACAAAACATGCATACGCGAGCCCCGCGATGTGCGCCGACCGCGGTCCGACGCCCCGTAGCGCGCCGATTCCGAGCGCCTCCGCGTCGATGCGCACGACGCTGCCGCCCGCGATCGCGAGCGTGCGCACGTCGAGCGTCCGCAGCATCGTGCGATGTCCGCCAACGCGTGCCGGTCGCATCTGCGGTTGCCCGCGCCGGATGACGGAGCAATCCGCGCTCGTCCCGCCGACTTCGATGAAAATACCGTCGGTTACGTTTTCGTGCAAGAGCGCGCCCGCGATCCCCGCGGCGGGGCCCGAGAGCATCGTAAGTATTGGGCGTCGGGCCACTTCCCCGACTTCCATCACGCCGCCGTCGCTGCGCATGATCATCAGTGGGACTCCGATGCCCGCCGCCGCAACCGCACCCGCCGTCATCTGCGACGTACGCACCATGCGCGGTAAGATCGCGGCGTTGAGCGCCGCGGTTCGCGTGCGTGCGCGCAGACCATGCGTCGTCGCGACTTCATGGCCCGCCGTCGCCGCAATACCGCGTTCGCGCGCGAGCGCGACCGTGCGGCGTTCGGCGCGCGGGCGATCGACGCCGAACGCTTCGCTCGCAACGATGGCATCGACGCCATCGGCTACGAGCGTCGCGACCGCGCGTTCGATCGCGGCGTCGTCGGTCGCACGCGCATACACGATCGTCGGCGCGAACGTCGCGTTCTCCGCAAGCACGATCGGCGGTACGCGCAATTGGCGCCGTGCGAAAAAGCCGAAGGCGCCGTGTAGGCCGACGATGCCGACTCGCGCGACGTCGCCTTCGAGCAGCGCGTTCGTAGCCTGCGTGGTCGAGTGCGCGATGAACGCGATACGAGCGGCATCGACGCCGGGTGCGGCGAGCGCGCGTTCGAGGCCCGCGACGATTCCCGCGGCGACGCCCTCAGGTGCATCGTGCGTTGTCGGCACTTTGATCCGCGCGACGATCGCGCGCGTCGCCGCATCGACGACCACGACATCGGTGAACGTCCCACCGACATCGATGCCGACGCGAAGCGCGCTCACGCCCGTCGAAGGGCTAGGCACGACGATTCAACGTAAGCGCCGCGACCGAGGCCGGAGCGAAAGGCGCGCCGAGGACGATCGTCTGCGTGACGGTTTCGACGTTCGGCACCTTTCCGCGAGCGATACCGAAGACGTGCGGTAAACCGTCGTATGCGCGTTTTTGCGTCTGAAACGTCCCGTATTCCCACCAGAATTTATCGTCGAGCTTTACCACGATGTCGTTCGTGCGAAGACCTACCGCATACGCGGGTCCGCCGGGTCTGACGTACGCGCGCATCTGACCGTCGGTCGTTTTGAAGAGCGTGTAAAAATACGTGGGCTTCCCGCGCGACATATCGTAGGCGAGCCCGCGATCGAAGAGCGACGCCGCAAGCCCGGGCGATTCGAGCGTCCAGGTACGCATGCGAAAGAGCGCGGCAAGCGCCGATGCACGATCGCTCGCGCCGCGCGGAACGTACCACTGGCCGACGGGCCACCCCGCGCAATCACTGAGCTCGAGCCCGACATCGTTCGTCGTCACGATGACGCGCGCGAATGCGACATACGTTTTCCCCGCACAGTCGCTCGCACCGGGGTCGGCCACCGCATCGACCACGGAAAATCCACGCCAGCCACGCGCGATCGCGCGCGCGATCTCATCCCGCGCCGCACGCGATTCGTCGTTCGCGGCGACGACCGCGATCGTCCGACGCGCGCTCTCGGGTGCGAAGAGTCCCGGCGTCGCACCACGCACGAGGTCGGCTGCGTGCGCGGGCGCCGCGATCGCGAACGGTTGTACGCCCAAGAGCGACCGACCGAAGATCGCGACGACGATGACGGCGACCGTCGCGACGGCGACCTGATACGGCAGCGTCATCTTCGTGATCTCATCCACGCGTACGCCCGTAAAGTTTGCGACCCACACATTTTGCGTGTTCGTCGGATCGCAGACGTTCTGCACTTGCACGACCGCCATCACGGCCGCGACGAGTGTGACTGCGGGAAGCACGCCGAGCCCCGCGAGTACCGTGTAGACGGCGATGCCGACGCCAAAGGGATTGAGCGGCCCGCGATAGAGCGCGAGCGGTGAAAGCAATCCGAAAAGCACGACGTATCCGAGCCACGAATGCGGCGCGATCGCGGCGACGAGCGGTTCGAGTGCGGCCTTCACCCCGGGAAGCGCGGTCGCCGTGAGCAGCATACCGATGCCCATGAAGAGCACGATTGCGGGCGCAACATCTTCCACACCGCGAATCGCGGCGGCGACGAGCGTTTGCACGACGCGACGCGGCGTCGTTGCGAGCGCACCGAAGAGTGCGGCGATCGCAAACGCAACGATCGCATTCGCACCGAGAACGAGATAGAGCACGATCGGCAGGATCGGCGTGATACACGCGAAGAGCGGTGCGCGTTTGCGTGCGATCGGCTCGTCCGCGGCGAGGGCCCACGTCGCGTAGCCACGCGTGGTACGGAAGCGTACGATCGCGAACACGACGAGCGCGACGAGATCGATCGCGGCGAGCGCGATCGCATAGGGTTGCATCTGCACGCGTTCGATGCCGAACGTTTTCGTGTAAAACGTCCATTGCGCGATATTGAAGATGAAGCCGAGCGCGAAGGCGAGCATGAAGAGCGTCGCAGCGGTCTTTCGCGGCACGCCGATCGTCATCATGATCGGCAGCACGATCGAACCGACCATGATGATCGCGCCGAGCCCCGTGAGCGACGTAAAGAGCACGGCGACCGCCGCACAAAGCGCGAGTGCGAGGACGGCCGGTCGATCGCCGCCAAATTCCGCCGCGTACGTCACGATCGTTTCCGCGATGCCCGTCGAGAGCGTCACACGCGAGAGTAGAGCGCCGAAGATGACGGTGACGATCACGACCGCGAGCCGACTCGTACCATCGACGATGACCGACGACAGCCCCGCTGCACCCGCACCACCGACGAGCGCGATACCGAGCGCCATGAGCGGCACCGCGAGGAGCGCGGGGAGCAGACGCGCGATCATGAGCGCGGCCGCCGCGATAAAAATGCCGACCATCGCGAGGCCGGCGAGTGCGCTCGAGGTCATCGCGGCAATCCGATCGCATCGTCGAACGTCGGCAGCGTTTTTTTCGCGACGTATTCGCGATAGACCGTGTCGTTGATGCGATCCGCACGCGCGATCGCGCGCTGTGCGGCGAGATGGTAGCGTTCGAGAACGCTCGCTTCGTGGCTCGTACGGTTCTCGTATTCCCACGCACGGCGCACGAGCGGTTCGAGTGCGAGCATCGCGTCGCGCTGTTCCCAAAAGAGATACTTTGCCGTGAAGAGGCCGCGATAGACGTACCCATCGTGCTTGCCGTCCGCGTTCGCACGCGCGTCGTCGTAATACGCGCGCGCCTCGCGTGCGATCTGTGCGTCGCGGCCAAGGAGATCGTAGCGCCGCGCGGCGAGCGCGATGACGGCTGCGGCGTTACGATGCAACGGAGGCGGCGGCGCGAGACGCAGGTGCGCCATCGCATCTTCGGCTGCGATCCGAATCTGCGACATTGCGGCGAGGTCCGCACTTCCCGCATCGGTACCGTTCGTAGCGATCGACTCGGATGCAGGCGTTGCGAGCCCCGCGGGCGTCAGCGTCGCGGGCTTTGCGAGATCGGCTTCGAAGGGATCGGCCCAGAACAGATAGTCGCCGTACTCGCGCGGGTTGTGGCCGCGAAGCGTCGTGCGTGCGCGAGCGAGAGCGTCGATGTCGCTCGCGTATCGCGGATCGTCGCTGCCGAAAAAAACGTGCGCGAAATCCGTGGTGAATCGCGCACGATCGATCGACCGCGCTTCCCACGCACTCGCCCCCGCATAGACGACGGGGACCCACGTCGCTTCGAAGAGCGTCTCACCATCGTCGTGCCAGACCGTTTGAAAGAGGCCGAGCACGTGCGAGCGTTTGCCTTCGGTCACGAAGCGATCGATATTGCCGAGCGCGGCGTCGAGATCGGGATAGATTTCATTCCAATTGAGGGCACCGGGCGCCACCATCTGATCGAAGCCGCCGCGTGCGATGCGATCGATGTATGGTTGATACGTCGCATCGGAACCGTAATGCCAGTTAATGAAGACCAGCGATTTCGGTACGGTACCAAATAATTCGGGATGCTTTGCGAGCGCGTCGTCCCAGATCATCGGCCGCCCGCCGCCGAGAGCGATCACGACATTCGCCGTGTCGATGACGTGTCGCGCATAGACGGGGCCGTCGCCCAGTTCGGCGACCTGCGTTTTCGAGCGCCCGCGACCGAGATCCGACGGCTCGTCGGAGCCGATATGAAAGAACGGCGGCTGTGGCACGACGGCAAGTTCGCTCGCGATGAGATCGCGTGCGTAGGCCTGCGAGCGCGGATCGGCGGGTGAAAGGAGATAGCCGTGCGGCAATTCCGCAAGGTCCGCGTACCGTTCGTATTTGAGAGTCTCGTGCATGTGCGCGAACGTTTGCTGTTCGGGAATGAGCGCGACATGGAAATGCTGCGCGTACGTCGCGAGTCGGCGCAATTCGCTCGGTGTGAGACCATCCAGCGGCGCCGGGAGCGGATGCGCGGGATCGACGAAAACGTGTTCCATATACGGTGAGTAGCCGTTGTATTTGAAGCTCGCGATCGTGCGGATACGTTCTTCGAAATAGCGCATCGTCGGTAGCGGACCGCGCGAGACGTCGTCGGAGAGGATGCGCCAACGCAGGGCGGGGGCATCGGCGATCGCGACGCACGGCAAACGAAAACGTGCGCCGTCGCGGATCGGAAGCTGTGCGAGCGTCGCGTACGCATCGAAGATGCCTTCGCGCGTGGCCGACGACAACGTCGCACCGCGCGCGTCGACGATGAGGTCGTACGCGCCGACCGGCGCACCACTGGGTGCCGATACAGCACGTTCCGTCACCCGGGCGTCGCCATGATGCGCTACGATCCCGAGCGCCGCCCAGCGCTCGCGCACGAGTGCGATCCCGCCCGGATCGCCGGAGGCCGAAAGCGCCGCGAGCACGGATTCCGGCGATGGCCCGGGGCACGCGCCCGCGGTGCGAATCGATTGTGGCCGGGGGAGTAAATGGAGCGCCACGGGGTCGAACTCGCGAACATCGGCTCGGGCGCTTGCCATGGGCGCATCGACGAGCGCGAGCCCGAAGAGAGCCATGCCGAAGATGCGGAGCGAGTGACGGATGAGAGCCTGCACCGACGCGCCGTTCGCACCGACACGAAAGCGCCCCCGTCGTTTCGACGGAGGCGCTAACACTCACTCACTGCATCGACCTGCCGGCGCCGCACTCGACGATCCCATGCATCGTCGGTGTGTTAGCGTGATATTCCGCACAGCTAGGCCGACTCCTGGCCATGACACGCTGTGAACCCTGCTCACATTTATGTTTAGATTGTGTTCGTAGCGCGACGGATCGACGCAGACGGGATAGCCGTCGGCTTGCCGAAGCCGATGCGATGACGCTTTCGGTTGCCGACTACGCCGTAATCATCGCGTTCTTCGCGATTAATCTCGGCATCGGACTCTACTACGCTCGGCGAGGCGGTAAAAACCTCACCGAGTTTTTTTTGTCCGGGCGCAACGTGCCGTGGTGGCTTGCGGGCGTCTCGATGGTCGCGACGACCTTCGCCGTCGACACACCGCTCGCCGTAACGGGCTTCGTCACGCAACACGGTATCGCGGGCAATTGGGTCTGGTGGAGCTCGGTGATGTCGGGCATTCTCACCGTCTTCTTCTTCGCGAAGCTTTGGCGCCGTGCGGGCGTGCTCACCGACGTCGAGTTCATCGAACTTCGCTACAGCGGTAAAGCAGCAGCCGCGCTGCGTTTCGTGCGCGCGATCTTTCAGGGCGTCATCGTCAATACGATCATCATGGGCTGGGTCAATCTCGCGATGGCCAAGGTCCTCCAACTCACGTTGCACGTCGACAAGCTCTCAGCGCTCGCGGTGTGTCTCGTCTTCACCGGCGTCTACGTCACGATCGGCGGCCTCTGGGGCGTGCTCGTGACCGACGTCTTGCAGTTCGTGGTGAAGATGTCGATGGCGATCGTGCTCGCCGTCTCCGCGGTCGCCGCTGTCGGCGGCATCGGCGCGCTCGAAACCAAACTCGCCGTCATCGATGCCGCACACAAAATCACGACGACGAGCGGATCGATTCTCGCCTTCTTTCCGACTTCGAACGAAGCGTGGTTACCGATGCTGACGTTCGTGACGTACATCGGCGTGCAATGGTGGGCGTCATCGTATCCCGGCGCCGAACCCGGCGGCGGCGGCTACATCGCCCAGCGTATCTTCAGCGCGAAGAGCGAGAACGATTCGCTGCTCGCAACGCTTTTCTTCAACGTCGCGCACTACGCGCTGCGACCGTGGCCGTGGATCCTCGTCGCACTCGCCGCGCTCGTGCTCTATCCGAATGGCACGATCGGTAACGATGGCAAAGTCGATCCCGAACTCAACTACATCACGACGATGATCGATCATCTCCCCGCGTGGCTACGCGGCCTCATGATCGCGGGCTTTCTCTCCGCCTACATGTCGACGATGGGCACGCATCTCAACTTGGGCGCATCGTATCTCACGAACGACATCTATCGCCGCTTCATGAAGCCGAATGCGAGCGAACGCCATTACGTGGTCGTCTCGCGTGTCGCCACGCTCATCGTCATGGTCCTCGCGATCGCCGGAGCCAACTTAAATAACTCCGTCAGCGGCGCGTACGTCTATCTCTACAACCTCACCGCGGGCGTGGGACTCGTCATGATCTTGCGTTGGTATTGGTGGCGCGTGAGTGCGTGGAGCGAGATCGCGGCGCTCGTGGCATCCGCCGTCATCTCGAATGCGTTACTGTTCTTTCACGTTTTTACCGATGCGAACGCGAACGCCGAAGTCTTGCTCGTGACGGTTCCGATCACGACGCTCGTGTGGATCGTCGTCACGTATCTCATGCCCGCAGAATCCGATGCGACGTTGCTGCGTTTTTACGAACGCGTGCGACCGAGCGCGTTCGGGTGGAAACGCATCGCTTCGCTCGCGCGTCCCGCCCCCGGTGCCGAACCACTCGGCATCAACGCGATCGATTGGCTCGCGGGCTGCGGGCTCGTGTATGGCGCGCTCTTCGGCATCGGCAAGATCGTCCTCGGTAGTGTCGGCACGGGTCTCGGATATCTCGCAATCGCTGCCGCATGCGGCGCGGTCATCGCGTACAACGTCACGCGAGCCGAACGCGCGACGCGCGCGGCCGCATCGCTCGCGGCGACGGCGCCGATTTAAGGGACGAGCGGTTCGGGTGCTCGGCGGTACTCGAACTGCTTATCGATCTCGACGAGCAGCTCGAGAAACGTCGCCGCGGTCGCCTTCGCGGCGGCCTCTCCGAACTCGATGAGAGTACGATCGGAGCGCACGAGTGCGGCCGTCATCGGAGCGTCGAGTCGTGCGTGTTCGAATTTGCTTACGAAGACCTGATCGGAAAACATGCAGTGCATCAACACGTCGTCGAGCGTTTTGATCGTCGCTTCATCGAGCTCCGCACCCAAACGCTCGCGCGCGGCGTTAAGCCGCGGGCCGACGAAGGCACGTATGCGCATATCGCTATCGGATCGCGTGCGTTGGTCGTCGTACGCCTTATAATCTTCGATGTGCTCTCGCACGAAGGCGAGATCGTCGCCCGTCACGCGGACTCCACGGTTTCCAGCAGATGCGGCAGAATTTCCCCGGCCGAACCAGAGAGATGCACGTCGGTGTAAGGGGTGATCAGCGTCGGCTCCACATTGACTTCGACGATAAAAGCACCGTCGCGCGGGACGCGCGTCGCAAGCGCCGCTGCCGGATTGACCATACCCGACGTTCCGATTACCAACACCACGTCGGCACGCGCGGCCGCCGCGACGGCCCGATCCCAGATCTTCGACGGCAACGCTTCCCCGAACCACACGATATCGGGGCGCATATAGCCCGCGCACGCGTGCGCGACATCGGTCGGATCGAGCGGCCGATCGAAGGGGCGTCGCTCTCCGCACGTGTCGCAACGGACGGTACGCAAGCTCCCGTGAAGTTCGAGAACGTTCCGCGAACCCGCTCGGTAATGCAGCGAATCGACGTTTTGCGTCGCGATCGTGAAATCTCGCGAGCGTGCTTCGAGTACGGCGAGCGCGCGATGCCCCGCATTGGGTTCGGCTGCAAGATGCACCGCGCGGCGCTCGTTATACCAGTTCCACACGAGATCGGGATCGCGGGCGAAACCCGCGGGCGACGCGAGCTCTTCGACGCGGTGCGTCTTCCACAGGCCGCCCGCACCGCGAAACGTCGGCAACCCACTCTCCGCCGATATGCCGGAACCCGTGAGCACGCAGATCGAGGCCGCGCCGGCGAGGCGCTCGCGAACTTCTGCGATCACGCCGCTTTCCGTTCGCGGTCGACGACGGGCGCTTGCGACGGACGTGCGTCGAGGATCCGGATCGGCGTGACCTTTTGCCCGCCGCGTGGTGGTTTTTCCGGCGGGTCCCCGCTCTGGAAGTACACGACCACGTTTGCGACGGCACCCGCGAGTGCGGCGATTCCCCAGAGGCTGAAGAAAAAGAACGTCGTGTTCGGGTGGCCGTTGTGCCACGTCACGACCGTCGCGACGATCGACGTTCCGATCGCGCCAAGGCCGCCGACCCCGGCGAAAACTGCGAGCTGCAGGAAGGTCCGATCGCGTGGACGGCGAGCCATATCTCCATCTTAACATCCATTCACACCCCCACGTGCGTTTATGAATCAGCGGTCCGTTCGAGGGCCGGTTTAGAGATGGGACGAATCCGGGCCGTGTGGATGAAGCAAGTCGACTTATGGAAAGGGTGCGCGAACGTGATGTGGCGGCATTCGAATCCATTTACGACGCTTACCACCGGCTCGTCTACGGCATCGCGCTTAAGATGCTGCAAGACGTGATGGCCGCCGAAGACCTCACGCAGGCCGTCTTCCTCAAGGTATGGAGCCGCCCGGAATCTTTCGCAACCGGGAATTTCGGCGCGTGGATCGCTCGCGTCACACGAAATCGTGCGCTCGATTCTTTGCGTAGCCGCGCGCTTCGGGCCGAAGGCGATATGCCGCTCGACGTCGCCGTCGATGCCCGTCTCGACGATTCCGTCTTTGCGAAGCTCGACGGCGAGCGCGTTCGCACCGCGCTCAGCGCGCTTCCCGACGAACAGCGCGGACCGATCGAACTCGGATTTTTCGGCGGCATCACACACGAAGAGATCGCGCGTCGCACCGCGACACCGCTCGGGACCGTCAAAACGCGCATCCGCGCGGGCCTGCGGAAATTACGCTCTTCTCTCGATACGAGCATCGCGCTGTGATCGTGCACGACGAGTCTCTGCTCGATACCATCGCCGTCTACGCACTCGGCGCGCTCCCGCAATCCGAGGCGCGCGGCATCGCCGAGCATATCGAATCGTGCTCGACATGCGCACGTGAATACGCCGAATTACGCGCGACGGCCGATCTCGTCGGCTTCGAAGCCGAAATCGCGCCGGATGCGCTCGATGAAATATCGACGCGTCGTCTCAAATCGCGCGTGATGATATCGGTGCGTGAATCGGTGCGCGATGCGGCACCCGTCGCGATCGTTTCGACGAAACTTTCGACTAATGGCGCCGTCGCACGTTCGCGAAGCTCGTGGCTGCCATACGGTGCCGCGGTCGCAGCCGCGCTCGTCGCGGCCGTCTCACTTGCGAACAACGCGACGCTCCGCAACGATCGCACGAGCGACGCTACCCGCGTCGCCTCGCTCGAAACCGATGCACGCTCCGCTCGTGCTCGCGCCGATGCGTTGCAAGCGCAAGTCGGCGTGCTCGATGCACGCGTGGCGAGCATCGTCGCGCCCGGAAGCCGCCACTTTGCGATCGCATCGGGCGAAGTCATCAAGAGCGGCAACCGAATCGTCATCGCGCTCCACGATCTTCCGAAACTACCCGCAGGCAAAGTCTATCAAGCGTGGACGCTCACGAACGGCGCGAAAGCCGTCGCACCGAGCATCACGTTCGCGCCCGATGCCGCGGGCGTCGCGCTCGTCGAGCTTCCCGAAAGCGCGGCGCGACTCGCTGCCGTTGCGGTGAGCGTCGAGCCCGTCGGCGGAAGCAAAGCCCCGACGTCAAAGCCGGCCTTCGTCCGCGCGCTTTCCTAGTTTACGTTCCGTGGGCCGCCTCGAAACCTACGCTCGTGACGCGCGCGAAGAAACGCTCTCTTATCTCGCGCGTCGACCGTACGACAACGTCTTCGTTTCCTGGCTGATCGCTACGGGTCAGGCGGCACGTGGTGAAGTGCTCGTCTGGCGCGATGCGTCGAAAGCGATCGCCGGAGTTTGTTATTACGGCATGCAGATCGTGCCTTTTGCCGATGACGATGCCGCAATCGATGCTTTCGCGGATCGTGCCCGCCGTTTTCGTGGCGCGCGCATGATCGTGGGACCGCGTGAAAATATCGAAAGATTCTGGCCGCGCGTTCGCGATACGATGGACGCACCGACAGCGATTCGTGCGAGCCAGCCCGTGTACGCACTCACGAGTCGCGCAGCAATCGCAAACGTCGGCGGAGTGACGGGCGACGCGGGGCGAGCGACGCGCGACGAACTCGACGAGATCGTGCCGCAATCCGCGGCGATGATCGCAGGCGAACTCGGCGGCGATCCGTCGCGCGCATCCGTCGAGTTTCGCGCTCGAACGGGGCGCATCATCGACGCACGGTGGTCGTGGCGCTATCGCGTGGACGGTCGTCTCGCATTCATTTGCAACGTGGGCGCCGTCACGCCGTTCACGGCGCAGCTCCAGGGCGTCTGGACACCGCCGGAATTGCGTGGCCAAGGCCATGCGGCGCGCGGTCTGGCGGCGATTTCGCGCCTACTTCTCGATGAGTTTCCGACGCTGAGTCTCTACGTCAACGATTTCAACACGAGCGCGATCGCGCTTTACGAACGCGTCGGGTTCACGCGCGTCGGAGAATTCCGTACGATCCTTTTCGGGTAGGCTCGCGTATCAGGCGAGGGCGCGCATCGGGAGTGCGGTTTCGCGCGCGATGCCTCCATCGCGTTCGACGCGATACGCGCGAGCGTTCGGTCGCGCGGAGATCGCTTCGTGCAATGTTTCACCGATAAAGTGTACGCCCGTACCATCGTCGCACGCGAGCCCCGGCACCAGCGCTTGGGTGGCGACCATGCGCTGGTATGCGGGCCGACGGTCCGCTTCACCGTCGTAATGCGGACAGTTGCTGCCGGGCAAGAAGCCGAGTGCGTTCGTGGTCGTGAATTCGCCCGCGACCGAATCCGTCACGCCCGCATCGAACCAACAAATCGAACCGGCGCTCGAGCCCGTCAGCACGATGCCGCGTTCCCACGCCTCGCGCAGCACCGCATCGAATCCCCAATGCCGCCAGACCGCGAGCATGCTGCGCGTGTTGCCGCCGCCGACGTGGACCACGTCGAACGCGAAGAGATACGCGCGCAGGTCGCCCGGCGTGCGCGCGAAGAAGCGCAAAACGTCGAGATCGATTCCGAAACGCGCGTACGACTGATAGAAGCGCACGACGTACGAGCGATCGTCGCCACTCGCCGTCGGCACCAAACACACGCGCGGTGACGATTTCCCGGTCGCTTCGAGAATGTAGCGTTCGAGCTTGAAATTTCCCGTGGCGGGCACGAGTACGCCGCCGCCGATCGCGACGATCTGACGCTTCTCCGTCATACGCTCGGTGGTGTCGCCGCAAGGTAGATCGGCGCGTCCGGATGCGCCGCGTCGGTCGTCGACGGTGCTGCGGGGAAGGCACCCTCGCGGACGTCGTTTGCGTACGCGCGTAACGCATCGGTCGCGACGGTCGCGATCTCCGCATAGCGCTTGGCGAATGGCGGGGCATCGGGATAGAGGCCGAGCACGTCGTGCATCACGAGCACCTGCGCGTCGCACGCGCCGCCCGCACCGATCCCGATCGTGGGAATCGCGATTGCGGCCGTGACGTCGGCGGCGACCTGCGCGTCGACCATCTCCAGGACGACCGCAAATGCACCCGCGGCTTCGACGGCGCGTGCGTCGGCAAGAAGCGCTTCGCGATCGCCTTTGCGGCGAAAGCCCGCACCGATCGCGGCCGTCTGCGGCAAGACGCCGATGTGCGCGACGACGGGGATGCCTGCGTTCACGATGGCCGCGATGCGCGGTGCGACCGCGGCGCCACCTTCGAGTTTGACTGCCGTCGCGCCGCTGCGCACCAAGCGGATCGCCGATCGGATCGCATCGGCGTCACTCGTCTCGTACGTACCGAAAGGCATATCGACGATCACGCACGCGCGCGCCGTGCCGCGTGCGACGGCGGCCGCGTGGCGGCACATATCGTCGAGATCGACCTGCGTCGTCGAGTCGTAGCCGAGCACGACCATGCCGAGCGAATCGCCGACGAGCACGACGTCGATGCCCGCAGCTTCGACACAACGTGCGAAAGGAGTATCGTATGCGGTAATGACGGCGAATCGCGTGCCCTTGCGAGCACGGATCGCCGCCGACGTCAATCGACGTATCGTAGCCATGGTTCGCGCTACGCCTTCGTGCGCGCGCGAACCTCGTCGAGCGCCGCTCGCGCGTGCGGCACCGCAATGCCGAGCGCGGCTGCGCGGCGCACGATCGTGCCTGCGATCGCCTCGATTTCCGTTCGCCTGCCGCATTCCAGATCGCGCAGCATCGACGAGCGATTGGGTGCCGTTTCGCGCATCACGGATTCCGCATAGGCGACGGGGTCCGCGTATGGCAGCACGATGCCACTCGCGCGCGCGACGACCGCGGCTTCGCGTGCGAGCGAGGCCGCACGTTCGCGTAAAGCGGGGACCGCAAGCAGATCGCCGTTGAGGACGCCCGCGAGTGCGGTCGTCGGATTGATCGCGAGGCTCGCGACGAGCTTCTGCCAAGCGCGCGCTTCGATCGGCGCCACGATCTCGTTCGCGAGACCGGCACGCGTCATCAGCGCGGCGAGCCGTACGAGCGTGTCGTCGCCCGAGCGCGCGGCACCCGAGATCCAGCCGAGGAGCGTGGCGCCATGCGCGGCATGGCGAACGAGGCCGGGTTCGACGAGCATCGCGGCTTCCGTCGTCGGCGCGAGCGCGACGCGATCCGTGCGACCGAGCGAGCTTCGGATGTCACCTGGTGCGTCGATACCGTTTTGGAATGAGACGATCGCAGCCGACGGTGCGAGATGCGTGCGGAGCGGCGCGAGCGCGGCAAGGGTCGCGTACGTCTTGACTGCGATGACGAGCACGTCGATCGCTGCGAGGGCGAGCTGCGGCGCATTCGCGAAGACCGCGACATCGCGCGTCGCTTCGCCCTCGACGGCGACGCCGCCACGCAGGGCGATCGCGCGCGCCTGCGTCGCATCGCGAACGAGCAGACGGATCTGCGCATACGGCGCGAGCGACGCGGCGAGGAGCGTGCCGAGCGCCCCGCCACCGAGAATCGCAATCGTCACGATGGTGCGCTCGCGTGATTGTGGGTTGCCGTTTCCGCGAGCGCGATCGGTGAGAGCCATACGGCGCGTCGATACGCCGCTTGCCCGGCATCGTATTTCACGACGCTCGCGGTTCGCGTGCGGAGGGCTCCTCTCCGTGCTCGCATCGCACACGCCGTGTTAGGAACGTCACACCCGCCTCCACCGCTTCACCGCTCGAACCGTGCGACCGATGCGTAAGAAGATGAACCAGTACCCGACCGTCTCACTCGGCGAAGGGGCTTCGAAAGTGGAATTCGCTTTCGAAGATCTCTGCCGCCATACGATCGTTTTCGGATCTTCCGGTTCGGGCAAGACGACGCGCGCGTTCAATCCGCTGCTCAAAGAGATGTTCGGGTCGTTGCAGGCCGGTGGGTTGATCATCTGCGCGAAGGGTGAGGCGGTCGACGAAGTCTGCGAAATCGCCCGGCTCGCCGGGCGCGAAACGATCGTCGTGATGCCCGGCAGCGAGCGCGGGATCGATCTCCTCAGCGGCAGCCCCGACCTCGACTCGATGTATTTTCGCGACACGTACGGGACGGTCGAAGGCGAAGCGAAGCAGTGGGTCGAGGCGGCGGTCGCGCGGATGAAAAATGCGCTCCGCATGCTTAACGGCGCGGGCGATCAGTACTACACGTTCGGTCATCTCACGCAGTACTGCTTCGATGAAGATTTCCAATCGCGCGCGCGCATCTTCGCGATGGAGCGGATGCGCAAGATGACCTCGGCTGAAGCCGAGGAGGCGTGGACGATCCAAGAAGCGATCGATTACGAAGAGCTGCGGTGGAATAAGTACACTCCCGAAGCACGTCGCGCGGTGCAATTTGCCGTTTCGCAACTCCTCGAGCCGCTGCGCGACTATCGCATCCAAAAGACGTTCGCCGGCGATAAATACGGCTTACTCAAACTCGAGAGCGTCTTCGAGGGCGCGATCATCGTGCTTCACGTTCCACGGTCGCGGTATCAGCGCGCGGCAAATGCCGTTTATACGATGGCCAAACGCCGCTTCTTCACCGCCGTTGAAAATCGCCGCTCGACCAAGGGCGTGAACCAATCGCGTCCCGTTATTTTTGGCGTCGATGAATACCAGCTCTGCGTCTCGGAATCCGACGTCGAATCGCTCGGCGTCATTCGGTCGGCCGGGTGTATGGTGCTCGCGACGACACAGGGCGTCTCCTCGCTCTATACGGCTCTACCGCGCGATATCGTCGATGCGGCGCTGCAGAATTTTACGCAAAAGATGTTCTTCAAAACCGACGATCACGAGACGCTCGCCACGATGATTCGCGCGACACAGCATACGAAATCCGGCTTTAAAACCGAGGAACTCTTCGCGATGACGCGCGATCAAGGCGTCGCGCATCTCACGATCGGCGATCGCTCGGTCGACGCGGTCATGGATCTCAAACCGCTCTTCGTTTCCGTCAATCAGATCGGGAACACGGGCGTGACTCCATTGGCACCCGCGCTCTCCGCCGTCGGATAAGGGATCGCCGCGCCGAGCGCGATCCGAAACGACCCAGGCGACGGCCCTTAAATATCGTGGCGTGCGTGGATCCGATTCCGCACGCTAACGATCGACTTCAATGCCATCGATATTAACGAATCGGCGGTGATCGCGCGGCGCGGCCGAGAGCGCGACCTCGACGACCATCACGTGACGGCCGCGCACGAGCGAGGCACTTTCGAAAACGCGACGATGCGTCGCCTTCTGCGGAGCGTAAAAATTTGCGTTCGAAGCGGGGTGACCGTCGATCGATACCGCGCCGACGCCACCGCCCTCGCCGACGATACCGTAGAGCCGGATGCCCGCACCCGTGAACGCGACCCTCGCAAGCGCGCCGCCATAAAAGCTACGCAGACTCGACCCATGATAACGACCGTCACGACGGCCCTCCACGCGTTCCCAGTGCGACGTGTGCTCGAAGACGGCCGAATCGAACTCAATCTTCGTCGGCCGAGGCGCTGCGGGAATCTCGGCAAGCGCGCGATGGAACGCTGGCGACTTCACGTTTGCGCTGACGTGCGGCGGTGCCACATTAAAGGTACTATCGAGCGCCCAAAGCGCGACAACGGTGATTGCATAAGCGCCAAGGATCACCGCGGGAACGAGTAACATCGCCCAGACTTTCGCGATCTTCATATGAAGCAATCCCAACCCGATCTGCCGGCCACGAAAATGCGTCGCATCTCGAACGAGAGAAATCGCGCCGTCCGATGGTGCTCCACCTGCAACCGCGATGGTAAAGATTGCTACAGCACCCCGAAAGACTCAATCTTGCACCGTAAATCTGCCCCATTTGGACCGAGCAAGCAGCTTAGCCCTGGAGTCAGAGGCGTGCGCCGATGAACATGGCTATGTCGCAAGAACGAATCGAAATCATCACGAGTGTAGAGCGCCGGCGGAGGTTCGCTGTTGAACAGAACATGCGACTCGTCGACGGATCCAACCGCCTCGGAATGGCGCTTTCTCACGTGTCGCAAAATCACGACTCTGCTCCAAGTCAGCTCGTCAGTGCGGCCGCAGTGCGCGCTCTACGCAAGAGAGTTCGCGAACGGCAACGCGTGCCCGGCATAAAGACCATCAATAACGAGATCTTAGGCGAGGTCGAGCTTCTGCCCAACAAAAAATCTGATATCGTTTTTTGTGATTGTTTCCACAATTGATGTCTCGCGTTCGAACTTGCTTGGGCGTGTCGAGCGTAAGACATCAACGGAAACAGAAAAAAAACGATAGCTGACGGTGAGCTGAAGTCGCTGCTGATTCGAGGACTCATCTGCGAGCATCCAACTTATGACTATTGACGAATAACTAGCTTGGCGCACGTGCTATCGAGAAGAGGATTTTAAAAAATCCAAGTCGCAACGAGGCGTTCGAACGGTAACGAGCTATCGCGACGTAGGTCGCTTTTCGTGCAACGCAATGCGCTCTCGGCAGCGCGTCTCCACGATCTGCGACACGGCTTCGCTGCCCCGTCACATGCCACAAGACCGCTTCGTAATATCTCGCTGGCCCACGGCAATAGCAGCATGAGCGTCACAAGCTCGACGTATCTCGCTTGTTCGAGTCTCAGAAACGTCGCCGAACGTTTAATTTAGGTCAATTCCTCGCAACTGTTACCTCGCCGGCCCCCGACAAGCCCCCGAAGAATCCGAAAGCATTCGAGTATCTCGACCGCGGAAAACAGCATAGGTATTGCGGGATGGCCAAATGGCGGGAAAGTGTAGGAATCGAACCTACCAGCCCCCTTGCGAAGGCCTCAACGGTTTTGAAGACCGAGCGAACCACCAGATCCGTACTCTCCCATCGGGGCGTCGCTCTGGATGCGGCGCGACCGATGGGCGAACCTTCGAAGGCTGGATCAAGCTATTTTTTTATTCCGAGCGCGCGAAGCAAAGTGCTCGTGATATCGCCGTTTGATCTTGCGGGACTATCTTGTGGCAACGGGTCGAGCGACGTTCCGTTCGCGCCCACATTGAAGTGTTGCAGCAAGACGTCATCTTCGGGTATCGTACTCGCGGAAACACGGGCGATCTCCGGAGCGTGATCGGCAACGTGCTCGTGCGTTGCGGCATCCTCGTAATCGTGCGCCGGTTCGTGCACGACCACGTGTTCGACAACCGGTTCGTGCATGATCTCAGCGATCGCCGCGTGACCGTTCGACGAAATCTCGTGATGCGTGACGTATGCGACCGCGGGCTCGTGTTCGATCTGCGCCTCAGGGCTACCGAAATTCGTTGCGAACAGCGAAAACGACACGCTTTTCGTCGGCGCTTGCGCGGACTCCGACGAAGCTGCATCGGCGACCGAGATTTCGTGCGCGGCGTGTTCCGTTTCAACCGGCGCGTCGTAGAGCGACGCGCGCTGACCGAGCGGTACCATATGGTCGGGTGTCTCAAAGACAATCGGCGCATCCTCGGCATGCAGTGCGGGTTCGACTGCCGCCGCCGGCGCCGACGCCAGATCACCGAACATCGCGCTCAGTGCATCGAACGACACCGAGGTCTTCTTCATCGGTGCTACAGACGGCGAGGCGGCAATCGGCTCATCGGCTTGCATTGCTGCGGCAAAGGCGGGGAGAGCGCTCGCGGGCGCAACGGTCGCGTGCATCGCACGATAATCTTCGAGCGTCTGCGTAACGACCTCGATCAAGCCGAGCGCCTCGCTCTCGTGAACGAGATCGGCCGCCGTTTCGAATTCGATACCGCATCCGCGCGCCAAGTCGTCGAGTCGCGTTCGCCCATCGGCCGCTAGCAAAAAAAGCCACTGCCACGGACGCAGGTGTATCGCCGCCGCGCGATCGTCGAAGTCGCCTGTCCGTGCGATCGTGTCTAACCGTAAAAGCATCGTTAATCCTCAAGCGAGCCGAGATCGAATGCAGGTATTTCGCGTTCGCCACTCTTCAAACAGAGGATGAGCGACGAACGATAGCCGTTCCACGTAATCGGAATGACGAACGCCGGTGCGTCCTTGGGAAACCGAATATCTTCGGCTTTGCCGCGAATCACGACCGGAACGCTGATCATAAAACCAGGCCCGAGTTGCTCGCGCGCGTTCCCCGAAATCGTATTCGCAATTTCACCAACGCAATCCATGAGGAGTTCGTCGCTGCGATCGGTCTCCCCAAAATGACCCATGAGTTCGCCGATCATCTCGCGCGGCGCGGTGTAGTACACGCAGCCACGATGTTTACCCGAGATGCCGATAATGGCCGAAAACTCGTTCATGACGTGATCGCTCGACTCTTTGATGAACGGCATGCTCACTTCAGCCGTAATCTTCGTGACCAGCTTAAAAAAATGCTCAGTTCCCTTGACGAAGATTTTAAGATCATCTTCGCGCATCGCGGGGGCATCGGTCTTCTTCGTAATCATTTGTGGGCGGGCTCTCACTTCTGCGAAAACGAGGGGGTCAATCGATGAAGAGTTCGGAGATTTCGGTTGCGAGCGTTTCTGAGGTAAAGGGCTTAAGCAAAAATCCAGTCGCTCCACGCTTGACGGCTTCGACTGCCGTACCGCGATCGGCAAGCGCGGAAATTACGAGAATGCGTGTGTCGGCATTGCGACGCAGGATCGCTTCCACGCACGAGAGGCCGTCCATATTGGGCATCGTGATATCCATCGTCACGATCTCGGGATGGAATTCGTCGAACACTTTGAGCGCCTCCACGCCGTCGGCAGCCATACGAATTTCGTGATTCCCCTCACCAATCTCACGTTGGATGTGACGACGGATGATGTTCGAGTCATCGACGATGAGCAGTTTCATGGGCCCTTCCGACTCAGTTGTACGCAAGTGTCGCCACGCCGTTCGTCGACGGAGCCGGAGGTTCGACAATCGCCATCATCGGGAGGACGAACGTGAATTCGGTATATCTGCCAGGCTCGGAACTCATATTCAGATTACCGCCCGACCGATCGACGACGGCCTCTTTGATGACGCTCATCCCGACGCCACGACCGCCATCGATCGTCACCTCATCGAGCGTGGAAAAAGCCGGACGGAAGATAAGTGCGACGATTTGTTCGTCCGAAAGCGCCGCGGCTTGCTCCGGCGTGATGATGCGTTTGGCGACAGCCCTATCGCGAATGATCGCGGGATCGAGACCGGCTCCGTCGTCACGGAATGAGAAGGCGAAGGCGCCGGGCGTAGCGCTTGCGACGCGACGAATCGCGATCGTTCCCGCGCTCGGCTTGCCGATTGACGTGCGGACCGCCACGGTCTCGACGCCGTGAACGAGACTGTTGCGCATCAATTGGACGAGCACGTCGCGCACGGTGCGACGAAGTTCTTCGGGCAGCGCATCCGTCGCAAAACCAACGGCGTCGATCGCGATCTCTTTGTGCAGTTTCGCGGCCAACTGGTGCGCGAAGGGACTGATGCTCGCGACGACGTCGTTCTGTGCGGGACTCTCGGCCGCGCCGCTTTCGCGACGCAAGCTCGGCATGGTGCTCGCCATCCGTCCGAGGCCGACGAATCTCTCGCGCAGATCTTGCAGTTCGTCGAGATCTTGCCGGAGTTCGGATTGCGCGATCACGACGGAGAGGAAATCGTCGCCGCCGAGCGCCGAGCGCTCGCGTAATTGCACGATCTTGCCTTCGAAGAGATCGCAGGATTTCTCGAAATACGACAGCTCCAACACGGACGCCAACCCCTTGATCGTGTGCACGGCGCGGTAGACGACGTCGAGTCGTTTGCGTAAAAGTTCCATGCGTCCCGCAGCGTTGTTTGCGAAGTCCGACGCGCGCAGCGCATCGTTCATCAACGCGACCTGTTCGTTTGCGGTCGTGAGGAAGTCGTCGAGATTTGTGGGCTCGACGTGAAGGACGCCCAGCAGAAACTCGAACTGGCGTTCCTTACGCGATTCCGATTCGCGGAGCTGGCGTTCGAGACGCACGCGATCCGTGATGTCGGAGACGGCCACGAACACACGCGCGACTTGATCGTTTTCGATGATGCGACGGAAGGTAAAATTGAGAAACTTTGAATCGAAGCCGCCTTCGGGATTGGGAAAGTGGACCTCGATTTCGGCGAGCGGGTTCACGCGCAAGACCGTACGCTCTTTTTTCTTTTTATCGAAGAGCAAATTCATATAGTCGCGCGTGATCTCGAAGGTGCGCTCGGTGAGCAAGCGCTGTAGGAGATTGACGAAATTGTAACCCTCGAGATGCGGCATGTGGAACATACGCTCGAGTTCGCGCGAATACTGGCCTTGAATAAGGAACCCGCGATCGAGCAGAAAGAGTCCGCGGTCGACCGTCTCCATGATGAGATCGGTACCCGCTTTCGCACTCGCGAGCGCCTGTGAGGACTCCATCGCTTCCGCCGTGCGATGTTCGAGATTTTCGGCGTAACGCTCGACTTGGCGTCGCGTGCGGCTAACTCTTTGAAACAGCGTGATGACCATCGCGAGCACCATCGCGATCGCCAGGCGGAAAATCCAGTTACGCACGCGATCGTTGCCGGCAACGGCGAAATCGAGGCCCGTCGACAGCTCGAGTAAAATGCCGTCGATCGCGCGGCCATCGGACTTCATCGCGCGATTCGCAGCGAGCACCTGCGAGCGATAGTCTTTCTGGTCTCCGATCAGTTCGACTGCAGGTGCGAGCTTCGTCCAAAGCAGGTTGGCCGTCGCAAGCCGTTTCGCTTGATCTGGCTGACTCAGTGGATCGATCTGAACTTTTTTGCCATCGATGCCGATGGCCTGACCACCAAGAAATAGCGATGCGAGATTTCCGCCGAATGCCGTCGTCGTATTCTTTAGATCGTCCAAGGTCGCGGGGTCGCCGGCTCTCGCCTTGGGCTGGCTTGCGAGTTCGGCGATGACGGCATCGAGGTGACCGAGCGATGCTCGTTCTTCGCCGATAATTTTCGCCGTCGTGAGCGCCACGGACGTTTGCCGATTGCTCGCGGCATCCGAAAGCGCGATGCCGAAAACCGCGGCCATGAAGACGAAGACTTCGAGGAGCAGAATGAGCGTGAGACCGACGGCTTCACGCGGATTCGGCTTCGCAAGTGGTTCCTGGATGTCGATGCGTTCCGGCATGGTTCGGGGCTCCTGCACAAGACTGGGTCGCCAGAGCGACTCGCTTTCTCAATCGGTCGCAACGCATCGTTTCTGAAGCCGTGCGTGTCGAGCCGTGCCTCCTTCAGATCGAATGCTGTCGAGCCGAAGACTCCAACAACTGCAATTCGAGATTCGTGAAGAGGCTAACTAACTAATGAAACGATGGATGGTGGCGATCGCCGGCCTGCTCTGCGTTCTCGGACCGGGAGCCCTGTATTCGTTCAGTCTCATCAACGCGCCATTGACCGCCGCGTTCGGCTGGACATCGTCCGACGTCACGTGGGCGTTCGCTATCGCCAACTTGTTTCTGGCGTTCGGAGGGCTCATTGGCGGCATCCTCGGCGAACGCGTCGGGCTTCGCGCGATCGCTGTGATCGGAGTCATTTTTTGGAGCGCGGGTTACGCGGCCTGTTCCACGCTCGCGTCGTCGCACAGTATCGCGCTCTTCTACCTCTACTACGGCGTCCTCGGCGGCTTCGGATGCGGGATGGCGTACATCTCGACGATCACGGCCGTCATCAAATGGTTTCCGCAGGCACGCGGCTTCGGCGGTGGCCTGGTCATCATGGGGTTCGGTCTGGGATCGTTCGTTTACAATAGCATCGTAAGGCCGTCATCCGCGTTTGCAGCGATCAGCGCCGGAACGACGACGTACACCGCCGCCCAAGCGAGTGCGCGTGCCGATCACCTCCCATTCGATATCGCAAAATATGCGATGGACCCGACCGCCGTCTCCACGCTCATGTCGCTGTTCCTCTCTTCCGGTATCGCCTTCGCGGTCATCGGAATTGCAGCCGCATGTTTCGTCACCGCCCCGAACAAAACGATGCTCGCGGAGGTCGAGGGTGAAGGCTCCCTGGTGCCGCAAATGACGCTCGGAGGAATGCTGAAGGACGCGCGTTTTTACGTGCTTTGGTCGATACTCTTCCTTAACGTCTTCGGTGGCATCACGGTCCTTTCGAACATGGTACCGATCATGCACGAGTTGATGGGGCATCGGCACGACTTCTCCGGTGCGATGTCGCCCGACCCAACGAGCATTTTCGCTGCTCTCGCGGTCTTTAACGGCATCGGTCGTTTGTTCTGGGGTTGGCTCTCGGACCGTATCAGTCGCCGTGTGGCATTCGTCATCGTTTTGGGATTGCAAGCGGTCGCGTTCTTCATCCTCGACAGCGGCACGCAGGATCTCACGGTCGTTTCGGCCGGCGTCGGCCTGTTGCTCCTTTGCTATGGAGGCGGTTTCGGCATCATGCCGGCCTTCAATGCAGACTTCTTCGGTACCAGACACTTCGGCACGAATTATGGTATGCAACTGTCGGCTTGGGGATTTGCTGCCGTCGCAGGTGTCTACTTCAACGGCATCATCAAATCGCTCAGCGGTTCGTTCATCGGCTTGATGGAGCCGGTTTCGATTATGTTGCTCGTCGCGATGATCTTGCCGGTCATCATCGAGACGCCGAAGAAAAGCGCGCGAGCGACCGAGATCGCGGTTCCCGCAGCCGCCTGATCGCGGTTCCGATGCGCCCCGTCGTCGTCGTGGCGTGGGCGCATCGTTGTGTTTGCGGGAAGGTAAAGACTCATCATGCATGCGCGCGGGATCTTTATTTCCGTCTTCGGTTTACTTGCGGCGGCCGCAGCGGCCGTCTTTCTCGCGATCTCGATCGATGGCCATATCTACGCGCCAGGCTACGAAAAGTTCGCCCTCCACCTCGGCGTGCGCGATGCGATCGGTTCGCGATTCCCACAGTTCTACGATCACGATCTCAGCATAGAACGCATCGTGCGCAAGATCTACAGTGTCGTCGCCTTCGCGATCGTCGGTTTCTTCGCAAGCCCGCTTTTCGTCGCGAGAGCCCGCCTGCAGACGAGCGCGCTGCTCGTGATGGGTTTCAGCCTTGCAATCGAGATCGCTCAACACGCCATGGGCTATCCCGAAAGTTTGGTTTCGAACGCCTTCGATCTCGCGTGTGGCGCTCTCGGCGGAATGCTCGGAGCGCTCGGGTGGAACGGCGTCACGCATCTGATCGGACGGACGCGCACCTAACGATGCGCAGGGACGGCGACTTTGCGACGCAAAGTTGATTTCATGGAAGTGCGCCGGGCGATCGCCGATCTCGCCGAGGTTCGCGGTCGGATGGCGACCGTGCAGCGCTTCGACGGCTACTCGGGGCCTGCTGCGATTGCGAGCGGCCTCGTGGCGATTGCCGCCGGGATCGCGCAGGCAATCCTCGACCCGCAGCCACGATCGTACACCGACCATCAGACGTACCTCTCGATCTGGCTCGCATGCCTAGGATTCGCCCTCGCGCTCAATTACGGCGCGATCGTGGTTTGGCGCGTGCGAAATCCGGGCGCGCAGGCGGGCGTGCAGTTTCGCACCGTCGGCATGAGTATCGTCCCGGCGATCTGCTGCGGCGGCGTCGTGACACTCGCCCTCGTGTGGCGCGGTCTCGACGATTTGTTGCCGGGAATGTGGTGCGCGACCTATGCGCTCGGGCTCTTCGCCTCGCGCGCGATGGTGCCACGTGAAGTCGTTTTTGTCGCCGCGGCGTTCGGCGCGGCGGGCGCGATATTGCTTTTACTTCCGACGATCAATCCGCTGGCATGGTGGATCATGCCGGGCGCCTTCGGCATCGGCCAAGTGCTCATCGGCGCGATCGTTCTCGCCGATCTTCCCAACGACTAGGATAGAGATGAAACCCATCGCCCCGTTCGCCTACGAAGGCCTCGATCGACTCTTTCACGAGCGCGGACGACTCGCCGTTTGCACGTGTCTGGTCGCGAATTCGGGCGCTACGCGTTTCACGGCGCTCCAGGAAGCATGCGGCTTGACCGACGGGAATCTCAACCGCCATCTTCACGCCCTCGCCGAGACCGGGATCGTCGCGCTCGAACGCATCCGGAAAGGGAATCGCTCGGTGACGACCGTTCGCATCACCGCCGACGGCAAAGCCCGCTTTCTCGCCTACGTCGACGAACTCGAAGCAATCGTCCGCGCCGTAAACGCGACTGAGCCCGCCCGCGAGGCACAGACGGGTCGCCTGCGCCTGGTCGGCCAGTCATGATCGAACGTCGCCAGCCTGCCGCGATCCACGACGTCACGACCATTCCCAAACACGTGGCCATCATCATGGACGGTAATCGCCGCTGGGCGCGGGATCGCGGCTTACCGACGGTTGCGGGCCACCGCGCCGGCGCGACAACATTGCGAGAGCTTGCGCGGACGGCCTCGGCGCGCGGCCTCGGAATCCTGACCGTTTACGCATTTCCCGAGGAAAACTGGCGCCGCGAGGCGGGCGAAGTCTCGCTCTTCATGGATCTCATGCGCGGGTTCGCGATGGGCGAAGCCACGGCGCTCCGCGACGCAAATGTCCGCGTTCGTGCGATCGGTCGCACCGCGGCACTCCCCGGGCCGACGCGCGCCGCCATCGAAGCGCTCGTTGCCGCAACGGCCTCATGTGACGGCCTGCTCCTCAACCTCGCGCTCAATTACGGCGCGCGCGGCGAACTCTGCGATGCGCTGCGGGCGCTCGCAAACGACGTTCGTTGCGGATCGCTCGGCCCCGATGCGATCGACGACGACGTCCTCGGCAAATATCTCTACACGGCGGGCCTACCCGACCCCGACCTGCTCATCCGCACGGGCGGCGACCTCCGCGTCTCGAACTTTCTGCTCTATCAGATCGCCTACGCCGAACTCTGGGCTACGCGGACGCTGTGGCCGGACTTCGATGCTGCCCAGCTCGACATCGCGCTCGGCGAATTTGCCTCTCGCCAACGGCGCTTTGGTTCGTAGTCTCGCGAATTTCTCGAAACTTCGTTTCACCCGCCCGTAAATCGCAATCGGGAAACCCAAGCACTCGGACTTTTCTCGCATGATATACTACACCATGTGAAAACCCGGCCGGATATCCGTAACCTCGCCATCATCGCGCACGTCGACCATGGCAAGACAACCCTCGTAGACGCCATGCTCAAACAGAGCGGCGTCTTCCGCGAGGGTCAGGCGACAACGACGCGTGTCATGGACTCGAATCCCCTCGAGCGCGAGCGCGGGATCACCATCCTTGCGAAGAACACCGCAATCAAGCACGGCGATATTAAATTTAACATCGTCGATACGCCGGGGCACGCCGATTTCGGTGGCGAGGTCGAGCGCGTCTTGCAGATGGTCCAGGGCGTGTTCCTGCTCGTCGATGCCGCTGAAGGCGTGATGCCGCAGACGCGCTTCGTCCTCCGTAAAGCACTCGAACTCGATCTCAAAGTGCTCGTCGCCGTCAATAAAATCGACCGGAAGGACGCGCGCGCGAGCGAAGTCGTCAACGAAGTCTTCGATCTCTTCATCGAGCTCGGCGCATCCGACGAGCAAGCCGAATTCCCCGTCGTTTTCACAAATGGTCGCGCCGGCATCGCAAAATATAATCTTGAGGACGAGAGCGACGATCTCGAGCCGCTTTTCGAGACGATCGTGCGTCACATTCCCGAAGCTCCTGCCGAAGAGGGCGGCTTTCAGATGCTCGTCTCAGCGATCGACCACAATAAGTACGTCGGGCGTATCGGCATCGGTCGGGTCTTCCGTGGTTCCTCGAAAGTGAATTCGCCAATCGCGCGTATCGCCCATGACGGCTCGGTCGAGATGGGCCTGCGCCTCACGAAGCTCCTGACGTTCGCCGGCCTCGAACGCGTGGAAGTCGAGGATGCGAGCGCGGGGGATATCGTGTGCGTCTCCGGCATCGAAGGCCTCAATATCGGCGACACCATCGCCGACGCCGCATTCCCCGAGGGCATCACGGCGGTCGCCGTCGACGAGCCGACGGTCTCGATGTTCTTCATGGTCAACGCCTCGCCGCTCGCGGGGAAAGAGGGCAAGTTCCTCACGTCGCGTCAGATTCACGATCGATTGATGCGCGAACTCGAATCCAATGTCGCGCTTCGCGTCGAAGATACCGAAAGCGCAGATACGTTCGAAGTCCGTGGCCGCGGCGAACTCCATCTTTCGATTTTGATCGAGACGATGCGTCGCGAAGGCTACGAGATCGCGGTCTCAAAACCGCAGGTCATCATCACCGAACGCGACGGCAAGAAGATGGAACCCGTCGAGTATGTCGTCGTCGACGTGCAAGAAGAGTACGCCGGTGCGGTCATCGAGTCGCTCGGCAAACGTAAGGCGCAGATGTCGAACATGCTCACGGTCGGCGATTCGCGTCGCCTCGAGTATACGATGCCGACGCGCGCCATCTTCGGGCTTCGCGGGGAGCTGCTCACGCTCTCGCGCGGTACCGCGATCATGTCGCACACGTACTACGATCATCAGGCCTTTGCGGGCGAGCTCCCAGGCCGTAGCGTTGGGGCACTCGTCACGAGCGAATCGGGCGTGACGACCGCGTATGCGATGTCGGGCCTCGAAGCACGCGGACGCTTCTTCGTCGGCGAAGGCATCGAGGTGTATGAAGGCATGGTCGTCGGCCGCGCCAACGACGATAAGGATATCGCACTCAACGTCGTTCGCTCGAAGAAGCTCACGAATATGCGCGCGTCGGGTACCGACGATAGCAACAAGCTCTCGCCGCCTGAAGAGATGTCGCTCGAACGCGCGATCGAATTCATCGAAGACGACGAACTCGTCGAAGTCACCCCGAAATCGATTCGCATCCGCAAACGTATGCTCAACGAGACCGACCGCCTACGCTATCGCAAGCGCGATAAAGTCCTCGCGTAAGTCGCGAGACGCCGAACACGAAGAGCCGTTGCACGAGCAGCGGCTCTTTTCGTATCGCTTCTCACATCATCGATTAGATTAACTTTAAATACCGTGCGACGGCTACGCGGTAACTTGGGCTCGCGTAGGCGCGGTCTTCTTCGCGTGCCGTGAATGCGGCTTTGATGACGTGTTCATCATCGGACGAGCAGGCGCGCACCCCGAGCGCCTCCCACGTGGGTGCCTCCGCGTAGTGCTGCAAAAGCGCAGTCTCCGTCGGAATCTCCGGTAACCCGGCGCTCGTATACGCGGCGACGAACGCTCGCCAGAGATAGCGGACGGCCGTATCTGCGTCGCTTGCGTACGGCAAGAGCACGCGAATCGCGTGTGTCGCCGTCATGGCGTGTAGCATTGTGAAGCTACGCGTTGCAGCGAAGCCACGCACCGCGGTCGATGCGATCAGCGGCAGTTCGCGCGCCGGCACGTCGCGTAAGATCGCACGCACATTCGCGAGCGCATCGTCGACATCGAATGGGGTTGCGCCCGTGGCTTCCTCGTCAACGTTCGGCCGTGATATCTCGCCGAGATCCAGATACGCGTGGCGCCAGTACGCGAGCCCCGCCGCAAGATCGACATCATCGCGATCCGCGATCGCGTACGCGACGCGGATGAGCGCGTGGAACGCGCCGCCGCCGAGACCGCGTGCGAGTTCGTGCAACTCGGACCGCAGGACGGCGATCGCGCGTACGCTTCGGCACTCGCGGGATCGAGTTTACGAAGAGCTTTCTCGACGACGTATCGCCGCGCGAAAACTTCACGTCGTGCCTCGGTCGCCCCGAGACGACGAAGTGCCGAAAGCGTCATCGGCAGATGGTCGGCGAGTTCGTCGCCATACTGATAAGAAAATCCGGAGGGCGGCAATATCCGAGCGATCATCGAGCGAAATCTCCTCGATCGCAACAACATGAATTCGTCAGCCCAGAGTTTCGCGCCGCGCTCGTTACATCGACGCAGATTTTAACGTAAAGTGTTACGCCAGCGGGTTTTACTTTGCGACGCAGAGTACCGTCCGATACCAGAAGTGCAGTAGATGGCACGCCACCCGGCCGAATCGACGCGCCACTCGCGATCGATGCGTCAAGGTGGTGGTTCGTGCTCGCCGTGACCGTCGTCGTCGCCATGACGACACTCACATTCACATTGTCGCGTAGTCTGCTCGTTTAATTTTTTGGTGTCGCCGTGTACGTTCCGGCTCTGCTCATTGCTATGGTTGCCTTCATCTTCTGGGGCGTTCGAGAACGAGAGGTCGGTCGACGAATCGTCACTTTCATTGCAGCGATCATCATCGTGCCGACGGCATTCGGCCTCTATACCGCGGTAACGCAGCATCGCGATGGGATCACGTTTTTATTTTGGGAGTTCGCGAATCGCGACGTTTTGCGATCCTTCATGACATGGGACGGCATCATCAAAGAATGGGACGGTTGGGGTTTCGCCGGAAATGAGAACGACTCGTATCATGTCGCCGAATGAAGCAACGGAGTGGGCTCGCGACCGTGGTGAAACCGTCGATTGCGAGATCGTCGACGTGCAAAAAATGCGGGAAGCCATGTATATTTTCACCACGTATGAGTGCGTGTTGAAAACCTGATCGGCACCATGGCAGCGCGCGTCGCGCGTCGGCTATCCGAAGCGCAGTTTATACCCGAGTACCACGCTTGCGAGCACGAGCGTCACGGCATTGGCCGCGATGATCGGCGGGCTCGCGAGCGCGATCCCATAGAGCAACCACATCGCGATGCCGAGACAAAACGCGACGTACATCGTACGCGAAATCGCTCGCGTATTTCGCGTTCGCACGACCTGGAGAACCTGTGGCACGAACGAGGCCGTCGTCAGGATCGCGGCGACGTAGCCGACCAATTCCGTCGATTCACGCATCGCACTCCGGCTTCGCCGCGCGACGTCATCCGCCCAGTGCGGGTAACTCCGGCAGCGACGGCAATCCCGAGGTGAACGCGAGCGTGCCAGCGCGCTCGTCGTAATCGACGTAGACGCGCGCGCCGTCGCGCACCTCACCCGCAAGGATGCGCCGACCGAGCGGCGTTTCGAGTTCGCGTTGGACCGCACGTTTGATCGGCCGTGCGCCGTAAACGGGATCGTACCCGACTTTGACGAGATGTCGCCGTGCCGCAACGGAAACCTCGAGGGTAATAGTACGATCGACGAGGCGTTCGCGCAGACGGCCGAGCTGGATCTCCACGATCTTTTCGAGTTGCGTTTCCGAGAGCGCCTGGAAGACGACGGTCTCGTCGATCCGATTGAGAAACTCGGGCCGGAAATGACGACGCAATTCGTCGAGCACGGTCGCGCGCATGATCGCATAGCCGGCACCGGCCTCGCCCGCATAATCGAGGATGCGATTGGAGCCGATGTTCGAGGTCATGATGAGGATCGTGTTTTTGAAATCCACGACGCGACCCTGACCGTCGGTGAGCCGACCGTCGTCGAGAATCTGCAGGAAAACGTTAAACACCTCGGGTGCGGCTTTTTCGATCTCATCGAAGAGCACGACCGAGAACGGCCGTCGCCGCACGGCTTCGGTGAGTTGACCGCCTTCGTCGTAACCGACGTACCCGGGCGGCGCGCCGATGAGCCGCGAGACGCTGTGCTTCTCGCCGTATTCCGACATATCGATCCGCACCATCGCGCGTTCGTCGTTGAAGAGATACGTCGCGAGCGCGCGCGCGAGTTCGGTCTTCCCGACACCGGTCGGCCCGAGAAAGATGAACGACCCGATCGGCCGATTCGGATCGGAAAGACCGCTGCGCGCGCGAATGATCGCTTCCGCAACCGCGGTAACGGCTTCGTCTTGGCCGATGATACGCTCGTGAAGTTCTTCCTCGAGACGCAAGAGTTTCTTCATATCGCCCTCGAGCAATTTCGCAACGGGCACACCCGTCCAGCGACTGACGATGCCCGCGATCTCCGCTTCGTCGACTTCTTCTTTGAGCAGGCGCGGCGTGCCATCGCCCGCGAGCGCCGCTTCGGCGGTTTTAAATCGCCGCTCGAGATCGGCGAGCTTCCCGTAGCGCAATTCGGCGACGCGATTGAGATCGTACTGCCGTTCGGCCTGATCGATCTCCGTCTTCGTGTGATCGATCTGCTCGCGCAACTCGCGCAGACTCTTCACGGCGGCTTGTTCGGCTTGCCAGCGCACCGAGATGCCGTCGGTTTGAGACCGCAGTTCGGCGATCTCTTTTTCGATGTTTGCGAGACGCTGTTTGGAAGCGGCGTCTTCTTCTTTGCGAAGCGCCTCGCGCTCGATTTCGAGTTGCATGATGCGACGCGAAGCTTCGTCGAGTTCTTGCGGCATCGAATCGATTTCGGTCCGCAATTTCGCACCCGCTTCGTCGACGAGATCGATCGCCTTATCGGGTAAGAAACGATCGGCAATGTAGCGATTCGAAAGGACGGCTGCCGAGACGAGCGCCGCATCTTTGATGCGCACGCCGTGATGGAGTTCGTAGCGCTCGCGTAAGCCGCGCAAGATCGAGATCGTATCTTCGACGCTCGGTTGATCGACGAAGATCGGCTGGAAACGCCGTTCGAGCGCCGCATCTTTTTCGATATACTTCCGGTACTCAGCGAGCGTCGTCGCGCCGATGAGATGCAATTCGCCGCGCGCGAGCATCGGCTTGAGCAAATTGCCCGCATCCATCGAACCCTCGGCCTTGCCCGCGCCGACGACGTTGTGCAATTCGTCGATGAAGAGCAAGACGGCGCCCGCGGATTGTTGCACGTCCTTGAGGACGGCTTTGAGGCGTTCTTCGAATTCGCCGCGGAATTTCGCACCCGCGATGAGCGCGCCCATGTCGAGTGAGATGATGCGCTTGTTTTTGAGCGATTCGGGCACGTCGCCACGCACGATGCGTTGCGCGAGCCCTTCGACGATCGCCGTCTTGCCGACACCCGGCTCGCCGATGAGAACGGGATTATTTTTCGTACGCCGCGAGAGCACTTGTACGACGCGCCGAATCTCTTCGTCGCGCCCGATCACGGGATCCAGCTTCCCCGCTTCCGCCGAGCGGGTGAGATCCTGACCGTAGCGTTCGAGCGATTGGTACGTGCCTTCGGGATTCTGCGAGGTGACGCGCTGATTGCCGCGGAGATCGCGCAGCGCGCCAAGGAGCTTGTCGCGGTCGAGACCGGCGTCGCGCAGGAGCCGCGCGACGGACCCGCCGTCCTCGAGCATTGCGAGCACGAGATGCTCGACGGAAACGTAGTCGTCGGTGAGCTTCGTCGCCTCGTCGCCCGCACGCACGAGCGTCCGTGTCGCGCGACCCGAAAGTTGTGGTGAGAATTCGCTCGAACCACCCAGACGCGGCAGGGCCGAAACCGCAGCATCGACACGACCCGAAAAGGTCGCCGCATCGATCCCCGCCTTTCCCAGGAGCGCCGGCACGACGCCGCCGTCTTGCGCCAAGAGCGCCGCGAGGACGTGTTCGGTCTCGACGTTCGAATTGCGCTCGCGCAGCGCGCGCGAAAAAGCGTCGTTGAGGGCCTCGCGCACCCGTTCGGTCATCTTCTCTGCGTTCATTGCACCGACTATACCCGGTAAAGGGTGCGGAGACGATGCAAGCAACCACTGGAAATGCCGAGCGTCATGCCCGAGATGCTGGAGATCGCAGGCGGTTCCTGTCACGCGTACTTCATTTACGACGTAGCGGATAGCATCGATCTCGCGCGACTTGCGAGCGTCGCGGGCGAAGGTGTATCGCGCGCGCCGCTTCGGCTGCGCCGCGAAGCGTCGTCGGTTTC
Source organism: Vulcanimicrobiota bacterium (assembly GCA_031420415.1). Taxonomy (GTDB): domain Bacteria; phylum Vulcanimicrobiota; class Vulcanimicrobiia; order Vulcanimicrobiales; family Vulcanimicrobiaceae; genus JANYGA01. The sequence continues at coordinate 115,707 of JANOMT010000024.1, forward strand.
GATCGAGTTCGAGACGCAGCCGATCGTCGCGCGCTTGGCTCCGAGCGACGGGTTTTCGATTCGACTGAAGATTTTCGACTACGGTGTCGTGTCGGTGCGCGTCTCGACGGAATACGCGGGCGCGTGGCCGACGTTCCTCGAATTCGCGCGGCGGTTCCGCATGGATGAAACGATCCCGAGTATCGCCGCCGCCGCACTCGCGCGCGTGCTTCCGGAGATCGAGCACGCACTCGACGAGCCGCACGCCGCGCTGCTCGAAGATTTTTTCGTCTTCGAAGTTAACGCCTTCGCTGGCGACGTGGGTGGTGAAGCGCTCCTCGCCGATCGAGCGCCCGATCTCGCCCGGCTGATGCTTTGCGAAGAGCGCGCGATTACGTCCTCGGAGACGCTCGAAGCGCTACGCGTCGCCTTCGCCTATTTCGATACGGATCTCGCGATCGTCGGGTGGGATACGGCCTTCGTGTACGACGATCGCGAGAGCGCGACGGCAACGATCGATATTCTCGAATTTGCGAACACACAACTCGTCGAATTACGCACGTATGATAAACGTCTCGACGCCGAACTCGATACCATCTACGCGCTCGAACCCAAGCGCCCGACATCGCGCTTCGGACGGCGTCAAGCTCAAGACGCCGCCGACCGCTTACGTTATCTCATCGTCGATATCGCCGAGCTCACGGATCGGTCGTCGAACGCGCTCAAGATCACGGGTGATGCCTACTACGCACGACTCTATCGCGGTGCCGCGGGGCGCCTCGGCCTCAAGGATTGGCAGAAGCAAATCGACTCGAAGCTGGACACGGTCGACGAGATGTATCGGTTCTTTACCGATCAAGCGCAAGTCGCACGGAGCGAGTTCCTCGAATTCGTGATCATCGCGCTCATCGCACTCGAATTGGCCGTCGGAATTTTCTCACTCCGACATTGATGTCGCTCGCGTCGACTTGGCCGACGGTTAGCGCTGTGGCGGCGTAATGCGCAGCAGGCGGATGTCGCCCGAGCGAATCGTTACGCCGGTCGCGTCGAACCATTCGAGCAGCGGCACCGCGTACTTGCGTGAGGTGCCGACGAGATCGCGGAAGGCAGCCATCGTGATCTGCTTGTCCCGACGCAGCGCCGCTTCGAGCTTATCGCGTACGCCCGCGATCTGAACGCCGCGGTAGACCGCGTCGTGGACTTTGACGAGCGCGCCACTCGTGAGCAGCGTTTCGAAGGCTTGCGACAAACCGGCGATCTTCGTCGTGCGAATCGCCGTTTGCAATTCTTCGTAGGCGACGGGCGCGAGTTCGGCTCCACCGGCACCCGCAAACGCTCGGTCGAAAAACGCGCGTTGATCGGCGTTGAGCTGTGGCACGAATTCCGGCGTCGCATAATATCCGCCGCGATAGGCGATGCGGCCGTCTTCGATTGCCACCGCGAGGATGCGCATCAACACGGCTTCGCCAACCGCAAGGGCGCGCGAGAGTGCGAGCCCCGTTACGCCGACGAGCCACGGCGTTTCGCTTTCGCTCAGCCGTAGTTTTTCGCTCACACGCTCGACGAGCGACGCCACGAGTTCCGCATCGACGTACGCGAGCGGTTTCGCAAGTCGGATCGCACGGCCGTCTTCCGCGAGACGCGCGAGCAGCGTCTCCGCCACATCTTCGCGCACATTGGACGAAGCGCCGACGCGCGCAGCCGTGGCACCGGCGAACTCCTCAGCGCGTAATGCCGCAACGATCGCGGCGAGCTCGGGATCGTCGCCGACGTTTTCGGCCGTACCGGTCGCATCGATGCCCGCAATCGTGCCACCGCCGAGCAACGTTTTCGGCGAGACGCGCCTCACCACGAATGCGGCTCCGGGAAAGACGATGGTCGCTTCGCGCAAGAATAATTTCGCCCGAATATCCGTCGCGTCGGTCGGGATCGGATCGAAGACGAGCGTGCCGATGATTTCAGCCGAGCCGAGATATGCGCGCACGGGCGTGCGTCGTTTCAAGAGTGCGAGTGCGGAGGGAAGCGCGCGGAAGCGCACGTCCACCGCCGATCGCGTGGCGAATTGCGGGCTCGCGAGCACGGCGCCACGCGCGATCTCTTGCGTCTCGACACCCGGTAAATTGATCGCGACGCGCGCCCCGCCCGCTACATCGTCGCGCTTCTCGCCAAAAACTTGAACGCTGCGCACGCGCACTTCACGGCCCAGCGGCACGAGGGCGAGTTGATCGCCCGCTTTGATGCGACCCTGCATGAGCGTCCCCGTCACGATCGTTCCGTGCCCCGGTAGGGCGAAGACGCGATCGATCGGCAGATACGCGGGTGCGCCCGGCGCGCGTGGCGCGAGTTCTGCGAGTGCGTCGTGGATCGCAGCGCGCAGTTCGGGCATGCCGTCGCCCGTGATCGTCGAGACCGCAATCGTCTGCGCGTGCGCTGCGATCGTTCCGACGAGGGCCTCGTCGACGAGTTCGCGTGTGAAGGCGAGCTCTTCGGCATCGACCGTATCGGATTTCGTCAGCACGACGATCGTCTTCTTGACGCTCAAGTACTGAAGGATGGCGAGATGCTCGACCGTCTGCGGCTTCGGCCCCTCGTTTGCCGCGATAACGAGCAACAGGAGTTCCATACCCGCGGCACCCGCGAGCATGTTGTGTAAGAAACGCTCGTGCCCGGGCACGTCGACGATTCCCGCTTCGAGACCGTCCTCGAAACGCAGATGCGCGAAGCCGAGATCGAGGGTCATCCCGCGCAGTTGCTCTTCGATCCAGCGGTCGGGATTCGTGCCGGTAAGCGCGCGCACGAGCGAGGATTTACCGTGGTCGACGTGACCCGCCGTGCCGAGAATGTGCATGCGGCGATTAGCTCAGCGCGGCGACGATCGCGCGCGCGAGATCACCTTCGCGATCGGGCGGGATCGTTCGAAAATCGACGAGCGCCGCATCGCCTTCAACGCGCCCGACGACGCGTGGGGCCTGCGCGCGAAGTCGCGCGGCGAAGGCGTTGGGGTTCGTCCGTCCGTCGCGCAACGCGAGTGCGTACGAAGGCACGGTCGCCGTCGGCGCGGAGCCGCCGCCTGCGTATGCGAGCGTCTCGACACCTGCCACGCGCTCGTCGTAGTCGTGGCCGAGCGTCTCGATGAACGCGTGCACGCGCGCGCGCAACTCCTCGCGCGTGGGGCGCAACATCGCGTAAAATGGAATGCTCTCATGGCCGCCCGGCCGGACGTAGAGTCGCAGCGTCGCGCCGAGTGCCGCGAGCGTCGCCTTGTCGACACGCAGCGCCCGCAGAAGCGGATTCGAGCGCATGCGCGCGATCACGCTTGCGGTACCGACGATGATTCCCGCTTGCGGCCCACCGAGCAGTTTGTCGCCCGAAAACGCGACGAGATCGATTCCGTCGGCAACAACTTCGCCGACGGTCCGTTCGTGCGGTAAACCGTACGGCACGAGATCGACGAGCACGCCCGAGCCAAGATCCTCGACCGTCGGGACGCCCACCCGTTTGCCTAGTGCCGCAAGTTCGGCCGGTGCGACATCAGAGACGAAGCCTTCGATTGAATAGTTCGAGGTGTGGCTACGCATGAGCAGCGCGGTCTCGGCTGAGAGGGCGCGTTCGAAATCTCGCAGATAGACTTTGTTTGTCGTGCCGACCTCAACGAGCGTCGCGCCGCTACGACGTAAGACATCGGGCAAGCGAAAGCCGCCGCCGATCTCGACGAGTTGATTGCGCGAGACGATGACTTCGCGTCCCGGCCGACCGGGCACGCTCGTTCGCGCGAACGTATCGAGGATGAGGAGGATCGCCGCCGCACAATTATTCACAACCAAAGCATCTTCGGCGCCCGTCGTCGCGCGCAAGAGCGCCGTCACGCGTGCGTAACGCGAACCACGCGTTCCCGATGCGAGATCGAATTCGAGGTTGGAGTAGCCACCCGCAATGCCGTGCATCGCGGCGAGCGCCTCGGGCGCCAGCGGCGCGCGACCGAGATTGGTATGCAACAAAATACCCGTGCCGTTGAGCACGTCGACGAGGCCATCGTTTTCTTCGCGCGCGAGTCGTGCGCGAACGCGCGCGAGCATCACGTCGTAAGCGGGGATCGCAACGGACTCGCGGACCGCACGCGAACGCACTTCGCGTAGAACGTCGTCGACCGCCGTTTTCACGGCGGTCGTTCCGAAAAGGGCCGCGTATCCCGCGACGTCGGGCTCGCCGAGGAACCGATTCATCGCGGGTAGATCGCGTAAGCTCACTTGTCGAGGAGGCCCACTCTAAGCGATGGCGAGATGGCGCGAAAGCATCTCCGTAATCTTCGATTCCGGCACGAAACCGACGATGCGATCGACCGCTTCACCGCCCTTGTACAGAATGAGACATGGAATGCCTTGGACGCCGTATTGACCAGCGATGCTCGGCGCTTCATCGGTATTGAGCTTGACGAATTTGGCGCGGCCTGCATGCGCGGCGGCGACCTTTTCGACGACGGGCGCGAGCATGCGGCAAGGGCCGCACCAGGGAGCCCAAAAATCGACGAGAACGGGCTTATCGCTCGCGAGAACGTCAGCTGCGAACGTCGCCTGCGAGACTTCGGGGAGTGCACTCATGGGTATATATCAACCTCCAGCCCGCTCAACCGCAGCGTGCCTGCGGCGGTTGCGGTACGGCTTTGCGGCAATCGCGTTCGTCGCGATCCCGCTCGCTCATATGGCGCCGACGCGCGCTGCCGGCTCCTCGCTCCGTATCCTGGTCTGGGCGGTCGTCGCCGAGCCCGCGCGCAACACGATGTCGCAAGCGCTCTGGACGAAAGACGTAAATGCCTACGTTGGCGGAAACGTTATTCCGTTCGCCGGCGACGCTGCACCATTGCTCGCCGATTGCAAGGCTGCCGGCGCCGATTACGCGATTGCGGCGCCGTTCGATCTGCGGCCGAGCTTGCCCGGCCTCGCTAATGCGAACGGGCGCGTCGCCGCTCGCACGCATCTCGTCGTCACGAATTGCATCGCCGGCACGACCTCGTTCGATCAGACGGTGATGTTTGAAAGCGACGTGCCCTCGCTCGCGAGCGATGGCGATTTTGATAGCGTCCCGGAGGTCACGTGGGCACGCGGAGTGCCTGCAACGCTCGCAAAATTACCTCTGACGTTCGAACGCGTCGCACGCGTGATAAAAATCAATTCGCCGCTCGCACTCATCGACATCAAGCTCGGTAGCGTTCACGCGGGCGACGCGCTCCGCGATTTCGCTCATGCCGATCGCAGCTTGCGCAAAGCGCCGATCATCATGACCGTCACGCAAGCCTTCGATAAATATCTCGAGGTGATGTTTTCATCGCTCGGCGAGACGCCGAACGTCGGCGATCTCGTCGAGCCCGTGTCGAGCGCAAACGCGCCCGGGACACCTACGACTCCGGCTCGCTAGCGCTCATCCTCATCCTCATCCTCATCCTCATCCTCATCGGGATCGTCGAGCACGACCACATCGTCGGGCGATTCCGGCACGTTCGCAACGGCCGCAGGTGCGAGCCCGACGATCTCCGGCGCCTCGCCCGTAACTTCTTCAATCTGCGCCGATTGCACGCCGAGATTCGTGATCGCGATGACTTCATCGCCTTCCTCGAGTCGCTGCAACCGAACGCCCTTCGCGGCGCGCCCCGTCTGACGAATATCGGCGACGCGAATGCGAATGACTTGATTGCCCGACGTCATCAGTAACACTTCATCATTTTCATTGACGAGTATCTGAGCGACCACCGACCCAATGCCCTTATCTTTTGCGAATGCTTTGACGCCCTTGCCGCCGCGTTTCGTGTGCCGGTAATCCGTGATCGGCGTCCGCTTACCGAATGCGAGCGACGTCACGACGAGCACTTCGCGGCGTTCGGGCTCGACGACATCCATCGCGACGACTTCGTCGCCTGCCGCGAGACGGATCGCGCGCACGCCACGGGCATTACGGCCCATGGCACGCACGTCGCCCTCGGGAAAGTGAACGGCCATTCCCTCGCGCGTCGCGAGAAGAATATCCGCCGCCCCGTCCGAGAGGCCGACGGCGAGCAACTCGTCGTTTTCATCGAGACCTGCGGCGTTGAGTCCGCTACGACGGATATTCGCAAAGTCACTCAGCGACGTTTTTTTGATCACGCCACGACGCGTAATCATCACGAGGAATTTATCCTCGACGAATTCACGAATGGGGAAAACCGCCGTCACGAATTCACCCGGCGGGAGCGTCAAGAGATTGACGAGCGCCGTCCCACGCGACGTGCGTGACGAGTCGGGAATTTCATAGGCGCGCAAGCGATACGCACGCCCTTTGTTGGTGAAGAACAGGATGAATTCGTGCGTCGTGGCCGTGAAAAAATTACGGACGACGTCTTCGGTTTTAAGGCCCGCGATCCCGATGACGCCGCGCCCGCCACGGTTTTGCGCGCGGTACGTGTCGACGTTGATGCGCTTGATGTAGCCGCCGACGGTCGACGTTACGACGACGGGTTCGTCTGGGATGATGTCGAGCATGTTGAGCTCGTCTTCGAGCGGTAAGATCGTCGTGCGACGCGCGTCGCCGAAGCGCTTCTTGATATCTTCGCAGTCGGCCGTAATGATGGCAAAAACGCGTACTTCACTCGCGAGAATATCTTCGAGATCGGCGATCGTTGCGAGGAGCCCGTTGTACTCGTCTTCGATCTTCTGACGCTCGAGGCTCGTGAGCGTGCGCAGACGCATATCGAGGATGGCATTCGCCTGGACGAGCGTGAACGAGAACCGCGCGATGAGCGCTTCGCGTGCGGCTTCGGTCGAATCGCTCTCGCGAATGATGCGGATCACGTCATCGATATGATCGAGCGCGACCCGGAAGCCTTCGAGGATGTGTGCGCGATCGCGCGCCTTGTCGAGTTCGTACTGGGTGCGGCGCCGGATGACGACTTTGCGATGCGCGATGAAGTGCTGCAGCATCGAGCGCAAGCCGAGCACCTGCGGTTCGAGGGTTTGCACCATGCCCGGCATCGGTGTCGGCGACGGCACGAGCGCGAGCATGTTGAAACCGAAGCTCGTTTGCAACGGCGTATGTTTGTAGAGCTGGTTGAGCACGACCGATGGCGTCGCGTCACGCTTGAGGTCAACGACGATGCGGATGCCCTTACGATTGCTCTCGTTCGTGAGGCCCGAGATGCCGGGAATCGATTTCTCCGCGTAGGCTTCCGCAATCGCTTCCACGATACGTGCCGTCGTCACTTGGAACGGCACTTCGGTAATGACGATCTTGCTTTTTCCGTTAATTTCGACGATCTCGGCTTTTCCGCGCATCATCACGGAGCCACGGCCCGTTTTGTACGCCGTGCGGATGATCTGATTGCCCATCAGAATGCCGCCCGTGGGAAAGTCCGGTCCTAAAACGATATCGGCGAGCGCTTCGTCGAGAATCTCGCTTTCGTCGTTCGGGTGCGAGACGAGATGCACGATCGCATCGCATATCTCGCCGACGTTGTGCGGCGGAATATTCGTCGCCATCCCGACCGCGATACCCGAGGATCCGTTGACGAGCAGCTGCGGCAAGCGCGCGGGGAGGACGACCGGCTCCGTGCCCTGATTGTCGAAATTGGGGATGAAGTCGACCGTATCTTTGTCGATCTCCGCGAGCATCTCCATCGCGATGCGCGCGAGACGCGCTTCGGTGTATCGATAAGCGGCCGGTGGATCGCCGTCGATCGAGCCAAAATTACCGTGACCGTCGACGAGTGGATAGCGCAACGTAAACTCTTGCGCCATGCGTACGAGCGCGTCGTACACCGAGGAGTCGCCGTGCGGGTGAAAGCTCTTGAGGACTTCACCGATCACACCGGCGCATTTACGATGCTGCTTGTCGGGGGTGAGATTGATCTCGCGCATCGCGTAGAGGATGCGACGTTGCACGGGCTTGAGGCCGTCGCGCACGTCGGGGAGCGCACGCGAAGCGATGACCGACATCGCGTACGAGAGATAACTCTCGCGCATTTCGTCTTCGACGTTGACCAAGGAGACTCTATCGTATGTCGGTTCCAATACCTAGTCCATTACGCGATGCGATCCACGAAGCGTCCCGCCATGCGGGGCGCCCGCCGTGAGCCCGGCGAAGCCTTAGAAATATGATTAGCGGATCTGAGGTCGCGGTTTGATGACCGCCCCGACGAAAAATCCGACGATACCGCCGACGATCGCGCCGACGATCGCGATGAAGATGATCTTGCTGCCGACCCCGCCACCATTCGCGCCGAGCGAAAGGAAGCGCTGTGCGACGAAAACCGCTTCGAAAAGCGCCGCAATCACGGCCGCGCAAATGCCGGTTATGACTCCGACAAGCGCGTCGTTCGCTCTCAACCACATGTCGCACAGGTTCGCGGCATTATCCGGGACATCTTGTTTTTGTCGACGCTCCGCACCACGGTAGACGATCTCGACGCCCTCGAGCGGCTCGCAGGTACGTTCGCAGCCTCCCTTCGAGCGGGCGACGTTATCGCTCTGCGTGGGGAACTCGGCGCGGGAAAGACGACCTTCGTCGCCGCGATCGTCCGCGCGCTCGGAATCGACGCCGACGTCGCAAGCCCCACGTTTACGTTCTGGCATCGCTACGGCGGAACGCCGCCAGTGGAACATCTCGATCTCTTTCGCATCGAGTCGCCGAGCGATGCGCGCGAGCTCGGGCTCGACGATGCGCTCGATAGCCGTGGGATCGTCTTCGTCGAATGGCCCGATCGCCTCCCAGGATTTCTCCCCGCCCACGCGATCGCCGTGACGCTCGTGGGGTCGGGCGACCTGCCGCGCTCGATCGAGATCGTCCGCACATGATCTGGCTCGGCATCGACGGCGCTCTCGGCGCCTTCTCCGCCGCCGTCGTCGACAGCACGTGCGCCTTCGCTCCGCGGACCGCAACCGCATCGGGCAACGACGCCCTCGAGCGCGGCCTGTCGCTCGTCGACGACGTCCTAGGCGGCCTTGGAGTAGACGCGCTCGGCGCGATCGCCGTCGGTACGGGCCCGGGCGGCTTCACGGGCCTGCGGATTGCTCTTTCGTATGCGAAGGGTCTCGCATTTGCCGCAAACCTACCGCTTGCGGGCGTCTCGTCGTACGATGCGCTGACGCCAACGAGCTCGCGCGGAACACACGTCACGTTCGTCCATGGCCGGGCCGGCATCGCCTGCGCACGGCTGCGCGTCCTGCGTGCCGACGGAGCGTGGGCGGAGCACATCGCATGCGGTCCCTACTTGGCGCTCGTCGAAACGCTCCTACCGGTCGTTCCAGTAGACGCTCACCTCATAGCGTACGGTAATGCGGCGGGCGCTGCGACCGCATTTGGAGAACGCTGCGAAACCGTGATTTCCACGCAAGACGAAACGGTCGTCCCGGCCTTGGCCATCGTTCGATTCGCGATCGCGTCCGGAACGCTCGGGAGCGCGCATGTGCCGCGCGCCGATTACGGTGAAGCGCACTACGCCGAACGAGCGCCATAGCGTGCGCGCGGACCTCGAGCAGCGTCCCCCCGGGCAGCCGCAACGGCTGACCATCACGCGCATGACGCAAGCGGATATCCGTCCCGTGATGCGGATCGAAGCGCTTTCGTTTACGACATCGTGGCCGCCGAGTGCGTTCGTAAGCGAACTTTCCGATAACAAACTCGCGCACTATTTCATCGGTCGCGTCGGCGATCCGCGCACGGGCAACGTCGTCGCCTACGGCGGCATCTGGGTGATTCTCGAAGATTCGCACATCACAACGATCGCCGTGCATCCCGATTTTCGCGGCAAACGCTACGGCGAAGAATTGCTCGTGCATCTTCTCAATGAAGCGATCGAACGCGGCGCTTCGTGGATTACGCTCGAGGCGCGCGAAACCAACGTCGTCGCGCAAAATCTCTATAAAAAATACGGCTTTACGATCGTCTCGACGCGTCGCGCTTACTACAGCGATAACGGCGAGAACGCCGTCGTCATGTGGGCGGGGCATCTCCGCGGCGATCTGTATCGCAATCGTCTCGCGACGCTCTCCCGCGAACTCGACGCCGCGATCGAACGCGATCGCTAGCGCGCCCATAGCCTTCGTCGCACTCGCACGCTCGGTTCGCGAAACGATCGGGCAAGATCATCGCTACGTGCACACGCTCGGTGTCGCGCGCCTCGCCGCGCGGTTCGCACGGCGTCATGGCGAAGATCCCGCGCGCGCACGCCTCGCCGGAATGCTCCACGATCTCGCACGCCTCTATCCCGCGACGCGCCTCCTGGAGGAATGCGCCGCGCGTGCGATGCCGATCGACGCTTTCGAATCGCGCCATCCCGTCGTCTTGCACGCACGCCTGGGCGCCGAACTCGCACGCGAACGGTTCGGCGTGACCGATGTCGGCGTGCTCCAGGCGATCGCGCGCCACACGGTCGCCGCTGCAGAGATGACGCCCCTCGATACGATCGTTTACCTCGCGGACGCCCTCGAACCGGGTCGCACCTATGCGAAGCGCGAATCTTTTGAAGCCCTGGCGTTCGTCGATCTCGACGGGGCCATGGTCGCGGTGTTACGCTCGTCACTGGAGTATCTCGCAAACCGCAGACTCGAAGCTGCCCCGCAAACCTTTGCCGCTCTCACCACCCTCGAACTTCGAAGGAGCCGACGCTCTGCCTGAACTCATCGACCTCGTGCGCGACGCCGCGCTCGACCTCAAAGCCGAAGACGTCCTGACCCTCCCACTCGAGGGCCGCACGATCGTCGCTGACGCCTTCGTGATCGCAACCGGCCGGTCGAAGATCCAGACCCGCTCGATCGCCGATGCCATCGTGCAAAGAGCAAAAGAAGCGGGCTTCCCCGTTGCCAGGACCGAGGGATACGCCGACGGCGGCTGGATCCTCATCGATCTCGGCCCGATCGTCGCGCACGTCTTTACGCCCGAACAGCGCGCTTTCTACAACCTCGAACGCCTCTGGGGCGCACCCGACGTCGCCGCAGCGAAAACGTCATGAAGATTCGAACGCGCCGCGACCGTAACTTGAAAGAAAACCTCAAAAAAGCCGCGATCTGGGCATTTATCGGCATCTTCATGCTCAGCATCGTCGGCGTCGCAGTCGTCACGGTCTCGCGCTAGCGCTCTGCTGCTCTCCGCGCGGGGGTACTCCTCGGCCGAGCTTTCAAGCGGAAACAAACGAACGTTCACCGGGTATGGAGACCCGTGACTGACAAGAGGATCCCCATGAACATCTTTCGTGCGCTCGCCGCACTCGTGCTCACGCTCGGTGTTGCCGCCGCGCCCGCACTCGCCCGCGAATCATTCGTTCAAGACGGCGGCGGGTTCTTCACCCCTGCAACGGTTTCGAATCTCAATAGTAAGATCGCCGACTTTCAACGCACGACCGGCAAAGAGGTCGTCGTCGTGACGGTCGCAGCGCTCAATGGCGAGACGGCTCCCGCCGCCGCCGAAAAAGCTTTCGCGCAACAGCAAGTGAACGGCGTCATGATCTTCCTAGCGAAAGCGGAAAGAAAAGATGGCATCATCGGAGATCGCGCATCGCGCGCGTTCTTTCCGGCGGGATCCTTCGATAGCATCCGCCAGGCGATGCGCGGCTACTTCCGCCAAGGCGATTTCAATACGGGCATCACGACCGGAGTCGATCTTGTCTTGAGCGATTATCGCGGCCACGAATCGTCGATTCGGGGCACGTCACGAAACCGTGAACTCGCTCCGGCCTCACGTTCCTCATCTTTTGGAGGTGGTATGTCGCTCTTCTGGTTGATCTTAATCCTTATCGCCGGCTTCCTCATCATCCGCGCGATCTTTCGCGCCATGTCCGGGCCGCGCGTCATGCCGCCGGGCTATGGCGGCCAACCCGGCTACGGTCAAGGACCCAACAACGGTATGGGCGGCGGAATGATGGGCGGCGGTGGCGGTGGCTTCTTTAGCGGCCTCCTCGGTGGTCTCGGCGGCGCCTTCATCGGCAACGAGCTCTTCGGCCGTCACGAAGGCGGCGGATACGGGGACCAAGCCGGATTCGGCGGCGGCGGCGGCGAGGGCAATCCCAATGGCGGCGATGCGAGCGGCTGGCAGTCCGATGCCGGTCAAGCCGATTCGGGCAACGGATCCTTCGGCGATTATGGTTCATCGGGCGGCGGGTTCGATTCCGGCTCCGGCGGCGGTGGCTTCGATGGCGGCGGCGGCGGCGATTCGGGCGGCGGCTGGTAATCGCGAACGACATCGCGTGAATGGGAAAGCGTCCGGCAAGAGCCGGGCGCTTTTTTTGTGCGGCGGTCGGCTCGATAAACGCCGCGTCAGTGCACGACTGCGTAGGGTGTGATCGCATCGACTTTTCCGGCCGTCATCCCCGCTACGTCGAGCAGGTCGTCGATCGAACCGAACGGTCCGCTCGTCTCCCGGACGATAATGATACGCTCCGCGAGAGCCGATCCAACCCCGGGTAACGTCTCGAGTTCGCTCGCATCTGCGGTGTTGAGATCCACGGACATCTCCGGAGTCGATCCGCCGTCGCTCGCGATGACTCGGCGTTTGCGCGGTCCTTTCGCTTTGCGCGCGTGCGTCCGATTCGCGCCGGCTTGGTGCGTGGTGCTGCGCCGTGCGTGCGTTCCGGGCGCGCTGCCCTGCGGGTAGACGGCAACTTCGTCGCCATCGGCGAGGCGCGCCGCAAGATTGACGGCGAGGAGATCGGCGTCGCTCCGCGCGCCGCCTGCCGCGCGCAATGCATCGTCGGCGCGCGCGCGTGCGGGGAGCCGATAGAGGCCGGCATGCGCGACTGCACCCGCCACGTAGACGACGATCGCCCCGCCGTCACCGTCCAGAGCGCCGTTCGCGCCGTGCCGACCGCGATGTCTCGCGCGCGCTTCGCTCGTGGCACGAGGCGTCGCAAGCACGAATACGCCATCGGATCCCGGTGGAGCCGCCGCAACCGTCGAGGTGCTCGTCCCAAAATGAAAACTCGGATGGGGAAGCGCCGCGAACGCGCGGTACCCCGCGACCGTTGCGGCGACGACGATGACGCCCGCAAGAACCGGTAGTGGCAGCTGCATACCGGATCAATCACGCGCGACACCTCGCCCAACAAGACCTCGGCGGAGGTACCGCAAGGCCGCCGGGCGCCAAGCGGCCGAAGTATGTCGGAATGCTCGAAGAACGCGCCCCGCTCACGTACGATTTTTCCGCCGTGGAACACCGTTGGCAAGCCGCCTGGGAGCGCACCGGAATCTACCGTGCGAACGACGACGATGCGCGCGAGAAGCGCTATATCCTCGAGATGCTGCCTTATCCCTCAGGCGATCTGCACGTCGGTCATGCGAAAAATTACACGCTCGGTGACGCCGTCGCACGCATGAATCGCATGCAGGGCTACAACGTCGTCCATCCGATGGGCTTCGATGCGTTCGGGTTACCCGCCGAAAATGCCGCAATCGACCGCGGCATCGATCCCGGCGTGTGGACGCGCGACAACATCAAGAACATGGAACGCCAGATTCGCTTGATGGGAACGGGTTACGACTGGTCGCGCGAACTCGCGACCTGCGAACCCGAATACTATCGCTGGAATCAGTGGCTCTTCTTAAAACTCTACGAAGACGGCCTCGCCTACAAACGCGAAGCGCCCGTCAACTGGTGTCCCAAGGATCGAACCGTGCTCGCAAACGAGCAGGTCGAAGACGGCCGTTGCTGGCGCTGTAATTCTCTCGTCGAACGGCGCAATCTCTCGCAGTGGTTTTTAAAGATCACGTCGTTTGCCGATCGCCTCCTTGCGAGTATCGATGGCCTCGACGGCTGGCCCGACAAGATTAAGGCGATGCAGCGCAACTGGATCGGCCGTAGCGTCGGCGTCACGTTTTCGTTCGACGTCGAAGACCTCTCCGAGCGCATTTCGGTCTACACGACGCGCGTCGACACGCTCTTCGGCATCACGTATATCGCGGTCGCCGCCGAACATCCGCTCGTCGAAGCGATGCTCGCGCAGCATCCCGCGCAGCGCCCCGTCGTCGACGCCTTCGCCGCAACGCTTAAGAATAAAAGCGAACTCGAACGCACGAGCCTCATGGAAAAGACGGGCGTCTTCACCGGCGTCTACGCAATCAATCCGCTTTCCAACGAACGCGTACCGATTTGGATCACGAACTACGTTCTCGCCGAGTACGGCACGGGTGCCGTGATGGGCGTTCCCGCGCACGACGATCGCGATTACGAATTTGCGACGAAGATGGGGCTCCCGATTCCGCGCGTCATCGAAGATCCTATAGCCGATAACGCGATGCCGCCAGAACGCGCCTTTACCGACGACGGCACGCTGATGGCGAGCGGCGATTTCTCCGGCATGCACTCCGCGAACGCACGCACGGCGATCGGGGAGCGGCTCGTCGCCCTCGGCCGTGGCGAGAAGACGGTGAACTATCGCATTCGCGATTGGTTGATCTCGCGCCAACGGTATTGGGGTACGCCGATTCCGATCGTGTACTGCCCGACCCATGGCGAAGTCCCCGTACCGATCGCCGATCTTCCCGTGATCTTACCCGCCGACGTTCCGATCACGGGTGAAGGCTCGCCACTCGCACGCGACGACCGCTTCATCAACACGACGTGTCCCACATGCGGCGGGCCCGCGCGACGCGAGAGCGATACGATGGATACGTTCTTCGAATCGTCCTGGTACTACGTTCGCTATCTCGACGTCCACAACGAGCACGCGCCATTCGATGCGTCGCGCGTCGACCCGTGGCTCAACGTCGATCAATATATCGGCGGCGCCGAACACGCGGTCTTGCATCTGCTCTACGCGCGTTTCTTCTACAAATATTTTCACGACAAGGGCTGGGTGCACGGCCCGGACGAGCCCTTCGCGCGACTCTTCAATCAGGGCATGGTCTTACGCAACGGTGAGAAGATGAGTAAGAGTCGCGGCAATGTCGTCGGCATCGACGAGACCGCGGAGCGTGCGGGCGTCGATGCGATGCGGCTCTTCTTGCTGAAGGCGACGCCACCCGAAGATACGATGGAATGGACCGACGAGGGCATCGCGGGACGCGTGCGTTTTCTCGATCGTGTTTGGCGCGCCGCGCACGCACTCGCGCCGCACGCACGCTCCGTGCCGCTCGACGTCCTGCCGCCGATCTCGGGCGATGCCCAGCGCGATCTCGTGCGCGCCGTGCATGCCGCACTCAAGAGCGGTGACGAAGAGACGCGCACGCGCCGTTTCCACTACAACACGACCCTCGCGCGACTCGACGAACTCACGAACGCGCTCACGAAATTCATGCAGACGGATGGCGCGCACGCCGATCCCGCAACGCTCTATGCCGTGCACGCGCTCCCGATCGTGCTCGCGCCGTTCGCCCCGCATATCGCAGACGAGCTCTGGTCGCTCTACGGCTACGAAACCTCGGTGCATCTCGAGCGCTGGCCCGCAGCCGATCCTGCCGCACTCGCGGTGGCGACGATCGAACTCGTGGTGCAAGTCAACGGCAAAATTCGCGCGCGTCTTTCGGTCGCACCCGATATCGCGCGAGACGACGCACTCGCACTCGCACATGCCGACTCGAACGTACGCACGTATCTCGAAGGGAAGACCGTGCGGAAGGAAGTCTTCGTGCCGGGGAAACTCGTGAGCCTCGTCGTTGTCTGAGCGCGAATTGTCGCGAAACATCGGGAATCTTACGGTGATGGTCGCCATGCACGGCGTATACTCGGGCTATGAGTAGCTCGCTGCCACCCCCGAATACCCACGGTTTTCGTCTCGACGCCACGGACGAGATCACTTACGATGCGTCACCCGAGCTCGGCGCGATGTACAAATTGAGCCCCTTCGTGTGGCGCACGAACGAACGCTTCGAACTCTTGCTGCGCGTCGTCAATCATCACGAGGACGCGAGCCGGAAGGTCGCACGCATTCACTACGGGACGTCGCTCGACGGCATCCATTTCGCACTCGACGACGTCCCGGTGATCGCCCCGGATCCCGATCCCGAGGCCTTCGATAACGGCGGCTGCGAGGATCCGTCGCTCGCGACCGTCGATGGCGTGCAATACGTGTACTACACGGGATGGAACGAACGCGCCAAACGCGGCGAACTCTTGCTCGCCTCGGGTGGCGACTTGCGCCATCTCGTCAAACGCGGGATCGCCCTCGCGTCGTCGGCAGCGGCGCGCAATCCCAAAGAGGCCGAAATCGTCCGCGCCGAGGACGGGAGCTGGCGGCTCTTTTTCGAGTACGCGCACGACGACCGCTCGAAGATCGGCGTCGCCCGTTCGTCAAACGTCGACGGGCCATGGCAAGTACTACCGCCGCTCTTCGAAGCGCGGCACGACGTGTGGGACAACTACCATCTCAGTACCGGGCCCGTCGTGACGAGCGATGCCGATTTTCCGGTGATGTTCTACAACGGTGCGACGCGGGACGCGCAGTGGCGAATCGGGTGGATCGTTTTCGACCGAGCCTACACGCGTGTCGTCGCGCGCTCGCTCGAGCCGATCGTCTTGCCTCACCTCAAGCGCCAAACCGACGATACCGACATCGCCTTCGCCGCCTCAGCGATCGACATCGACGGCGAAATCCACCTCTATTACTCCGTCGCAGATCAATACGTGGTTCGCGCGAAAATTCACCGCGTGTGAACGTCGCGCGAAGCCGAGAGGATGGCTAGACGGTCGCGGTTTCGTACATCAAGAGCGTCACGCCGGTCGTCGCGAAATTCGGCACGTCGGCGACGGTTGCAGCGCCTTCCGGTGAGGTGAGCGCGGCTTGGATCGCCTCCATCGAATCGAACACGAGATCGGCGACCAGATAGTACGGCGCGGCGCCCGTCGGCGTGCCGATCGCGCCTTTACTGATCGAATATGACCGTAAACCCGGCAGTTTTTTCGCGATCGGGATATGCGTGCCGTGATAGTACTGCTCGAAGTGCGTCGGATCGGTTGGCGCGTTGTAAAGGGCGAGGACGTGTGCGGCCATATCATCTCTCTTTTCGGAAACGCTCGTCGAACGACGAGCGTAAGCTCGTTTGCGGGACGCGGTTAGTGGGCGGACCAGCCGCCGTCGATCGAGATTGGCGCGCCGGTAATCGAGCGCGCGGCATCGGAGCAAAGGTAAGCGCAGAGTTGCCCGACTTCTTGCGGGTCGATGAACGTCTTGGTCGGCATCGCTTCCAAAAAAGCACGCGCGAGTGCTTCGTCTTCGGTGATGTTGCCACCATAAGACTGCACGAGTTGCGCAGCTTGGCCGCGAATGAGATCGGTCATCACCGCACCTGGACAGACTGCGTTGACGGTGATCCCGAGTGTCGCGCCTTCGAGTGCGGATGCGCGCGTAAGCCCGATAACTCCGTGCTTCGCTGCGACGTATGCGGGCTTGTACGGCGATGCGACGAGCCCGTGAACGCTCGCGATATTGACGATACGACCGCGCTCGCGCGAGACCATGTGCGGCCACACGGCTTTGGTTGCGTAAAAGACGCCATCGAGGTTGATCGACGTAACGAAATCCCATTTGTCGTCGGGAAAATCGGCGATCGGCGCGACGAATTGCACGCCCGCGTTGTTGACGAGGTGGTCGATACCGCCAAAGTCTTGCGCCACCGCATCGCACATCAGCGCGAGCACGGCGGATTTGCGGACGTCGACTGCATAGCCGCGCGCTTTCTTTCCCGTCTCGCGTTCGATCGCCGCGGCTGCGTGGCTCGCTTCGTCGCCGTCGAGATCGAAAATCGCGATCGCGGAGCCTGCACGCGCGAGTTCCATTGCGGCCGACGCGCCGATGCCGCGACTACCACCGGTGACGATACTCGTACGACCGGAAAGATCCAGAAACGACATCAGGCGGGAAGCCGCGAGCGAAAGTAGTCGACGGTCTTGCGCATGCCCTCGACGAGCGAGGTCTCGACGTTCCATTCGAGTTCGCGTTGCGCGAGTGCGGAATCGAATTGCGCGTCGCGCACGTCGCCCGCGCGACGCTCGACGTGTTCCACCGGCGCTTCGATACCCGTGACTTCCACGAGCGCGCGGTAGATCTCGTTCACGCTCGTCTTGCGACCGGTGCCGATGCAATACGACATCCCGCTCCCCCGCGTGAGCGCTTGGAGATTCGCCGATGCGACGTCGCCGACGTAAATGTAATCGCGGGTCTGCTCGCCGTCCCACGTGATTTTGATGCCTTGCTTTGCGAGGAAGCGTCCGATGAAGATCGAGATCACACCCGCTTCGCCGTTGGGATCCTGACGCGGACCGAAGACGTTGCCGTAGCGGAGGGCCGTGAAATCGAGGCCGTGCTGCGCCTTGTAAAAGTGTAAGTAGTGTTCCGCAACCATCTTCGTGATCGCGTACGGCGACTCGGGTTTTTGTGGCGTCGATTCGTTGGCCGGCAGCTTCGCAGGTTCGCCGAACGTCGCGCCGCTCGAAGCGAAGATGACTTTCTTGACGCTAGCCTTCACGCAATTTTCGAGCACGTTGATGAGGCCCATCACGTTGACTTGCGCGTCGAGTTGCGGATCGCGCACGCTGATCGCGACGCTGTGCTGCGCGGCATGATGGCTGACGATATCGGGGTTGAAATCGCGAAAAACGCGTTCGAGCGATGCGTCTCGGATATCGACGTGGAGGAACGATGCGCGCTGCGCGATGTTATCGCGACGTCCGCCGCCATGTGCCCACAGGCTATCGACGACGCAAACGTTGTGACCGGCGGCAAGGTACGCGTCGGCGATGTGCGATCCGATGAATCCGGCCCCGCCGGTGATGATGACTCGCATGAGACTCCTTGACGACGCGATTCGCCGTCGTGACGTGGTAGCACGTGATTCGCGCGCATCTCGTACCGGCGGCGCTCGCCTTCGTAGCGGGCGTCGCAAGCGTTTATCTCGGCGTCGCCGTGCCGACGCTTGCCGTGGCTGGGGTGGTCGCATTCGTCTCGCGTGTTGCCTCCGGCGTGATTCGCGCGAGCGTCGTGGCCGCCCTCGCGAGCGGAATTTTGTACGCGCACCTCCGCACCGGTGCCCGACTCCCCACGCCGGATGCACATTTCGTTCATCTCGTAGCGACGGTCATCGAGGTTCGCTCGACCGATTTCGCACGAACCGAAGCCGTCGTCCGTCTCGGGGACGGCGCGTTCGCGACGATCGTCTTTCCGGAAACCGCACCTGCGATCGGAACGCGCCTCCTCCTGGCAACGAAGCGCGCCGCATTCGACGTGGCGCGCAATCCCGGCGAAGCGAGTCTGCGCGACATCGAAGCCGAGCGCGGGATCACGTGGCGTCTCGTGCATCCGCGGATCATCACACGTGCGCCGCCCGACGGAGGCGATGTCTCGCTCTGGATTCCCCGCGCCCGCGCCTGGGCGTCATCGCACTTGCACGCGACGCTCGGCGAACCCGATGCGACGTTGCTCGCGGGTGCGATGTGGGGCGAACGCGGCGCGCTACCGCCGGACTTGCGTGCGGAATTTCAAGATACGGGGACCGTGCACGTGCTCGTCACGGCGGGCCTGCATCTCGGCGTGGTCGCGGGACTCGCGGTTGCCCTCTTACAACTGCTTCGATGCGGACGCGTCGGTGCGTCGCTCGGTGCGATCGCGATCGTGTGGGCGTACGCGGCGTTCAGCGGCGCGCATCTGCCCTCGCTACGCGCGGCAACGATGCTTTCATTCGTGCTCCTCGCACGAGCGTCGGGACGCGAAGCGGTTTCGTGGAACGCACTCGCCGCCGCCGCGATCGTGGTGACGCTGATGCGACCCGCATCGGTCGTCACGGTCTCGTTCGGGCTCTCGTTTTCGTGTGTCGCCGCGATCTTCGCGTTTGCGGGACCGATCGCGCGAGCGTGCGAGGAAGCGCGCGTGCCACATCTCGCAAGCGAAGCGATCGGCGTCGCCCTCGCGACGCAAATCGGTACCTGGCCGCTAACCGCCGCGACGTTTCTCGTCATCGCGCCGTACGCGCCGCTCGCGAATCTGCTGGTCGTGCCTGTCGTCGGCGTTGCGATGATCGTCGGATTTCTAACCCTCGCCACATCACCCGTTGCATTCGTTGCGGCGATGTTTGCGAACGTCGAAACGTCGCTGTGCGATTGGATCGTGGCCGTCGTCCGCTTCGTCGGCACGTTACCGGGCGCGCATGTGATCGCGACGCCACCGCCCGTGTGGACGATCGTTGCCTACGACCTCGCCTGCGTCGTGGCGGGGATCGCCCTCGCGCGCGAACGCATTCGCGTTGCGATCGTCGTCCTCGTCGCAGCGAGCACGCTCTGTTTGTGGCCGCCGCGCGTGCCGACGCACGCGCTACGCATTTCTGCAATCGACGTCGGGCAAGCCGACGCCATTCTCGTACAGACGCCGAAGGGCCATGCCCTGCTCGTCGATGCCGGTGGTCGTCTCGAACGCGGCGCGCCCAGCGGTGGGATCTCCGTCGCCGAGGCGGTTGGGGAACGCGTCGTCGTGCCGTTTCTCATTCGCGCGGGCGTGCATCATCTCAATGCCGTGCTGCTCTCGCATCCACATGGAGACCATGCGGGTGGGGTAGCGCCGGTGCTACGAACGCTCGGTGCCGATTTTTTCGCCGACACCGCACAAATCTACGCGGGACACGCGTACCGCGACGCGCTCGACGTCGCACGCACGCGGCACATCGCGATACGCACGCCGCGCGGTGGCGATATCTGGCATACCGACGACGGCGTCACGTTGCGTTTTTACGGTCCTACGTTACCGCTCATCCGCGGATCGCGAAGCGATATCAACAGTAACTCGCTCGTATTTCGAATCGAATTCGGACGCTTTCGCATGCTCTTCACCGGCGATTCGGGCGCGGAGACCGAGGCTCGGCTGTTGCGAGCCGGCGTCGACTTGCAGGCCGATGTGCTCAAGGTCGGTCACCACGGCAGCGCCTACGGCACGACACCCGCGTTTCTCGACGCGGTTTCTCCGCACGAAGCCATCATCTCCGTCGGTGCGCAGAATCTCTTCGGTCATCCCGCTCCGCAAACGATCGACGCACTCGACCACCGTGCGATTCGCGTCTTGCGGACCGACCGTGACGGTGAAATTCAAATCGAAACGGACGGCCAAACGATTCATACGACGACGTTCGTTAAACACTAGCACGGGCGCGACCGGACTCGACCACCGTCATCGCCTCGGCACCATCTCCTTCGTCATCAAGGGTCGCGAGGTTGGACGATCGCTCTGAGCCGGTTTTTGAAGTTGCGCGGCGGGGCGGGAGCGATTCGGACGCCGGCATGGTTCGAGCGCCCACATCCCAAAACGCCCGAGGATGAGCGACCGCTATAATGTCGTCGGGATTGGCAATGCCATCGTCGACGTGATCACCACGGCTGAGGATGCGTTCCTCGAAACGCACGGCATGGCGAAAGGCTCGATGACGCTCGTCGACGAGACGCGCGCGGAAGCCCTCTATACCGCCATGGGCAACACCACGGTAACCTCCGGCGGTTCCGCCGGAAACACCATCGCCGGTATCGCTTCGCTCGGTGGGCGCACCGCCTACATCGGGAAAGTCCACGACGATATCCTCGGTACGGCATTTCGCCACGACATCACGGCCGTGGGCGCGACCTTCCGCACGCCGCCCACGACGAGCGGCCCGAGCACCGCGCGCTGTCTCATCTTCGTCACGCCCGATGCGCAGCGCACGATGCACACGTATCTCGGCGCTTGCGTCACGCTCGGGCCCGCCGACGTCGATGCGGATCTCATCGCGGCCGCGCAAATCACGTATCTCGAAGGCTATCTCTACGACGAACCGCACGCGAAGGAAGCATTTCACAAAGCCGCTCAAATCGCACACGCAGCGGGTCGAAAAGTAGCGCTCTCGCTCTCCGATGCCTTCTGCGTCAATCGCCATCGCGACGCGTTCCTCGCACTCGTCGATCATCACGTCGATATCGTCTTCGCAAACGAATCGGAGATCAACGCGCTCTTCGAAACCGATCGCATCGACGTGGCGACCGAGCGGATCCGCACGATGACGGGTCTCGCCGCAATCACGCGCGACGCGCGCGGCTCGATCGTCGTTTCCGCCGATGCCGTCATCGAGGTCCCCTCGGTGCACGTCGAACACGTCGTCGACACGACGGGTGCGGGCGATCTCTATGCTGCGGGATTCCTCTACGCGCTCACGACCGGTGCGTCGTACCGCGCGTGCGCGGAACTCGGGAGTGCGGCGGCAGCCGACATCATCGCGCACGTCGGCGCGCGGCCACAATCGTCGCTCGCGCGTCTCGTCGCGAGCGCGTAGGCGATGCTTTCGGACTTAACGATCTCACAATCGGCGAAACTTCTGCCGCTGACCGATATCGCGGGCAAAATGGGGATCGCGCCCGCATTCCTCGAGCCCTACGGCGATAGCGTCGCGAAGATCAAACTCTCCGTAATCGACGCGCTCAAAGATCGTCCGCGCGCGAAATACGTCGTCGTCTCGGCGATCACGCCGACGCCACTTGGCGAAGGCAAGACGACAACGACCGTCGGCCTCGGCCAGGCGATGCAGCACGTCGGCAAGAGCGCGACGATCGCGATCCGTCAACCCTCGCTCGGGCCGACCTTCGGCATTAAGGGCGGCGCTGCGGGCGGCGGCTATAGCCAAGTCGTTCCGATGGAACTCCTCAACCTCCATCTTACGGGTGACTTCCACGCCGTCACCTCCGCGCACAACATGCTCTCGGCACTCGTCGACAACCATCTCAACCAGGGCAACGCACGCGGACTCGATCTCAAAAATATCACCTGGCGCCGCGTGCTCGACGTCAACGATCGCAGTTTGCGAAACGTCATCGTCGGGCTCGGCGGCGCCCTCGACGGCGTCGTCCGACAGACGGGCTTCGACATCACGGCCGCATCGGAAGTGATGGCGATCCTCGCGCTCTCGACCTCGTATCCCGATCTGCGCGCGCGGCTCCAGCGGATCGTCGTTGGATACACACCGGATCGCGCACCCGTGACCGCGGGCGATCTCGAAGCCGCGGGCGCGATGGCGGCGATCTTGCGCGACGCGCTCAAACCGAACCTCATGCAGACGCTCGAAAACACGCCCGTCCTCGTCCACGCGGGGCCGTTCGGGAATATCGCGCACGGCAATTCCTCCGTCATGGCCGATCTCATCGGCATCCATACGGCAGATTACTTGATCACCGAAGCAGGTTTCGGCGCCGATATGGGCGCCGAGCGTTTTTTCAATATCAAATGTCGTGCATCGGGGCTCGTTCCCGATGCGTGCGTCATCGTCGCGACCGTCCGCGCGCTCAAATTACACTCGGGGAAATTCCGCGTCATCGCGGGCAAACCGTTGCCCGAAGCGATGCTGCTCGAATCACCCGACGACGTGCGTGCCGGTGCTGCGAATCTGCGCAAGCAGATCGAGAATATTCGCGTTCACGGCGTCTCGCCCGTCGTCGCGATCAACGCGTTCCCCGGCGACCACGCCTCGGAGCACGCGGCGATTGCCGAGATCGCGCGCGAGATGGGCGTCCGCGTCGCGGTTTCGACGCACTTCGTCGATGGCGGAAAGGGCGCGACCGATCTCGCGCGCGTCGTCATCGAGGCGTGTGAGGAGCCGTCGAACTTCCACTTCCTCTATCCGGATTCGGCGACACTCAAGGAAAAAATCGAAGCGGTCGCAACGAAAATCTACGGTGCCTCCGGCGTGAGCTACACGCCGACGGCCGCGCGTCAGTGCGAAACCTTCGAACGCAACGGCTTCGGCAAACTCGCCGTCTGCATCGCGAAGACGCACCTCTCGATCTCATCCGATCCGACGTTGCAAGGTGCGCCGACGGGTTGGACGCTCCCCGTACGCGAGATGCGCGCTTCGGTCGGTGCCGGCTTCGTGTATCCGATCTGCGGCGACATGCAAACGATGCCCGGGCTCGGTGCGACGCCCGCCGCGATGAAGATCGATATCGACGATGAGGGCCGCATCCTCGGCCTTTCGTGAAACGAATGCCTCCAACGTGGGTACGGGGGCTTCGTGAACGTCTTCAAAACGATGTCGATCGCGCGCCTCGAGTTACCGCGCGTGCTTCCCTTGCTTCGCAACACACGCATTCCGCTGCGCGTCAAGATTGCCGCCGGACTCGCGGCGGTCTTCATCATCTCTCCGCTGAATATTTTCGGCGACATCCCGCTGCTCGGCTTCCTCGACGACGCCGCGCTCTTACTTTTTCTCGCACATTGGTTCGTTAGTTACGGGGAGCGTACGCTCGCAAATGCCGCCGCGAACGCGTCATCAGCTTCGCCGACGACGATGCGTGACGTAAGCCCCAAAGCGCGTGCGCCACGCGCGGGCGAGTCGATGCTCACGCGCTGACGACGCGAACTCCATCGCTCTACTCGAGCGACCATCCAAAATCCAGGAGTGGCTTCGCATCCTTGGCGAGCGTGACGATACGATCGACGAGAGCGCGCGAACCGATTTCGGCGTCGGTAAGTGCGCGATCCGCACAAAACGATCGTAGCCGGAAGTAGGGCGCGATCGCACCGAGTTCGGCGGCATCGTATCCGCGCGGCATCCGCACGAGCGCGTCGCCGTCGTCGCCGTCGTCGCCCGGACGCTGCAGCGGCAAGCTATTTTTTTCGAGCGCTGCGAGCACGCGTGCGAACGCCTTCGGTCGGCTCGCCATCGCGCGCCGCCAACGCTCCAGCATCGATTTCTCGATCCGATAGAAGGCGACGGAGAGGAAACACTTTCCGGGTTCGATGTGGATGTAAATCCCGCCCGGCGTATCGCGGCCGCCGTCGTAGGAAAGATAGGCCGCTGCATTCGTGCGATATGGCGATTTATCGTGCGCGAAGCGGACGTCGCGATAGATGCGAAAGACCGATTTCTTCTCATCGCCGCGAATCGGAATCTTCGCTCGTGCGAGCGCCTCGGAAGCGTCGTGGACGAGCGCGCGCATCGGCGCGAAGAGCTCGGTCTCGAAACGTTCTTTGCGCGGCGCGAACCACGCGCGATCGTTATTGCGCGCCACCCCGCGTAAGAGACGGAGCGCTTCGGGCGAGAAGCCTTCGAACGACGTGCCTAACATGCTCGGCTCTTCGCACGCACGCAACGGCGTTCTTTTACGAGACGTCGAACCGACACGCATGCCAGATGACGACCGCCGACTCGTGTACTCGACCGACGGGAGCCTCCCGCTACCCGCTTTCGATCGGCCGAAGCCGCGCCCGGGTCCGACGAAATCCGGTGTTGCGAGCGTCCCCGACGACGGCGTCGTGCGCGTCGGTTGCGAGAAGCGTCGCGGCGGTGTGGTGACACTCGTGTACGGACTCGCAACGAACGAACTCGATGCGGTAGCGGCCGTCCTCAAAAAACGTTGCGGTGCGGGTGGAACGGCAAAAGACGGCATCGTCTCGATCCAAGGTGACAAGCGCGATACGATTATCGCGTACTTTATGCAAGCGAATCGACGCACCAAACGCATGGGCGGCTAACGATTCGTCCCGAGCGAGCGTTTGTCGGATATCATGACAACCACGCTCGCCGGCATCGCCTTTGCAGCGCTCCTGGCACAGGTCACGCCGCTTCCCGTCGTCACGCCGATCGTCATGCCCGCCACACCCATGCCTGTGGCGACGACGACACCCGCGGCCGACGATCCACTCGTGCGACGCGGTCCCGCAACCGCACCGCGTATGCTTCCGCCGATACGTCCGACGGATGCGCTGATCCGCAACTCCGGCTCGACCAACATGGCCGGATACACGATCGTCGTCCATCCCGATGCGAGTGTCGACATGACGACGGATGGCGAACTCACGCATGCAACCGCGGGGCTCGCGCAAGTACGGTGGCTCTTCAAAAAATTACGCGCAGCCGGTCCGCTCGATGTCATGCCCGGTGGTCATTGCATGAAGAGCGCGTCGTTTGGATCGACCACAACGATCGTCTACGACGGCAAGACGTCACCCGACCTCACGTGTGGTGGCGATACGATGTCGCGCGAACTCGATCGCACGGTAAACATCATCGCCGCACAAATCGGTACGGGAGGTCCGCGTAGCCGCGGCCGCCTCTTGCGCTAACGTAGCGAAGCTCGCGAACGGTGCGCCGAAACTCGACACCGGTCGCCGCGAGCGCCCCGGATCCTCCATGCGGCGTAAGCTTCCGTTCCAAGCTCGAGGCCTTTTCAAGACGGTCGTTGCGGCGAGAATAAAAATTGAAACGCGCGATGTGCGGCATCGCACCTACGTTCTGGCATCGATCGGCCGATACCGAAAAGACATGTTGCAACGTATCGAGGCCCGCAATTCGCGGCTCGCGATCCGCGAGATCGTCGGCCACCTTCCGACGCCTGCGGCTTCACCATGCGCGATGTCGGGTTCCGTGCTCCGCCTTCCCTTCGGCGATGTGGCAGCCGACCTGCGTCCGACGGGTATTCGCACTCGGCCACGCCGAGCGACCTACGAGCTCATGGTGGCCAACGACACGCCGACCCCACTCGCGACCTTCTGCTACGCCCCAGACGCGATGTCGCACGGGCGCATCAGCTGGAGCGCGATCGTCGTTCCGCCATTTTCCGCGATCGCCATCGAAGTCGAAGTCGCTCTCGGCCGCAAGCACGCGACGCCACGCGTCGTTGCCGAACTCTTCGCCGACGAGGCGCAACTCACGCTCGACGCGCAGCCGCAGCCGAACGAGGTGCATCGCTTTGCCAAACGCACGATCGCCATGGCGTCGGCCGTGTTGATCTTTGCCCTCGGCGCGACGGCATTCGCAGCCATGCATCCGCGCGTTCTCGCACTCGCCGCCCCCGCGGCGGTCCGCGGTGGGACGCCATTTACCGTCGCGTACGCCCTCGGCGACTCCACGCGCGCGCGCTACGTCATCGAAACGCCCGACGGCCTGCAGATCCGTCGCGGCACGCTCGAGGGCCCGAGCGGTGCCTTCACGGTCGTCCTTCCAACGGGTCATGTATCGAGCGGCTACGACGTTCGCGTCAGCACGGCAAGCCAGCTCGGCTCCGACGAGCGCACCACGCACGTCGTCTCGCTTCCCGATCCGGTCGTCGATCACCATATCTCGCGTGGAGCCGGTCTCGCAAGCGACGTCGCACACGTCTCCGATCTCACGCTCGAACGCGATACCGTACATGGCGGCGAAGCGATCGTCGCGACGTATCGGGCGAGCGCCGACAGCGGCGTCGTGCGCCTTATCGATGCGCTCGGAACGGTCCGCGCCGAGGCGATGCTCAATCCGCGCGGCCGCTCGCTCATCGTCGCTCCGACCGTCGACGTCGATCAAGATTTTCGCGTGGTTGCAACGGCCTTGCGCGGCGCGACGCATGCCGAGATCGCGACACCCCTCACCATTCTGCATGGCGCGCCCGCGCTCGCCTTTCCCGCCGTTGCGCCGGTTGCAGGCGAGCGTGTCGTCTCCGTGCCGCGCACGGTCGCGCCGATCGCCGTCGACCCCATTCAGAATCCGTCGCAACCGATCGTCGTGCGCGTCGACACGTATCGGCCCGGCCTCCACGTCGCGCTCATGGGTTCGTCGACGGATGAAATTGTGGGGAGCGACGTCGCGCCCGGTGATGAAACCGTCGTCCTGCACCCTCCGGCGCAGCTTGCCGCCACTCGCTACTCCATCGTCGCGACGTACGCTACCGGCCTCGGCCAGGAAACACTGATACGGCCGATCACCTTCCGCGCTCCGTAGCGCGGCGGGCCGAACTCCCCCGCCTCGCCGCCGCCACGATCGTGCGCACGCGTCTTTCGGCGTGGCTCGAACGCCACGCCGATTTGCCGTTGCGTTTCGTTAGCGCGCCCGTTGGTGCGGGAAAAACGACGGCGGTCGTAGGGTATCTCGCGACGCGTGAGGCGACCACGGCGTACGTCGCACTCGATCGAGAAGATACGCTCGATCGTTTTCGCGAGCGCATCTCAGGCGCACTCGGACTCACCTACGTCCCGGCGTCTGCCGACGCACTCGAAGGCGCCCTCGCGACGCTCGCGCCCTGCGAGATCGTCATCGACGACGTCGATCGTGCGCCCACCGAAACGATCGAAGAGATCGTCGATCTCGTCCGCAACGCACCGATCGGCGTCGCGTTCGTTCTCGCGGCCCGATCGCGGACGGTCATCGATGCGCCGAGTTTCATCGCTCGCGGTTTCGGTGCGGCGCTCGAAGCTCGCGCGCTCGCCTTTACGGCAGACGACATCGCACGACTCTGCGATCTGCACGGCATCACGTACGCGACGCCGGAGATCGCACGCTTTCTCGAAGAGACCGAAGGCTGGCCTCTCGTCGCGAATTGGGCTCTGCGCGATGCCGTAGGCGACGGTGCCTCGCTCGGGGGCGCGTTCGATCGCTGGCGGCAGATCAATGCGCGCCACGTTCGCGAGTTCATCGATGCGGAATTACACAAAGCGGGAACCGCCTATGTCGAGGCGTTTCGCGCGGCCTTGCGCGGTTCGAATTTGGCGCAGGATCGCGATCGGCTCGCGCTCTTGGAAAAACGGGGACTTTTCGTTACGTATGCCGATGGCGCGTATCGTCCGTATCGCGTCGCGCGCCAACTCGACGTCGAAACCGGACCGCGAGAGGCACCCGCCCTCGACGAGGCGGCGCTTCTGGTCGTGCGGATGTTCGGTCGTTTCGAAGCTACGATCGGCGAGCGAAAGATCGAATGGATTCGCCGCCGAGAAGCTCAAATCGTGAAATATCTGCTCTTGAAGCCAGATGGCTCTGCGACGCGCACCGAACTCCTGACCACGTTCTGGCCCGGCACCAACAGTCACGCGGCGACGCAGAGTCTGCGCACGGCATCGAGCAATATTCGCAAAGCCTTCGCCACGATCGTCGGGTATGCCGAAGTCGAACGCTACTTTTCATCACGTGGCGATGTCGCCATCGCCCTCGAGCGAACGGTCATCGACGTCCGACGCTTCAGCGCGCACGTTGCGGACGGCGATGGCGAACGCGAACGCGGGCATGTCGCCGAAGCCTTCGCGCATTATCGTGCTGCCGAGTCCATTTACGCGGGCGAACTCCTGGGCGGCGAGTATCCCGAGCCATGGTATGTGGCGCGTGCCGCGATGTTCGCGGCGCTTTTTCTCGGCGTGCTCGAACGGCTCGCCGAGTATCATACCGACGCGGGCCACGTGCGTCAGGCGGCAGAATACGCCGCGCGCGCTCGCGAGTTACGCGCGCGCAAAACGCGCGGGGCCGCGGCACTCGTCGACGGCTGATCGCGAACGCGAACCCACACGCGAAAGTTTTTATCCGCGTATGTCGATCGCCAAGCTCTCGGTACTCCCAAAGCCAGCGCCTGATCGAGCGGCGCGTCCTTCGAGACGACGATCGTATCGACGTCGTACCGGGCAAGTGCTTCGCGCCATGACGGACGCAGACGAGCGATTCTGTCGAAATCGGTCCACACGGTCAGCGGATACGGATCGGCACGACCGTCGAGAAAGACGCGCACGTTCGGCTTTCCGACTGCCAGCCCGCACCATGCGAAATCGGCACAAAATAAGCGTCGCTCGCCCGCGAGCGAATCGAGAGACCCGATCGCGCGCGCGGCGAGGGTATCTTTCGTGCGTTCCCCACTGCGCAAGAGCCCGATGCCGACGACGAGCGCGAGCATCACACCGATCGCCGGCATCACGATCCCTGCGATTCGCTCTGCCCGCACTTCACGTGCGTTTCGCGGTGGTGGGCTCGGTGCGAAGAATGCAAAAGCGCGCGTGAGCGCGGGCGCCACGATGGGCAACGCGACGAGACCGAAGAGTGCGATGTTGCGCGCCGCGCTCAAGAGCAGATACGAAAATGCGACGAGCACGACGAGGTCGCGCACGGATCGACACGCCTGCGGGACGGCAACGATGCACGCAAGCGCGAGCAAAGGCAACGCGCCGAGCACGAAGGATGTATGTCCGAGGTTGGTCACGTCCCATTCGACAATGTACCCTTTGAGCGGACTGTTGAAAAGCGAAAGCGCGTAGGCCGGTAAGCCGACGCCAAAAGGGTTCGCGCAAATCGCGATTGCCGAGCCGACGGCGATGATCGCGCGACGACGAAACGCGGGGCTCGGACCGCGATCATCGACGAACGTACCGAACGCGGCCGCACTCGCGAGGATCGGTGCGAGCATCGCGCTTGCGTGCACGTTCGACCACACGGCGGCGACGGCAATTGCTGCAAAGGCGAGCGGCCCTTCGAGATCGAGCAAGAGCAAAAATAGCGCGAGTAGCGGCCACGCCGCGACTTGAACGCGCACGCCGAACGACGCGAAGAGGCCGAGCCCCGCGGGAACGAGGCAAACGACGATCGCTCGCGGCGATGCACCACGACGTTCCGCGTGCCACGACGCGAGCGCGAGCGCAACGAGCGCGCAGAGCGCGATACCGCCCGCGAAAAGCGCCCAACCGATGGCACCCGTCGCGCGCGAAGCAGCGAGCGAGAAGAGCCACTCTTGCGGAGTCCATGGAGAACCCGGTGCGCTAAATGTTTCGGTGCCGAGCGCGCGCGGAATCGCGCCGTGTTCCACGATCGCACGACCAAGCCAACGTTGCCAGTGAAGGTCGCCATCGACTTGCGGAAAGGCAATCGCTGTCGCGAGAAATTGCGCGGCGAGGACGCCGATGACGAGCCATGCGTACTTCACGAGCCGCGCCCCGGTCGCACGAACACCGCGACGGAACCTGCATGCGAGACGCGCGTCCAACCCGACTCAACGAGCAACGTCGTGAGCGCGGTATGCGGCGTCGTCGCGATCGCGTCGATACCGTAGCGACCTACGTCGACGCGCCAGCCGATGCGTGCGCGCGAGATGCGCGCTTGCGCGCGCCGCACCGCGATCGGCATCGCGCCGATGCGATCGTCGGCGAGCACGCGTAATCCCAGCGCCACCGCGCCATCGCACCACTCGACCTCGGTGCAGGCAACGCGGCGGATATCGCTGCGTCGTGCGAGGTCCCGCAGGCTCCGTTGCGGCTCGTTCGCTCGTGCAGTGTCGGCCACACCGCGTGACCCAACGACGAGCGACCCCACGACTGTGACGACGACGAGCGCAACGAAGTACGGTACCATACCGATCGTTGCTGCGACATCGCGTTTGCGTTCACGCGCAGGCCGGCGGCCGAGATCCGCCGCGGCAACCGCGAGAGTAGGCGCGACCACGATTGCCGCGATTGGAAGGAGCGCACCGCTCGAGAGCGCGAGCACGATCGCGACGATCGCTAGCGTCGCATCACGCGGACCGCGTGCGCGAACGCCGAGCGTTAGCGCTGCGAAGACGAGCGCCGTAAAACCGAGACGATACGCAATCGGCGCGATCTCGAACGGCGCCCAACCGACCGTGTCGCTAAACGTACCAGCCAAACGGAGCGATGCGAATGCGAGATAGGGATATGCCAGCCCCAACGGCGTTGCGAGAAGCGCGCCGACCGCAACCAAAGAGGTAAGCGCTGCTTTGCGAAGCGAGGACGTCCTACTGATTCCGAAGCACCGTCCGACGAGGCTCGCGACTGCGAAAATCGGCGCGAGGACGCCCGACGCATCGACGTTACACCACGCAACGGCAATGATCGCCGCGAGGACGACACCCACCCAAGTCTCGAGATCGAGTGCGGCAACGAAGGCAGCTGCGAAGAAGAGGATCGCCGTCGATCCGCCGGGGTGCAACGCATCGAGCGACAACGCGAACGTGACGAGAACCGCAGCGATCGCAAACGGCGCAGGTACGAGCGCTCGCGCGCGGAGCCCCACGAGTGCAAAACAGCCGAGCGCCGAAACGGCGGCGAGCGTCGAACACGTCGCTAGACCAACCGGCGTCGCGACCAGCACCGCGTGAACCACGTTGCCGAGCCAGCCGATCGCACCGCCCGGCGCCGACATCGCGGCGGTTTCGGGACCAAATTCCCGTGTGATACCGCTCGCCGAAAGCATCGCACGCCCGAGGAATGCGTTCTCAGCGCACCGATCGAGTTCGGGCGTCGATCGAGCGATCGCGACGAGCGTCGCGAGCGCGATGACCGCGTACGACGTAACAAACGTCGCATTCGTCCACGGGCGCCCCCTCATTCCAATGCGAGGCGATCGCCGACCAGCACGTCGCGCACGGTGTCGCCCGTCGCACCGAGTTCGACCACCGAGACGGCGTTGCGACACGTTACGGCGAGTCGATACGGCGCAACCGAACTCGCGATCTTCAACACCCGCTGATCCTTGTCGAGAAAAAAGATGTCGATCGTCGCGCGCATGAAGACCGTGTGTACGGCCGAACAGCCGTCGATCCACAAGCCTTCCGCCGGCGCCACCGACTTGTGGCCGAGCAACCCGATGCCACGCGACCACGCATCCGTCGCGCGCGCGACGTTGGTTGCGAGAACGGTTCCATTACTAGCGTTGCGGAGCAGCATCGTCAGGGAAAGATGGGAATCGTCAGCGCGACGGTGATCGAACTAGCGAGATAGGGCACGAAGGCGACCGGTTCGTCACGGCGTCTCCGAATCATCGCGATCACGACGGCGAGCAGACAGGCGGCCGAGAACGCCAGCACCGAGCTTCGTAAACCGAGAACGGCCGCGCCGAGCGCGACGAGTTTGACATCGCCCCACCCCATCCCGAGGCCCTTCGAAAACAACGCCGCAGCCGCGAATGGTACGAACACGATGACGGCCGAGAGAATCGGCATTGGATTGCGCTCAATCAGAGCGATTCCGAAAACGAGCACGAGCGGAACGAGCGTGAAGAAGTCGGGTACGATGCCACATCGTACGTCGCTGTACCATGATGCGACGAGCGAAACGACGAGCACCGCGAAGACGGTAAGTCCTAGCATTGGCACCCCCCGCGCGGCGAGGATGGTGCCGACGATCGTGGCCCCGATGATCAACGCAATCGTCGGTGGCGTTCCCGGCCGCGGGCCATCCTGGAACGGAACGATTTCTTCGCACATCGAGGCGCTATATTTTAGGCCCAAATCCGCGGCGCATCCGTAGAGCAGACCGACGAGCGGCGCGAACCACAAAGCGTTCGTCAAAAGCTTATTGTGAGTTGCTTGCGAGATATTGCGCGACGACCCCGCCGAAGATCATGACGAAAAGTGCGGGCAACATGAAGAGCGCCATCGGCAAGACCATCTTTGTTGGCATGAGATTGGCGAGTTCTTCGGCTCGAATCATGCGTCGATTGCGAACTTCTTCGGCGAGCTCTTCGAGAACGGCAGCGAGGTTTGACCCCAAACGTTCGGCTTGGACGACGGCCGTGACGGTCGTCGCGAGTTGTTCTTGTCGCACTCGCATCGACATCGATTTGAGCGCGTCACTACGCGATCGACCGAGACGAACTTCGGAAAGAACCGCTTTTAGCTCTTCGCCCAGGGGCCCGACGGCGACTTCCTGGGCGACAGCGAGGGCCGCGTTAAATGCAAGTCCGGCCTGCACCGTCGATGCGAGCATATCGAGAAGATCGGGGAGCGCTTTCGTAATTTTGATCTTGCGCTCTTTGACGGCGATTTTCAATTGCGACAACGGCAGATACGCGCCGGCAATCGTGAAGAGTACGATACCTGCGATGTAGAGGAGATCCGTCGAATGACGCCACGCGGCGAGTGACATTCCAATCGTAAAACCAAAGACCGCACCAGCAATGATCCGCGCGCCGATCTTTGCCGGCGTGACGGTGTACCAACCCGCTTCGTAGAGTTGCTGCTGGAGCTTGCCGCGTTGCTCCTC
This sequence comes from Vulcanimicrobiota bacterium, assembly GCA_031420415.1. Classification (GTDB taxonomy): domain Bacteria; phylum Vulcanimicrobiota; class Vulcanimicrobiia; order Vulcanimicrobiales; family Vulcanimicrobiaceae; genus JANYGA01. The sequence continues at coordinate 149,350 of JANOMT010000024.1, forward strand.
GTTGAAGATTCGCTCGAAGGCTTGCTGACGCTGTCCCGGTTCGAAACGCATCACCTCGAGCTGCTCGAGGCGTTTGCTCACTTCGCTCTTGCTCGGCGTGAGCGAGACGAAGAGTAGGCCCACGGCGAGCGCGAAGCCGGATGCGATCGCGAAGATAATAATTGGTATGCCGAACATCACACGTCAAACTGCAAGATTTTGTTGAGAGAGAAAATCGCAAGCCCTTCGAGGACGGCGAAAATACCGAGTGCCACGTTACCGGGAAACGTATGCATGAGCGCTTTCCCCATCTCCGGCTGCGTTGCAACGACGAATCCGCCGACGAGAATCGGCAACGCGCCGATGATCGCGGCACCGAAACGTCCCTGCGCCGTCAGCGCGTTCATCTTTCGAAAGACACGCCTGCGATCGCGAATCGTGTTTCCGAGCTTTTCGAGCACCTTCGCGAGATCGCCGCCGGTCGATTGTTGGACTTTTACGACGCGCGAGAACATCTGCATCTCGTTGCACGGCATGCTCCGCGTGAGGTCCTCGAGCGCGTCGACGATCGTGACGCCGATATTCGTGCGGCCGATGACACGCATGAGTTCGCGGCGTGCCGGATCGGGAATCTCTTCCGTAACGAGAATGATCGCTTGACGCAATCCCAGACCGACGCGAAGCGCGCCTGCAAGCATCCGTAAGACGAGCTCGAGTTGCTGGACAAATGTATCGATGCGGCGATTTCCGCGGAACGTGAGATAGAACGATCCCCCGAAGAGCGTTGCAGCAAGGGCGATCGGATAGATCAGCAACGTGATGACAACGGGTGCGTGCAAGATAAACGCCAGGAGCAACCAGAGGATGACGGAGATCCCGACGAGCGCCAGGACGAAATCTTCGGGTTTTACGTTGAGATCCGCACGATCGATCTTGACCTGGTACGAGGATGCGAACTTGGCGATCTGGGTGCGAATGTCGCCGCCGAGGGCGAAGATGAGGAGCGCAATGATCCCGAAGATCGACGCGCCGATCGCAATAGGAAACACGCCTACCACAGCGTCCCGGCAGATTGCAGTTTCGCGAGACTCCGGACATCGAATTCGACGCCGGCCTCTTCGAATCGGGACGTATAGTGCGGTTGCACGCCCGTATACTGAAACTCGCCGATCACCTTGCCGTTCGCATCGACGCCCTTGGGCTGATAACGAATGAGCTCTTGCATGGTCACAATATCGCCCTCCATCCCGACGACTTCGGTAATGCTCGTCACCTTACGCGATCCGTCGCGCATGCGTTCGATTTGCACGACCGCGTCGACGGCGCTCGCGATCTGCTCGCGAATGGCCCGCACCGGAAGATCGAATCCCGCCATGAGGACCAACGTTTCCATGCGCGCGAGTGCGTCGCGCGGGGTATTGGCGTGCAGCGTCGTCATCGAGCCATCGTGGCCGGTATTCATCGCCTGCAACATGTCGAGCGCTTCGCCCGAGCGACATTCGCCGATTACGATGCGGTCGGGCCGCATACGCAAGCTGTTTTTAACCAAATCGCGAATGATGACGGCGCCGCGACCCTCGATGTTCGCGGGCCGCGATTCCAAGCGAACGACGTGCTCCTGATTGAGCATGAGTTCCGCTGCGTCTTCGATCGTCACGATGCGCTCATGATTGGGAATGTAGTTCGACATGATGTTGAGGAAGGTCGTTTTTCCCGAGCCCGTGCCGCCGCTCACGACGACGTTGAGACGCGATTCGACCATCGCGCGCAAGAGGGCCGTCGCTTCGGGAACGATCGAGCCGAATCGCACGAGATCGTCCATGACCAAACGCTTCTTGCCGAAACGCCGGATCGTGAGCGTCGACCCATCGAGGGCGAGGGGCTCGATGATCGCGTTGACGCGCGAACCATCGGGAAGGCGCGCGTCTACCATCGGCGACGATTCGTCGATGCGTCGACCGAGCGGCGCGATGATGCGCTCGATGATCGTGCGCAGATGGCGTTCGTCATTAAAGCGGCGATCGGTGAGCGTAATGCGTCCACCACGTTCCACGTAGATGATGTTGGGGCCGTTGACCATGATTTCGGAAACGGCCGCGTCGCGCATGAGATCTTCGAGCGGCCCGAGCCCGAGCAGTTCGTCGATGATCTCTTGCTGGAGTTCTGCACGCTCTTCGGCCGTGTCGACGTCCGAACACTCCGCGAGCAATTGCCCTGTGACGTCGCTGATCTGCGAGCGCAATTCGGCGATTTTCTGGCCATCGGTGTGCGCTCGACTCGCGGCGACCACGTCGATGCGCCGCGTGACGGCCTCGTGAATCTCGGCCTTGAGGCGGTCGCGGCGTTCGTTGCTCTGACGCGTCGGCGCGGTTGCATCGGCGATCGCCCCCGAACTCGAGCCGTTGGAACTACTGTGACCGTTCGCGCTCGCGGGCGCGGTTTGACCGCCCGACGCCATAATCGACGACGACGCGCGTAGCGTCGAAAGCGGCGGTTCGTTCGGCGCGCTCGATAATCGCTTCGCAAAGATCTCGACCGCGCGCGCGTAGTTCCGGTCGCCCTTGCCGGGGACTTCGGCGATGACGGTTCCGCCGAGAGCTTTTTCGAGTTCGCGAGCGGAAATCTCGGCACGTCCGCCGCGCAGATTGGTGACGATCCAAATCCGCGAGAGCGGAATGCCGAATTTTGCGAGGTCGCCGATGAGCGTTCTCGCTGCCGACGTTCCGAGAAGGTTTGGTTCTAAAACGATGACGTAACGCGACGCACGTACCATGAACGGCCGCACCGGGCCCGCGAACGGCGCCGGTGCGTCGACGATGATCGTCTCGTGTTGTTGAGCGAGTTTATCCACGAGCGAATCGATCTCGTCGGATCGCAAGGCGAACGCGTTATCGAGGCTGTCCGTCAGTTCGACCGCCGTAATCCCGTTGCTCGCGATGAGCGAATAGACACCGAGCGTGCGATTCTGATCGAACTGCCGGACGGCGTCCATCAGAACTGAGAGCGTGCGACGGCCGGAGAGATCCGCGTCGACCAAGGCGATGGGTGCCGACCCGCGCTTGAGCGTAAGCGCGGCTTCGAGTGCGAGCGTCGTCGCGCCCGAGCCGCCTTTGGCATTGATCAGGACGACGATCGCGGCGCCCATTACACGCCGCCGGTGATGACTTTGTCGCCGTCGATAACGGTTACCGCCGGGCGCGCGGCAAGAGCGGGTGCCCTCATGGGTACCGTCGGTGGCGGCACGTTCGCCGCAGGGGCGGCCAGTGCGGGTGCGGGCGCGGCATAGAGCGGCGGTAGGACTGCGCTGCTCGGTCTATCCGATTGCGCCGAGCCGAGATCGGCAAACTGCAACGCCTCGGCTGGCAACGAGCGCACGGGCTCTTGCGGCGACCGGAGTGCGAGTCGTAGCGTCGTGTTGAGGTCGGCGGCCGTGAGGAGATCGGCCTGCTGTGGTGAGACGCCGAGCGTCACGGTCGCAGCCGAGCCGGAGTCGGGTGGTGGCGTCGCACCGCTCTGTTCGAGTTGCGAGTTTATGGCGAGCACGACGGCGCCGCGGATAATCGTGTAGGTGCGTGGTGGGATGCCGACCCCTTTGCCGACCGACGCCATCACATCGACGTGGTCGCCGGGCTGGACGAGATTGGAGACCGATTTCACGCGATCGACGGGAATACTCACGGCACGCATGCCGGGTTTGAGTCTTACCGTGATGCCGAGTTCGACCGGTTGCCCGACCTTTGTTGCCGTGATCGTCGAACCCGCGGGAATCGTGATCATCGCGATATCGCCCTTGGTCTGGCCCGGATCGCCGAGCGCGTCGGGTTCGACTTCGTTCGCCGGACGCTGTGTTTTCGTCAGCATGTCAGCGGAAATTTTCTCGCCCTTGGCGATCGTGCGCGATGCGAGAACGATCGGTTTGAGGACGACGGCGGCTTGCTGCGTCGTCGCCTGTTGGTTGACGCCGCTAAGGTAACGTAACAGAAGAACGCCCGTTCCTACAGCGAGAACGACGGCGACGATAAGGGTGATGCGACGAGTATTCACAGTGGCAGCCTCAAGAACGGCACGACGGTGTGAGAAAGTGCGACAGCCGCGGCGCCCGATGCGATCGCGACGGCGTATGGTAACTTTATCGGCGATTTTGGCGCGACCGCTACCGTCCCCTTAAAAGCAAAGGGCCGGAGGACGAGTGCGACGCTTCCGAAGACGCTGCCGAGGCGACCCATCGCGATTGCGACGACGATCGCGAGGACGCCACCCGCAATCGATGTATAGATCACGAACGGCACGGCATCGGGAAATCCGAGCGTTGCGGCTCCGGCGGCGAGGAGTTTCACGTCACCACCGCCGAGCCAACGAAACGAGAATGCAACAAAGCCTAGCAACAACACGCCGACGAGCATCGCGCAGGCCATAAGGAGCGAGCTCCAGCCCATCGTTGCGTGAAGGGCGAGCGCCGCAACGGCAAGAGCCGCGGTCAGGAGGTTGGGGATACGCCGCGTTGTGACGTCGGTTGCGACTGCGACTGCACACGCGCCGAGCACAAGCCATATTGCGAGCGAAACATTCACGGGTCGATACCTTTGGGCACAACGATGAGCCTCGAACGGCGCTGATTTAAAAGGGGAAGACCGGGGTCAGCAAAGCTGACCCCGGTCTGGGGGTACACGCTTAGTTTGAGAGCTTGCCGGCAGCGTTATTGAGCGTGTTGTTCGCCTTACCACCGAGCAACGTGAGGCCGGCAATCGCGACGATCGAAACGAGAGCGATGATCAGCGCGTACTCGACGAGGCCCTGGCCGTCATCATTTTTGAGCATGGTCGTGAAGTTCTTAAGCATGGGATCTCCTAGTGGCGTTGTGTGTGAGTGTGAGTTGTTTTAACGGATAGAACGGGGAGTCGCATCGGCAGGGACCGACACGTCCGCATTCGGAGCTTTTACCTGGATCGAGGATTTCGCGGACGTAATTCCCGAGTAGGATGAAGCGACCAGTGTGAGAATTGCACCGCGGAAATAACCGCTCGCGATCGGAATCGCCGAGTTGAACGTACCATTCGTATCGGCGGTTACGAGGTTGCGACTTAGCACCACATCGGGAAGTTCGCTTGCGAACGTTCCGATGAGGGTGAGGGTGATGGGTAGATTGGCCGGGGCTTTTCCACCAACCGCGAGCGTCTGTTGGCCCGCGATCTGCGCGACGGTCAGGTTCGTTATCTCGCCACGGACGCTTGAAACTCGCGATGGTGCCACGGAATTCGTGACGACGATCGCGCGATCGCTTGCGTTCGCGACGGGATACTTTGTCGCGATTTGACGGAGACGAGCGATGAGCGACTCTGAGACGTAAATGTCGTTGAGTGCGAATCGCGGCGCCGGTCCGTCCATTGCTTCGGTCCGATCGTTTACGTCGAAAAGGCGTTCGCCCGGACGAATAACGATCGTCACACCGGGCCGAGTGAGCGCTGCCGCATCCTCCGGTCCGAGGTAGTTGTACGCGTACCCAAGATTCGTCGCAACTTGCATAAGCGCCGTATCTTGTGCGGCAAGGGCGAATGACGCCGGCGTCACGATTGCAACGCTGACGGCAAAGACCCCAATCGAGAAACGATTCACTGCTGCTGACCTCCGCATGTTGTTGGTATCGGCTTCTAATACTGCCGGGTTACGTATCCGAAGAAGATTTTACAAGACGAGTACGCGGTGTTGACTTGTTAACGCCGATAACTCACTTACATTACTTTCGAGCGTTCAGACCTCGAACATTAGCTTCGCAAACACGGAGATGACGTGATCGACTTTCGCACACGTACGCACATGACGAGCGGCATCGCAGCGCTCGCGCTTCTTTCGGGAAGCGTGCCCGCAGTGGCCGACTCCATCCAAATACTGTCGATACAAACAGGCCACTCGGTCATTTTGAACGCCGCCGGTATTAGCCGCGTCGCGGTCGGTGACGGCCGAATCGCGGGTGTCGTGCCCGTCGGGACTTCACAGCTCGTCGTCAACGGCAAGTCGACAGGTCACACCACGATCTTCGTTTGGATGGGTGCGACCCGCACGACCTATGAAGTCACCGTGACCGAGCAGAGCTTCGACGATATCGCAAAGGTCCTACGCGCGGCAATCAACGAGACGAACGTCCAAGTCGTAGCCTTCAACTCAAATCTCATCGTTCGCGGCACGGTCGCGGATACGGCGGCCTTCAGTCGCCTCTCGGACGTTCTCGATCGTTTTAAGGGCGTCAAGTTCAGCGCGGGCGGTGGCGGCGGCGGCGTCATCGTCAACGCCGTCTCGGTCACGAAACCACTCGGTAACATCCAAGATGAAATCGCGGCATTCCCGGGTACACACGGCCTTCGCGTCGATCCGGACTCCAAAGGCAACGTCGTCCTCAGCGGCAACGTCCGCGACCAAGCCGAATCCCAACTCATTCTCGATAAGATCAAAGGCCTCGCGGGGCCCTACCTCGCGACCGACGGAAAGGTCATCAACCGTCTCACCCTCGATCAGCTCAGCCAGGTCGACGTGAAAGTGTACGTGCTCGAAGTCGACAACACGGCGCAATCGAGCCTCGGGCTTCGCCTGAACACCGGCACGAACACGAGCATCACGAGCGCAGGGGGCACGACGGCGCAAACTTTTACGATCTCAAACTCTCCGGCGCTCACCGCGGTTGAGAGCACGCGCGTCACACAGGGCAATCTCGGTATTTTCGGTCCGTTCGCTCGAATCAGCCTTTTAGCACCGACACTCGATTTGCTCATGCAGCAGGGCCACGCCAAGTTGCTCTCGTCGCCAAATCTCGTCGCGCAACCGGGCCAAGAAGCGACATTCCTCGTGGGAGGCGAGATCCCGATCCCGGTCTCCAACGGGCTCGGTACCGTATCGATCTCCTATAAAGAGTTCGGCGTGAAACTCAATGTGACGCCGACGATCTTGGGCAACGGCAGCGTCGAAGCGAAGATCACTCCGGAGATTTCCGATCTCGACTTTGCCGACGGCATCACGCTCAACGGATTCACGGTTCCCGCGCTCAAGACGAGCAAACTCTCGACCGACGTCATCACTCGCGACGGCGAGTCGATCGTCATGGGCGGACTCATGCGTCGTGTCGAGTCCAAAAACGTCCAGAAATTTCCGATTCTCGGTAACCTCCCGATCCTCGGACCGCTCTTTCGCTCGACGACGTATCAGAAGAACGAATCGGACGTGATTTTCGTGATGACACCGACCATCGTAACGCGTTAGCGAGGCCCCACTCGGCATCAACGGGCCGACGTTCCAAAGACGAGTCGCAAGAATGCGGCTCGTTTTTTTTGCCTATCGCCGACGCCGCTGCCGGCCGATGACTCGAATATGGTGCACCGTGTCGTCGCGAGCGTCGTCGTCCTCGCCTTCGTTCTTTCGCCGCTTCTCGCGAGCGCCGCAACGGATGTCCGATCCGTCAATGGCGTGGAAATCATCACGTTCGAACGCGACGCGCCGAAGCCCGTCGTGCGTCCCGGCGCCGCTCGACGTGGCCCCGCAAGGACGACCGCGAGCGGACGCCCGACCGTCATTGCCGCAGCCCCCGAACTTCGGGGAGCATCGACGATCGTTCGAAACGCGATGTCGTATGTCGGTACGCCGTACGTCTGGGGGGGCGCCGCTCCCGGCGGCTTCGACTGTTCGGGGTTTATCTATTTTCTCTACGCGCAATCCGGTCTGCACATTCCGCGTACCGCCGATTACCAATTCGCAGCCGGTCGACCCGTCGTTGGCGACCCGCTTCCGGGCGATCTCGTCTTTTTTCAAACGTACGATTACGGCGCGTCTCACGTCGGTCTCTATCTCGGGTCGGGCCGTTTCATCAATTCGATCGGTCAGAACGTGCACGTCGCATCGTTCGCATCGAGTTATTTTCGCGAACGCTATCTCGGTGCGCGCCGCTTTCTTTCGACTTAAACGCTTTCGGCCGGCCGTAGTGCGTGCCAGATCTCACGTAAGAACGACGCTGCATCCATCACGAGGCCGATCGTTTGCGTCGAGCCACGATCGGTCAGCTTGGTCACGCTTGCGGGATTGATATCGACGCAAATCACCTTGCAGTTCGACGGCAAGAGATTGCCGACGGCGATCGAGTGGAGGAGCGTGCAAACCATCAACGCCATCCCGATCTCCGGGACGTAGCGCCGCATCGCACGTTGCGCTTCGATGACATCGGTGAGCACGTCGGGCAGCGGGCCGTCGTCGCGAATCGAACCCGCGAGAACGACCGGTATCTCGTGCGTGTACGCCTCGTACATAATGCCGCTCGTGAGCAGGCCGCTCGCGATTGCCGGCGCGATGCCGCCGGCCGCGCGGATACGATTCACCGTTCGAAGATGGTGGACGTGGCCTTCCTCGACGGGAAACGCGTCGTCGAGGTTGACGCCGAGCGACGTTCCGAAGAACTGCGATTCGATATCGTGGACCGCAAGCGCGTTGCCGGCGAAGAGCGCGTCGATAAAACCCGCGCGGATGAGCCGCTCGAGATATTTTCCCGCACCCGTGTGGACGATTGCAGGGCCGCCGACGAGGAGCACGCGCTTACCCGCCGCGCGCGTCACGATGAGTTCGCGCGCGATCTCGGCGATGAGGGATTCTTTGGGCTTCTCGCTCGAGACCGCGCTCGACATGAACTCAAAAACTTGTTTGCGGCGCGGTCGCTGCAAGGCTTTGACGCGAACGCCCGCATGGCCGACGACGACCGCGTCGCCCGCGCGAACGTCCGATGGCGCGATCGTCGTCGCGCTTCCCGCACCGATCGCGATCGCACAATCCATCTCGGGTAGCGCGACGGAGATCCAAGTCCCATCGACACGCACTTCGGTCTCGAGATTGGTCGTAGCATAGAAGTCGTCGGGAAGGACGCCGTCGCGCGGTGCGGCTTCGCGGATTGCGTCGGTATCGTCGGGAACGATCGCACCGATATCACGCAGTTTATCGAGCAGATCGTCGAGGTGTTCGTCCGTATCCGCTTCGATCCGCAGGCGCGCGGTGCTGGGTTCCGTCGCCGTCTTGCCGACGGCGAAGTTATCGATCGTATAACGCGCGAACTCGTTGTCCATGATGATCTCGAGGACGCGACCGAAGACGCCGGAGTCGAGGATATGACCGCGCAGCTCGATCTCGCGAACGCAGGGTCCCGCCTCGCTCGTCATCTCGTTCGTCGTATCGGACATTGAGTCTCACGTTCGTTCCTACGCCGCTCGGCAACCTCCGCGACATCACGCTCCGCGCGCTCGAAGTTTTGCGCGATTGCGATCTCCTCGTCGCCGAAGACACACGCGTTGCGAAACGGTTACTCTCGGCGCTCGACCTTCCGGGCAAAGAACTTTGGAGCTATCGCGAACAAAACGCTGCGGGCGCGACTGCCGCAATCGTCGATCGCGCACGCGTGCAATCGGTCGCCGTCGTTACCGATGCGGGCACGCCGGGTATCTCCGATCCCGGTCGCGGCCTCGTCGGCGCCGCTCGCGATGCCGGCGTCGCGATCGAGGTCTTACCCGGGCCGTCGGCATTCGTTTGCGCCCTGGTCCTCTCGGGCTTCGCCCTCGATCGCTTCGCATTCGATGGTTTCGTGCCGCGGACGGCGGGTGCGCGCGAGCGCGCGTTTCGCGATGCATTTACGAGCGGCAGAACGACGGCGTATTACGAGGCTCCGAACCGCATCGTCGCAACGCTCGCGACGCTCGAAGCGATCGACGGGCGCGCGCGATTCTTTCTCGCACGCGAGCTGACGAAACGCTTCGAACAACAGATCCTCGGGACGGCAGCGGAGATTTCTGCCGCGCTCGAACGCCCGGTTCGCGGCGAGATCGTCCTCGTGCTCGACGCATCGCGACCGGAACGTATCTCTCCATCGATGGTTCGTGTCGACGAGGCGATCGACGAGCTGCTTTTGGCCGGACAATCGGTCGCATCGCTCGCAAAAGACCTCGCCAAACGTGGCTTCGGCGACCGTTCGGAGCTCTACCGACGCGCGGTCGATCGCAAAGCGATGCACTCGCGCGAATCAGAATCGATGCAAACAGGCTGCATGTAAGCGTGATGGAGAACCACGCATCGTGTCCCAATCCGCATTTTTCGTAACGACGCCGATCTATTATATCAGCGGCAACCCGCACATGGGCCACGCCTACACCTCGATCGCCGCCGACGTCCTCGCGCGCTACCATCGGACGCGCGGCACGTCATATTTTCTCACGGGCACAGACGAGCATGGACAGAAGGTCGCACAAGCCGCGGCGGCCGCAGGTATGGCACCGAAGGCGTGGACCGATTCACTCGTCCCGCGCTGGCAAGAGCTCTGCGCGCGCTACGACGTGCGGTACGACGATTTCATCCGCACGACCGAACCGCGCCACATCGATCAGGTCGTCGAAGTCTTCGAACGCCTCAAAGCGACGGGCGACGTTTACCTCGGCACGTACGAAGGCTGGTACTGCACCAACGACGAGACGTTCTGGCTCGAAGCGAAGCTCATCGACGGTCGTTGCCCGAACCCCGAATGCGGTCGCGAAGTCCAGTGGCTCTCCGAGCAGAACTGGTTCTTCGCGCTTTCGAAATATCGCGATCGTCTTCTCTCATATTTCCGCGAGAACCCGAATTTCGTGCGCCCCGAGCGGTCGTACAACGAGATGGTCGCGACGCTCGAGGGGGGCCTCGACGATCTGTGCATCTCGCGGACGAATCTCGATTGGGGCGTCCCGCTCCCCGGTGGCGGTGTGATGTACGTCTGGCTCGACGCGTTGCTCAATTATATTACGGCACTGGACTATACGCACGACGGCGAGAAATTTCGCACGCTGTGGCCCGCGAACGTGCAACTCGTCGGCAAGGAGATCGCGCGCTTCCATACGATCATCTGGCCCGCCGTCTTATTCGCACTCGGTCTTCCCGCACCCGAAATGGTTTTCGCACACGGCTGGATGACGCTCGAAGGTGAGAAGATGTCAAAAAGCCGCGGGAACGTCGTCGATCCCTTCGAGATGGTCGATCGTTTCGGTGCCGATACGCTCCGCTATTTTCTCTTACGCGAGGCCCCGTTCGGGAGCGATTTTTCGTTCGGTGAAGAGAAGGTTCGCTTGCGTCGCAACGGCGATCTCGGCAACGACCTCGGCAATCTCGCGCGCCGCAGCCTCGCGATGCTCGTGAAGTATCGCGACGGCGTCGTCCCCGCGCCCGCGCCGAGTGCGACGGGCGCGGCATTCGCAACGCTTCCGGCGCGCGTGCACGAAGCGATGACGACGCTCGGCTTTCGCGACGCGCTCGAAGCGATCTGGGAACTCGTCGCGGCACTCAATCGGCTCATCGATGAGAAACGGCCGTGGGATCTCCATAAACACGGCGCACGTGAGGAACTCGATGCGGTCCTGTACGATGTGTGCGAGGGTCTGCGTTGGCTCGCGATCATGCTCTGGCCATTCATGCCGACGAAAGCGACGGAACTCTACGGCACGCTCGGTTTTGTGGGCGAACCGCTCGTCGCATGGAACGACGCGCTGCGATGGGGCGGTCTCGCTGCGGGCACGCACGTGGCACCCGCGGAGTTACCGCTCTTTCCGCGCATGGATGCCGAGCCGGCAGCGACGGCAGCGATCGCCGCGTCTTAGTTCGCGTCGCTGAAACGCAAATTCGGAAAGTACACGCGCAGCGCTTTGCCGAGCGTGCCGGGCGGGACGTAACCCGTCGGCGGTGACGGAAGCGGCGTGCGCGCGAGTAAGTCGAGGCGATCGTTTGCGAATGGATCGCTTGCGGGACGGAAGTGAATCGGCCACGGGACGCGTCCCATTTCGTACGTGCCGTCGGGATAGACGTATTCGTACGTGACGTAATAGTAATCGAGATTGCCCACATGCCACGACTTCGTCGGCGTATACGTGCCTTGGCCGTGATGGAGCGACCCCGACTTCCCTTTCATTTGTAAGCGATAGCGCGCGGGCGCCACGGGCGTTTCGCGCGCGATCGGCGGTTGGGGCACGACGACGTGCTGCGAACGAGCGATACGCGCACCGTCGCGGCGGTCCGGCGCAGGTGCGGGCTTCGCGCGCTTCTCAAACCGGAATGCCGACGACAACGTCACGATCTCGTCAGGCCGTTTCCGCGCGAGAGACGCCGGGGTCCGTAGCTCTTCGCCCACGATAAGTGCGAGCACGATTGCGAGCAGATGCACCATAAGCGAGGCGACGACCGCAATCCGGAACGCGCGCGCGCTCCCGGCCGGGGCGTCGGGCATCGTGATCATGCTACCATCCTGCTGCCATGTTCGACACGCACGCGCACGTCCACTCAACCGCCTTCGACGACGATCGCGATGCGATGCTCGCACGCGCGCGCGCTGCGGGCATCTCGCGCATCATGACGATCGGTTGCGACCTCGCCGATAGTGAACGCGCGCGCGATGTCGCGCTCGAACGCGATCTCGACTACACGATCGGGATCCACCCGCACGAAGCAATCGACGCGCCTGCCGATATCGCCGCCGCGTTCGACGCGCTCGTGGCGCCGGCGGTGCGCCCACCGCGAGCCATCGGCGAGATGGGCCTCGATTATTATTACGATCACAGTCCGCGCGACGTGCAACGCACGGTGCTCGCCATCCAAATACGCTACGCGCTCGAACGGGCGTATCCATCGGTCTTCCACCAACGCGACGCGTACGAAGATTTCATCGAGGTCTTGCGCGCGGAGACGCCTTCGGGACTGCGCGGCGTCGTGCACTGCTTCACGGGCAGTGCCGAAGAGGCGAAGCGCTTCGTCGGCGAGTTCGGGCTGCATCTCGGGATCGGTGGCGTCGTGACGTTCAAAACGGCGGAAAACGTGCGTGAAGCCGTACGCGCCGTGGGCCTCGATGCGATCGTGCTCGAGACCGATTGCCCGTATCTCGCTCCGATTCCGCATCGGGGGAAGCGCAACGAGCCCGCGTTTATGGCGAGCACGGCGGCGTTCGTAGCATCGCTCCTGGAGATCGACGAACGTACCGTCATCGAACGAACGCGCGCGAACGCGGAAGGACTCTTCGGAGCGCCATAAGCGAACACGCCTATCGAATCTGCGTTCCCGTTTCCCACACCCGCGCGAACGTCGTGCGGAGCGCGTCGACGATCGCCGGATCGGTTGTCGTGAGCCCCCAATCCGACATCGGGCCCGGGGCGTACGTCGCGTTCGCCGAGCCGAGCCAGGCGCGATCGCCGCAGACCGCCACTTTTGCGTTCGTCGCTACGGCGCGGATTTCGACGCCGTCCGCCGCGAGGTGGGCGAGCAGCATCCGCTCGCGGCCTGATCGATCGGCCGCGAGGACGTGCGCATCGACCTCGAGCCGAACGTGCGTCCCGGCCGCCGCGCGCGCGGCAAGCGCGGCGGAGACGATACATCCACCGAAGCTTTCCGATGCCACATCGATCGTATCGCCCGGCGCCGTTTTAATCATGGCGGCCTCGGCGGCGAGTGCCGCCGATTTCTCGAGCGCGACCGAGCCGCCGACAGTCGGCCGGCCTGCAATCGCCTTACGAACGGCCGCGACCTCGGCGGGGTCGTCGTCCCGGACGATCGTCTCCTCGCCGCGAGCCGCCCAATTCCGATCGTCGAGGTAGGCGACGCCGTCGACGACCGCAGCCTTGAGGTGCGCCGGAGGCTCCGCCGGACCCGTCGTCTCGACCCGGACGCCGTGCGCGGTTAAGTCGCGGACGACCGTGCGGGCGAATCCGTCACCGAAGCCGGCGTGACCGAAGCTCGGATGACCGTCGAGGCGGACGATGACATGCGCGCCGCGATCGGCTGCGGCCTCGAGGGCACGCGCGATCGGCCCGCCCGGCGCGAGGGTGTAGCTACCGAGCGCGATATCTCGACCGGACCCGAGCGCCGCCTCAAATGCGAAGCGCGGCACGAGCGTCATGCTCATGGGTTCCGCATCGTCTGCGCGATCGTAAAAATGGGGTAAGAACTGTCCACAAAGGGTCGTGTCGCGACCGGGAGCGCTCGCGACTAGGCTTCGCCGGGCGGCGTCCAACACGAAGCATGAACCTCGTACGTCCGTCAGGAACGACCGACCGCTAATATTTATGGAAAAATCCGTCTACGTCCGCGAGATGTTCGCATCGATCGCGCCCCGGTACGATGCGACGAACCGTCTCTTGACGGGCGGCGTCGACGAGAGTTGGCGTCGTCGCGCTGTAAAGGAGCTCGCGCCTCCGGAAGGCGGCCGGATCCTCGATATGTGTTGCGGGACGGGCGACCTCTCGTTCCATATGTTAAAGACGAAACCGAGCCTTCATGTTACCGGCGTCGATTTCTGCGACCCGATGCTCGAGGGCGCCCGGAAGCGCGCGCCCAAAGAGGCCGCGAATCGCGACGTCACGTTCCAAACCGCCGACGTAATGGCGATGCCCTTCGCCGACGCGACCTTCGATGGCGCGATCATGGGCTTTTCGATGCGCAATGTCGTCGACATCGTCGCCACCTTACGAGAAGCTCGTCGTGTGCTCAAACCCGGCACCCGTTTCGTGAACCTCGATGTCTCGAAGGCACCAAACCCGCTCTTTAAGCGGCTCTTCGATGTTTATTTTTACGGTGTCGTTCCGCTCGTGGGCGGCCTCGTCGGCGGCTCGAAGAGCGCATACCGCTATCTCCCGAACTCGCTCACGAATTACCCTGGCGCCGAGGAACTCGCAAGGCGCTTCGAAACTGCCGGCTTCTCCGACGTTCGTTTCGTGCGGCTCGCGGGTGGTGCGATCGCCGCACACGTCGGTACGGCATGATCGATCGCTCGAAGCCGCTCGCCGCAGCCACGCGCTCGGACAACGAGCTGTACGAACTCATTGAAGACTTCTTCCAGACGTCGTTCTCCACGGATAACGTGATCATCACCGAAGCCGTGCGCCGGATGCTCGCCGCCGGAGGCAAGCGCTTGCGGCCGCGCTTTACGCTCTTGGCCGTCGAAGCGAACGGCGCCGATGCGAGTCAGCACCTGCCGCTCGCAGCGTATATGGAGCTCATTCACGTCGGCACGCTCATTCACGACGACGTCGTCGACAATGCGAACACGCGGCGCGGCGTCAACGCGACGGCGGTCGATTTCGGCAATAAGGTCAGCGTCTTAGCGGGCGATTATCTCTTCGCGTGGATCTTCAAGAACGTCACGGCGAATTATCCGAATCCCGTCCCAAACATCTTGGCCTCGACGCTCGCGGATATCACCGACGGTGAAGTGCTCCAGCACCGCGCCGTCGGTCGACTCGACCTACCGATCGCCGATTACACGGAAATCGCCATCAAGAAGACCGCGACGCTCTTCGCCGCATCGGCAGAGTGCGGGGCGATCATGTCGGGTGCCGCGCCACTGCGCGTGAAAGCGCTCCGTGATTACGGCATGTACTACGGCGTCGCTTTCCAAATGCTCGACGATCTCTTGGACTTCGTCGCGACGGAGGCCGAACTCGGCAAACCCGTCGGGAACGACTTACGCGAACACAAGATGACGATTCCATTAATCCTGGCCCTCGGGGGCGGCGATCCGGATCTTCGAGCCGCCGTTTCGCGTTTCTACGCTAGACCCGCAAACGACGTTCCGGCGGCCGAATCGGCTGCTGTCGTTTCGGAGCTCGTAGCTCGTGTCGAAGCGGCCGGAGGCCTCACGAAGACGCGCGAAGCGATCGCAGGGTATGTGGAACGAGCAAAAATGTCGCTCGCTCCGCTCGGAAATTCCTCAACGCGTGCCGAATTGGTCGCCCTTGCAGACCGTCTCGCCTGGGAAGGCGCAGCCCGCACGCGGTAAGATTCCCCCAAACGGGGAAAGGTGCTCGACGATGTTCGGAAACCCAATGGAAATCGCGCTCTTGGCCGGCGCCGCCATCCTGCTTTTCGGCGGAAACAAGATTCGCGACGTCGCTCGCGGTCTTGGCGCGGCCAAAAAAGAGTTTACGCTCGGTCAAGCCGAGGCCGATGTCGCGGCGGAGCGCGCGCGCGCCGAAGCACGGGCGCTAGCAGAAGCCAACGCGGCAAACGCGACGGCTGTCACGGCCGCGCCGACGATCGTCGCGCCGGCGGCGCCGACCGAACCCGTCACGCCGCACACGTAAGGCGCGAATTCTGATCGCCGAGCATCCCCCGGAAGTCGGGACCCGAGCACCGGACTGGGACCAGAAAGAGATGCCATTAACGGAGCACCTTCGGGAGCTCCGTCAACGTCTCGTCTTCACGCTCGTGACGATCACCGTGATCGCCGTCGCGCTCTTCTGGCCTGCGCAATACGCGATCCTGTGGCTCAAGAACGAGTATCTGGGACCGACGATCGATCTCAATGCTTTCTCGCCGACAGATGTGATCTTCACCGAGTTCAAGTTTTCACTCTATGGCGCGATCATACTCGGGCTGCCCGTGATCGTGTATCAAACGTGGATGTTCGTCGTGCCCGCGTTCCATCCAAAAACGCGTCGCATCGTCTACGGCTACACGGCACCGTCGATTTTTCTCGCAGCGGCCGGTATCGCGTTCTGCCATTTCTTCATCATCCGTCGCGTGCTCACGGCGCTCATCGGCATCACGTCGGTCGTCGCGAAAGAGACGTTCGGCGTCGAACCGACGCTCAACATCATCTTGCTCTCGTTTCTAGCCTTCGCACTCGTCTTTCAAACGCCGATGATCATGGTCGCCCTCGCGCGAATCGGGCTCGTCAATGTCGCATTCCTGCGAAAGAATCGCCGGTACGCGCTGATGGGCATTCTGCTCGCGGGCGGCTTTCTCGCACCCGATGCGTCGCCCGTGACGATGATGCTGATTTCCGGGCCGATGTACGTGCTCTACGAAATGAGTATTTGGATCATCCTGATCCTTGAGAAGTCGTGGAAGAAAGACGCCGCGCGCGGGTAAGGTGAAAGCATGGCAATGACGGGAACCCTGCCGCCGGCACCCTCGCTCGTCGACGGCGTGCGCGCGGGCATCCGCGAGCTCCTCGGGCAGCTCTCGAATTTTTGGTTTGGCATGTCGTTGCTCGGCGTGTGGGGTTTCCTCACGCTCATCGGCGTCGTCGTGGATCAGGGTAAAGACGAGAATTTCTATCTCACGAACTACGCGCCCGCACTTGCGCGACTCGTCCTGCGCTTACATCTCGACAACATCTATCACTCGCCCGCGTATCTCGGCATCGTCGGGTTCATCCTCGCGTGCATGACGCTCGCGACCTTCTGGCGCGTGATTCCGACGCGCTTACCACCGCTACGTGGCGTGAAGATCGAGGCAATTCCGCTCAACGCGAGCATGACGGTTCGCGGCGACGAAGCCTCGGTACGCGCGCGGGTGGAGGCGTTCTTCGCCGCACGCGGCTGGCAAGTCCGTAAACGCGAACTTGGCGGCATCGAATGGACGTTTGCCGACAAGCACAATTGGGCGCGCCGCGGCGTGCTCGTGGCGCATGTCGGATTCGTGATCATCGCGATCGGCACGACGCTTTACTGGGCATTCGGCTATAGCGGCCAGACGGCCGTGCTCGCGGGTTCGACCGTGAAAATTCCGGAGAACGGCACGATCTTCCGCCTCGATCGCTTCCGGTATCGCATCGATCCGATCCGCACGAAGAGCGGTATCGTCTATCAGCCGATCGATTACGTCTCCGACGTTCACGTCACCGATCACGCGGGTAAGACGCATATCGATCAGATCCGCGTCAACCAGCCCCTCGATGTCGACGGTGTTTCCTACTATCAGGCGTCATATGGTTTCGGTGTCCACTTCACCGTCAGCAAAGACGGTAAGCCACTCGCGAACTCGCCTGCCGGATCCGTCAAAGAAGGCGAAGGCTTCGCCGTGGGTCAGTCGACGCGCTCGCTCCAATACGCGAAGTTCGTCGGCACGATCGGTCCGGGCAATACCGTGGGACCAGATCCTCGGCCGAACAATCCGGGCGTGCTCCTCAACGTCTTCGACGGCGCGCAGAATATCGGCAGCGTGCTCGTGCCGCTCGATCGTGGCATCGATATCGGTAGCGGCTACCGCGTCGATGCGGGCCGCTATACGCTCTACAGCGGCATCCAGTATCGCCACGATCCGGGCATTCCGTTCGTCGGTGTCGGCGCGTTCGTGTTGCTCGCGGGCCTATGCATCTCGTTCTATTTCTTACCCGCGCGTCTCTACGTTCGCATCGACGGCGACGGCGACGAAAAGTCGTGGCAGGTCGGCATGGCTGCAACGACCGTCAAGGGTTACGACATTTACGAAGAACAGTTCGCCGCGCTCGTACGCGATTTCGAACACCAAGATACCGCACCGCCTGCTCGGCCGCTCCAACCCGCCGGTTCGTTTGCATAGTCGCAGCGAGCGGGTACGATCTGCCGTGATCTGGGGCGTGGCAAGCCGACCCCATGCCGTCTAACATACCGTCAGGCTCCTGTCACCCAAAGAAGGGTACCGTATGAATACCGACCAGCTCCTCATCGTCATCTCGATCTCCGCATACATCATGAGCACGCTCGCGCTCTTCACGTATTTTCTCTCGCGGGAGAAGCTACCGAAGCAGATCGGGATTCCGTTTGCCTTCATCGGGTGCGCGGTGCAATTTTTCGAGCTGATCTATCGGTATCAAACGAGCCACATCTGGCCCCTCACGAATCTGTACGGTTCGCTCTCGCTCTTCGCTGCGATGAGCGTGGCGATTTTCATCGGCTTCTCGCTCAAATACGATCTGTGGTTCATCGGCGGATTCGTGCAGGCGTTCGCTGCGGGCTTTCTCGCCTACGCGCTGACGTGGAACGAAGGCTATCTGCCCGCCGTGCCCGCGCTGCAGTCATATTGGATCAAGATTCACGTGCCGCTCGTCGTGTCGTCGTATGCGGCATTCATGGTCGCGATGGTCATGTCGATCTTGTATCTCATCAAGTATTATGGCGAGCGCTCACTCGAGCGCGACGCGACCCGGCCGCTCAACCTCCGCGCAGCCGGAGCCGGTCCTGGCATAGGGGGCTTGCAGATGGCGGCTTATGCCGCGCCCGTTACCTCGCAACGGATGATCGGCGGCGACCTGCCCGTGCTCGCAACCGCTGCAGCGGCCGGCAATCCGCTCGCGATGTGGCTATCGACGCTGCCGTCGCTCGCGAAGCTCGATATCATGACCTACCGCATCGTTTCGATTGGTCTGCCGTTGCTGACGGTCGGCATCATCACAGGCGCCTGGTGGGCGAAAGAGGCCTGGGGTGCTTACTGGCAGTGGGATCCCAAGGAGACCGCAGCGCTCGTTTCGTGGACAGTCTACGCGATGTACATGCACCTTCACACGCGTAATTCTTGGCGCGGCGTCCGCTCGGCGTGGATGTCGGTGCTGGGATTCGTGACGATCATCTTCTGTTATCTGGGCGTCAATATTTGGGTTTCGGGGCTGCACAGCTACAAGAT
>JANOMT010000025.1:0-131860 GCA_031420415.1 Vulcanimicrobiota bacterium
CGGTACGCGCGGGCCTGGTAGTGCTCGTAGGCCGTGAGGCGATCCGTCCAAACGACCGTCCACGTGGCCGTCGAGGATTCGCCCGCAACGGCGGCCGCGGCTTCGATATGATCCACGCCCGGTTGCGGTGTAATCCGAAACGCGCATAAAATATCGGTGTCTTTGGGCTCGTAATCCGGTTGCCAATAGCCCATTTCGGCATAGGGCATTACACCGGCGTTGAGACGGCTGTTTTTCTTCACATCAGGTTTGGCCATGACATAAGTCTGGACCATCGGCGAATAAACGTCAAATACCGATTTTGGGGCGTCGCATAATTTATCGGTTATGCTTCGCCGCCATCAATTAGCAATATCGACGAAATCGCTACGCGCTGGGTCGGGCGATACGGTCATCGGGCCGGTGGAGCTTTGCGTCGAGTTTATTGAAGACAGCGTCGATGGCTTCACGTTGAGCCATTGTCGCCGCGAAAATATCGTCCATCGTCACGGCCAGCGGATCGCGAAGATGCTTCGCCTCCGGTCGCCCTCCCACGGTGACAACGCAACGGCCAACTGGATCGGCCTAAGGAGAGCGGCGGTTTATCTCGATAAGCTCCGCTCGGATCTCACGTTGCCCTTCTTCGAGGTGCCCGAGGCGTGTATACAGCGACTGCTGGCCATCTTCGACATGCTCGAAACGCGTTTCGAGTCGGCCCATCCGAATTTCGAGATGCCCCATCCGGCCTTCGAGCTGCCCCATCTGGCCCTCGATCTGGCCCATTCGGCCTTCCAGGCCGTCGAAGCGTCGCTCTGTGCGTTGGCTGAAGCCGTCCGTCGCGTCACGCAGCGAAAGAATCGCTGCGAAAATTTCATCGTTGGTCACGCCCATAAGGTCGCGACGTTTCGTCGCATCGGCTAGGCCTCCCGTGACCGATGAAACCGAAGGAATCGTATCGCTTGGCTCGCGCGGCCTACGGCAAGCAGATCGAGGTGCCGGCGAAAATGCTACCGGAGTCCCCCGCTGTATCCGTCACCTTGATCATCGTGCGGCTGGCGTCAACCGTCGTGACGCTCGTGACGGTGAGGTGTTCGCAACGTTATCGCCATGGCAACGCCGATGATCGCGAGGCGACGTGCCGCGTCATGGAAAGGCTTTGCGCGTATACGCTCGCGCTGCCAAAACCGACCGCGCAGCTCGAAGCGATGCTCGAGCGACTTGATGCCAATGCCTACATGGCGCGCAGTCACGTGCATCTGGGGCTCGCGTGGCTCACGTCGTAAAATTGGTTTCCGACGCAGGCGGCATTCCATCTCGCGACCGTGGACCCGCGCGTGTTCACGTAAGGCTTACAGGTGAATTTGCGCCTTCACGACGTCTCGGTGTGAGTCACGACGACGCTCGGCGATGTGGCGATGTTCCGAAGCGAGCACACGCGCTTGATCGATGCGGCGACTATGGTCGGTTCGCTACGTGCGATCGCCGCAGCGTGTTATAACGGTGCGTCGTGCTATGCATTTTTCGGCAAGCACGAGGAAGTCGCCGCAACAGCGGCACTCTTGCGCGGCGACATCGCGGGCGCGCGCGCGGAAGTCGAAGCGTTTCCGATGACGGCGGAAGATCGCGTAACGCTGCAGGCGATGAGCGGGTGCGCGATTCGCATCGCGATGTATCTCGACGATCGTGAGATGCTCGCGACGTGGTTCGACGGCTTCGAGGCCGACGAGATCTCGAGCCCCGAGCTCGAAAGTAGCGGCCCGTTCGCCGAGATGATGGTGCGCCGCGGGCGCGAGCGCGATGCGCGGCATTTACTCGAACGAGCGGTGCCTGATTGCGAGCTGCCGCGCAGTGGGTTTGTGTCGTTGCTCGTGGCTGGGCGGTACGGATCGCCGAGCGTACGAGCACGGGCGCGCGCGTATTAAAATGAGTGCCGCGGAGGGCCGCTGGTTTCCAGCGGAGTCGCAGGGGGTCGGGCTCTTCGGTGCACGCATCGCACGCGAAGCGAGGCGGCGGCGCTGCTCTCGGTGCGCGAACGCGAGATTGCGATGCTCGCCGTCCAAGGCCAATCGAACATGGAGATCACGCGCGAGCTCTCAATCACGCACAAGACGGTAGAGAAGCATCTCGGTTCCGCGTATTAGAAGCTGGGCGTGTCGCCGGGGGTGCAGTTGGCCGGTTTTTTGGGGCGGTGAAAGAATGCTCGTGATGGCGTTCGGCTATCGAAGAAAGCGCTGATTCATCTCGACGAGCTCGTTTCGGATCTCAAGCTGCCCATTTTCCAGATACACGAGCCGCGTCTGGATCTCACGCTGCCCATCTCCGACATGCACGAGCCGCGTCTGGATCGCTCGCTGCCCATCTTCGAGATGCACGAGCCTCGTATGGATCGCTCGCTGTCCATCTTCGAGATGCAGGAGCCGCGTGTGGATCGCTCGCTGGCCGTCTTCGAGATGCTCGATGCGCGTTTCGATCCGCCCGATGCGGACGTCGAGTTGGTCGAAGCGTCGGTCGTGGCCGTCGAGTCTCGCGTCGATTCCGTCGAGTTGCGCATCGACGCCATCGAAGCGCCGTTCCATGCGGAGACTAAACGCGTCGGTCGCTTCGCGAAAGGAAAAAACCGCCGAAAAAACTTCCTCGATTGTCACGGCCATCGTATCGCGACATTTCGCCGCTATCGCGAGGCCTCCCACGCAAATTGTCGGGCTCGTTTGTCCGTTCGACCTGCCGCAGGATCGCACGCGAACACTCGCAAGCGAAACGAATTTTCGACGTCGAGCATCCATTTCTGTGCCCGGTGGCCGATGTGTACCCGGCGATCGAAGCCCATCCGTTCGCTCTGGGCGAATGGACGCATCGTTGGGACCACTACGTCGAGGTCGGCGCGGTCACTGTTCTCATGTTGCTCAACGATCGGCTCCACACGTGATACGCAAGGCGACACGTCATCGACATGCTCGCACAGCGTTTTCGCGTAGTCGCACCCGACCGGCGACCGGCGACCACAAAGCGTCGCAGGAACGCACTCTATTTTCAACAGCCGCCTGGTGTCAGATCACTTGACAACTTCCGCGAGTGAGCAAACCACTGCCCCTTTCGGCCAAATAAACTCGATGTTCTCAGTTCAAATCCTGGCGTCGCTGAGTCCCTTATGCGACAAGACGAGCGCGTGGAGAGAAAAGTGAATCCGGCCGGCGCTTTAATTCGCGTCGTACCGCCAGGCGGAAGACGTCGCCGACGTTCAGTTCCGCAAGTTCGAGTGCGGCGCCGCCAGCGCGCCATTGATAGTTAATCTGCTCCCACGTCCAAAACGCCGTGGTGAGACGATCGGTCGATTCGGCGAGTCGGCCTTCGGCGCGGAGTACGAGGCCATGCGTGTGTGATTCTTCCGCTCGCACGCGATCCTCGAGGCGAGCGGCGACCGTCATGTCCATACCGCGGCGAATTGTCGTGTATCGATCGAGATAGCCACGAGCACGCGCGGGAGTGACCGTGCTGGCGATTTGCGCAAGATCTAAAAGGACGGAGCGAAGGTCGTCGACGGTGTTATTCCAATCGAACGAATCTGCGAGGCCATTCGCGAAATCGAGCTCCTCCGAAAGCATGGCGGTAGGGCCAAGTTCGCGGGCAATGAGCGCGCGGCCGACGGCCGTCTTTATGCGCTCCGGCGAGCACGATGCGGTCTCCGTCGCGATACGGAACCAGCGCAATGCCGAGAAATTGTCGCCTTGCAAGGCCGGGCACCAACCGAGCAGTTCGACGGTTCGGAATTTGGAACGCGATACTTCTGAACTCCACGCTAAGGAGTCAACTCGCGAAATTAACCACTTCGCATCGTTCGGAAGATCAAAATCGCGGACGAGGTGCGCAAGGTTCGCTATTGCGAACGCTTCTTGAAACACGTCAGGCGTAGAACAATTATCGAGCGTAACAAGTGCAGAACGCGCGTGCGTAAGATGATCGTCGTAGCGACCATTAGCCGCATGTATCATTCCAACCAATTCTTGAGGTACAGGTTAGGTCTGCACCGTCTTGATACTACGACTGGAAATTAAACGCGTCGTCTCACTATTTGCCGCTTTCTCGCCAGCCACGAATCCACAGGCCGTCCGCCACTGTCGACTTCGACACGGCTTAAATCGCGTGAAGCTCAACCGCCGAGGCCGAGACGTTTATTCGCTGCCGTAGATATGGTTTGGTCCTTCCCGGCGAGGACGGTCCCTTGGTCTCTACGCATTCTGCTCCGTGGCTGCGTTAGCGAAAGGGCCGTCTCGGTTCTCGCTACGCTCCGAGCCTCGACATTTCGGTCCGCTCACCCTTGCGCAAACCCATCCACTCCGCCCAATAGGTGCACAACCAAGAAACCGCGCCACCCCGCGGCCTGCACGATCGCGCATGAGATCGAAGAGCGTGCTGCAGCAACCCGACGAGCGGGCAAACCACGCCCAGGCGTTTCGACACCTCACCATTAGCGCTCACCATTCGTTATCGGCTCGACGCAAAATTCGTGATTCGCGACGCCGCGCGCGCCGCAAACGCGCTAAGCGTGGAGGTTTGCAAAGAGTCGGCACACGGCGGAAGCCGTAAGCTTTCCGGTGTCGATGAGGCTACCGCCGCCATCGGCGAGCCACGGCGTCTTGACGAGTTGTGGAACCGGATTCGCGAACGATAGATTATTTGACGAGCGATACCAATCCAGTGCGACCGAGGTCGATTCGACGAGATACCCGTGGCCGAATCCATTTGTCGATGCGAAACGAGTCGCATCGAATCCGATGACCGGCGCCTGCCACGATGTGACTTGCCCGATGCGCGGTCGCGCGTCACCGGTCGCGCACTCGGAGACATGGAGGGCTTGATCCGCGGAATTCGTGTAAAATTTGATGTGCCCGACGACGCGCGAAATGGCGGCCCGGCGCGCTTCCCATAGCGCCACGTCGAGATCGCCTGCAAAGAGATCGAGGTTAGAAAATGCGTTCCGCTTGTTCGGATTCTCGAGCGCCCAAATGTAGAGCGCCGAGGTTAGGACGTACGAACCCATGCTATGCCCGACGAGAACGATTTTCGGCGGGTGCGCGCCCGCGGTCAGGGTATTGAGGACCTTGACGAGATTGAACGCCGAGAGTTCGGCATTTTTTTGGTCCTGCGGGTAGCCGAGCAATTTCGCTGCCGACGGCCACGAATAATAGATGGTGCTGTGGGCACTGGGCTCCATGAGATAGGACAGGCGCGCGGCGGTCTTGGCACCCTGTTGGAACGTGTTGTTATAGCCGTGAACGAACAGGAGTATCTGGTTGCCGTGTGCCGCCGCCACGACTCGCGTAAGGCTGCCCGTGACGGCGGCGCCGATCGCTTCGACCTTCGGCGGATCGATGAACGCATCGTCGTTGGACACCGGCGCTTCGCCACAAATCCAGTCGATCGCTAGGCCACAAACGTGTTCGACGGATTGCCCGTTGCCTAGCGCGACATGTGCGAAAAATGTGCCGGAGCGCAGCGTTTCGTTCGATGCTGCGGTATTCGCGAAACCGGTCGGCCGCGCTTCTCGATCGGTTACGAACGT
The DNA here is from genome assembly GCA_031420415.1 of Vulcanimicrobiota bacterium. Taxonomy (GTDB): domain Bacteria; phylum Vulcanimicrobiota; class Vulcanimicrobiia; order Vulcanimicrobiales; family Vulcanimicrobiaceae; genus JANYGA01. The sequence goes on from JANOMT010000025.1 coordinate 5,540, forward strand.
CATGGGCGTTCTCGCATAGCGATTGATGCGGATACCGAAATTTGGGTCGGGCTGCGGCGTAAGTACGATCGGGCTCGGAACATCGTTGCTTTCGGGCCAAGCCGTATCGCTCGGTTTCGTCACGATGGCATCGCCGCCGAGTTTGAGAGCCGGGTTCTTTGCCCGGATCGTAAGGTCGTCGACGATCGGCAGGTCGGTCAGCAAGAAGACGAAGCGACCGTCGGAATCGGTCTGCGTCGTCGCGACTAACTTTCGGTTCGTTGTAAACGCGACGTCGGTTTTCGAATTGCCGCGATAGAGAAAGACCGCAACGGGTTCTCCGTTACTGGGCGTGAGGTCGACCTTTCCCGAAAACAGAATCGGGCCGTTGGCTCGTGCCGCAGGTGCGAACGAGGCAATCGAAAGCAGCGAGACGAGAACGGCGAACGCGCGCTTCATAAAATTTCGGCTTTCATCGGACCGGAGACGAAATCGACGGCAGCGTTGACCTTCCGTCTCCGCAAGTACGTGCAACGGTCGTTCGTTGCGAGCGACGCACTCATCGTCGAACCGTCGCTAGCGGCGAATTTCGCGATGATCTCGGCATTGGCGGAATCGAGCAGGCGGTCGAGATCGGCCGCCGTCAGGGTCTGGAGCGCATCGCTCGAAAGTCCCGATAGCGCGACGAGTGCCCGTTCGCGAGCGACGACCGAGATGGCGGCGGCAGAGCCACCGGCCCACGCGTACGTGAGGTACGCGTTGGGGCCGTCGTGACGAACTTCGAAAAACGCTCGGCTCTCCCCGTTGGCCAGAGGCAGACCGTCCGCGGCGAAGTTTGCGAGTCGCTCGTCGTTTCCATTCGTTAAACGATCGAGTGCGGCGCCGAGGTGCGCGATAAAGGCTCGCACCTGCTCGTCACTGGGTCCGTTATCGTCCATCGTGGATGTTTCGATCGTGGAGCGATCGATGATGTGACCGTTGCAAGCGACGAGCGCCACGCGAGCCGAAAGCACTCGCGGCCGATCGCGGAGGTCGCGGCGTAACGCGACGACACCCGCCGCATCGGTTCCGTCTTTCATCTGGCAAATGTGTGGGATGCTCGTAAGCGACGTATCGGGCGGCTTTACCGTCGTTTCCGGATCGATCTCCGCGCTTTGAGTCGCGTTACCGAATCGATTTCCGAGCAAGGATCGGATCTGCGTATCGTACGCTCGGAAAACGGGATGGAGCGACTCGCCGGAGCGCACGTTGTCAAACGCGATCAAGCGTATGGCGCCGGAGAGTTTGGGAACGATCTTGCGATGGTCGCGTTCGTCAATCGGTGCGAGATCGGCCAATCCCGGCTCGATCGGCTCGAGCGAACGTACGTACGTCGCGACCGCGCTGATCGAGACACCATAGTGGCTGTTCGCGGAGACCACGATCGCGCCGGTCGTCGGATCGGGCACGTATGGCGAGCGTCGGACGATGCCGAAGACGGCTCCGGAATCGGTGTCGTAGATCGGTCCTCCGCTGAAGCCTTTTTCGATCGCCGTCGCGTATTGGAACTCGTTGCTACCGACGCGTACCGGAGTCGTGCTGATTCCCAAGCTCGAAAAGGGCGTGAGCCTATTTCCAAACGGTGGGTTTTCCAAAACGTCGACATCGAACGACGAAACCGCGAAGGGCACGTTGGCGGGAACGATCGAGGCGAGGCAGAGTGTGTGCGGTCGTTTCGGCATGCCATTGACTTTGAGCACGACGAAGTCGTTAACGAAATCGGGCGCGCCGACGATCTCGGCCGCGTATGGCTTGCCGTCGCGCGGATCGTACACCGTTAGCCAATCCGCCGCGGATTTTTTTGAGAGCCCGGCTAACGACGCTGCATTCGCGTCGTAGCGATCTTTTTCCAGGAGGTGCGCGGACGTCAGGACGTACGTCCACGAGCCGCGGTTTCGCAACGTGAAGCCGGTCCCGCTTTCCGCACCTTCGACAAACACGATCGACGCCTGAGCTTGCGTTACAGCGATGTCGTATGATGCTGCGGTAGCTATGGCGGGGGCGACGAAAAGCGCGAGTAGTATAAATAGGAAGATCGGGCGCCGCATCCCCGGCCGGGGACGCGGATGTCGATGCCGCATAAACGCACCTGCTGAGCCGAGCTGCTATCGCATTTTTTTTACGCTCGCAGCCATCCTCCTATGGCACTTCGGAATAAGGGTCGATGAGTCGTAACGACAAACACGTGGCGATCTCACGCTCGTTGCGACGATGCGCGGCCACGCAGATAACCTTTTGCGTCGCAATCCCATTCGCGAGCTTCGCTCACTCCCACGCATTTCGCAAGCGCGCGCGATCATCGCGGTTGACGGCGAGCGAACGACATGAGAATCTCGCTCGATCCACTCGGATGGCAACCGTAATTTTCGCGACGGGCTTCCGCCGACGTCACCATGCACTGCAGCATCGCCGCTCCGTCGAACCGACGGCGAGCCACAGCGGCGTACTATCGACAACGGATCGAAAGACTCCGCCGGTAGCGACGCTACGAACCCAAATAACTGGGACTATGGCGTGCAGTTGGCCCAACCGGGCCGCACCGCGCTCGCGACTCAACGTCGGCGCTACGTTGCAAGCCTGCCGTTGGGAAGCCTCACCGGATATTGAGTCGGACGGAATTCGGACGTCTAGCTGCTAACGTGAGCGTGCGCCACGTATGAAGGAACCCGGCAGCGCCGGCTTCCGGAAGGCGCTAAACATAATCGTCGCGGCAACGACGCTGCGGAGGACTTATCGTGAGGAACACCCCGCTTTCGGTCGCATCGCTCGCGTTTGTAGCGATGCTCGTTGCCGGTTCCGTCGAGCCGGCTAACGCCACCCCACAGACGGCGTGCGCGATCGTCACCGTAGCCGACGTGCGCGCGATCGTCGCCGCTCCCGTTGACGTATTCGAATCCGGTTCGTCCGCGCCGATCGCAAAGGGAGATCGAACGATCTCGACGTGCACGTACGCAAGTCCGAAGACAAAACGAGGCGCGACGTTTTCGCTGCTCTGGGCGCCGATTGCAGAACGTAACGCGACGTATACCTATTACGTCAAGCGGAACCAAGAACGGGCCCGCATCAAAGGCGACGTGCTCATCGTAGCGTCCGTGCGTATCGGCCGCGCGATCGACGTTCCGGCTAGTACCAAATTACTCGACGCCGTCCTCAAGAACGTACGCTAATGAGGACCCTTATCGGGCGCGGACTGGCGCATTTGCGACGGGTGCGAGTTCCGTCGTCGGCTCGATCGCGCGCCACAGTCCGTAGAGAAAAGGCATCGCGTGAAAGAGTTGTTTCTCGTGGAACTCTGGCGCGAAACCGCGGAGAACGATGCCCTCGGTCCGTGGCGCGGCATCGTGAAGCACGTCGCTCACGATGACGAGCACTACGTCGTAGAACTCTCGGACATCGCCACGTTCATCGCGTGAGCGATCGGTCTGGACTCACCACGTGGCGACGATTCGTCGCATTCGGATACGATTCGAACGCCTCGGTTCTGATGATGGCCGAATCTCACGCTCGAGAAGTTTAGGAGAATTTGCATAAATCAAACGCACACCATCCCAATGCGCCGCATCGTAAATCCGCGCGGCACTCCACAAAACGTTTTGCGGAAACATGACGGACTCCAGTGCGGACGGGTAGAGCTTGCAGCGAAGGACCCGAAACTCATGGCTGGCAGCTACAACCGCATCGTCCTCGTCGGCAACCTGACTCGAGATCCCGAGATCTGCTACGTCCACGGCGGAGGCAAAGCCGTAACGAAATTCGCGATGGCGATCAACCGGAAAACGAAGAACGCCGATGAGACGATGTTCCTCGATATCGTGGCCCGTGACCGCCTCGGCAATCTGCAACCAGTACCTCAAGAAGGGCATGTCCGCACTCGTCGAAGGCCGACTCGTCGTCCGCAAATACGAAGACAAAGACGACAACTAGCGGACCGCCGTCGAGGTCGTCGCTAGCAACATGCAGATGCTCGACACTAAGGGCGGCGGTGATCGCGCGACCTCAGGACGTCGCTCTGCGCATGCTCCGATGGCGATCGCTTCATCCATGCATAAAAACCGCTTGCCGAAGTTTTCAATACGCGGCTCATCGTGTAGACCGGATACGTGGCCTGGTACGCCTTCATGAATCCGAAGATCGCTTCGGTTCCATACTTTTCCGAGCGAACCAGGCCGTTACTTTTGAGCGGATTTCGCGTTCCATCTCCAGTTGCGTGACCCGCTTGCAAAGTCGCGCGATCTCTTGGCGTTCATCGCTCGTTAGACCGTCTTTACGATCGCCCGCATCGAACTGCGCTTGGCGCACCCAGTTGCGAATCGTCTGGCCCGTGGGCTCGAACTCATCGGCCAACTCTTCGGGAGATCGACCGGCGAGAACGAGTGCGACGAGCTTCGTCCATGGATGAAGCGATCGCCATCGGAGCATGCGCAGAGCGACGTCCTGCTCGGCGACCGGATTGAAGCGATCTCGCGTCGATCGCGTTGGACGTACGGTCGTCCGCGAATACACGCAGAACTCGTTGATGAAGGCATCCGCATCAGCGGCAAACGCGTGGCGTGACTGATGCGCAATCGCAGCATCTGCGGTGCTTCGCGCCGCAAGACGATAATTACGACGATCCGCGATCGTGATGCAAAGCCGGCGCGGGATCTCGTCGAGCGTCGCTTTACGGCCGACGGTCCCAATGAATTGTGGGCCGCCGATATCACATACGTTCCGACGTGGAGCGGTTTCCTATACCTTGCCGTGGTTCTCGACGTCTTTAGCCGTCGCGTCGTCGGCTGGGCGATGGCTGACCATATGCGCGAAGGGCTCGCGATCGGCGCGCTCGATATGGCCATTTTTCGACGCAAGCCGCTCGCAGTTGTTCATCACTCCGATCAAGGTTCGCATTCCACCCCTTTCGAGATGAGTGCCCTCATGGCTTCTTTGCGCTGCGACTTCAGCAACGATCCGACCGCCTACGTCACCGAAGCAACACGCCTAGAGAGAAGCGCTCACATCATCCGATCTATCGCGTCCCGCCTAACGGCCTCGACAAAAAGTATTTACGCCGAAAACCTGCCGAACGATTCGACTTTTTGACGACAACCTTGCTTGAAAGAAACTGCCACGGAGCCGATGAACTCCCAGTGGTTTTCGACAAACCAGCATGTCGGTTTAATCGCACGCGCTGGGCCTTCGAAGTTTTATTGGTAGCGCTAACGGGAGTCGAACCCGTCTCTCAGCCTTGAAAGGGCCGCGTCCTAACCGATAGACTATAGCGCCGCGAGGTTCAGTTGTGGGCCCGGCTGGATTCGAACCAGCGCGCAACCAGTTATGAGCCGGCCGCTCTACCGCTGAGCTACAGGCCCAAGATCGAGCGAAGTTTGCCGAAACTGGCCGGATGGCCTTGCACACCGTACCACACCATCGCAAGCCTACAGCCGATTTTCGACGTATGCCCGCGTCTCGGATCGAGGATGAAGATCGAGCAACCCTGCATCCCTCGCGTGAGGAGCACGCGGTATGCGTTCTTCACCACGTCGATGAACCGCTCGCCGCTGCGCGTCTTGACCACGTGGTCCCGTGAGGCCGACTTTTGGCCGACCCAGACGCCGCTTCGGATGACGAGGTCCTCGCCCCAGATCACGCCCGCGTAGCCGAACTCGAAGCCCGCCGTGTAGATGCAGCCGATTTGCGTGGCGCCGCCCGGGTCCGTTGGCCAGAACTGCGCTTTGGGGATGCCGGGCGCGAGCTTTCGCGCATCGGGTTGCGCGTTCCATGGGCGCTCGAACGCACCGATCGTGACATCGTTGATGAGCTGCCCGTCGGCCATGGGCTTGGACCAGGGCCAGCAGAAACCGGCCATCATCCGGGCGTTCTGGCCCGCCGCGTTGCGCTGCTCGATCGTGGCCGCAAGGGCCATTGGGTCGGCGACGATCTCGACTTCGAACGCCGATGACGCGAGCTTCATCACGCCGGTCTTGCGGATCTCGAGCAGCTGATCGACCCAGTCAATGTACTCATCTGATCCGGCGCAACGGAACTGCGTGCGGAGATCGATCGCTTTGAAGCGGGCTTCGTGTCGGATCGCCGTCTCTTGCAAGAGGAGGGTACTGCCGATCTCATCGGCGCGGACCGCCTAGTGATCGTCGATGGAAAAGAGCGCGAATTTCCGTTCTCGACAGTGTGCGGTTTACAAGAGAGTATGCCACGCGTCTGGCATCGCGGACCACTATAGTTTACGACGGAGGGTGCAGCTTGCGAGATGAATTCGACACCGATCGCAGGTTCTTGGCACGACGACGTTCTCGAGAGCCGATCTTATAAGAGCGTCGCGACAACTACTGCGATAAGGAAACATGTTCCGTGCAACTTCTTGATGGCAGTTTCGTATTTTCCGCGACCGACCTCAACAATTATCTTGAGTGTCGTTACCTCGTTTCGCAGGAGCGTAAGGTCGCGACGGGTACACTATCGCGCCCTCGCCTCAGCGATCCGACGGCGGAACTCATTAAGCGCAAAGGCGACGAGCACGAACGTGCGCAGCTCGCCGAGTATGTCGCGAATTACGGTGACGGTGTCGTGGTATTTGCTTCGCGTGCGACGAACACGACAGCTGGTTTGCTCGAGGCTGAAGCGCGGACGCTTGCTGCGATGGAATCAGGGGCGAACATCATCTATCAAGCAACATTCTTCGACGGAATCTTCGTGGGCCACGCTGACTTTTTGCGGCGCATTGAAACGCCGTCAAAACGGTTCGCTTGGAGCTACGAGGTCATCGACACGAAGCTCGCACTCTCGGCAAAGCCGTACTTCATCATTCAGCTTTGCAATTACAGCGAACATCTCACGCGCTTGCAAGGGACCGCTCCCGACCACGCTTATATAGTCTTTGGCGACGGAACCGAGCGCGCTTTTCGCATGGCATCATTCGGAGCATACTACCGCCATCTAAAATCCTCATTCTTGCAATTCGCCGATTCGCCCGATGTTCCGTATCCACTTGAGGTGCCCCACTGCGGCACGTGTGCATGGTCATCATCTTGCCAGCAGCGTCGCGAAAACGACGATCACCTGAGTCTCGTCGCCGGCATTCGCGCCGACCAAATTTCGAAGATCGAAGCGAGCGGCGTCTCCACAATGGCCGCGCTCGCTATGACAACCATCCGACCGCAACAGATGACATCGACAATCTTTGGAAATCTTCGAATGCAGGCGGCATTGCAAATCGAGCAGCGTCGAGCCACGATGGGCGGTGATCCCTGTCCATATCGGTACCAACTGCGCGAGCACGTTGCGCAGCCCGAAACATCGGATGCGTCGATCGCGGCCGTAACAATCGGAACGGAGGACGTGGCTCCCGTTGCCGATTCAGCAGCGCGTATTACGATGGGTTTCGCGAAGTTGCCGGCGCCGAACGAAGGCGATCTGTTTTTCGATATCGAGGGCGATCCACTTTATCGTCCCGATCGCGGGCTCGAATACTTATTCGGCTTTTACGTTCCGAACGAGAACCGCTACGTGGCCTTTTGGGCTCAAACTCCGACGGAGGAACGAGCGGCTTTCGAAGGGTGCGTCGACTTCATCGCAGATCGTCTCAAGCGCTATCCCGGCATGCACGTTTACCACTACGCAGCGTACGAACGCAGCGCCCTGTCACGGTTGATGGGCGAATTTGGCTCGCGCGAACGCGAGATCGATCGCTTCCTCACGATGGGGGTATTCGTCGATCTCTACACCGTCGTGCGTCAAGCGCTCTGGATCTCGCAGCCCTCTTATTCGCTAAAGAAAATCGAAGCGTTTTATGCCTGGAAACGTGAGACGGAGACGAAGGGCGGCGCCGATTCAATCGAGATGTTCGAACGATGGCTCGTCACGCGCGATGACGCTATTTTAGAAGATATCGAGCGTTACAATAAAGACGACTGCCAGTCCACGCACGCCCTCCGTGAATGGCTCCTGGCTCGACGCTCCGAGTATAACGCGAGCCACACCAACGCGCTCGGATGGCGACCGACGGTTGAGGCACCGGAGCCGGAGGCGCCGCTAGAACGAACCGCACTTGAACAAAGACTTCTCGACGATTTGCCCGTCCCTGATGGGCCAACAGCACTGCGTGCGTGGCCAGAAGAGCTACGTGAGCGCTGGCTTCTCGGTAGCCTGCTCCAATATCATCGGCGCGAGAACAAGCCAGGATTTTGGGAGTACTTTGCGCGCTGCGAAAGTGTCGAAGAGCTCGCCGAGTTTGATCTTAGGGCGATAGGCGGGTTAGAGCGACGCTGGGATGTCGATCCTTACAAGCGCGGCCGCGAGAGAAATCTTATTTATACCTTCACCTACCCGATGCAAGAGCACGATTTGCGCGGAAATTTCGAATGTCCCGATATCCGCAAGCCGATCGGGGCGATCGTGTCGCATGATGAAGCGTCTCGGACCTTGGAACTCAAACTCTCTCTCGAAATGGCGGCCTTGCTGCGCGCCTTGATTCCAGGCAGACCTATCCAACACAAGACGCGCCAGGTCGGCATCGAGCGTATCGCCACAGACCTACTGGAAGGCCGCCTCGAAAATGAGCATCCGGCGACGTCGGCACTCCTACGCGCCTCAATGCCGCGTCTGCGCGGTCGACCGCCGGGCTCGCGGTTGCAGCCTACGTCCGTCGATGCCGCGTCGCTTGCAGCGGCGTTCGATGCACTCGACGGATCGTATCTCTTTGTCCAAGGCCCTCCGGGCTCCGGCAAATCGACCCTCGGCGCCAATGCGATTGTGTCGCTACTCGCCGTGGGCAAGCGCATCGGCTTGATGGCGAATAGTCACAAAGCACTGCACAATCTGTTAGCAAAAATCGAAGAAACCGCGGAGGCGCGCGGCGTCACATTCGTAGGTTTCCATAAAGCGAGCAGCACGACCGAAGATTCACACTACATTTCAAAGCTAGATCACCCATTCGTACTCAGCGAAGAAAATGCAGCTGCAATCCTAGGTGCGCAGCTCGTTTCAGGAACGACGTATTTCTGGCCTGACGAGTCGCTCGTGGCAGCGTTTGATCTCATGGTGATCGATGAGGCGGGGCAAGTTTCACTCGCTGATGCCCTGAATGCTTCGATGGCAGCACGCAACGTCGTGCTGTTGGGCGATCCGCGCCAGCTCCCTCAGGTTGTGCAAGGATTTCATCCTGTCGGCGCTTCCGCTTCCATTTTGAAGCATCTTTTAGGCGAAGAGGATACCGTAGCGCCGGACCGCGGCATTTTTCTTGACCAGTCGTTCCGCATGGAGCCGAGCATCGCTGCGTTCGTCTCGGCGACGAGTTACGAAAATCGACTCCGTTCGGGCGACAATACGATTGGCAATCGCATAGATACGCCCGGCCTATCCGGCGGCGGCCTCGTCTATCTTCCTGTCATGCACGCCGGTAACAGCCGCTACTCGATCGAAGAAGCCTCGCGCATCGCCGCCGAGATCACAAAGCTTGTCCAAGGAACGTACATACGCGACGGCAACCCTGCTCGTGCTCTCACCGAAGGTGATATTCTCGTGGTCGCGCCATACAATCTGCAGCGCCAACGCATTCGTCAGCATCTCGAAGCAGCTGGCCTACAGGGCGTCGCCGTCGGTACCGTAGACAAATTTCAAGGTCAACAAGCGCCGGTCGTTTTTTATTCGATGGCTACTTCGAGTGACGATGACCTACCGCGTGACATGGCCTTCCTTTTCGACCGCAATCGATTTAATGTTGCGATCTCCCGTGCGCAATGCATGAGTATCCTTGTCTGCAGCCCGCGTCTGCTCGACACACGCTGTCGGACGCCGCAGCAGATGTTACTGGTCAACCTACTCTGCATGTTTCAAGAAGCGAGCCAATCGGTTATGAGGCCTGATGCGAGACCTCGCGCAACGCAACTCGTGGACTACGGATGCGTCGCAGCGCTCTTTGGAGGCCGATTACATTTATAACGATTGGCTACACCCGGTCTGTACAAGCCGATTGGCGCGAGCTAAAAGAATCGCAGATGCGCCCATACTAACACGTTCAGAATTATTTCCACGGTTCGAGATACCCAACGGCTGCCGTCTCCGCGTAATGCTTGCCGGCAATCGTACCGTTTCGCATCGGGCATGCAATTAGTTAGTAATCCTCGTTTAGAAGTGTTTTACGAGTGACCCGTAAGTTCGTATGCCGAGAATCTCGGTCGAGCATCGCATGCGGAACGTTATTGCTGGCATATTCGATGATACGATTACGTTTATTGAGCGCCATACGTTAGACGATCTGTTGTAAATCCGCCTTGCGATCGAAGAGTCTAGGACTTGGGGCGAGTTCTTCCACTTGTTACAGCCGCACATAACTTCTGGCGTCAAGTCCAACCTCGATGCATCTTATGATCCCAAGCGAAAGTTTGAAGCGGATGAGGTGCCGGGTTATGCAGACGGAGATTGGCCGGCCTTTCCCAATCAACTCATGATTGATTTTCTTCCGAGATCGTTGATCGCGATGAGAAAAATTGAGTCAACCATTTTCAATGGAGATCAACTCGACATCCCGGAGCGTAACGTCTCCGCGGCATGTGCGGAGTTGCGGCGTCCGGGGTGGAACGTCGAACGTGATGATCAAAAAGTGATAAGGGCCGTTGGGTACACAGAGAGCAACTGAGCTGGAATTTACGTCGATGTTTGAGAGCCCGCTCGGTTCGTGCCATCCGTGTGGCAGGCGGTCGATGTACCGTACAGACATGGATATGCCACAACCAGATCCGTCCCGACGTTTGCGCTCGCTTCTTAAAGCGGCCGGCATCACCTCGTTCCGACTCGGCGACAACATTCGCGGAGCCATCTATAGCGGCCGCACGCGCGAATGGCTCGTCGGCACGCGCATGAACGAACATTGGTTCAACGCCTACGCTCGCGTCTGCAACTTGCCGGAAGAACCGAGTCTCCGTGCGCGATTGATGGATACCGTCATGGACATGAACCGGCAGATGCAGCTCACGAAGTTTATCGTCTCGTCGGGCCTCGTGCTCGAACTCGACTATCGCGCCGAACACGTCGATGCGGAGGTCCTCGGTAATCTCATCCGATTACTCCACGCGAACGCCGAGATGCACTATCCGAAAATCTTCCGCGTCGTCTCGGGCGACGAAACGCTCGCGCAACTCGAAGCGCAACTCATCACCGCGAAGGCAGCGTGAGCACCTACGTGCGGGCGGCCCGCTTCCGCGACCGCGTGCTCGGTGCGATGATCGGCGCTGCGATCGGCGACACGCTCGGCTCGGCCTTCGAGTTCGTCGATAGCGCGTCGATCGTACGCCACCTCGGCAACGACGGAATCGTTCGCGACTACGAAGCGGCGTTGTCGGGATCGCTCCTCGCGCCCCGCGCGCCCGGAAAGCCGACCGACGATACGGCGATGGCGCTCTGCGTCGCGGGAGTGATCGCGTCGAGCGACGAGCCGACGGCGAGCGCGTTCGCAACGAGCTTCACGACGCGTCTCCGCCACGGTTCTCGATCGCGCGTTGCCAGGATGTTCTGGACGGGCGGTCCCGGGGGCGCGACTACGCGCGCGCTCTCGCGACTTGCAGCTGGCGCCGACCCATCTACATGTGGCGCACCGAACGACGGCGGTAACGGCGCGGCCATGCGCGCGCACCCGGTAGCGATGCTCGTAAACCGCACGGCCGCGCTCCGTGTCGCCGCTCTCCAAGCACGTGTGACGCACGGCCATCCCTCTGCGGTCGAAGCCGCATGCGCCGTCGTCGCAATCGTTTGGGATGCCGTGCGCCTCGATGCGTTCGCCGACGTGACGTTGTCAGCGAATCTGCCGGAAGGCATAACCGACCCGACCTTCGTTCGCGCATGGGAAACCGCGCACGCCGTCGGACGTGCCGAGGGCGATGCACTTCCGATGCACTTGCGCGACGTCGGGATGAGCGGTTGGGAAACCGTCGCTGCTGCACATGCGATCGCGATGCGATATCCCGATCCCATCGAAGCAATCGGTCGCGCGGCGGCATCGGGCGGTGACACCGATACCATCGCCTCGATCGTCGGTGCGATCGTCGGCGCACGCGACGGGCTTTCGCATCTGCCCGAACGACTCGTCGATCGACTCGACGACGGTGGACTCGTGCTCGAAGCTGCCGAGGCGATAGCCGCTAGCGGCAGTACCGGATTTTTCATTAATCCACGGGCGGCTGACGTCGATACGAAAATCCATAGATTTGCCGAAGCCCTATCCCGCAAACACCAACGCGGTCTTGGCATCGACTCGAGCGAACGGAACGAGAGTTCGTGATCGCTACGCCCCGCGCGGTACCACGAAGGTGCTCCCTTCGAGCATCGGTGTCACGTCGAGGCTCTCGCAGTCGTCGAGCTCTTTGAACGTTCCGAACCTAACCGTCGTAAGACCGCCGCTCTCCGTATCGACGACGAGATCGACGGAATCCTCAAGGCCGAGTTGCGCTATCGCTAGCTTTAGCAGAACGATTCCGAGAGAGTTACCGATTTTTTGAATTGCAACTTTCATTCCGTACACTGTACGATACAAGGTATATTTTCTTGCGAACGGTTCGGATCGGGAGTGAGGATGGAGAATAAAGCCGTAGGCATTTGCAAATCGACCTTCGCACCGAGGACGAGTTAACGCCCGACCGGGCGCGCTGCGTGTTTAAAGCCGAAAGCGATTCGAAAGTCGGCCGGTCCCTACGCGCACTTTTCACTACGAGCGCGCCCTCCAACCCGAAACGGACGATCGGTGGCTCGTCGCCGTGCCTCACTCATGGCGTCACCAGCTCTCACTCATAGCCCGACGTCATACGGCTGGCCAGCTCGTCGACGTCATTTTGACGTAAGGCCTATCGCCGGAAGCCGCAGCGGCCGAGTTCGACGTTCCTCTCGAAACCGTGCGCGTGGCGCTCAACTACTGCGAGCGCCAAGGTGATCTCGTTGCAGCCGAGGCCGCGAAGGAACGCCGTCGCACGGAGACGTTCCTTCCAACCCACGACCTCGACGGCGTTGACGGTGTGGGGCTTCTGCTGCAAGAAGAACTCCGTTAAGACCGGCTTTATGCCGCGATGAAGTCGTTATAACGGCGGCCACCATTTTCGGTTTTTAAGACATCGATAGTAAAGCACGACACCATGATCGCGATTCATCCGATTTCACCGGAAAACGAACTGCGCGTCGCCGAGCGGCTGCGGGATTCGATCGTGCGTGCGTGGCCGGGGATCGACACGAATACGGGTGACCGTATCGAGCTTCTCGTCGGTGTGCGCACGCCGACCGATGTCGATCTCCTCGTGCTCGTACGCCTCGCCGAGCCGCGCATCATCCCACCGCAGAAACGCCGCCGCGCACTTCCGTCGCCCGCGGCAACCGTGCAGACCGCGCTCATCGCGATCGAACTCAAAGCTCTCGATCTCTCGCAATTCGATCGCCTCGGCAATCAGCTCTTCCCGATCTATCATGGCCACGTCGAGAAACGAAGCGTCGCGAAGCAGGCTTGCGATTCGGCTTTCGGCATCTCGGGTATCGCACGCAATGCGGGCACGCACCCCTACGTGCACGGCCTTGCGTGGCTCACAGAAGTCGACGACGACGCGCTGCTCGATATCGAACCGATCGTCCTCGGGGCAGAAGCAGATTGGTACGCGATCCTCGATGCGGCGATGCGACAGCGGCCCTTCGTCACCGCGGAAGCCGACGTCATCGCGACGGCGCGTGCCGCCGAGATCGTCGGCCGCACGTTGCTCAATCGACGCATCGAAACCAAACGCGATCGAGCGCGCGTCGAGCGCCTCTCACGCGATCTCGCCGCACGTGCGGCCGTCGACGCGCTCGTGCCGCGCGTCGGCACCGCGCAGATTCGCCTGATCGGCCGCGGCGGCTCGGGGAAGACGACGTCGCTCGCACTCATGGCCGTCAGTCTCGCCGAAACCGGTGCGCGCGTGCTGATTCTCACATTTCACCTCACGCTGCGCAGCGATATCGCGCATCTCATCGCATCGATGTCCGCGCGAAGCGGCATCCCACCCGATCGCATCGCGGTGCAAACGACCGCGAGCTTCTTACTCGGCGCACTTGCGGATCTCGGCGTCGACGCACCCATGCGCGACGGCGTCATCGACTACAGCACGCTCGACGCACTTCTCGACGAAACGCGCGGGCAACTCATCGAAACGCACGACGGCATCCCGGGCGATGCCGAGCACCTCCGCGCGATGTATCCAAAACGATTCGGCTGGGACCACATCTTCATCGACGAGTCGCAAGATTGCACCGATAGCGAGCGCGATTTCTTGCGCGCCCTCTACGGGCATCGCCGACTCGTGCTCGCCGACGGCGTCGATCAGTTGCAGCGCCGACAGATCGCTTGCGACTGGATGCGCGACATTCCCAAGAACGAAATCATCGAACATCGTCTCGACAAGTCGCTGCGTATGCTTCGCAACGTTGCGACGTTCGTGAACGCGTTCGCACGTGCACTCGATCTGCCGACGTGGCGCATCGAGCCGCAAGCGGATCTGCCAGGCGGCCGCATTATCATCGCCGTGGGCGATGCGATCTCGGGCGATCTCTTGCGCGCGATCGTGGCGTCGGCCGCGCAACAGAAAGCGGATGCCGCCGACTGCCTCATTTGCGTCCCGCCGAAGATCAATGGTGACGATCGCGTGCGTTTGTCGCTCCTGGCTGCCGGAGCCGATGCGGGCATCGCGCTTTGGGATGGCACGGATCCCGCGCAACGTACGATCGCGACGGCGGGTACGGGGGCGTTGCGACTCGTTCGCTACGAATCGTGTCGCGGTCTCGAAGGGTGGGTGACCGTCGCGCTCGATCTCGACGTCTTCGCACGCAATCGTCAGGCGCACCCCAATCTCGGGCCGAACGAACCATCGCTCGACGCATCCTTCGTCGCAAATCGCGCGATGCTCATTCCACTCACGCGCGCGGTCCACACGCTCGTCATCACGGTGCGCGATCCCGCGAGCGAGGTCGCGATGAGATTACGCGCCGCAATGGACGATCACGCAATGCCGCGCGACGCGATCGCGTGGGTCGACGCGAGCGAACTCGCGCGCGTGCTGGCGCCGGTCGCTTCTAGCTCGCGTTCGTAATCGAAGGGGCGATCTTGCTTTACGTACGAAGTAATTTTATCGGATACATCGCCATTTGCGAATCGAGCGATTCGGCGTGCGTTATAGCCGTCTTAAATTTCGTAAGCGACACGAAAAGCGAATCGGTTTTGTTGTTTTCGTACGCGCGAACTCAAAGCTCCGAGACTAAAACGGATGCGATCCGACTCGGCGAATCGACATTTGGGTAAATCTCATCAACCCACTTACCGCGCCACTCTCGGAAGTTAGCACCTCGCCCAGTGGATTTTTCTTCACGGATCATGACGTCATCGTCTCGGTTCCGAAAACATCGGACATCCCCGACATCGGGCCACGATCGTATCGGCTGATCGAGACGACGGGTCAGGATGAACTCGACGAACTCGTTTGTTCGTGGACGATTGCCTACCGCATCGGAGAGCGCTCATATACCCGATCGTTCGGCGCAGGGAAAGCGCTGCAAACGACACGATGGCGCGACGAAATCCCCATTCTCGGGAAACCGGGCCTCCTCGCACACGGCTAAAATTTCGTTCCCCCCTGTACTCGGGAGCTTACGCGTTCGAACCGAAGCCCTAAAAATGACCGCGCGCGCATCGGACACCAACTCCACCCCCGCGTTCCCTACGGGACACGCGAAGCGCTCGACAAATGAAGCGAGTGCGAGCGTCGCGCGCAAGGTGACGATGATCGTCGACTTACTCACGCAACGGCAGGTGCGTTTCAGCGACTACGCGCGCACCTACGATCGCGACTATCGCAGCTTCCAACGCGATCTCCAGCAACTCCGCACGATCGGTAAAGACGCTGGATTCAGCATTGCACCCATTAAGGACCGCGAGATTGCCGCCCTCACCACCGTCGATGCCAAGAAGCGAGCGCTCAACCGCGGGCCTAAGCGCATCGAGATCCTCACCGCGACGATCGCACGCGCACTCGGCGAACCGATGGCTCGCGAACTCGGCACCGAACCCCAAACCGCGCTCCCCGACGACGATTTCTACCTCATCGCAACGCCGACGCTCGCGGAAGGCACGGCCGTGAGCGATATGTGTCAGACGCTCCGCGAAGCGCACGCGGGCCCGAATGGCCGCGCGTTCGTGCGCTTTACCTATCCCAGTGGCGATACGAAAGTCGCGAAAGAACGCCTCGTCGAGCCGTATCGTATTGCGGTCCGCTCCGGGTGCTACTACCTCATCGGCTACGATCGTGGAAGCAAGGGCTGGCGCACGTTCGCCCTCGACCGCTTCCGCTCGAACGTCGTCAAAGCGGGCTCGTGTACGATCGCGCGCGAACTTCCGCCCGAATACGCGTCGCGTGATGTCATCGGCTTCATGAAGAGTATTGGCACCCGCATCGATGTGACGGTCGAACTCTCACCACAGGTCGCCGCATCGGCCTCCGCACGCGTCTGGCAAGCCGATCAACGCGTCGAACATCTCGCAGGCGGGCGAACGCAGATGACGTTCGCCGTCGCAGACGTCACCGAGGTCGTTCGTTGGGCAATGGGCTTCGGCGCCGATGCGAAAATCGTCGCTCCGCCAAAGGCGATTGAAGCGGCTCTCGTGATGGCGAAACGCATCGCATCCGCGTACGACGAGCCGATCTCGCCCTAACCGACCGCAGCGTTATGACGATGTAACCTCTCGAACCTCGAATTTCCAGGGCAAGGAACCCACAGCGTCTTGCGACATCGCGTCGCTCGCCTTAGGGAAACGCTCGAGCCTTCGAAGGCTTATCCTTAAAATGCAACATGACACCTCATGTTCACGCATTCGGCTTGGACCATCGCACGATGTATAGCATATAAAGCAGTAAGCAGCGGGACCTGACTGATGCGGATCTTTAGCTATGCCGCGCCCGGGATTACGTTCGATGCAGACGGATCCGAATGCAAAATTTTGTCGCTAGGAAGCTTCCGGTTCGGCTACGAACTTCCGTGTAAACGGCTCGATCCCGTCATCGCACACACTCGCTTTATCATACTCATTTTTTGGCTCGGCTATGCCGATGAAATGCAAAATGCGAGAAATACCTTTCGAGCGCATTATCGCGATTACGCGCGACATTTTGAGCGTTCAAGACCTCGAACCGGCGCTCGAATCGATCGCGCACGCCGTGCAAGAGATCTACAAATTCAAATATGTGACGATCGTCGCCGCCGATGCGAGCGGCGAAGATATGATGCGTCGCGTGATGCTCGGTTGGTCTGAAGACATCGTAGCGGAGCGTAAATACGAGCGGATCGTTCGCTCGGAGATCGTCAAGATTCTCGACCCCGCGTGCGAGATCGTCGAGAACGGGTTTTTCATCCCCGCCGAGCGTGAGCTCGAATGGGCCAAATCGATTTACGCGGGCGAAGCGCCACGCGAGGCGCCGCGCGAAGCGCCCGACCGTTGGCACGAACGCGACGTCCTCATTTTCGTCTTGCCCGATAACAAGGGCGATATGCTCGCGTACATTAGTGCGGACGAGCCACTCGACGGCAAGATTCCAACGCTCGAAACGCTGACCTCGATGCAGCTCTTCGTCAATTTGATCGGACTCGCCGTGGCGCATGCGTACGCGCATGTGGCCGAGGTCACGCGGCGGCGTCTCCTCGAGGCGAGCCAAGCGCGCCTGCGCCACGAAGCCACACACGACACGCTCACGGGACTCCCCAACCGCTCGCTCTTCGGCGAGCGCCTCGTTGCGAAACTCGCGCACGCCCGAATGCACGTAGACGGCGTGAGCGCGGTTCTCTTCGTCGATCTCGACGAATTCAAATCGATCAACGATAGCCTCGGGCACGTGGCGGGCGATGTCATGCTCGGAAAGATCGCCGAACGGATGCGGACGGCCGTCGGGCCGACGGACTTCGTCGCTCGACTCGGCGGCGATGAATTCGCGGTGCTCGTCGACGAGCGCGTCTCACGCGAAGACATCGAACTCGTCGTGAACGATATCGCGGAGGCGATCGCGCGACCGATGGAGATCGAAGAACAAACGATCTATAGCACGGCGAGTATCGGCATCGCGACGATCGACCCCGGCGTCGAGACGATCGAGGCGGTCCTCCGCAATGCCGATACGGCGATGTACTTTGCCAAGAGCAACGGCCGCGCGCGACACGCATTCTTCAGTCACGACATGCATCTCAAAGCCGCACGTCGCCTCACGCTCACGAGCCAACTACGCGCCGCCGTCGAGCGCGAAGAATTCGCCGTCGTGTACCAACCGATCGTGCGCCTTGCCGACGAATGCATCGTCGGCTTCGAAGCGCTCGTGCGCTGGAACAATCCGGTCACCGGCGAAGTGATGCCGAGTGAGTTCATTCCGATGGCCGAGGACATCGGAACGATCGTCGCAATCGGTCGCTTCGTTTTCGTCGAATCGTGTCGGATGCTCGCGCTCTGGCGCGGCCTTTCGCCCGAACGTAATCTGCGGATGCATCTCAATCTCTCAGCCCAAGAGGTCTTACGGCCCGACCTCGATGCCTTCGTGATGGAGAATCTCGCGCGTTTCGGTTTGCGCGCGCGGGATATCACGCTCGAACTCACCGAGACGGCGATCTTGCGTTCGGGAAGCGCCGCAACCCAAGCCCTCGAGCGCCTCCAAGCGACGGGCGTCGCCATCGCGATCGACGACTTCGGCACGGGCTATTCGTCACTACGCTATCTCGATCAATTTCCCGTCGCGACGTTAAAAATCGATCGCTCGTTCGTGGGCAGCGAAAGTGGCGCGCTCGGGTCGCTTCCGATCGTGCGGATGATGATCCAACTCGCCGAATCTTTCGGACTTTCGGTCGTCGCCGAGGGCGTCGAAACCGCCGCCCAAGCGAATACCCTGCACGAACTCGGTTGCGTCCATGCTCAAGGCTATTTTTTCCATCGGCCGTTACGCCCCGAAGCCATCCGCGCGCTCCTCACGGAAGCCGTCGCGCTCTCTGCGTGAAACGGTCGCGTTTGCGACGCACTTCCAGACCGGAGAGCGCCGCGTTACGGCAATTGAAAATCCGGGTCACCGAATTGCCAGAGCAAGAAACTGACCTCGTCTGCCGCCGTCGCGACACTCTGCGCCTTCGAAGATCCGATGCCACCGTGTCCGCCATCGTAATCGACGCGTAGGAGGATCGGCTTCCCACTCGCCGTCGCCGTGGAAAGAGCGGCCGCCATCTTCGCTGCCTGCCACGGATCGACGCGCGGATCGTTGATGCCCGTCGTGAGCATCACGGCAGGATACTTCGCTCCTTTCACGATGTGATGGTACGCGCTCGCGGCGTACAGATTCTCGAAGCCCGCTTGATTCTTCACACTCCCAAATTCGGGAACGTTGGCCGGGCCATTGGCTGTGGTTTCGATGCGCAGTTCGTCCGAGACCGGAACTTCATCCAGCACGGCGGCGAAGAGTTGCGGTGCCACATCGATCGACATGCCCATGGTGATGCCACCCGCACTGCCGCCACGGGCGCCAAGTTTTGCAGGCGAGGTATAGCCCTGCTTCTCGAGCCACGTCGCGCAATCGATAAAGTCATAAAACGTATTGACTTTATTCTTATCTTTTCCGGCGAGGTGCCACTCTTCGCCGTATTCACCACCGCCGCGCACGTGCGCGTACGCATAGATTCCGCCGCGTTCGAGAAACGCAAGCCGGCCGGCGTTAAAATTCGGTTCGGTCGAGATGCCGTACGAACCGTACGCGTAGAGTAGCGTCGGGTTCGCACCATTTAACTTCAGATCTTTGCTATGCACGATCGAGAGTGGGACGAGCGTTCCGTCGCGCGCGGGAACCTTTACTTCGTCGGCCACGATCGATCCGAAGTCGACGCTCGAGCGCGCGTCGAGCTTCGTGTCGGCGACCATCGCGCTCGTGCCGTCGTACGCATACCACAGCGGTGACGTCGTCCACGATTCGAGGCGTACGACGAAGCCGGGCCGATCGTCTTCGGCACTAAAGCCGGAAATCGTCCCCTGGACCGGAAGCGGGATCTCGGTGGCTTTGCCGTCCGTGTACGAGATGCGCGTGATGCGGCCCAAGCCATCCTCGCGCGAGCGAACGTACAGCGCGTCGCTCGCAGCCGCGATCGAGTCGATGACGCGCGTACCCGCCGGGATGACGTCGGTCGCACGCGCGATATCCTCACCGACCCGATACGAGATGACCTTAAAGCGCGGTGCATCTTTCGCCGTGAGGGCGTAGAGCCGATCGCCGTGAATCTGCGCCCCGCTCACCTTATCTTCGGGCCGAATCGCGAGCTTCCACGGAATCGTCGCGGGATTGCCGATCGAGGCCTTGGGCGCCGTGTAAACCGTGAAGAACCGCGCGACGCCGTTCACGAGAGTTCCGGTGAGATATTGCGAGAGCGGCGATACCCCGAATGCAGCAAACGACGTCGGGGGCACGTCGACGGCCGGATTCACATCAGCACCAAAAACGGCGACGTCGCTCGCATCGGGCGACCCGATCGTATGCGCGTAGGTCTTCACGTTGAAATATTTCGCCGTCGGCGCTTCGCCGGCGACGATCGCCTGTCGCTTGAGATAGTAAAATTTTGCGTTATCGTCGCTCCACGCGGTCACGCCGAAATCGGCTCGGTCGACGCGATCGCCGAGCGCCTTTCCCGATCCGACATCGACGACGGAGATCGTCGCGTTCTCCGAGCCACCGGCCGCAAGACCGACCGCGACGCGCTTGCCGTCATTCGATGGAACGAAGTATGAGATCGCTTGACGCGGCCCACTCATCGCATCGGGATCCACGAGCGTGCGTTCCGTGCCCGTCGCGCCTTCCCGGACGAAAAGCTTCGGTGAATTCGCACCGAGCGGCGTGCGTTCGTAAAAATACGTGCCGTGATGACGCACCACGCCACTCGAACTCACCGCCGTATCGGCGAGTTCGCCGATGCGAGCGGCGAGCTTCGCCCGTCCGGGCAACGCATCGAGCGCGGCGCGCGTTCGATCGCTGTTTGCCTTCATGAATGCGAGGAAATCGGGCGACTGCGGCGTCGTCTCCATCCATCGGTACGGATCGACGATCGTCGTCCCGAAGTACGTGTCGGTCACGGGA
Source organism: Vulcanimicrobiota bacterium (assembly GCA_031420415.1). GTDB lineage: Bacteria > Vulcanimicrobiota > Vulcanimicrobiia > Vulcanimicrobiales > Vulcanimicrobiaceae > JANYGA01. Next base: position 26,689 of record JANOMT010000025.1, read on the forward strand.
ATCATTTTGGCGACCGGAGCCGGCGCGAGCGCAGCGGAGGCGGTGGTGGCGTTCGCGACGATGGCAAGTGCCGCAAAACCGAGAACAAAACGCGTCATGCTTCGTCGTCCGTGACAGCGTCTCGCGATTCCTTGAAGACGCAGTAACGTGAACGTAAATCCGCCCGCGCTAGTGCGTGAGCCCGTTCGCAGTTCCGGTCGACGTGTCGATCAAGACGGGCGCGAGACCCGGCGATGCGACGGCCGCGGGGACGTCGGTCGACGTCGTCCTGCGTGCCGGAGCGGCGGCAACAAAACTTCGCGCGTCCTTTGCCTGCGGTGAGTGCGGGTATTTTACAACTAACCAGACGGCGGTGGAAAGCGCGAGGCCACCCGCATGCCGGTCGGGGAACGCCGCATAGGTTTTGTGCAAGCGTAAAAGCGCGCGACCGATACCGGGATCGTGCGGATAGCGCTTCTCCCAATCGCGGATCGCGCTCGCGATTTGATCGAGTGCGTGCACGGTGCTTGGCGGCATCTCGCCCGATGTGCCGCGACGCACGATCGTGAACATCGCATTATCGATCCCGAGCAGACTCATCTTTAGCGGTCCGAAATATTCATCGGCGGGCGCGAGCATCGCCATCGGCACGTTACCGACGGTGCGGACTTGCGCGTCGACGCCCCCGACGTTGCAAGCGAGGAGGGTAGCGGCAATTATGCCCGACACCGACAGCTTCATGTCCGAGTTTTCGGAGCACCACGATCCAAACCGGAGTGCGAAACCCCGAAGCGATCGAATCGTGATGTGCGTCTCAGCGTTGGCGCCCAGTCGGGCCGCCGATGTTGTAACGGATTCGAAGAGGCGCAAAGTCGTGGCGCTCGCTTTCGGTACTCGTCGTTTACATTACGACGAACTGTGGCTTAACGGCACGTACGCGCGCAGTTTTGATAGTCGGAAATTCGGTCCGGTTATGAGCGCTTCGATCCGCACATGGCGTGGGCGCCGATCGTAAGCGCTCCGCTTCCGGATTTGCGGAAGCTCGTAGGACGAAAAGATTAGCGACCGCGTTTGCGGTTACGATCTTGCGTCTGAACGCCAGGATCGCGCAAGCGTCCTTGTCCATCTTTGAGGTCAACGCTCACATGTTCGTGCAGTTCTGGCTCGCGATCGAGCGCACGTAGCTCGAGCACGACGTAGGACCACGGTCCGGTCCGGAGCGCGACGTGCAGTAGGCGCTATCGCCGAATTGTTTCCCGAACGTGCGCGCGAGGCGCTTTTCGTGATGGGTCCACTTGGATGTGCTCGTGCAGCAACGGTCCGTAGAACGTCGCTGCATCGACGAACCGCTCGAGCGGCGGGCACGCGACGAAATCTGAGGCTGGCGCGAAGATTGCAGCGTCGCCGCCGTAGCGAACCTCGGCGCCAATTGCGGCGACGTACGCTTCCGCGATCGCTAATCGCTTTGGAGGCGATGGGCACTCGACGACGGCGAGTGGCGGCAAGTCCTCGCATTACTCGCGATTGAAAACCGTATATTGTTTGAACGTCACGCCGCCGGCGGAGCGTGACGTATCGTCGGTGTCGACCTCGCGGCGCGAAGCAACGCGTGGTGCGATAAACCAAACCGGCGTCCCGTGTTCGCCTTTGCGAACGGACGCGCCGAGCGCTTTGGTTTGCTGGAACGTGCACCATTCTGCGGTCGGGTGAGCGAGCGCGGTCTGCGTCATCCAGAGTTGGATGACGTTCGCGCCGTTGTACGCGCGATGCGTCGCGAGGTTGTGCGGCATATCGGACGTGCCGCTGACGGACCACGGCCGCACCCACGGTGCGGTGCCGCCTTCGAGTTGCGCGATGACGTCGGCAACGAGTTGTTCTTGGGCTGGCTTCATGTGAGGCTCCTTAAAACGCCTCGGGCGCCGCTTTGAGCGACGCCCGCAGGTTGAAGTTCTTAGTCGGCGATTAGGCCGCCGTGGTACGGCCACGCCGGCGGCCGCGCGAAGCGCTCGCGCGGGCGCGCTCGTCGAAGGCTAGGTCACGCAGCTCGTCGTCTTCGCTCGCGCGATCGACTGGGCGATCTTCGAGCGGGTGAACTCCGAGGACGCGCCGAGCTGCGTAGCCGGCTGCGAGCAGCTTCTGCGCGTCGGCGTATTCGAGCGCGTCGACGTCGATCGTCTGCGTACGCGGATCGAAGTTCCAGGCCGCGGCTGCGGTGCCGTCGACGAGCACCTCGTAAAGCGTTTCGCGCATCGCGATCGAGGCGCGCGTCGCGTTATAGAGCTCGCAGGATGCGTTCGCGTGGTTACCGGCGGTGCCGAACATCCAGGCTTGGGTGACGGGGTTCCAGGCACCGTTGTGGGCGCGCATGCGCGACTTGCAATAGATCGTGCGGCTGTCTTCGATCGAGAAAATGTGGCCCATCGTCGCTATCTCCTTGCCGGTCGAGCCGGCGTCGCTGCTGATGAGTCCGTCTTGAGCCGGGGCCGGAGCGGGAGCGCAAGGACGGAGCGCAGCGACGAGGCGTGGACCGGAGCGCAGCGAGGACCGGAAGCCGCTCCTTGCGCTCCCGCCCTGGGCTCGGCTAGGATTCATGGCAAAAGCAGCGACGTCGGCTCGATCGCATGGCGACGATTCGGACCACGTCGATCGAATGCCGCACACGACGCGTAAGCTGAACCCCGCCCCCGGCTAAGATCCCTTGATCAGCAGCGGCGCGATCGGCAGGGCGATGTGCCGGTGTCTCACGCGGCGGTCCAACCGGCTCGATAAGGTCCCGGTCATCGTTGCGCACGTTGCCAACGCGTGATGAGACGAGGTAGGCGTGCCAATCATCGGAGCGCTAAAGAACGAGGAGTGCAAGCATCTCGCCGGCGTCGCGATCACCGGAGCTCAACCACGCCGATGCCGCGTCGTCGGGCATTCGCGAGCGTATTGGCGCGAGCAGCTCGTTAGGAGGGTGGTGACAATCGTACAACTCTGCAGCACGGCATCGCCCAGAGGCCCGCGAAGACGAACGGCTCGTTGTCCCGGCGGCTAATCCACATCGGCGTTTTGGTGCCGGCGTCACCGTTGCGGTGCCACTCGTTGTAACCGTCGGCCAGAATTGCGCAGCGGTCGCAAATTTACGAGCGGCGGCAGAAGTCATGGCGACGAGCGTCCAAGGTGTCGCAAGCGACGAAAAAGGAGCGATGTTCGCCCTATTGCGAGCACTTAAACGCGTTTACCGAAACGCGTTGCCAAGCGTTGCGTAGACGACTTGTTCGCCCGTGATATCGCCGTGCCCCGAGATGAACGCATCGCCCGAAAGATTGCGAACGCGAATGCGTGCGGGCAGCGGCGTGTAAACGTGGCCGACCTCTCCGAGATCGTCGAAGATCGCTTCGGGGGTCGAAACGGCACCATCGGCGCCCATGCCACCGAAGGGGTTCGCACTCGCGACGCCATCCGCAACCTGACCTAAGACGATGGAAGCCGCGGGGTATGCCCAGCCGACCGCGGCGTCGTGAGAGGAGTGGGTGATGACGATCGTGCCCGAGACCGTCGGCTTTCCGACGACATCGCGGAAGCCCCCATTGTGACCGAGCGAGAGATAGTTTACCGCAAAACCAAAGTGCGAGAATGCGCCTTGCAGCAGTGCGAGGGTCGTCGCCTGATTCGTCGCGTCGCCGCCGATCCAGGGCGTATTTGCAGCCGACGTCACGAGACGCGCGCCGAAGCTATGCCCGGCAAGATGAAATTTTAGCGTCGGAAACGCGGCGCGCGTGCGGCCGAGGACACCGGCAAGACCCGTGCGACCCACGACACCGGCGCGCTCCTTCATCGTTTTGTAGGTGAAGAGACTCGCGAGGGAGAGCGCGCCCGCCTTGATGCCTGCGAAGATATTTCCCGTCGCACCGCCGGCATCGTCGGGTTGATCGATCGGTGGCGGCGCTTGCGGGGCCGGTTGCATCCCGAGCGCACGCAGCAGGTCCGTCACATCGGTATCGGCGCCGGTCTTTTTCGTACTCGCTACGGCATCGATGACGTTGGTCGTAATCGAATCGTGCTCCTCGGCATCGGCGCTCGGCAATGCGGCGAGCGCCTCGACGAACGTGCGGCGAGCGTTCGCATCGGTCTCGATCACCGGGACGGCGGCGAGCGCCGCATCGAGCGAGGCTTGCGCGCTCGCATCACCAACGAATGCAGCCTTCAAAACGACCAGTTGCTGCTGTATCAATGCGAGATTCGCATCGCCGACGGCGGCCGCGCCACCCGGTATCTCACTCGGATCGACGAATCGCGCGGACGGCCAGAGGACGGCGGCGACGAACGCTTTACGCCCTGCCGGAAGGACGATCTTTCCCGTCGCGACGAGTTTTCGCGCCGTTTCGAAGAAAGCCGTAAAGAGATCGCGCGCCTGTTTCTTGTCGTTATTCCAGCCGTGCGTGATGACGATGAGATCGCTCACGCCACCGGCGGCGCGCATGGCGTCGGCTAAAAGCTTTGCAGATGCGTCGAGCGTCAATGCATTGTTCGCGTCGTCGACCGGATTACCATGAAGATCGAATTCGATTTCGATGCCTTGGAACGGTCCGTATTGTGCCATTTAAATATCCCTAACTATCGACGAGCATGCGAAAGAGATCGATGAGTCCCGCACCTTGGAACGCGCGATCGCGCTTGAGATCGGTCGCGGAATTGACGATGAGCGATTTCATATCGTCGGGACGTCCGACGAACTCGCGACGTACGGAGAGATAGGCGGCCGCGGCACCCGAGACGTGCGGTGCCGCCATACTCGTGCCGCTGTCCTCGATATAGTCGACCCGTGCATCGCCTGCGACCACACCGATTTTTGAAGAGGCCGCACACGACTTCACGCGCTCGCCCGGTGCGACGACGTCGGGTTTGGGACGACCGTCGCCCGTGGGGCCTTTCGACGACGACGGAGCGATCCCGAGCGTGTGCGGTGCTTTGCCATAGCACGAGCCGACGGTGATCGCGCCCTCGGCATTGCCCGGATCGTTGATCGAGATCCCGGCGCCCGTCTGTCGTAGCCCACCGTGCGAACTCGAGAGCAAGAGATCGCCCGAATTGCCGGCTGCGACGACCACGACGACGCCGCTTGCGACGAGTCGGTTTACCGCCATACAAATCGGCGTAGCACCACACGAGCCCCAATCCGGGTTGAACGAATAGCCGACGCTCAGATTCACGCCATGAATGCGGATGTTTCGGCCGTAGTCGTTGATCGCGAGCACGTCTTCGAGAGCGGAGATCACGCTACGAGTATCGCCGGTGCCATCGGATCGCAGAACGCGCATGGAGAGAATCTTGCATTTCGGTGCGACGCCGCTGACCTTGCCTGCGAGCGACGTGCTCTCGTAGGCGACTTGATGTTTGCCCTCGACGCGAATTTGCGTTGCGGCAAGGGGCGGCTCGGGTCCACCCCATTCGCCGGCAATGATCCCCGCGACGTGCGTCCCATGGCCGAACTCGTCCTTGAGGGCGTTGATCGCGACGTCGATCGGTACGTCGCCGCAGTAATCGCGATGCGAGAGCCCATCGGGCAAGAGCAGATTGCCATGCGTTTGGAAATGCGGGTGCTGCTCGACGCCCGAATCGATGACGGCCCAAACGATATTCGTGCCGAGTGCCACGAACGACGTGTGCGCGGCATCCCCCTTGACCGCGGGCACGGAATCGACGATTTGCGCCGTCACGACGTGATCTTGCCAGATGCGCGAGACGACCGTGCGCAGCCTCGATCGACGCGCGAGCTCGTCGTCGGCGGCGAGCATCGCGAGAATTTGTGGGGCGGTCATCGACGCGAAGAAATACGGGTGCGTTGCATCCTCGGAGCCGCGCGAATACGTCGCCACGCACGTCTTCAAGAGCAACCATTCGGCGCCGGCGCGAGCGAGCGCGGGGAGCATACGCGAACGCGGATCGATCTCGACGATGACGTGGTACCGATGGGGCGTTAGCGAGAGCGCTTCGGAGAGCACCGCCCCCGCGAGCGGCTCTGCGATGCGAGATACGCCCGCCGCGACCGGGCGCGCACGCACTTCTGCCGCGACGCCACGCACGGCGAATCTCGACGCGTTGATCACCGCCGCATCCGTCGCGACGGCATGCGGACCGAAGGACGGAGCGAACCCAAAGGTTACGGGCGCGGGCGAATTGAGATCGCTCGTCGCCACGAGCGTGACGGTGCGCCCACCTGTGGGCACGGCGAGCGTCACCACGGAGACGCGCGATTGCGGCGGCGTTCGCGCGACCTCGTAGAGCGTCCCATCGATGGCGACGGTGGTCGACGAATACCCCGCCGTCGAAAATATAAGATCGACGCTCGTATCGGATGCGGCTTCGTTCGCGATCGCAACTTCGAATGTGCGTAGAACGCCCGGCGCCGGGGCGACAGCGGGCAACGCAAACGGTAATGTGGCCGTGCCGACAATCCGCTCGAATCGATCCGCAAGGAGTGCCGGCGCCAAACCGGGTGCCGGGGCGACGTCGAGCGGCGCGCGTTCTCCCTGCGCGATCGGCAGCGTGCCGACGGCTACAACGGGCGCGACACCGACCGGGCTCGCCACCACGGCAAAACGTAACGCTCCAGCGGAGCGATTTTCGATCTCGAAGATGCCACACAGGCATTGCTCGGGACCGAATCCACGTGCGATTAGCGCGACGCCCGTATTCGCGGCTACCACATCTTCGCGTGGCGGCGTACTGAGAAGTTGCCTTACAAATGCCGCGGTGGCGGTGTGACCGACCGCCGCGGCATCGAGATCGGGCCCGGCGTAGCCGCCAATCGAGCCGATCCGCGCCGCCTGTGGCTCGTCGTTGAGCACGACGAGCGCGAGCGTTAAGGGATCCGTCGTTGCGTTGACGTGGTTGTACGATATCCGAACGGACGCGCCCGGTGCGATTTCGTCGAGAAATAACATGACGGCACGGCGCACACGTTGCGGATCATCGCTCGTGGAGACGATCGTGGTCTTCATCGCTTCGGCCCTATGGTACCATAGCGCAAATCGGGATCGCCGTACGCACGAGGTTGGAGTTTTGCATGCTCTTTCGCCATACTGCCGCACGCATCGGGACCTTCGCCAAAAGGTCGACGTGAACGCGCTCCTCTCGGTTGCTGGGGGGCTCGCCGGCATCTACATCATCTTCGCGTTGTTGACGTCGCGAATAAGCGAAGCGATTTCGTCGCTGACCAACAAGCGCGCCACGACCTTATACGACGGTATTGCCGCGCTGCTCGGAGCGACCGTACGAACGAAACAGCCGCCCGGGCAAGGCGAAGTGGCGACGTCGCTTGCAGAACATCTCTACGCACATCCGCTCGTCAGCACGCTCGGAGATTCCGGGCCGCGCAAACCGTCGTACATGGAGCCGCGCACGTTCACCCTATCGCTCGTCTCCGTCTTGCGCGATACGGTCGCGATCGACGATGCGCAAGGCCACGTTCGCGTGGTCGATATCGCAAGCGCCCCGCACGATCTGCTCGAAGATTTGCAACAGCGTATCTGCGCGCTCGGACCGGACGACCCGACGTGCAAGAGTCTGACGCTCGTATTACAGGGTGCCGGCGCGACCTACGATAGCGCGCTCGCGGCGATCGATGCCTGGTTCGAGACCCAGATGGATCGTCTCTCCGGCGTCTATCGTCGCTGGATCGGCTTCTGGCAAGCCCTCATCGCTCTGGTGCTCGTCGGTTCCGCCAACGCCGATACGCTCGGCATCGCGCAACAACTCTTTAAAGATTCGAACATCGCCAGCGCCGTGACGACCGTCGCCCGAAATCCGCTGGTGCATCCCGCTTCGGAAGCGACCGCGACGACGTTCGATGCGCTCGTTCGAAGTGGTCTCGTTCTCGGTTGGAATGAGATCCCGCACGATCCTGGGCAATGGTTTGCAAAATTCGGCGGACTCGCACTTACGTGGGGCGCGGTCTTACTCGGCGCACCGTTCTGGTTCGATCTTCTCAAGCAAGTGATCCCGGTGCGCGTCGCGGGCATCAAACCCAAATCCAGCACTCCGCATCGCCAGACTGCGGTTCCCGACGCGCAGACCGACCGCCGATAACGCGCCGATTTAGCGACGGCCGCCGAGATATTGGTGCTCCTTAAAAGCAGTCATCATGAGTATCATAAGTACTTACAGCTGGTCCTGAAAAGCGACGTTGACGTGCGAACCGTCGCAGAACGGTTTGTTCGACGAAGCGCCGCATCGGCAAAGGGTAATGCGATTGCGTCGCTCGTACCGCGTGCCGTCTTGCGACTCGAGGAGAATATCGCCGCGCACCCAGAGAGGGCCGCTACAGGCTTTGGCTGGATCTTCAACGACCCCGATCGAGCAGGGAAGATTTGGTTCGATGAGTTCGCCTTTGAATTTATTGCGCAGCACTAAGCGACCCGAAGGGCAGCGATGCTCCTCACGTACGGCGAGCTCCGCCGCGTCGGGACGGTCTGGATCGCCAACGAGCTTCCAAATACCACCGGCGACGTCGCAGAAGCGCGCAGAGGCGCACAATGCCTCGTTGTCTTCGAGCGTTAAAACCGGACCGTCGTACGTTCGAGCTCCCTGGTCGTGTGTCTCGCGCCTTGCGGTCTCCGCTCCATCGAACGCGATACGAGCGTGCGTGCCGTCGCAGAAGGGCTTGGCCGCGGAGTGACCGCAACGGCAGAGCGCGTAGCCGTCGTTCGCGAGAAACGTGCGACCCTCGTTCCACTCCCAAGAGCCGGCGTCGTTCGGCACGATGGTCTGTATCGCGAGCGGAACGCCGCCGCTCACGGAGTAGGGACCGTTCGCGGTAACGACCACCTTCATGTCGTCCCGGTTCGATTTTGTCATCGTTATCCGTTCCTTCCAAGCGAGGCATACGATGCGTCTGTTGAGCGAGTCGCTGTTACCACGCAGTCATATGCCAGTGCCAACGATACGGAAAAACCACAACGCAGAAGAAAGCCATAAGTCGAGCAGAATCGAGAATAGGATACCTCCGGCGAGTAACAACGTCCAGCCCGGAAAACCGTTCGAGCGAACGATGAAAATCTTCGCAAAAAGAGCACCGTAAAGAAATGACCCTAGCAACGAGTGCGTGCATACCCTCGCACCGTGCATCCCAAAACCGACGAGGAAGATACAGTGGTAGACGACCGGCAGGGTTAGCAGGATCGAGGTTCTTCCAGACCAGCGATGCATCACATGGTAGAAGCGACCTTTCGGCGGAAACCGCAATATTTCATAAATCCGCGAAGCGGTGAGCAACTACCCTAGTGCCAGTAACAACGCAGCCGTTATCAGCTATGCCTTTCGGTGTAACGTGTCGTTAAAGAAGAGGTGCGGGAACGTCGTATCGTTATGGTGTCGTATCGTCTTGCTCGCCACCAAAAGCACGCCGCTCGGAATCGCTACGAAGACCACCATGAGCATGACGAACAGTCGACTGAGGACGGTTCGCTCGGCAACACCCGTCTTATCGAGCGTCGATCGATCCGGCATCTTTACCTCATCCGCCTCATTTTCGAATAACGAGTCTGAACCGCCAGCACCCTACCGGATCGGTCCCGAAAGCGAGCGCGATGTTCGGTTTCGGCGCAAGCGCGCGCGTGAACGGTTACCGATGTACGTTTTGCAAAAGAGAGTAGATGGTTTCTTCAACACATCTATCGTGACGAAGCCGACGTTTCGGTACGTAAAGCATCGAAGCCAACCACGTTCGCGCGCTTTTCGTGCCGCGTCGATGCGGTTCGTACCGCCGACTTTACCGATCGCCTCCGAGAGATAATTTCGTACGGTGCCTTCAGTGAGATGGAGTTCGCTTGCGATCGACGCCGAATTGCGGCCATCTCCGGTGAGCCGAAGTAGGCGCCGTTCGCGCTCGCTCAATGGATCCGTGCCCGTCCATGCGTCGACGGCGAGATCCGGATCGATCACGCGCTTTCCGGCGTGGACCTTGCGAACGGCATCGGCGAGGGCGGCCGCGCGCCGAAGGCGCCGTACGTTGCGAGCAGATAGGTTGCGATGCTGAGCCCCGCATTGTGCAGGCCCGACATGAGGCCGAAGAAGGCGTAGAACATGAGCGGGAATCCCAGCGTCGCGATCGCATACGCGGGACGTCGGAGTTGTTTGAGAAACTCGAATTTTGTCTCGAGGGCGTAGATGCGGACGATGTTCGTCATGATGCGGCCTCCAGAACATTCGTCTTGGTGAGCGTGAGATAGGCGACTTCGAGGTGCGCCGTTCCGGCGCGCGCTTTAATCTCGGCGGGTGACCCGTCGGCAACGATCGCGCCGCGGGAGATCAACGCAATCCGATCGGCCAGCGCATCGGCTTCGGCGAGGTAATGCGTGGTGAAAATGATGCTCTTGCCGCGCTTGGCGAGTAGACGAATCTGATCCCAAAGGGCGACGCGCGACTCGATATCGAGAGTCGCGGTCGGTTCGTCGAGCACGAGCAGATCGGGATCGCCGCAAATCGCGATCGCGAACGGGAGGCGCTGGCGTTGGCCGCCGGAGAGTCGCTCCGAACGTCGATTCGCAAGATCGTCGATCGCCGCGAGCCGCAACGTTTCATCGATCGGCAACGGGTGCGGATCGTACGACGAAAAAAGCGTGACGTGTTCGCGCACGGTGAGCGAAGCGGGGATCTCGGCGATCTGGAGCATCGTGCCGATACGCATACGCGCCGGGGCCTCCCGCGGATCGCGTCCGAAGACGCGCACCACACCGGAACTCGGTTTCGCGAGCCCGAGGATCAGGCGAATCGTCGTCGTCTTCCCGGCACCGTTGGGACCGAAAAGCGCGAGCGTCTCTCCCGGCACGATGGTAAGCGAGATGTCTCGGGCGGCGACGATGTCGCCCGGACAGACTTTGCTCGCACGCGTGAGTTCGATCGGAATTTCGTTCATTCGGCGCTACCTCTACCGCGATCATCTCACGTAAGAACGGTTGGGCGTATTCGCGAGCGTCAGGAACCCGGCATGACGATTGTCACCGCCGAATCGGTAGTCGACGCGAACCCGAGCGCAGGCCGTTGCCGAAGCGCGGGCAAATCGTTAAGGTACCGGTGCTTTATTCGCATCGACTCGATCGCAGGAGCGCACATGGCGAAAGTTGTGTTGCCATAACGAACACCGATGGATAACGTACTCGAAGGGTACGCGTCCGTCGCTTCGGCTGCACCCGGCGACACCATCGAATTTCGTATTCGCGCCGATGCGGCACACCGCGCGTTCAAACTCGACATCTATCGCCGAGGCGTTACGGATATGCCGCTCCACACCGCCGCTGGCGAAGCATTCGTCCCGGGCACGCAAGACGATGCGCAGCTCGCCGTGGTCGGGTGCGACTGGCCGAGCGATCCGAATTGCCGGATCGTGGTGCCCTCCGACTGGAAGAGCGGCTACTATGTCGGCATCGCCACGAGCGGCGACGTCGCGTGTACGATGCCGTTCGTGGTGCGCGCCGGGACGCCGAATTCGTCGGGAATCCTCGTAAAACTTGGCGATACGACGGCGCAGGCGTACAACGCATGGGGCGGCCGAAGTTTGTATTCGACACCGTTCGCGCCCGTCGTCACGTTCGATCGTCCCGCGGATGTCGGTCTCTACGAAAAGTATCAGCTGCCGTTTCTGCAATGGGCGCAAACAAGCAACGTCTCGTTCGATCTCTGCTCGAGTCTCGATCTCCACCGCGACCCGATGTTGCTCGGGCCGTATCGCCTCTTCATCAGTCTCGGTCACGACGAATACTGGTCGCTCGAAATGCGCGATGCGGTCGAAGCATTCGTTGCGGCGGGCGGCAACGCGGCTTTTTTTAGCGCGAACACGTGTTTTTGGCAGATCCGCCTCGATCTTGCAAGCGGCTCGCGATCGATGACGTGCTACAAAGAGGGCGAGGCCGGGCATGTTCCAGATCCGGAACGCGGCGATCCGAGTCGCATCACATGTCGCTGGTTCGATTCGCCCGTGCTAAGGCCGGAAAACGTTATAACCGGCGTGAGCTATCGTAACGGTGCGGGCTGGTGGATCAATCCGGTCGTCCCGGCGCGGCGCTTCCGCGGCTACACCGTCCTCTCGCCGCAACATCCGTTGTTACGCGGTACGGCTCTCGCGCTCGGTGACGTGTTCGGCGCGGGCACGACGGTCGATGACGCAATCTTGGGCTATGAGACCGACGCCGCGCTGCTCGACGGCGTGCGACCGATCGGCACGGATGGGACGCCCGCCACGTTCGTACCGCTCGCCACGGCCGATCTACGCGACTGGGCACCGAACGGTCAAGGCGGCTTCGCAACGATGGGCACGTATCGTCGCTTCGGCACGGCGTTGACCGTCGGGACCGTCAATTGGGCGGGCGGGCTCGTGCAGGGAAGCGTCGTCGAGAGGATCACGCAAAACGTGCTCGCCGATCTGGTCGTCGCACCGCGCACGATCCCGGTCGCGAACGCCGATTTCGAAGAGTGGGTTAATGGTTCGCCCGCGAATTGGATCCGCGACGGCGCGGGCTTCGTTGCCGCGCGCGATCTCGCTGCGGACGTGCTCGTAAATCAATGTCGTTTTACGCAAGGCGGCTCGCACGCGCTGGAAATCGATGCATCCGATGGCGACACGTGGCTCGGACAGCCGAATTTCTCGCTCGAACTAGGCGCGACGTACGGTATCGGATGCTGGGCGCAAACGAGCGCCCCGGGCGCGACGATCCGACTACAAACGACCGATTCGTGGACGGATTTTGCAAGCGCGACGCATTCCGGCAACGGCCGCTGGGAGTATCTCTTCGCCGTCGGATCGATTGCCGAAAATCGAGCGACGCCGTTTCGCGTGAAACTTCAGGTCGCCCAGGGCGGCATCGCGTTATTCGCTCGAATATCGCTCGTGCGCGGCGCGGATTAAACGATTTCGTCGATGCGCACGAAGCGACATCCGGCAGCGATGAGATCGGGCACGAGCGCTTCGATGACATCCGGCGTGTGCGTTTGGATATCGTGGAAGAGGACGATGTTCGTAAAGTTCGAGCGATCCCACTGAACCCGTAGATCGGCGAGCACGTTTTGATGGATCGTTTCGACGTCCGGCATCTCCCAATCGCGCGAATCGATCGTCCAGTAGACCGGCGTCATACCGCGTTGATCCAAGATCGCGGCGAGTGCGGCACCGTCGCGATCGCCGTAAGGAGGCCGAAAATACGACGGCACCGGAATGCCGACTGCGACCATCGCCGCGGTCGTGCGATCGATCTCCGACGCCATGCCGTCGGCCGAGAGCTTCGAGAATTCTGGGTGCGTGAAGCTGTGATTCGCGATGAGATGCCCGGCATCGAGTGCGGCTTTCGTGCGGCTTCCGTTATTTTCGACCATCTGACCGACGACGAAGAACGTCGTTTTAATGCCGAAGCTCTCCATGAGCGCGAGGACGCGATCGGTCGACGTCGTGGCCGGACCGTCGTCGAAGGTCAGGGCGACGAGTTTGGTCTCATCGGCTGGCGTAACCGACGCGGCCGGCGAGCTCGGCCTGGTCTTGAATACGGTCGCGGGTGGCGCTTGCATATGCGTGCAACATGGCGTATCCGACATATCCTATACTTTAGTCCTTCACCGATTTATGTCAAGCGAAAGGGCGTTTATGTTCGCGTCGTTGGTGTAGGATGTGAGAAGCCTATTGAGAGGGAGGATTCTCGATGAATTCCGGACCGACTTTGAGCGCCCGTGCGAGCGGCGACGACGTCTCGCGTCTACAACGCCTGCTCGTCATGATCAAGCTCTACACGTGGACCGCCATCGACGGAAACTTCGGACCCGCGACCTCGGCGGCCGTTCGAAATTTCCAATCCGGGAAAGGCCTTGCGAGCGACGGTATCGTCGGCCCCGATACGTGGCAAGCCCTACCCGCCGATCCGCAGACGCCGTTGCTCGCACGCGGCGCGACGGGGCCCGCGGTCTCGGCGCTGCAAGCCGGTCTCAAACGTATCGGCGCGCCCGACCCCCGCCCGATCGACGGCGATTTTGGAGCGCTCACCGAAGCAGCCGTCCGCGCCTATCAGACGGCCCGCGTCGTGAGCGAAGGCGTCGGCGCGGCAGACGGCATCGTTGGCGACCTTACGTGGTGGGCGCCGGCCGGTGCCGCAGGTGCCACCCTCGCATCCCTATGCGCGCTCGCGATTGCATAGCGCGCGACTTGTTTGCGGCGAGTGCGCGTGTTAGGTTTTGAACGGAGACGATAATTAATGGCCCAACAGTTCGACGTCGTGATCGTCGGCGCGAGTTTCGGCGGCTTGGCCGCAGCGCTCGCGGCCGCATCGGATTCGAAAGTCTCCGTCGTGTTGATCGAAGCCTCGACATGGATCGGCGGTCAGGCAACGGCGCAGGGCGTAACGCGCTGGGACGAAGCCGGCATGGAATTCATGGAGAGCACCGGTAGCACGCGATCGTATCGCGCGCTACGCGACGTGATCCGCACGTGGTATCGCACTAATGCACCGTTATCGGCGTTTGGAACCAGTCAACGCTTCTTCAACCCGGGTTTCGCGCGCCCGAACTATCCCTTCGCGGCCGATCCGAGCGTCGTGCAAATCGTGCTGCGCGATCTCGTCGCCCGATCGCCAAAATTGACGCTTCGCACGGGTGAATCGATCGTATCGGCCGCCGTCGCAAACGGCTCCGTACAGAGCATCACGACTTCGACGGGCCAGACGTACACGGCTCGCGTGTTTCTCGACGCGACCGATCTCGGCGACGTGTTGCCGCATCTCGGTATCGCCTGGAATATCGGCGCCGAAGCGCATGCCGACACGCAGGAGCCGGACGCGCCCGCGCAACCGCATCCCGAATGGATTCAGCCCGTAACGGTTCCGATCGCAATCGAACATCGGCCGAGCGGCGAGAATCACACGATCGCAAAGCCGGCCAATTTCGACGACATCGCGCGCAAACAAAATTTCCGCCTCGTCGACGGTGACATCAACGGTGTCTTTCGCCCGCTGCCCGGCGGCGCGGAATCGCTCTTTGGTTACCGGCAATACGTCGACGCGCGCAATTTTGGCGGCGGCGACTACGCGACGGATCGCACGACACTCAACGTCGGTAGCAACGACTATATGGACGCGACGCTGCCGACCGGTAGCGCGCAAGGCGATGCCGACGTTTATGCGGGCGCGCGTGACGCCTCGCTCGCGTACCTCTACTGGCTTCAGACCCGCGTTTCGCGCGACGACGGCAACGGCACCGGTTACCCGAACCTCATGCCGCGCAAGGATGCCTTCGGCACGAACGACGGCTGTGCGCCGCAGGCGTATATTCGCGAGTCGCGGCGAATCGTCTCCGAAGTGCGCATCGTGCAGCAAGATATCGATAAAAGTGCGTTCCCGCCCGGAAGCACCCGCGGCACGCGCTTCGCAGATTCGTGCGGCATCGGCTGGTACGGTATCGACATTCATGCGGCGCAGGGCCCGGGCACGCCATGGCTCGGTTTCGAGACGTTGCGTTTCCAAATTCCGCTCGGAGCACTGCTTTCCAAAGAACTCGATAACTTCGTCGCGTCGTGCAAGAATATCGGAACGACGCACCTGACCTCGGGTGCCTATCGCGTGCATCCCGTCGAATGGGCGATCGGTGAGGCGGCGGGCGTGCTCGCCGCGATGAGCGTCACGCAAAACGTCACGCCGAGGGTCCTTTGGAACCGCGATGACCGACTCGCGAGTTATCAATCGCGGCTCCTCGCGCGCGGCGTACCGATCTTTTGGTGGAGCGACGTTCTCTTCGAAGACGATCCGCGCGCGTTTGCCGCTGCGCACGTCTGTGGAGCGCGCGGCATCTTCTTCGGCGCGGGCGATCTGCGCTTCGTTCCGAGCGGCATCGTATCGGGCGACGTCGAGCAAACGCTCAACGTTCGTCTCGGCCGGGATCTCACGTGGCCTTCGGGCTCCATGACGCGCGCGCAAGCTGCCGTCTTCATCTGCGAGCAAATGGGTTGGCCGATCGGATAGCGCGCATCGCCGGTGCGTTCGTTCTGGCGATGACCGTGACGGGCACGAGTGCGTGCCGCGGCGCGAACGATGGCGATGCGAATTCGATCCTCGCATCGATGGATGGCGCGGCCTCGGTTTCGACAGCGATCGTTCGTGCCATCGACGGTGCCGTCGTCGACGACTACGTGGTCCAGACGCTCTCGCGCAGTTCCGGGCCTATTGGTGGTGCGCAGCCGTGCGTGACCGCTGCGAATCGTACGAGCCAACGGCCGAGCGCGCTCGTGAATCCGCCGTATGCCGAAGCGTCGATCCTCCAGCGCGATCGCGCGATGCGCGCGCTCGGCGCGTATGCATTCTTGCTCGTGACGGTCGCGCGTAACGACGCGAGCGCCGATTCGGCATTCGCGCAGGCCGAATTCGAACGCGCGAGCTTCGCGCTGTCGAACGCAGCGAACGTGCACGCGCAGGGCGATCTCTTCATCGAGGATCGCGCCGCTGCGCTCGCAACGCTCGCCCGCGACGTACGCGCTGCGCGCGATCGTGCGGCGTTGCACGACGTGTTGCTACGATCCACCGCATCGATTCAACAGCTCATCGCGATCTTGCGAGCGGATGCCGCAAAGCGTCGGCTCGAAGCGATTGCGGCAACGCAGCTCGAGATTCGCGATCTACTTGCCTATCGCGGCTCTGGCGCTCCGCGTGCCGCGGTGCCGTGCTCGCAACCGCCGATTGCAGGCGACCCGGCGCCCTCTGTGACGGTCCTCGATCGGCTTACGCCGGCTATTCGAGCTCGCGTCGTATATGCGTCCGATCGTGCGCGCGCGCTCGCTTCGATCGATCTCGAAGCCGTATTCGAGGCGCTACTCGAGTCGACGCGCGGGGCTTCAACGCTCCCGGCGCAAACCGCGCCGATCGAGGATGCGAGGAAGCGACTCGACCGCGCCGTCGCTGCGGCCGTGACGAACGGCGTGCCGCTCTTCTCCACACGGCTTTGAGCGCACGTTTCTTAGTGTGCGAAGCGTGAGGGGTCGGCGCGGTAGATCGCGTCGACATCGATCGTGGGAACGCTCGTTCCGAACGATCGATTCATCGCAGCGACAAATGCGTTTGCGATGACGGCATAGCCCGTATTGCTCGGATGGAGTCCGTCGAGACTATAGAGGCCGCCGCCATACGTCGCCGTGACGAAATCGCCCGGAGCGACTTGTATAGCCGCACCGTACGACACCTGCGTATTGAGCGCGTTGAGATCGACGAGCGCGACGCCCTTGGTCGTTGCGACCGAGGCGATTGCGGCGTTGTATGCGGCGAGCAGACTCTCGGTTTGCGCGGCGAGCGCATCGGAGACGAAATCGCCCACGGGTGAGAGTGTCGGTGGCGGCCCCTGTTGCGCCGCGGCGGCGAGCGTGGCGAATAACGCGTTGATCGTAAAATAACCGCCGGCACCGAGACCGCTCTGTGCGATCTCGGCGCTCGCATAGAACTGCGCGGTTTGTGCGGCGAGTGCGCGCGCGTTTGACAGAGGTAACGTCGGATTCTGTTGCGCGATCGAGGTCGTGAGCACCGCAGCGAGCGTTGCAGTGTAGAAAGGCTGCGGAATGAACGTGGCGGCTTTCAGTGGATCGGGAAGATTTGCGAGCAACACGTTCGCGCCCGCAGCACGGAGTTGCGCGACGATCGCGGCCGTATCGTCACGGAACGAACTCGGTGCGGTCACGGGCGCCCCATTGTTGGAAAAGGCCGGTTTGAGTAAGTCGTTTTCTCCCAAGAGCACCGTCGCATATTGCGGATGCAGCGCCACGGCGGCTTCGACTTGCGTCACGCCGGCGCCGAAACCAGCGAGAATCGGATAGAAATTCTCGCTCTCGCTTCCGACTAAGGCGTTGAGCCCCGCAAGCGCGGTCGGAACCGCGCCGCAAGTCGAGAGCGGGCCCGTCATTGCGAGCGCCTCGTGAAGCGTCATTCCCGGGATCGCAACATCGTACGGTGTTACGCTCGGGCTCAAGCGAAGCGACGGAGCCGTTGCGATATCGTATGCGGCCCGTGTCGTTGCGTTACACGAACTTCCGGCGGGCGTGGGGTTGAGTCCGAGCGGAAATCCACTCGACGTTAGGGCGAGAAGATTACCGAGCCCGGGCGGCGCGATCAGCGGCAGTGGCGATGTTGCGGAATTCGAGACGACGCCCGTCCCCGAGCCGTTGACCGCTTCCCATAAGAGCGCCCAAAAGCCATTCTCTTGTGTGGGCCCGGCGGGGAAGACATTTCCGAGTTGCGGGACGAGGGCGGGGGTCGGCACGCTCGCGCCGACGAGTCCGCCCGATTGAAATCCGGCGGTGAGACTATCGCCGATACCGACGAGGCGGATTTGCGTTGCCGCCGGTTGACCGACGTGCGCGGGCGGCAGGAGGCTGCCCGCGCCGCCGTTAGCAGCGCCGCTACAACCGCAGAGCGCCGCGATCGCAACGGAGGCAAGAATACGCGGTGCGCGCATCACAGCGGCACGACCGTCGGCGAACCGATACCGAATTGGACTTGAATCGTCGAAGCTTTGAAGCCCCCGATCGTCGGGGCGACTTGGCTCGGCGCACATGGCAATCGTTGGCAGGTAAGCGCCGTGATACCGGGTCGGTAATTCGTCGGCCCGCCTTCCAGCGACGTAATCTGGACGTACGCGAGTTTCGTGAATCGATGCGAGAGGCCGACGATGAACGACGGTGTGTACTGTGGGTACGCGTTGATCGGATCGTACTGTATGAGGCGCGACGGTTGGAAGAAAAGCGTCGTCTGTGGATTCGCGCGATACTCGATGTAGGCGAGCTCGAAGATCTGCGCGTGATTGGTTTCGTTCGCGCCGGCGCGATGGACGAGCCATTGCGGCGCGACCGTAAGCGTACCGAAGAAGCGTGGCGATGCGAGAAACGGTATCGTCACGGGCAAAAGATACTCTTGTTCGGTTCGGGTGTGAACGACGGTCGGTAAGCCGTTGACTTCGATAAGTTGCCGATCGCCGTACCCGCCGACGTTCGCGGTATGCGAGAGATAGGTCGGCGAAATGACGATCGGAAATTTTCCGGCGAGTACTATGAGATTCTGATCGAGTACGGTGAGGATTTTATCTTTCGTGACGACGTTGAGCACGCCCGTATTTTGATACGCTTGCGTTTGCGGAATGCTCGTCCCCGGCCCCGTCAGCCCTTGCACGTAAAACGGTACGCGCGTATTGCTGAAGCCGATCGGGACCTGTTGGATCTCGTAGTAGCCCGCTTGGAAGCGATTCGTACGCGAGATGCCGATCCCAAAGCCCGCGTCGACGCCGCCTGGATCGTTCGCATCGAAGCCGACGTCGTTCGTCGGCGCTGCGATCGAGCCGTCGATATTGAAGGTGAAACGCTGGGGTAACCCTGGACGCCGAAGCGGCTTTTGCGGCGTGCCGACGGGATTCGCCTGACTCACTTCGCGTTTCGAATTACGATCGCGCAGCTCGGCTTTGAGCGCTTCGTTTGCCGGATCGATCAGATTGACGCGCAGCGCATTCGCAGTCGTTGCATCGGCGAGCACCTGCGTCGGAACGACGAGCGACACGAAGAGCGTAAGTGCGGCGCAAAGCCGGCGAAACGGAAAACGCGACTCACTGAAATGGTCGATCACACGAAACAACTTTCTTCTCGGCTAATTTCCTGACATTTATAGCCGGAGCCTTTCCATCTCCTGCGGCTCGTTCACCTCGGATCGTACGATGGACGAGGCGATTTCTCCGGATCGTCTATCACGGATCTTCCGACGAGCGCTCAACTTCCAGACGATCAGGCTTTCGGAGACGAATTCGTGTTAACGCACCGTGGCGGCGCCGCCGCGGAGCCGAAATGGGCGGAGACTGCTATTTGGACCGCGCGCGAATCCGAAGATCTTTCTAGGATAAGCTCTCGCAACGTCTCGTCGCAGGAGCTTTTGCCGTTCATACGTCGTTTCGTAGAGATAGGCACCATCGGCGAAGAGTACGTGGGAACACGCGAGCGCCAGCGATTACGGAGAGCTGGTCATGGGCGTGGCCAGGCCTCAGCGACGCACGCAGCAGAAAACCCGTGGAACTCGTGCAGCGTGCGGCGGCGACGGCGGCAGCGCTCGAAGGGCGACTGTCTCCTCCTCCTTCAACCGCGCTCCGTGACGCCGTTTTCGTGGGGACCCTCGTCGCGGCGCTCCGGCCCGGTGAACGCGAGCGGCTTTTCGGCGCTGGAACGATCGCGGGCTTACGCTGGCAGCCAACGCCGGACGCGCGCCTCAATGCGCTCCTCCGCGAATGGGTCTTTGGCGAGCGAGCCACGCGGGCTCCATCGACCCTGAACCGCGACGCCGGAGGGGTCATCCCACGAATATGCCGCCAATCCTCAGAGGTGCTTCGACCAACTCCACGCGCGAATGCGCCAGCCGTCGCGCTTCTCGAGCGCAAATGTCATCGTAGCACCATGCTCGGCCATCACTTTGCCACGCACTTTGAAGCGATACTGCGCCGGAACGACGACGTACGCACGATCGCCCGACGTTTCGATCGATGACGGTTTCGCGAGCGTCACGATGCCGTCGGTCACGCCGTTTTTCTTCGCGTTGGCGCCGTAAGCCGCAGCCCAGCGCCCGCACGCCGCGTTGCCGTGCCACTCGTACGGCGCAAATTCATCGATGATCTCTGTTTGTGGACCGCAGGCAGCGAGCGCCGAAGCCACATTGCCTGTGTTGAAGCCGTCGATGAACTGATGGACGGTCGCCATCGGGTCTGCAGCAGCGAGCACGACGACGGGCACGAGTGCGATCGCGGCCGCGAGCGGGCCAAGAAATGCGAGATGAGGGCGCATGTTTTCGCGTGATCGCTGGATTGTCGATGGAACCCTGCTACGGAGATGCCACGCTCGTCACTACGGAGCCGCAGGACACACCGCCACTCGCACGGGCGCTAAGAAGCACGGGTTATCACATGCTGCGGCGAACACAGACACGATAAAACCGCCTCTTGCGCTCGCGCAAGAGGCGGATTTTCTCAATTTCAACACGATTTCAACCGATAGTTAAAACACATGCGTAGTCGCTATGCGATAGCTTTGTCCATTCTGGGCGCGTACTTTATCGCGTCCTACTTGATATTGCACGCGGCGATCGACCAACAACGCTCGATGCAGCGCGCGATCTCGGTGAGCGGCCAGCAGCGGATGTACTCACAGCGGATCGCTTTGTTCGCCGATGCCATCGTCGCGCGGCCCGATTCCGAACTCCGCCGTCGCGCCCAGCAAGATCTGCAAACGTCGATCCGGATTTTCGGCGAGGCCCATCGTGCGCTCACACACGGCGATCCGAAGATTAACCCGTCCGGCTGGCCGCCGCCAGCGGTTCGCGACATCTATTTCACACAACCCTACGACGTCGACCGCCAAGCTCATGAGTACCTCGCCCACGCCCGAGCGCTCGACGAGCGTGCCAAACACCACACGATTGCCTTGAATGATAAAAATCTCGAGTATCTCCTCAATGTGGGCCCCGGCCTCTTTCTGAAGTCGCTCGACGCGGTGGTCGTCGCCTACAACCGCGAGCAGCGCGCCGGTGCGGCGAGATTTGAAATGCTCCAACTCGGGCTGCTCGTGCTCGGCCTCTCGACGCTCGCGTTGATCTGGTTCACGATTCTCATGCCGATGGAGCGAGAGATCGCAGAGCGAACCGCCGCGATGGAACGCAGCGCCGCGCTCGATTCGCTCACCGGCCTCCTCAACCGCAAAGCCTTCGCCGCGCGCGTCGAAACCGCGATCGCACACACGCGCGTCGACGTTCGCGGGGGCGCGCTCCTCATCATCGATATCGATAACTTTAAAACCGTCAACGATACATTCGGACACGGTTTCGGTGACGACACGATCGTCACCGTTGCCGAGAGCATGCGTCGACACGCGCGCGACCACGATCTCATCGCGCGATTCGGAGGGGACGAGTTCGCGTACTTCGTGGCCGCATCCGAATCCGAAGCTGCGCTCCACGATTTCGTCGATCGAATCTGTGCGGCACTCCAATACGTGACGAACGACGGCGACGATGCGCATCGCGTCACGGTTTCGATCGGCGTGGCTCGCGTTGGCCGCGATGGCACGAACCTCGCCGATCTCTTTAAGGCAGCCGACGAAGCCCTCTATACGGCGAAGCGCTCCGGTCGTGCGCGCTACGCGTTTGCCGAACTTCCGACGACCATCGAGGCGGCGAACGCAAGCACGATGCTCCGCACGATCCAAAAGATCTAACGGAAGTTCGCGACCTCGTCTGCGGTCAAGCGCGGGCCACGCGCGCGCAGGACGGAATCGTCGGCGTACCCGATATTGCAGAGCCACAACGACGCGAGGCTCGTGCCGCCTAAAAATTCGCGGTCGACGATCGTTCGATCGAAGCCACCCATCGGGCCGACGTCGAGTCCGAGGGCTCGCGCGGCGAGCATGAGATACGCGCCCTGGAGCGTCGCGTTTTGCATCGCAAACGACCGCGCGGCATCCGCGCCACCATCGCCCGCATAGCGTTTGCGAAAGCTCTCGGCCGACGTGAAACGATCGGGAAGATGTTCGTAAAACGCCATGTCGGCCGCGACGATCGCCGTGGCGGGCGCGGCGAGGGTCTTTGCGAGATTGCCTTCGGAGAGCGCCGGGGCGAGTTGCGCTTTCGCTTCGGGCGACGTCACGAACACCACGCGCATCGGGAGCGAATTATTCGAGGTCGGACCCCACTGCGCGAGTCCGACGACGCGTTGCAGGAGCGCGCGCGGAACGGGTATCGGCAGAAAGCCCTGCGCGGTCCGCGCCTCTTCGAAGAGCGTTTGCGTATCGTACGGGGCGAGCGCGCGCAAACGCTTGCGAGTGAAAAGGTCGTCGAGCATATCGGATTACTCAGACGCCGCGACGTCGTGCGCGATCCCCTTGAACGCCGCGCGCCCGGCGTAGCGCGCAGAATCGCCGAGTTCGAGTTCGATCGCCATCAACCGGTTGTACTTCTCGACGCGATCGCTCCGCGAAAGCGAGCCCGTTTTAATTTGCCCCGCGCCCGTCGAGACTGCGAGATCGGCGATCGTGGTATCACCCGTCTCACCCGAGCGATGCGAGATCACGCTGCGATACCCGGCCTTGTGCGCGAGATCGACGGCATCGAGTGTTTCCGTGAGCGTGCCGATCTGATTGACCTTAATGAGAATCGCGTTTGCGGTGTTCGTTCCGATTCCGCGCGCGAGGCGCTCCGTATTGGTGACGAAGAGATCGTCGCCGACCAGCTGGACGCGCGCGCCGATGCGCTGCGTGAGCGCGCGCCAACCCTCCCAATCGTCTTCCGACATTCCGTCTTCGATCGAGATGACCGGGTACTTCGCGCAGATCTCTTCGTAAAAATCGACCATTTGGAGCGCGCTGTGTGCGACGTCGCCACCGTTTGGATAATACGCGTTATGACGACAGAATTCGGACGCGGCGGAATCGAGGGCGAGGGCGATATCTTTACCCGGTTCGTAACCCGCGCGCGCGATCGCTTCGACGAGAGTATCGAGTGCCGCGTGCAGCGACTCGAACGGCGGCGCGTAACCGCCCTCATCGCCGACGAGCGTCGACATGCCACGATCGCGCAAGATCTTGCCGAGCTCGTGGAATGTTTCAGCACCGTAGCGAACGGCTTCCGCGAACGACGGTGCGCCGAGCGGCACGATCATGCATTCTTGGAATTGCAGCGCACCTCCGGCATGTTTCCCGCCGTTGATTACGTTCATCATCGGCACGGGCAGCGTGCTCGCCGTCGGGCCGCCGAGATACCGAAAGAGCGGGATGCCGAGGCTCACCGCCGTCGCTCGTGCGACGGCGAGCGAGACGCCGAGGATCGCGTTTGCACCGAGCTCGCGTTTATTTTGCGTGCCATCGAGTTCGACCAAGGTGCGATCGATCTCGCGTTGGTTCGTCGCGTCGAGCCCTTCGATTGCAGGCCCGAGAATCGTATTGACGGCATCGACGGCTTTGAGAACACCTTTGCCGTTATAGCGCTTGGGATCGCCGTCGCGTAATTCGACCGCTTCGTGCGCGCCCGTCGAGGCACCCGAAGGCACCATCGCTTCCTCGACGGCCCCGAAGCTCGTCGCAACCGTTACGGCGACGGTGGGATTTCCACGCGAATCGAGCACTTCGCGTCCGCGCACGCTTTCGATAAGGGGGCGTCCGCCGCCGCGTAGAGATTCAATCACGGTCGCGCGGTTCTTAGGATGTTCGCCACTCTCCCCCGTTGAAACCGCCGGGAGAAACGGAGGGGATGAAAACATGTCTTTTATGGATGAAATCGGTAAAATGGCAAGTGGCCTTCTCGGCGGCGCGAGCCCGGAGGCGGCGGCCGGTGCCGCGAGCGATCACGTAGCCAACATGGATTCGGGCGCACTCGGCGACCATCTCACGCAGAGCCTCGGCAACATGGATCAGGGTTCGCTAGCTGGGCTCGGTCAACAATTACTCGCTAGCTTTACCAATCATCCGGCCTTCGCGGGCGATGCGAATTCCGCAACCGAAGAAGCGGGCGTCTCCCAAGCCGACGTCGCCGCGGGAAATCCCGGGGCGATCGGTGCGCTCATCAACCTAGCCAAAAACAACCCCGGCGTCTTGCAGAACGCTGCGAGTCAGTTTCTCGGCAATAATCCAAATGCGATCTCGTCGCTTGCGCCCGGCCTCTTACAAGGCATCTTGGGAAAACTTACCGGCCGCTAATTCCAAAAGAAACGCCCGCGCGTCGCACGCGGGCGTTCTTCATCCGCTCCGACTGCGGGACTAGTTCGAGACGAGCCACTTCTCGAGATCGTTCGAGCGCGAGAATATCTCACCGGGCTCGAACCAAATCGCGATTTCTCGCGCGGCGCTCTCCGACGAATCGCTACCGTGTACGAGGTTGCGGCCGATCGTCTGGCCGTAATCGCCGCGAATCGTTCCGGGTCCGGCTTTGATCGGATTGGTCGCGCCGATGGTCGCACGCGCTCCCTCGACGACATCGGAGCCTTCGAGAACGAGTGCCACGATCGGTGCGCTCGTAATGTATTCCACGAGGCCCGCGAAGAACGGCTTGCCTTCGTGTTCCGCATAATGTTTTTTCGCACGCGCTTCGTCGCAGACGAGCATCTTCATCGCGGCGATCGTGAAGCCGCGACGCTCGAAGCGTGCGAGCACCTCGCCCGTGAGTCCGCGCGCGACGGTGTCGGCCTTACATAAAATGAGGGTCTTTTCGATTGCCATGGCAAGCGCGTACGCCCTCGCACCGAAGAGGCCCTGGCGATGTGGACGATCCGGAATTTCGACCAGACCCGTAGCACCAATGACGATGCCGCGGCGCTCTTGGGCGCACCCGAACATGCGGGCGCCGTCCTCGTCGCCGATTTTCAGAGTGCGGGTCGCGGGCGTCACGATCGGGCCTGGGTCGCGCCGCCGGGAAGCTCGCTCCTGTGCACGACGATTCTGCCCGAGCCGATCTCAACGAGCGCGCTCTGGGCCGTGCCGTTTTGGACGGGGCTCGCACTCGCCGAGGCGATCGAAACGCTTACGGGTCATCGCGTGACGTTACAGTGGCCAAACGACCTGCTCGTGCGCGGCGCGAAATGCGCGGGCGTCCTTTGCATATCGCGCGTGATCGGCGCGCGCGCATTCGTCGGTTGTGGCACGGGCGTTAACGTTCTAAGACCCGCCGATGGTAGCGTCTATCGCGACGTCCGGCCAGCGCCGTCGTTTCTCAGTGATATCGCACCGACGATCGCGCGCGATACCATGCGCGACGCGCTTCTGACCGCATACTCACGCCGCTTGCCCGAACTCGCCGATCCAACGGCGATCGCTCGCTCGTGGGAAGCGCGTGCGGCCTTGGATGGCACTCCATATCGGCTGCTCGTCGACGGAACGAACGAACCGATCGTTGCCGTCGCGCGTGCGATCGCAGACGACGGCTCCCTCATCGTCGCTCACAACGGACTACGAAAATGTATCTCACTTGCCGATGCTCGCGTGCTACGTGATTTCGGATTCGATGGTGCCGTAGAAGGGTAAACCGGCTATTCGAAAGGGCTAGATGATGCGAGCACGTTCCATCTTGATTCTTCACGAATGCCAAAGCACGCGGACGCGACTCGGTGACGATGTCGGCGCTGTCGCGAGGACGCTGAAATCGCGCGCCGTCGATTTCACATACGCGCACGTTCCACGCGATCGCGTTTTAGCGACGATCGATACCGGTAACGCATGTGCGGGCGATCCGATCGCCCTCGATGTGTTTAGCCAATCGCGGCCGCTCGCTTCGATCGATCTCGATGCGTATGCGGGCCTCGTCATCTGCGATCACACGGAGTGCCTAACGCGCCTCGGATCCGACGCTGCATTCGGCATGGTCGTGCGAGCGTTCGTCGCAACCGATCGCCCGATCGTCGCCGTCGGTCACGTTCCGGGTGCGCTCGCAGGCTTGCGTGGACGCGACGATCGTTCGCTTATCGCAGGCCGCCGTGTCACGTTCGCCACCCGATGCGACGATGCGGTCGTCTGTCGCATATCGCCGAGTAACGACGTCGAGCGCGCGATTACGAATGCAGGTGCGCTCGTAAAGAACGAGCGACCCGGGGACGAACATGTGAGCGTCGATGCGTATCTCATCACGGCACAAAACCGCCGCTCGGCAACGACGGCGACCCGAACGATCCTGACATTTCTCGATCCGATCTCGCAGTCGCGAATGCGCGCCTCTTAGCGGTTGGCGCGGACGCGTTTTTCGCAGCTCTCACAAAAATGTGAGAGCTTGTTATCGGTATCGTAAATCGAGTTCGAGAAATACATCGCACACCGTGCGTTAAAACAGTGCTTGAGCCCGAAGACGTGCCCGAGATCGTGTACCGACTCTTTAAGGATGCGTTGGAAAACCAGATTCGTATCGCCACGTTCGCCGTAAAATTCACCGCGCAAGCGGTGCGAAGAGACGATCGCGACGCGGTGTTCTTCGCTCGCGTCGCCAAAGATAAATTGATGCGACGTTTTGTAGAGATCGAAATCCGTGACGGCGAGCCGGACACCATCGACGGGCGGAACGATCGCGGCTACGCGGGTAACGAGCGTATTGAGGAACATCTGTTTGCGAACGCCGTTGAGCGCCGTGGTCGGAACGCGCAAGACACGCTCCACGATACACGTGAAAAGAAACCGTTCCTCAAGGCATAAAGCGAGCCGTTCCAACAACGGGACGTCTACCGCATTGATCGGCACGATGCTGATCATCCCCACGCGGAGGTAGTACGATTCGCGCGACTTGGGAACCTGTGTACCGATCGCGAACCCCGCGTCATGATCGTCGGTATCGGGCTCGATCTCGCCGAGGTGGCGCGCTATCGTTTCGAAGGCGAGCGCCTCGCATGGTTCGCGCGCAAAGTCTACACGCCCGAAGAGATGGCGTATGCGATGCGCAAGCGTAACTGGCCCGAACGATTGGCGGGATTTTTCGCCGCAAAAGAAGCGGCGCGTAAGGCCTTCGGCCATGCGATTCCTTGGAGCAAAGTCGGCGTGACACACGAGCGGAGCGGGAAACCAACGCTCGTCTTTCTCGAAAAATATGCAGAACTACCCGCGAGTCGTGAGGTGACGCGCATCCATCTCACGATCACGCATACGGCGACGATGGCGTCGGCCGTCGTGATTCTCGAAAACGATCGCGTCGCTTCGTGATGGTGCGTGTTGGTCGGCGATGGATGCAGCGATGCGCGTCGTAACTGCAGCGCAGATGCGTGCGGCCGATGCAGCAGCGGTCGTACGCATTGGCGATGTCGCGCTGATGCATGCGGCGGGTGCTGCGATTGCAGAGGCGATCGTGGCGCTCGCGAATGACGTCCACTCCGGCACGACGTTGCGACGCATCGTTGCATTTGCGGGGCGCGGCAATAACGGTGGCGATGCGTATGCCGCGCTTGCCGTGCTCGATCCGGCGATCGAGCGCATCGTCTACGCGGAACCGACGTCGCGGGCGAGCGACGGTCGTCGCGATGCGGAGATACGTGCCGCCGCGGCGGGTGTCGTGACGCGACCGTTTCCGACGTCCGTCGAGGATGCCATCGCGGCACTCGCTCGAAGCGATATCGCTCTCGATGCGATGCTCGGCGTCGGCGCTCGCGCGGAGCCAAACGCCGCGTATGCGCGTGTGATCGATGCGCTCGCGACGCACCCGTGCGTACTCGCGATCGACGTGCCGACGGGTGTCGAAGCGACGACGGGGGCGGTCGCGACACATGCGGTCCGCGCGCACGTTACGATCGCACTCGGAGCAGCGAAGCTCGGCCTCTTGCTCGAGCCGGCGCGTGCATACGTTGGGAAGCTCTCGGTTGGCGATCTCGGGATCGACCGCGAACTCGATGCACTCGATGCGCTCGATGGCATGCGCTTTGCCGCGCTCGACGACGCGGAGCTTCTCGCGTTGGTTCCAACGCGTGATGATGACTCGGATAAGCGTCGGTCGGGTGCGCCGCTCGTGATTGCGGGTTCGCGCCAATTCCCCGGGGCCGCCGTGCTCTGCGCACGCGGTGCCGCGCGCGCGGGGGCGGGTTACGTGACGGTCGCAACGAGCGAAGCGAATACGCCGACATTGCGCGCGCATCTCGTCGAAGAGATCGTGGTCGGCTACGATCCGGGTGACATCGCAGGCACGATCGACGCGCTGATCGATCTCACGAAGCGCTCGAACGCCGTCGCGATCGGGCCGGGCCTCGGGCTCTCCGAGCGTACGGGCGAGATCGTGCGCGGCTTCATCGCACGGTGCGAGCGACCGTTCGTTGCCGATGCGAGCGCCCTCTTCCATCTCGCCAAACACCTCGATCTCTTGCGCGGAAAAGCGTGCGTCCTCACGCCGCATGCGGGCGAGTTTGCGCGACTCTCGGGCGGAGGCACGCTCGAACCCGGCACGCGCGTCGCGCGCCTGCGCGCGTTCGTCGCGCGCACCGGGATCACGACACTGCTCAAGGGCAGCGCGACCCTCGTCGACGACGGTACGACGATGCACGTCAATACGACGGGAACGAACGCGCTCGCGACCGCGGGCACGGGCGACGTGCTCTCGGGCATTATCGCGACGCTCCTAGCACAGGGCCTCGCACCCGTCGATGCGGCGCGCGCGGGCGCGTACTGGCACGGCCTCGCGGGCCGCCAAGCCGCGCGCGAGCGACGCATCGGCGTCGTCGCGGGTGACGTTCACGAATGCCTCGGTCGCGCGCTACCACATGTTCGGTAACGCGCGACCGCGCAGATTACACGCTCGCGAAGACCTTCGTACTCACGCGCGCACGATCGAGCGCCTGCGAGAGATCGGCGATGAGGTCGGGGGCATCTTCGATGCCGACCGAGAGCCGCACGAGATCCTGACCGATGCCAAGCGCTATCTTCTGTTCGGGCGGCACGCTGCCGTGGGTCATCGTCCACGGACTGCAGACGAGCGATTCCACGCCGCCGAGCGAGGTTGCGAGATTGAAAAGTTCGGTCGATTTCGCAAACGCGAGCGCCGCATCGGCTCCCGCCCGATGGCGGAACGAAACGATGCCGCCGAAGCCACGCATCTGTTTCTTCGCGAGCTCGTGGTGCTGGTGCGAGGCGAGGCCCGGGTAGTACACCACCGAAACATCATCGCGCGATTCGAGGAACGCGGCGACCGCATGCGCGTTGCGTTCGTGCTCGCGCATGCGCAACGCGAGGGTCTTCGAGCCGCGAATCACGAGATAGGCATCCCACGGCCCCGGCACCGCACCGACGGCATTCTGTTGGTAGGCGAACTGCTGATGCAGATCGGCGTCGTTGGTCATGACGACGCCGCCGATAACATCGCTATGTCCGCCGAGGTACTTCGTGGTGGAATGCATCACGACATCGGCGCCGAGAGCGAGTGGATTCTGCCAATACGGCGTCGCGAACGTGTTATCGACGGCGACGATTTGCCCCGGACGCTTGAGCGCGGCGATCGCCGCGATATCGATGATCTTGAGCAACGGGTTGGTCGGCGTCTCGACCCAGATCAACTTCGTATTGTCTCGAATCGCCGCGCGCGTTTCTTCGAGATCGCACATTTCGACGAACGTCGTCGTGATGCCGTAACGCGGAAAGACGTTTGCGAAGAGGCGATGCGTCCCGCCGTAGAGATCTTTCGTCGCGACGATGTGATCGCCCGCGCGCAAGAAGCTAAACGACGCCCCGTTTGCCGCCGCCATTCCCGAGCCATACGCAACGGCAAATTTCGCGCTTTCGAGATCGGCGAGTTGCGCTTCGAGGGCCGAGCGGGTCGGATTTCCCGAGCGCGAATAATCGAAGCCCTTGTGCACGCCGACGGCATCTTGCGTGAACGTCGCGGTCTGGTAGACGGGCACGATCGTCGCGCCGGTCGTACGGTCCGGGTCCTGCCCCGTGCGAATCGCTCGCGTTGCGAAACCACGGGTAGCCACAGCAGCCTCGGGCGCACCTTCGGTGCGCGAGTTCGGCTGCGGGTGGCCGAAAGCATCATTCGGCATGAGTTACACTCCACAGTACTTCGATTTTCTAGGAAAAACGCGGGGCCCTAAGAGATCCACGCGATTCAGGCCACTACGCGATATTTCTGTAGCGAACCTTTGCAAGAACGCCGTCTTCGGCCCGATGTCCTGCACATTTTCATATCGCGAAGGATGCGCCGTCGCGCGACGCCCAGCTTAACGAATCGTGAGCGTCCCAGCGGCTGTGCGACCGAAATCTTCGGGCGCATCGCGCACGTGCACGTCGCCCGCCGGCCATACGAACGTGCCCGGTGTAACGGAACGCACGAGATAGTGCACCGCGTAGACGCCCGCTTCGAGATGATGCGCGAATGCGAGCACGCGATCGCGATAGATCGCTTGGTAATCGATCTCCCAATTATCGGATGCCGCGGCCGTCGCCGCGTTCGAGGTAAGAAACGATGCGTCGACGGCTTCGAAGCCCGCCGGCAACGGATCGGTGACGATCGCATCCGCAAGCGGGTGATCTGTCGTGATACGATCTTCGATTTCGTAAACGCGGCCCGCGTCGAGTGCGAGGGGCCCACTCGGCGCGGCGAGCCCGAAGTGCGCGAGTTCGGAGGTCTCGTTCGGCGCACGCACGATGCGTTCGAAACGAATTCCCGCGTACCGGCCGGCATGTTCGCCACGTACACCGTAGCGATACGCGACGACGTAGTGCAACGTACCCGTACCTCCTTTCGCGAGTGCGACATCGCTGTGCCCATGTGGCAACCGCGCCATCGGAATCGTTTGCGTGACGGGCTGGCTCGCGAAACCGCGGAACGCCGCAGATACATCGACCTGTCCGACGCGTGCCGTCGCGCTGAAATTCGGCGGCGATGATTCCAGCATCGCGTAGGCAACGACGGAGTCCATCGCTTCCGCCGTATCGCTCGGACTAGGCCACGCGCCATCGCGGCCGCGTCGTGCGAGTAAGGCGCGGAACGCGGTATCGACGAGCGTCGCATCGGCGTGCGCATCGACGAGCATGCCGACGAGTTGCGCTTGCCCCGCCGTCGCGGTTTCGATCGACGAGCCCGGAATATTCACGGCCGCCGCACGAGCGGTGAGCCCGACGCGTTCGAGAAGCTTCGCACGCAGCGCCGCCCCCGCGGAGCGCCACGTCGGCAGGCGTAGCAGATGACGTGCGAGTTCGATTTGCTCGTAATACGAGAAACGATCGCGTAGCGCGTAGATGTCGGCGAGATGATCGTCGCGGATGTCGCCAAGGAGTCCGAGCGTCTCGAGCGCTTCGAGCCGAACTTGCGCTCGAGGCACCTCGGATGTACCCGCGTCGGCAGTCGGATCGTTCAGTCGTGAATGAAGGAAGACCCGGACGGCCGCGAGATCTGGATCGACGTTCTCACCCGCCACCTTCGCACGCGCGAGAGCGATGGCGCAAAACGCGCTCGAATACGTATCCGCATTGCGCGCACCGGGCCACGGCGCATAGCCGCCACCGGGTAACGCGAGCGCGCGCAGCGCATCGAGATCGATCGCGAGATGCTTCTGCAACGCCGCGATCTGCGTGGTGCGCGCGTAACGGCGTTCGAGCAGCAGGGCATCCGCCGCGACGGCGATCCGACTCGCAATCGAGGAAGCGAAGGGATAGGCGTCACCCTCGAGCGTCACCCGGACCGCTTCTTGCGTTTGCGTCAAGAGAGAACTCGCAAGCGTGATCTCGAGTCCGCCGAGATCGGTCGGCACACCCGCATCGACGACGAGCGGAACCTGCGTGCGATCCGTCGTGGTCCCGACCTGCACCACGCTCTCGAGCGTGTCGATCGTCCGGATCTCCAGCGGCACCGAGAATGCGTCGCGCAGCGCGCCGAGCTTCGTCGCAAACTTTACGTGCGACGCACGCGTTCCCGTCGCGCGAATCTCGAACCGAAAGGCTTGCGTGAGGCGATCGATCGGCGCTTCGAGCGTCGTCGCTTGCGGCGACGGCCCAGGCGAAAAAACGAGATCGCCCTCGAGGGTGGCGGCGATCGATGCGATGCCCTTCGCAAGCGTCGTATCGGTCACCGAGAGTCCGCCGCGAATGACGTCGCCCGGTCGCACGAATTGCGGGAGGATCGCGTTCGTGACGAGCGGTTTCGTCGCCACGAACGTCGCCTCGCCGTTTCCGAATCGTGCGTCGGCGCTAAAGGCCATCGCCATAACGCGCCACGTCGTGAGATCGTCTGGGACACGAAACGACACCGTCGCATCGCCGCTGGCATCGGTTACGATCTTGGCATCGTAAAACGCGATCGGTTTGAATTCCGTGCGAACGCGCGTTCCCGCAGCGCCGCGTTCGAAGCCGCCACCATAGCCGAAGCCTTTTTCAAGAGGTGCTGCGGGCGATACGAGTTTAACATCGGCGCGATTATCGGCAAAGCGTGTCGAAATCGGTTGCTGTGCGTAGACGGTCTTCACGAGATCGGGAAAACGGTAGCCGCTCAGTTGCAAGATCGCGTCGTTGACGACGGCAAGCGCGAGTTCGGTCCGCACGCCGCGACCCGCTCGATCGGCGACGTGAACTGTGATGTGCTGCATCACTTGAGGCTCCGCGCGCGTAATTTGCGGCTTCACCGTCACGCGCAGATATTTGGCATCGAGGGCGACGTCGAAGGGCGCCATGCCGATGCGCGAGAGCATATCGAGCCCGCGCGGCACACCTTTTTCGAGCGGCGCGCCGCGACGCACGAGCACGGCTTCCACCGCGGCATTGGGCAGCATCTCGGGTGTTACTGTGAAGCGCACTTGCGGTGCGGAACCCGAGACCGGAAGCACCTTGCGATAGATCACGCCGTGACGAACGACGGCCAAGAGCAACTCCGCTTGCGGATACGGTGATTGCACGAGCACGGTCGCGGTATCGCCCGGTGCGTACCTCGACTTATCGAGATTGAGTGTTAAGGCGTTGGTCGCACCGGGGAGCCACGCAGCATCGCCCGAACCGCTCACCCACACATCGGTATCGGTCGCCGAGATTTCGTTTGACGCGTCGACGAAATTCGCGCGAATACGATACGAGCCCGCATCGGGCGGCGTGAGCGTGACCTTTTGGGCTTGGCCCGCCGAGCGAAGGTCGACCGATGCGACGTCGCGATAGTGGACGGCGTTCTTCGGCGTCTCGCTACCTTCGATGAGTTGCGTCGCACTCGCATAGGACCGCGCTTGAAGCACGACGCGAACGTGTCGGCCTTCGAGTGCTTTGCCCTCGGGATCGGTCACGATCACTGCGACCTCGTGTGCCTTGCCCGCCGTGCCGACGAATTCCGAGCGTACCCCGATCAGCTCCCCCGTCGGTAAAGCCGTGAATGATTTCGAATCGCTCACACTGAGGTTCGAGACGTCGGTCGTTTGCGCGTCGATGCGATAGGTCGCCGGATAGGGAAGGTCGTTCGGAACCGTCACGCGCTGCGCGCTCTTGCCATCGGATCCGATCTTGGAATCGGCTTGGAGCACCTCGCTCGAAAGCGTCGGCTCTTCGTCGGGATACGACCACATGCGTCCGAAGGCGAACCCATCGTGCCCCGGCGGCACGAAAT
This sequence comes from Vulcanimicrobiota bacterium, assembly GCA_031420415.1. Lineage (GTDB taxonomy): Bacteria > Vulcanimicrobiota > Vulcanimicrobiia > Vulcanimicrobiales > Vulcanimicrobiaceae > JANYGA01. The sequence continues at coordinate 60,699 of JANOMT010000025.1, forward strand.
AGGCGCGCGTCCGCGTGACGTCGACGCGCGCATTGCCGCCGTCGACCGTCGCCCCGAAGAGATACGTGCTCGTCCACGTCGCGTCGACCGTTTGCCCAGGCGTCGCGTATGCGCGATCGATCGCGAGCGTGACTTTGAAATTCGGCGGCTTAAATTCGGCGACACGAAACGAGCCCTCGAGTGCTTCGCCGTTGGGCGCCGAAGCTTGGACCGTGTAGTACCCCACTTCGGCCCGCCGCTCGAGCGGAATCGCGAGTGTGAACGCACCGAATGCGTCGAGCGATCGTTCGCCAAGCTTGGTGACGGCGCCACTTGGTGCGGTGATCGCAACGCGATACGCCGCAGCCCGACCGCGCGCGAGAACGCCGTTGGTATCGAAATAGCTCACGCCCGTAAAGTACGCCGTTTCCCCCGGCTGATACAGATTGCGATCGGAGGCGATCGTTCCGTGCGCGATCGGCGCACCCGCCGACCATCCGGCATAGACGCCAAACTGATATGCGCCGCTACTCTCATTCGTCCGCACGAACGCCCAGTCGTTTTCGACGCGCGCGATGACGAGGAGTTGCGGTGCGCGATCGGCCGCGAGGCTCGTTACGTTACACCGCGCGAAGGCGCGCCCGTCGAGATCGAGCGTTCCGCGCGCGTCGGTGACGCCCGTGGCGCACGTCTGCACCGACGTCGTTTTCGCATCGCCCGTGGGATAGATCGCGATGCGCGCGCCCGCGATCGGCGTGCCGTCGGAGAGACGATGCGCGCGCACGAGCCCACCCCCGGGAAACCACTGCGCGAAGATGCCGATATTCGTGAGCTGCACCGCGCCCACGATGCTCTTCTGGGCGATCGCGCGCTCGCCGTCGTTATCGACATACGCATTCGTTTCGGCGCCGATCCCGTAGAGCAGCAAGCCACTGCGCGCGCCGAGCTTGGCACGAAGCGGTATCGTCGCGGGCACGGCACGATCGCGTGAGGGTGCAGAAACGGGCGACCACGTTGCGAGCGTCCCGAGCCGCTTTTCGAGTGCGGCGAAATCGGTCGGATCGAAGCGCACCACATCTTCCGGCGTGAGCGTTCGGAACGTCTCGCGATACCGACCGTCGCGCACGTTGGTCGTCGTGATATCGAGGGCGAGATCGTTCGATGACGGAAAGATCGAAAATCCCGCGGGCGCCCAGATATCGCCCGCGAGCGGCCCCGTATCGAACGACGCGTTCGTCGCCGCACCGAGCGTCTGACCATACGTATCCCGCAATTCGCCTGCAATCGCGATCGTGTAATGCGTGCGCGGCCGAAGCGCGTAGGGGTTGAGCGTAACCGTCGCGTCGCCATTCGTAACGTGGACGAGTGTCGTGCCCCGCGCGGGCGCGGGATCGATCGAGATCGCCTTGGCCGCGGAATTGGCGTCGAGACCGTTCGTAAACGTCAGGCTCGGCGTGCCGCTCGCGAATCGTCCGCTCGCCCCAACCGCATCGGGCAGACCCGAACCCACGACGTTGGCGAGCGCGAGCGGATGATAGGTTTGAAAGTGCCCGACGACGCCCGTCTTCATCGGGAGATTACCGCGCGTCGTCACGAGCCCGGGCGCGATTTCGAAGCGATACGTTCGAGCGCGATCGAGTGCGCGTTCGGGCGTGAGCGCGTACGAAAACGACTCGGGCGAATCGCTCCCGGGCGCGACGCCGATAACGCTCGGCGATGGTGATGGCTGCGGCTTGCGCACGAGCGCAATCGTAGGCTTCCTCGGCTCGGCGTCGTCGACGATACGCGCGTGCGCGACGAGCGCCTGCGGATCGAGTTCCGCACTCGACGTAACGACGATCGTCGGCGAGAGATCGGTCGTGATCGTGGCGTTCGACCCGACCGTGAGATTGCTCGTGAGCGCGACTTCGCCGGTATCGAACGTCCACGTGAAGTCGGCATCGAGTGCATGGCCGTGCAGATCGCCGAGTCCTTTGCCGAGCGTGACGCGGACACGCGTCGCCGGCGGGATCGGTGCATCGGCTTGAAAGCCGACCATACGCGGCGTGAGAAACGTAAAGCGACCCGGTAATGCGGGCGCGATCGTGAAGAACCCGAGCGCCCGCGTGCGATCGGGCGCTTCGAGGCTTTCGAGCGGGATCACGTCGTCGCGGAAGATGATGCGAATTTGCGATCCGGCTTTGGCGGTATCGTTCGGTCCGTATGACGCGATCCACGAAGGCCGCACTTCTTTTGGAACGGCGTCGACCGCCGCGAGCCGCACGGGCAGCGCGGTCGGGGACGTCGTTTCGGTCGGGGGTTTTTGCGCGCAGGCACCCACCGAAAAAGCGAGCAATGTCAAAACGACACGACGCCAAACCGAAAACCGCATGCACGACCTCCCGTCCCACACCCGTTCACGTCGCGCGCGCCGAGTCATTGTCGCCGTGCTCTCGTTCGCATTGCTCGTCGCCATATCGATTCTGTGGCCGATCCGCCCCGCGCAGATCGCGCGCGACGGTCGAGCGCTCGAACTCTTCGATCGCTATGGCACGCGTTTAGGGATGCTCTATAGCCGCGACGAGCGCCACGCCGTCGCGGTCCCTCTCCAACGCATCGCCCCCGCTTTTTTCGCAGCGCTCATCGCGACCGAAGATCGCCGATTTTTCAGCCACGGCGCGATCGATCTGCTGGCCGCCGTTCGCGCCGCCGCCGTCGCGCTCGCGCAAAGGCGAGCACCGGGGGGCGCATCGACGATCACGATGCAACTCGCGCGTTTGCTGCATCCGATAACGCCCGACACGTTCGGAAAATTACGCGAAATCGTCGATGCCGCACGCATCGAGAGCGGCTTTTCAAAACGCGAGATCCTCGAGGCGTACGTCAATCGCGTGCCGATGGGCTCGAATATCTACGGCGTTGAAGCCGCGGCTCGAACGTACTTCGGAATCGACGCGGCCGACCTCGATCTCGCGCAGGCCGCATTCCTCGCGGCGCTTCCCAACGACCCCGTACGGCTCGATCCGTACCGCCATTTCGACGCACTCGCCGCACGTCAGCGCCTCGTCCTCGCACGCATGGCCGATCAAGGCTTCGTCGATACGACGACCGCTGCGCGCGCGGGCAAGGAGCGGCTCGCGCTCGTCACACCAAGCGACGGCATCGTGGCCGCGCCGCACTTTCTCTTTTGGCTCACACCGCAGATCGACGCATCGACGACGAGCGTTGCGACGACGCTCGATCTCCCATTGCAGCGATTCGTGCAGGCCCAAGCACGAGATGTCGTCGGAGCGCTCGGCGCGCAGAACGTGCACGATGCGGCGGCGGTCGTCGTCGACAATCGTAGCGGCGACGTGCTCGCCTACGTCGGCTCGCCCGATTACTTCGCCGATGAAATTTTCGGTCGCAATGACGGCGTGCAGGCCTTGCGCCAACCCGGTTCCGCACTCAAACCGTTTCTGTACGAACTCGCCCTCGAACGACGCGTCGTGCGCCCGACGACGATCCTTCAGGACGTCCCGACCGCCTACGCCCTTCCCGGCGCCGGACTCTACGCACCGCAGGATTACTCGCGTACGTTTCGCGGCCCGGTTCGCGTGCGCGCCGCACTCGCAAACTCACTCAACATACCCGCGGTACGCGTGCTCGAGCAGGTCGGCGTGCCTGCATTTCTCGAGCGACTTCACGCCCTGGGCTTCGCGCATCTCACGCGATCGGCTGACTATTACGGCCTCGGGCTCGGGCTCGGCGGCGGCGAAGTCTCGCTCTTCGAACTCGCACGCGCGTACGCGGTCCTCGCACGCGGTGGCGCTCCGATCGCGCTTCACACGATTCGAAGCGCATCGCCCGCCGATGCGTCAGCCCGAGGCGATGCGCGATCGCCCGATGCGACGTGGGCGCTCGTCCGCGATATGCTCGCAGACGCTCATGCGCGGGCGGCTGCCTTCGGCGTCGATTCGGTCTTGCGACTTCCGTTTTCGACGTTCGTGAAGACCGGCACATCGTCCGATTATCGCGACACGTGGACCGTCGGTTCGTCGCGTGATTATACGGTCGCGGTCTGGGTCGGTAACTTCGATGGTTCGCCGATGCACGGCGTCACCGGCGTGACGGGTGCGGGGCCACTGTGGAATCGGATCATGCTCCATCTGCACGAGCATCGCGAGCCGCGCGCATTCGACCCGCCACGTGGCTACGTTCGTCGGCCGATCTGCGCGACGACGGGCGCGTCGCCGAATCGCGATTGTCGTGCGATCGTCGGCGAGTATCTCGACGCGCAGGATCTCGTCGCGTACGCGCGCGTCCCAGAATCGCGATCCACGCGCGATGCGTCGAAGCGAACGAACGTCGTCTTTCCGCGGGATGGCGATCGCTTCGCCTACTCTTCCGACGGCGGATCTTCGCAGCGTCTCGTGTTTACGTTCGATACGACTGCCGGAGCGCCGAATCCGACGCTCGATGGCCAGCCGCTCGCAGCGAGCGACGGAAGTTATCTCTGGCCGCTGGTGCCTGGTGTGCACGTATTACGCGCCGAGGCTCGCAGCGCGCCAATTCACTTCCGTGTCGTCGCCGCACCGATACACCGCGCTGGATTCTCCGCAATCGCCAAGGGTTCCACGGAAACGTTCACGCGTTGATGCAGGGCGTCGTATTTCTTAGGTTGTGGCCGCCCTACTCGTCACGACCGATTCAAAAGCGCGAGGAGACCCGCCTCATCGAGGATCGTGCGTTCGAGTTCGCGAGCCTTGCTCAGTTTCGATCCCGCGTCTTCGCCCGCAATCACGTAATCGGTCTTCTTACTCACGGACTTTCCCACTTTGCCGCCCACGGCGACGATGCGATCGCTCGCCTCATCACGCGTGAGCGTCGGCAGCGTGCCGGTCAACACGAAGGTTTTACCCGCGAACGCTCCGACCGGCGCTTTGTCGCGTAGCGGCGCGGAAAGGTCGAGACCACTCGCGCGCAAGCGCTCGATCACCGCGACGTTTTGTGCCTGCGCCATGAAAAATGCGACGCTCTCCCCGATTTGCGCACCGATGCCGTCGACGGCGAGCAACTGCTCGGGCGTTGCGGCAAAGAGCGCATCGATCGATCCGAAATCGCCGGCAAGGAGCGACGCGTTCTGGCCACCGACGTAACGAATCCCGAGTGCCGCGAGCACGCGCGCGAGACCGCGCGATTTCGAGCCTCCGATTGCATCGAGAATTTTCTGCACGGATTTCTCGCCCATGCGCGGCAGCACCGAAAGTGCCGCGGCATCGAGATCGTAGAGATCCGCGACCGTATGACAGAGTCCAACTTCAACGAGAAGACTCGCCATCGCATCACCCACGCCTTCGATATCCATCGCGCCGCGCGAACAAAAATGCCGAATGCGCTCGCGTAACTGCGCCGGGCACGAGACGTTCGTACAGTAGGAGAACACATCTTCGGGCGGATGATCGACGGCCGAGCCGCAGACCGGGCAGATCGTCGGAATCGCGTAGACCGCCGCATCGCTCGGACGCACTTCGAGCACGGGACCCACGACGTAGGGAATGACGTCGCCCGCGCGCCGTACCACGACGGTATCGCCGATGCGGATATCCTTGCGGCCGATGTCGGCTTCGTTGTGCAACGTCGCCATCTTCACGGTGACGCCGCCGATCGTCACGGGCGCGAGGATCGCGTAGGGATTGAGTTTGCCCGCGCGGCTGACGTTGATCCCGATATCGAGCAGCGTGGTACGCGCTTCGAGCGCGCGGAACTTAAACGCGATCGCCCAGCGCGGATCTTTGCCCGCATAGCCGAGCTTCGCTTGCAACGCGATCTCGTCGACTTTGACGACGATCCCGTCGATCTCGTACGGCAAGTCGTCGCGTTCGCGTTCGTAACGTTCGCAAAAGTCGATCACGTCTTCGATCGTCGAACACGACACATTCCGTTGGTTTACCGCAAAACCATACGTCCCGAGCGTGGCGAGCAAGGCGTGTTGCGTTGCCGGCGGCGCCGTGCCTTCGAACCGCCCGACGGCGTATGCAAAAAACGAAAACTTGCGATCTGCCGTGGCGCGCGCGTCTTTCTGGCGTAAGCCGCCCGCCGCCGTATTGCGGGGATTGGCGAAAAGCGGTAGACCGGCCACTTCGCGCGTTGCGTTGAGCGCGGCGAAGGCGGCCTTCGTGAGATAGACCTCGCCGCGCACGTCGATCACCGTCGGTAACGCCGGCTCGTGCGCGGGCGCGCGCAAGGCTGCGGGAATATCCGCAATCGTGCGCACGTTCGCGGTGACGTCTTCGCCGACGCTACCATCGCCGCGCGTACCGGCCGAACGTAAGCGACCGCGTTCGTAGCGCACCGACATCGCGAGGCCGTCGATCTTGAGTTCACACATATAGTGCGGCGCGACTCCCGCGAGCTTCGCGACGCGCGCATCGAACGCGCGCAACTCCACCGCATCGAAGGCGTTGCCGAGCGAGAGCATGGGCACGTCGTGCGGGTACGGCGAAAAATCGACCGTCGGCGCCGATCCCACGCGCTGCGTCGGCGAATCCGGCGTGGCGAGTTCGGGGTGCGCATCCTCGAGAGCGACGAGTTCGCGCAAGAACGTATCGTAGGTGGCGTCGTCGATCGTCGGCGCGTCGCGTTCGTGATAGGCGACGTTCGCCTCCACGAGCTGCTCGCGCAACACCCGGGCTCGCTCGGAGAGACTGCTTTCGATCGCCACGCCGCCGCTTACGACGGCGCGCGGGCTGCCTCCCAGGCAACCTGTCGCGCCGCAAGATTTCGGGGACGCGCGGCAAATATAATCTGTTCGATGAGTTGCTCGATCCCGCCGATACCCCGCTGATGCCCGATCACTTTCGGACGGTCGGCTTCACGCTCGAGCCCTCCGAATTGCAGTCGCTACTCAAGCGCGCGGTCGGCCGTGGCTCCGTTATCGAGGCGCCCAACGGTGATTATCGCGTGTGGACGCCCGGCGCGGGCGCGGAGCTGTGGGTCAATCTCTACCGCCTCGACGGCGAGAAACGGAAGCTCGCGGGCGCGACTCCGCACTTCGCGAGCGACGCGCGCATGCACGCGATCGTCGAGGGGATCGAACCGAATCCCGATTTCGCGCTCGAAGGCGAACTCTACGCGTGGGCCTCACCCGGCGGCGAGGAGCACGGACTGTATCCTTTCAGTGCGAGCGTTCCCGATTTCGACGCATCGCTCGCCAAACGCGGCGTGCCCTTTCGCGCCGTGCTCGCCCTCGCAGGCTTCGCGCACGAGCTTCGTTGGTGGCCGAGCGACGCGGCCTATCAACAGTCGCTTCGCGACGAACCGACGGGCTTCGCGACGACCTCGCTCTTGCCGATCGGTCTCTTCGGCAGTAACGCCGGGCGCGCACGTTCGCAAGGTATCGTGACGGGCACGATCCGTGCGTGCGAGACGCGCATCAATCCCGCAACCGAGCGCGCGTTTTGGCGCATTCGCGTCGAGACGTACGGTGGCGAGATCGACGTCCTCGCCGCACCCGATGTCGTTGCGGGCGAACCGATCGTCGGAGGCATCGTCCGCGCGACGTGCTGGCTTACCGCGCGCATCGTTTCAAGTGACGGTGCGGAGCCCTCGATCAACTAACGCCCGCTGAACTTCGCCGGGCGTCTTTTAAGGAATGCCGCGACGCCCTCGTGGAAATCGAGGCTTCCATAACAACGCGCGAGCAGATCGCTATCGGCCGCGTTCGCCCCATCGACGCGGATGCGCCGCACGAGTTCTTTCGCGCCGGAAATCGTGAGCGGGGCGTTGTGTGCGATGCGTTCGGCGAGATCGTGCGCGCGCGCTTCGAGCGCATCGTAATCGGCGACGAGTTCGGAGAAAAACCCGAAGTCGAACGCTTCGCGTGCCGTCGCGAGTTCGGCGACGAGAATCCAGCGCACCACGCGTGCGCTTCCCACGACGGTCGCGAGCCGCAACACGTTCGCCGCCGACGTAAGATTGCCGACGTTCTTCGCGATCGGCACGCCGACGCGCGCGCCGCTCGTGCCGATGCGAATATCGCACGCGGCCGCAAGGATGGCACCGCCGCCCGTGCACGCGCCCGAAACGGCCGCGATCGTCGCGATATCGAGCGCTTCGAGCGCGGCGAGCGCGGTCTCGACGATCTGTTCGTAGACGAGCCCGTCGGGCGCGGCCGAGAACAGCTGAAAGTCGGCGATATCCGCGCCGCTCACGAATGCGTCGGCGACGCCGCAGACGATGAGCGCGCGCAGCGATGCGTCGCGCGCGACCTCCGCGATGCAACCGGCAAAATCGCGCCACATCTGCGCCGACATCGCGTTACGCGTCTGGGGTTTCGCGATTCGTAGCCATGCGATCGCCCCGCGTCGTTCCAGCGTAACGCTCACGCGCGTGTGCCCCGAAGCTGAGAGCGCGCGACGCGCAGCGTAGCAAAGCGCATGCGCAACGTGCAACCCTTCATCATCGGAGCCATCTTCGTCGCGGCGGGAGCGTTGCATTTCAAAAACCCGATGATGTACGAAGCGATCATGCCGCCGTTCATCCCCGCACATCGCGAACTCGTGCTCGCAAGCGGTCTCTTCGAAGTGCTCGGCGGTATCGGCGCGATGATCCCGCAGACGCGCAAAATTGCGGGCTGGGGTCTCATCGCACTTCTCGTTGCCGTCTTTCCGGCGAACATTTACATGGCCGTCGACACCGATAAATTTGGCAAACTCGCACCCGCATGGGCACTCTACGCGCGTCTCCCGTTACAGTTTTTGCTCATGGCGTGGATTTACGGCGCCTGCATCAAAAACGAATAGCAGACGCTCCCGAAACGACCGTTCGAGTCGGTTGCGGTCACACCGTCGGAGCCGCACGTTCCACGATCGCGCGCGTGTCGATGCCGCGCGGAAGCGTGCCGTACGCGTTGCCGCTATCTCGCGCGAGACGCGACGCGCAGAACGCATCCGCCACGTAGGTCGGGCTCTGCTTCACGACGAGCGCGCCCGTGAAGACGAGCGCCATGTGCTCGACGACGCGACGCGCGCGATGCTCCATCTCGATCGTATCCGCGAGCTCCGCACGCAGCGCATCGCTCGCCGCGTCGAGCCGCGCGTCGGCACCGCGCACCGCCTCGACTTCGGCGAAGTACGAATCGAGGACGCCCGCTTCGCTCGCCATCGCGCGCAACACGTCGAGTGCGTTGACGTTGCCGGAGCCTTCCCAAATCGAATTGAGCGGCGATTCGCGTAAGAGCCGCGGCATGATCGATTCTTCCACGTAGCCGTTACCGCCCAAGCACTCGAGCGCTTCGCCCGCGTGACCCACCGCGCGTTTGCAGACCCAGAACTTGCCGAATGCCGTCCCGATGCGTTTGAGCCGCGCTTCGTGTGCGTCGCCGAGCGCCGCGCGATCGCACGCGAGTGCGAGCCGAACGAAAAGCATCGTCGCCGCCTCCGATTCGAGCGCCAGATCGGCAAGCACGTTGCGCATCAGCGGCTGATCGACGAGTGTCTTTCCAAACGCGGCCCGATGCGACGCATGGTGGATCGCCTGCGCGACCGCCTGACGCATTCCCGCAGCCGACCCGATAATGCAATCGAGCCGAGTGAAGTTCACCATCTCGACGATCGTTCGCACGCCGCGACCTTCTTCGCCCACGAGCCAACCCGTCGTATTTGCGAACTCAACTTCGCTCGAGGCGTTACTACGGTTCCCAAGTTTCTCTTTGAGGCGCTGCAACGCGAATGTATTCTTCGTACCGTCGGGTAAAAAACGCGGCACGAGAAAGCACGAGAGTCCCGCGGGCGCCTGCGCGAGCAGCAAAAACGCATCCGACATCGGCGCGGAGCAGAACCACTTGTGACCGACGAGTGCGTACTCGCCACCCGGGCCGCCGGCACCCAGTGGCGTCGCGCGCGTCGTGTTGGCACGGACGTCGGAACCCCCTTGCTTCTCCGTCATCGCCATGCCGAAAATCGCCGAGCCTTTTTCGCCTGCGGGACGCAACACACGATCGTATGTGGATGCGAACGCGAGCGGCTCCCAAAGAGCCACGAGACTCGGTTGCGCGCGTAATGCTGGAATCGCCGCATGCGTCATCGAGATCGGGCAGCCGTGCCCCGATTCCGCCTGGCTCCACAGATAGAATCCCACCGCACGCGCGACGTGCGCGCCGAGATTGGGCTCGCGCCACGACGATGCGTGCAAGCCGAACCCGACGGCATCGGCCATCAGCGTATGATACGCGGGATGGTACGTGACTTCATCGATACGATGGCCGAAGCGATCGAATGCTTTGAGCTGCGGCGGATGAGCATTGGCTTCGAAGCCGAGTGCGATCGCATCGGCGGAACCCGCTCGCATACCGATCGCATGCAACTGCGGCTGCGCCCATGCCGCGCTCGCGTCGACGACCGCGCTTGCGACGGCACGATCCGTTGCGAAAGCGTCGTAGTCGGCGAGCGGCGGCGGTTGATTCGTCACGTCGTGCGTTTGGTGTGGTGTCGGCGCCGAAATGCGCTCGCGAACGTCCATCGAGAGCGCTTCCGTATGCCTTGCAGGCGTCCCCTCGCGGCCTTCCAAAGCCGCTCGAATGCTTCACGACATACGCACCGTCGACCGCAACACCCGCGAACTACGCCTCACGTGGCAAGATCCGCTCGCGACCGCAGCGCTCGTGCGCGAATCATCGGGCATCGAGGCGCTCCGTATGCTCATCGATCGTCGGCTCTTGCCGCCCATCATGGTGCTCATGAATATCTGGCCAATCGAAGTCGATGACGGTCGCATCGTTTTCGAAGGCGAGCCCGGCGAAGAACATTACAATCCCATCGGCAGCATCCACGGCGGTTTCGCCATGTCGATTCTCGACTCGGCGCTGGGATGCGCGATCCATACGAAGCTGCCCGCGGGCGTCGGTTATGCGACGACCGACGTGCAGACGCGCTTTATCCGCGGCATCTCGCTCGAGAGCGGACGCGTCCGTTGTGAAGGTAACGTGATCCACATCGGTCGCACGACGGCCGTCTCCGAAGCGCGACTCACCGATGCGTCGGGGCGGCTCCTCGCGACGGCAACGACGGCGTGCGCGATTTTCAGGCCGGCAGCGTAATTCAAACGGTTTCCGGTGCGGGAACGGGCGCGCCGCCGACACCGAGATGCGTGAGTTCGATGAGCTTCGCGAAGACGCGTTTGCGCAACGCCTCACTCGTTGGTCCGAGTTCGAGGACGTTACCGAGCCACAGCCTGTCGGCGGCCGAGCGCACGAGTTCGGCAATCGCCGGATCGATGCCGTCGTTCTCGAGTCGCGTCCGCCATTCGGCGTAGCGCTGCCGGAGCGGCGAGAGCAGCTGACTGTTGATCGCAACCGCCGCGAGGATCCCCGCCGAGACGCGTAATTGCCGTGTGAGCACGCCTTCGGGATCGAGGCACGCGCGCAAGAACGCCCGCGCAAAGCTTCCGGGACCACTCTCGCCCTGCATGTGCCGAAGCAAATCACACTCGAACTGCGTCGTCACATCGTCGATCATCGCGGCGATGAGGGAATCCTTCGTTGCAAAGTGATGGAGGATTCCGCCCTTGGAGAGGCCGACTCGCTCCGCAACGGCATCGAGCGTGAGCTTCGATGCGCCTTCTACCGCGACGATTTCGGCTGCCGCCAAGAGCACGTTTTTGCGCGTCGAATCGCCCGATCCACGAACGGCCATCGTCGCTTATGCTCGAAGGGGCGGAGAGGGACGGCGCATGCGATCACCAATACCGTCCAGCTAGACGGTATTCCCTCTCCCCCGGGAGCAAAGACGTTAGCCGAATGAGCACGAGCCTCGTAGCCACAGGCGACATCACGTCGTCCGATCTCGACGACGCCATCGCGAACGCCGAGCGCGCGCTACTGATCCATCAACGACCCGACGGTCACTACGTCTTCGAACTCGAAGCCGACGCGACGATCCCGGCGGAATACGTGATGCTCGGCCACTATCTCGGCGATATCGATACCGCGCTCGAGCCGAAGATCGCCGTCTACCTGCGCCGAATTCAAAACGACGATGGCGGCTGGCCGCTTTATTATCGCGGCGCTTCCGATGTGAGCGCGACCGTAAAAGCGTACCTCGCGCTCAAACTCATCGGCGATGATCCCGACGCCCCGCACATGCATCGGGCGCGCGAACGCGTTCTCGCCCTCGGCGGCGCCGCGCGCTGTAACGTCTTCACCCGCATCGCACTCGCGATCTTCGGGCAAGTCCCATGGCGCGCCGTCCCCGTGATGCCGGTCGAAATCATGCATCTCCCGAGCTGGTTTCCGTTCCATCTCAATAAGGTCTCGTATTGGTCGCGCACGGTGATCGTGCCGTTGCTCGTCGTCATGGCGTTGCGGCCGCGCGCGCGCAACCCGCGCAACGTCGATATCCGCGAACTCTTCGTCGTCGCCCCCGATGACGAACGCCACTACATGCGCGCCGCAACCGCGTCGCCACTGGGAAAATCGTTCGTGCGTCTCGACGACGTCCTACGCTTTGCCGAACCATTGCTGCCCACGTTCGTACGCGCGAACGCGATCGATCGCGCGATCGCCTTTACGACGCAACGACTCAGTGGCGAAGACGGCCTCGGTGGCATTTTTCCCGCGATGGCCAATGCGGTGATGGCCTTCGACGCCCTCGGTTATGCAAGCGACCACCCCGACCTCGTCACCGCCCGCGGCGCGATTGCGAAACTGCTCGTTATCGGCGAAGACGAGGCATACTGCCAGCCTTGCGTTTCACCGATTTGGGACACGTCGCTCTCCGCGCACGCGCTTTTAGAATCCGGCTCCACGGGCGCTCGTGTCGCCGTCGTTCGCGCGAATGCGTGGCTCAAAGATCGCCAGGTGCTCGACGTCGTCGGCGACTGGGCGCACCGTCGGCCAGGGCTCCGACCCGGTGGCTGGGCGTTCCAGTATTGGAACGACTATTATCCCGACGTCGACGATACCGCCGTCGTCGCGATGGCACTCCATCGCGAAGATCCGACGAAGTATTGCGAAGCGCTCGATCGTGCGGCCGAATGGGTCATCGGCATGCAGAGCGCGAGCGGCGGTTGGGGCGCCTTCGATGCGGAAAACGAACACGTGTATCTCAACCACATCCCCTTTGCCGATCACGGCGCGTTGCTCGATCCACCGACCGAAGATGTCTCCGCGCGTTGCGTCGGTATGCTCGTGCAAATGGGCTACGCACTCGACCATCCCGCCGTCGCTCGCGGCCTCGCGTATCTGCGACGCAAGCAGTTGCCCGACGGCTCGTGGTTCGGACGCTGGGGCACGAATTACGTCTACGGCACGTGGTCCGTCATCAACGCTTTTCTCGCCGTCGGCGAAACGGCACGCAACTCGCCGACGGTACGCCGTGGCGTCGAGTATCTCTTACGCGCCCAAGCGACCGACGGCGGTTGGGGTGAAGATGGCGCGACCTACTATCCGCGCCAACAAGGCATATCGAAAGCGAGCACCGCGAGTCAAACCGCTTGGGCGATCCTCGGATTGCTCAATGCGGGCGAAGCCGAGCATCCCGCCGTCGCGCGCGGCATCGCATATTTGCTGCGCACGCAAGCCGAAGACGGGACGTGGGACGAACCATGGCACACGGCCGTCGGTTTCCCACGCGTCTTTTATTTACGCTATCACGGGTATCGAGCGTTTTTTCCGCTCTACGCACTCGCACGATACCGTAATTTCGCACTTCGCGGGGATGCATTACCAAAGCTCGGCTTCTAGCATTCCCAAGCGAGCGAGCTAGCCGTCGCAGATCACGCCGTCGATTCCCCCGATGGGAACGGGTGCGCGCGCCACACGTACGGAGTATGATGGGGCGTGCCTACCATCGTATTCGACGTCAACGAGACGCTGCTCGACATGAGCGCACTCGATCCACTCTTCGCTGACGCCTTCGGCGACAAATCCGTCCGCCGTATCTGGTTCTCGCAGTTGCTGCAATCGGCGTTCGCGGGAAGCGTCATCGGTGCGTATCACCCCTTCGACGAACTCGCGCGCGCGTCACTCGAGATGACCGCACGCAAACGGGGCGTCGCACTCGATGGCGAACGCAAACGGCGAATTCTGGCGGGCGTCGCGTCGTTGCCGATCCACGGCGATGTAGCGGGCGGTCTCGCGATGTTGCGCGATGCGGGCTTTCGACTCGCGATCCTCACCAATTCGACGCAGAGCATGATCGAGGCGCAACTCGCGCACAATAAAATTACCGAACTCTTCGATCTCGTACTCTCGACCGACGCGATCTCTGGCTACAAACCCGAACCGCGAACGTATGCGTACGCGTGCGAACGACTCGGGGTCGAACCCGCCGAAGCGGTGATGGTCGCCGCGCACGACTGGGACATTACGGGTGCGTTGCGCACGGGCATGCGCGGCGCATTCATCGCACGTCACGGCACCGCGCTCAACCCGCTCGACCCCACCCCCGAGATCGTCGCACCGACGATTCGTGCGCTCGCTGAAGGCTTGATCGGGAACGGCGCCGTCGCGCCGGCGAATTAGACCTCGACGGTAACGCGGTTTCCCGTTGCAAGTTCCTGCAGGCGCGCGAGATTTTCGATTTCGAGCCGTTCCATATTCGCGCGATCCGGTGACATGACGCCGTGTGCGCGTTCGTCTTTGAGGACGGGCCCGAGATAGTATCCCGTGAACGAGCCCTCGACGGTCGCCACGTGTTCGGGCGTGCCGACCGCGACGATCATACCGCCGCGATCGCCGCCTTCGGGGCCGAGATCGATGAGATAATCCGCCGTCTTGATGACGTCGAGATTGTGCTCGATCGTCAGCACCGTATTACCGACGGCAACGAGACGCTGCAAGATATCGAGCAGCTTGTGAATATCGGCAAAGTGCAGCCCCGTGGTCGGTTCGTCGAGCACGTAAAACGTGCGGCCCGTCGCACGTTTGGCGAGTTCGTTTGCAAGTTTGATTCGCTGTGCTTCGCCGCCGGAAAGCGTCGTTGCCGGCTGGCCCATCTTGATGTACCCGAGGCCGACATCGGCAATCGTTTTTAGCCGCGTATGAATGCGCGGGATCGCCGCGAAAAATTCGGCCGCTTCATCGACGCGCATCTCCAAGACGTCGGAAACCGATTTTCCCTTGTACTTAATTTCCAACGTCTGCGCGTTGTATCGCTTGCCCTTACAAACTTCGCACGGCACGTACACGTCGGGTAAGAAATGCATCTCGATCTTGATGATGCCGTCGCCCTGACACGATTCGCAGCGCCCGCCCTTGACGTTGAACGAAAAGCGCCCGGGCGTATAGCCGCGCATCTTCGAATCGGGTACGAGCGAGAAAAGCTCGCGCACGAGATCGAAAGCGCCGGTGTAGGTCGCGGGGTTCGAGCGTGGCGTGCGGCCGATCGGCGATTGATCGATCACGACCATCTTATCGAGGACGTCCGCACCCGAGACCGTACCGTACGTGCCCCCGGCATTGGAGCCATGGAGATGTTGGTTTAGTGCTTTCACGAGCACTTGATTGACGAGTGTCGACTTGCCACTGCCACTCACACCGGTGACTGCCGCGAAGACACCGATCGGAAAATCGACATCGACACCGGTGATATTATTGGCTTTCGCGTTGCGAACTTTGAGCCACGATCGCGGCTTGCGCCGTTTCTTGGGAATTGCGATGAATTGACGCCCCGAGAGGTACGCCGCCGTCGGCGACTCGTCGTTCTTCATGATCTCTTCGAGCGTGCCCACGGTAAGGATTCGCCCGCCCTCGGCACCCGCACCCGGACCGATATCGACGATGACGTCGGCCTCGCGCATCGTATCTTCGTCGTGCTCGATGACGATGAGCGTGTTGCCGAGATCGCGTAGCGTCTTGAGTGTGGCGAGGAGCCGATCGTTGTCGCGCTGGTGCAATCCGATCGATGGCTCGTCGAGAATGTAGAGCACGCCGACGAGCGACGATCCGATCTGTGTCGCCAGACGGATGCGTTGCGATTCGCCACCCGAAAGCGTCGTCGCCGAGCGCGAGAGGTTGAGATAGCCGAGACCGACATTCGTAAGAAAGCCGAGCCGCGCGCGTACTTCTTTGAGGATCTGTTGCGCGATGATCTCTTCGCGTTTGTTCGGGACGAATTTTTCGAAGAACTCTACGGCTTTTTCGACCGACATCGACGTTACGACGGAGATATTCGTATCCGCAACCGTTACCGCGAGCGCTTCGGGTTTGAGCCGCGCGCCCTTGCATGTCTTACACGTCGTCGCCGACATGAATTTTTCGATTTCTTCTTTGACGTATTCCGAAGACGTTTCCGTGTAGCGGCGCTGCAAGTTATTGCACACGCCCTCAAACTGCGCGTCGTAGCTCCACGCGGTGCCGCTCTTGGACTCATACGTAAAACGTTGCTTGCCCTCGACGCCGTGCAAGATCGATTCGAGCAGATCTTCGGGCATCTTGTCGACGGGTGTCGAGATCTTCACGCGACGCGAGCGCAGCAGCTTGTCGACCTGTTGCATGTAATACGGGTTCATCGAGGGATACTTGCCGCCGCCGAGCGACTTGCTCCACGGTACGATCGCACCTTCTTCGATCGACTTCGTACGATCGGGCATGACTTTCCACGGATCGATCTCGATCTTCGCGCCGAGACCCGTGCAATCGGGGCACGCACCATACGGCGAATTAAACGAGAAGAGGCGCGGCGCGAGTTCTTCGAACGAAAGCCCACAATACACGCACGCGAGCGATTCGGAGAACGTGAGCTCGCGCGCGACGACATTGGTCTCGGCTGTGGTCGCGGTTTTCTTGCCCGGCTCGACGATCACGGTGACGATGCCGCTCGAAAGTCGCAGCGTCGTCTCGATCGAATCGGTCAGGCGCTTGCGAATGTCGGCTTTGACGACGAGGCGATCGACGATCACTTCGATCGTATGTTTTTTCTTCTTATCGAGATCGATTTTCTCGCGCAGTTCCGTCGTCTCGCCATCGATGCGGACGCGCGCGAAGCCCTCTTTGGCGATCTCCTCGAAGAGCTTCGCGTATTCGCCCTTACGCCCGCGGATCACGGGTGAGAGCACTTGAATGCGCGTCCCTTCGGGCAGTTCGAGAATTTGATCGACGATCTGTTGGCTCGATTGCGCGCTTACTTCACGACCGCAGTTATAACAGTGCGGTCGCCCGATCCGCGCGTACAGCAAGCGAAGATAATCGTAGATCTCCGTGACGGTGCCGACCGTCGAACGCGGGTTGCGCGAGGTCGATTTCTGATCGATCGAGATCGCGGGCGAGAGGCCCTCGATATAATCGACGTCGGGCTTCTCCATTTGGCCCAAAAATTGCCGCGCGTAGCTCGAGAGCGATTCGACGTAGCGGCGCTGGCCTTCGGCGTAAATCGTGTCGAATGCGAGCGACGATTTACCCGACCCCGAGAGTCCGGTGATAACGATGAGCCGATTGCGCGGCAGCGTCAGATCGATGTTCTTGAGGTTGTGTTCGCGCGCGCCCTTGATGACGATGGCATCGAGGCCGCGGGGCGCGGAACCGTTGGAAGGCAATTTCGACACAACCATAGGACCGATTTTGGCGGGTCATCGTTGCATGCCCCAGGCCCTAGAAGATGCCGGTCTTTTTTTCGACGGAGTAGTTGACGACCCACGTGAGGAGCCCAGCCATGAGGATCACGGCCCCGATCACGCGTAACGTGAAGGCCGCCGCATCGACGTTGAGCGCGGGGGGCGTGTCGTGCCGGATCTGGAGCCCGCGATCGACCGAGCTTCGCACGAAAAACGAGCCCACGAGCATGCCGGCGCCCAGGAGCGTGACGAGAAGACGGACCGCGAGTGGGATCATGTGCGACGTCGATTCCCGGAGAGTGGTAACACCCCCTCGACCTCATCGATTCGGCTCACGACGGCGTCCGCCGCGAGATCGGTCGGGAGCGACTCGTTGCGCACGTTCATCCAGACGGTGAACATGCCGACCGATGCCCCGCCGCGCACGTCGCGATCGAACCGATCACCGACCATCGCGCAGGCCTCCGGCGCGACGCCGAGCCGTTCGGCTGCGAGCCGGAAGAGGCGCGGATCGGGCTTGATCATGCCGACTTCGTCGGCGATGAAGACTTCGTCGAAAGCATCGTCGAGTTGCAAGATGGTGAGTTTCTCGCGGTGCGTTTCCGAAAAGCCGTTCGTGATGAGCGCGAGCTTGTAACCATCGGCACGCAAGCGCTGCAAGAGGTCGAGTGCGCCCGGCCAGAGTTCGAGCAAGTCGCGCCGGTGCGTGTTGTACGCATCGGCGCAACGAACCGCGAGCGCCGAATCGTCGAGCCCGGTCTCGACGAGCGCGGCGCGCCACATCGTGGTGCGTAAGTCGACGAGGTTTACGGAGAGCGTCGGGGTATCGAGCGTGCTCCAGAAGCGCTCCGCTTGCGCGATATACGCATCGAGCAAACGTTGTGCGACGATGCCCGATTCGCGGGCGACCTCGTGGGCGACGCGGCTCGCCGCCCCATGGTAGGTCGCCGTATCGTCGTGCAACGTATCGTCGAGATCGAAGATGACCGCTTCGAGTGGCACGCTCATGCGGTGTGCACGCGAAACGAGCGTAGCGCGAACGCGCCGACCGGGGCGACGATCGCGCCGTCGGCGTAGAGCGCATCGCCCGCGATCGGCGCTTCGAGCGCATCGACGCAGCCGATCGCGCGGACACGCGAGCCGCAACGTAAGCGCATCGTCCGCGGCGCTCCGTCGCATTCGCGAACGCGAACGACGACACCGTCGCCGTCGTCGGCGAGCTTCGTCGCGACGACCTGCACGGCTGGATCCTCCGAGGTAAACATCGGCACGTCATACGTGCCCGCAAAGCGTTGCCACACGGTTTCCAGTTCTCCCATTCCAAGATCCGCACACGGCGCGTAGCCGAGGGCGAAGGCGTGCGTGACGGCATCGGCACTCGAGTCGGGCCACGTCGGTCCGCGTAAGAGCGAATGGCCGAGCGATGTGACTCCCGCGCATCGCTCGATGCTCCACCCATAAGTATCGAGTGAGAGCAGCGCGAGCCCACGACTCGGCGCATCGACGCGCGCGAAACGCTGACCGGGCGCTTCGTATCGCGCCCGATCGGCGCGCGATTGCGGGTTTGGCGGGCGATCGATCGTGCCGTGCGGCGATCCGAATCGCGCGCGCGTCGCCTCGAAGGCGAGCGAATTTTCAACGCGCAACACCACGTGACGTTCGCGCCAGTCGACCGCGAGATCGACGCGAACGTAGGCGTCGTTGCGATCGAGTGTGAGCCGAGCGACGGCGAGCGATGCGCCGAACGCGTAGCGGATTTCGATGCCGTCGTCGACGATCTCGACGCCCGTGACGCTCACGCGGAGCGGATGCTTGCGGTAGGTTCTATCGAGATTCCACGCATCCCAACGTTTGGGACGATCGACGTATGCGGAGAGCCGCAGACCGTCGCGCACGAGATTGAGTGCGTGCGGCGCGCGCAGTTCGACGAGCGCTCCGCGGTCGTCCACGCGCGCGATGACGCGATCGTTTGCAAGCAGCGTCATCGCGCCGCGCCGATCGCTCGCGAGTTCGCGCACCGGCGCGACCGGTTGCGGAACCGCGATCGCGTTGCTCTGCGGCAGGACGCTTCGCGCACTGGCAAGCACGTGCGCGACGAGAGAGTCCGCTTCGTCGTACTCGGCGTGGACTTGCGCGTACACCTCCGCGATCGCACTCCCGGTCAAGACGTCGTGAAATTGCGCCCGCAAGACGATCTCCCACACGGCCGCGAGTTGCGCGCGCGCTTCATCGAGGAAGAACGGCGTCGCGTGCAACGCTTTCGCCCACGCGAGCGCGAGTTCGGCCGAACCGAGCGCGCGTTCGAGTGCGGCGTTGCGCGCTTTGATCGCGTGGTTCGTCGTATACGTGCCGCGATGTTCTTGGAGGTAGAGTTCGTCGTGCACGATCGGCAAGCGATCGGCAGCGGAAGCGACGCCCGCGAACCACCCGGCGAGTGAGGTCCACGTCCCGATCGCGCTCGCATCCGCGATCGCAGCATCCGTCGCACCGCCACCACCATCGCCATGGCCCACGAGCAACACGTCACCACGCGCGCGCGCATGCCGCACGCGCGCCGCATCGACGTCGCCCTCGATCGAAGCGATCTGGGCCGAAACGATGCGCGTCCCATCCGGCCCCTCCCAAACGAAACGCGCGTGCGGGAACGCCGTGGTATCGTTCCAGCCGAGTTTCGTCGTCCCGAAGGACGCGATGCCCGCGTGCCCGAGCAGCGTCGGTATCGTATTGGCGAAGCCGAACGAATCGGGCAACCACGCCACACTCGGGCGTCCTCCGAACGTTCGCTCGATATAACGAATCCCAAAACTCAATTGCCGAAGTAACGACTCACCCGAGGGAAGGTTACAATCGGATTCGACCCACATCGCCGCACCGCTCGTATCGAACCGTCCCGCGCGACCGAGCGCGCGCACGCGTTCGAAAAACGTCGGATCGCCAAGCTCGACCCATGCGTAGAGTTGTGCTTGACTCTGCGTGAAGACGAAGCCCACGTGGCTTTCGAGCTGCCGCACCGACGTCGCGAACGTGCGTTGCGCCTTGCGCGCGGTATCGCCGTACGTCCAGAGCCACGCGACATCGAGATGCGAGTGGCCGACGAGGGCCAGATCCTCGGCGCTCGGTTTGGCAACTCGCGATCGCGCGCGAAGCTTCGGCATCACGCGCGCGATCGTCTCGATGACCCGCGCCGGTTTCTGCGCGGCGTTGGCGAGGATCCAGGTCCAGCGAAAACCCGCACCCGAGGGCAAACCCGTCGTCGGCATCGCGCGACGTTCCACTTCGAGCGTCACATCGCCGCGCACGTGCGCGGGCAGCGGCACGCTATCGTGTTCGCGATCGAACGCGCCACGCACGATACCATCCACGCGCAGCAGCGCACCCGTGCGCGTCGCATAGCGTACTGCGATGCCGGCCGTCTCCGCCGGTGGCCCGAGCGGTTCCGTCGCGCGGAGAACGACGACATCGCCGTCGTCGGAGACGATCTCGAGTGGACGCTTCACGCCGATTGCATCGCAAACGCCGCGATGGCCGCATCGAGGGCGCCCGGATCTTCGCGTTGGATGAAGTGACCGATGCCCGGCAGTACGATGCGTCGATACACCGCGCCAAAGAGGTGCGCGCGATCGGCGGTCGCCTCGGGTAACGTCGCGCCATCCGCGTCGCCGTGCATCACGAGCGTCGGCACCGCGATGCGGGGGAGCGCGGCGAGCGCCGCTTCATCTTCGCGCATACCCGGACCCGGCTCGGCAAAGCCCCAGCGATGACGATACGAGTGCAACACGACCTCGACGAAGTCGTCGTTCCCGAAGGCGGCAGCCGTTCGATCGTATTCCGCATCGGCAAACGCCCACGACGGCGACCACGTCTTCCAGAGATGGCGGCAGAATGCTACCCGATCGTCACGCAACGTCGCCTCACCACGTGGCGTCGCGAAATACCATTGATACCAGTACGCGTGGATCTGAGCGTACGACATCGGCGCCACGGGAAGACTCGCGCCGTATCCCACCGAGAGCGCGACGAGTCGCTCGAGGCGCTCGGGCGCGATGACCGCGACGCCGTATGCGGCGCGTGCGCCCCAATCGTGGCCGATAAGCGTGCAGCGCGCGATGCCGAGCGCATCGAGCAGATCGACGATGTCGCGCGCGAGCACGTGTGCGGGGGCGCACCGCGGTGCGGCGGTAGCGCGAAAACGTGTCGCACCAAAGCCACGCAGCGATGGCACGATCGCGCGCTTTCCCGCAAGCGTCGGCCGACCCAGGAGCGCGTCCCACGTTCGCACGTCGTCGGGAAACCCGTGGACGAGGACCACGACATCGCGGGCATTCGGGTTGCGTTCTTCGTAGGCGATTTCGAGAGACGGCGTGATCGCGAGCGGCACGTCAGTGTCGAGCCCCGAGCGTTCGCACGCGTGCGGTCATCGCGCGACCTCACCATCGTAATAGTCGAGATCGGGATGATCGCGAAGCATGAGTCCGCGCCGATCGACGAGCACTTTTTGCGAATCCGGATAACTGCAGATGTCGTCGAGATCGTTACACGCGACCATCAAGATATCGCACGGTTCCGAAGACTCGTTCGAGACTTTGTGTGCGCCGACCGGTGTGGTCGGAAAGTGCACGAAGTCGCCCGCGCGCACGCATGTCGACCCGTGCGGCGTCACGAGCGTCGCAGTCCCGCGCATCACGAAGAAGACCTCTTCTTCGAGCGTGTGCCAGTGGAGCGGACAGAAGGCCGCACCCGGCTCGATTCGTGCGACGCGGTAGCCGAGTTTCTCCGAGCCGATGAAGTCGCCGACTTCGAACGTGCTTCCGCCGAATCCCGACGGTTCGTCCGGCCACGTGCGCCATACCGCATCGTCGACGTTGATCACGCGCATCTCCGGCAACGCGCGCGCGTCGAGCGTCTTCCACACTTCGGCCGTCGCGTTACCGAAGACGCAAGCCCCGTCGCCGACGAGCACATGCCGCGGGTGCACCGCAGCCACAGCGCGGAGCGAGAGCGCCGCGCCGCGCGGGTCGGCGAGTTTTTCATCGGGCATGAGCGACAGCGCCCCTGCGGGCGCGCCCCACAGCGCATCGCCGACGACGACCGTCCCGAGATCCGCGAAATACAACGCGCATTCACCCGGCGTTTTGAATCCGTGAAGCCCGATAACGCGCGCCCCGCCGATCTCGTCGCCGTGAGCGAGCGCGCGATCCACCGGGCCCGCGAGCAGCGCGACGTCGGGTGCGCTCGCGGCGATCTTCGCGCCAAATCGCGCGGCGATCGCGCGAGCGTCACGTTCGTGATCGCGATTCGTCACCACGACCCACGCGAGGCCGCCGCGCGCTGCGATCTCCTGAGCATCGGCGTCCGTAAGTGGCAACGGATCAATCGCGAGATTCCCCTCGGGCCTCGCGATGAAAAACGAATTGAACGCAAGATTGCGCTCGGGTTGCCAAACGGACCAGATCCAGACGCCCGTGATGATGGTCGGTTGCACCCGAGCGTGGGTTCGCCCCATCGCGATGCCTTCCGCTCGGTCTTCACGCGCTAGCGCGCGGCCCGCCTAGCGGCCGATGAGCGCCCAGAACGGCAGTTCGCGCACGAAGCGATAGAGTTGCGGCACCGCCGCGCGCAGATCGGGTGAGACCGATGCGCCCGGCTGCGGAGCGAGTGGCGAGAGTTTCGAACTCTGCGCGACGATCCGTCCGCGTTCGTCGAGATAGCGCGCCTCATCGTCGGCGTTGACCGTCCCCGAACTGGAATCGCGTTCGCGCGCGAGCGTTCCGGAATCGCGAAAACACGATTCGGCATCGGCGTGATAATCGAGCGAACGCGTCGCGGTCCTCACGATCGCGACCGTTCCGGCAAGTGAATAGACGCGCGCGACGTCGCTGTAGAGGTCGGGATCGCGGGCGATGCGCGCGAGGAGCGGTGCGCTCGCGACGCGCCAAGCACCATCGACTCCGCCCGCGCCATAGACGCGTGCGAGCACGGCGGGTTCGACTCCGCTCACGAGGCGCACGCGACCATCACACCATGCGTCGATCGCCTCTCGCGCGCTCGCCGTCACGTCCGCCGAATTCGAGATACCCAGGAGCGCCGTCGCGAGCGCCGCGACACCGATCGCGCGCGCTCGGATTATGTTCCGACGAGCTCTTTGAGTGCGTGCGCGAAAATCTTCGGCGCCTTCCCTTGGAAGAGAATCGATTCGTTGCCACCGATCTGCTTGCGCAATTCGAGCAACTCGTCGCGAAGCGCGGCCGCTTTCTCGAAATCGAGATTGGCTGCAAACTCTTTCATCTTCTTCTCGATCTCGCTCGCCATCGCCATCGCGACGTCGCGCGGGAGCTTGTCGCCCTTGAGCTTCGATGCCTCGGTCTTATCGCCACCGATGAGTGCGAGAATATCCCGAACTTCCTTGCGGATAGTTTTGGGCTCGATGCCGTTGGCGAGATTGTGCGCGATCTGTTTCTCGCGACGCCGTTTGGTTTCTCCGAGCGCCTTCGCCATCGATTCCGTGATCACGTCGGCGTACATGATGACGCGCCCCTCGACGTTGCGCGCCGCGCGACCGATGGTTTGGATGAGCGACGTACTGCTGCGCAGATAGCCTTCTTTATCCGCATCGAGAATGCCGACGAGTGAGACTTCGGGCAGGTCGAGCCCTTCGCGTAAGAGATTGATGCCGACGAGCACGTCGAAGATACCCTTGCGTAGATCGCGCAAGATCGCGATGCGCTCGAGCGTCTCGACTTCGCTGTGCAGATACCGCACCTTGAGGCCGTTTTCGAGCAAGAAATCCGTGAGATCCTCGGCCATTTTTTTCGTGAGCGTCGTGACGAGCACGCGCTCGTCGTTGACGACGCGTTTGCGAATCTCTTCCATGAGATCGTCGACTTGATTCTTGGTCGGTCGAACCTCGACTTCGGGATCGACGAGGCCCGTCGGCCGGATGATCATCTCGGCGATCTGGCTCGATTGTGTGAGCTCCCACGTCGCGGGAGTCGCGCTGACGTACACGACTTGATTGAGGTGCGCCTTGAACTCTTCGAACATGAGCGGCCGATTATCCATCGCGCTCGGCAGACGGAATCCGTGTTCGACCAGGATTTCTTTGCGCGACCGGTCGCCCGCGTACATGCCGTGGACTTGAGGGATCGTCACGTGCGACTCGTCGACGAAAAGCAACCAATCTTTATCGAAAAAATCGAGCAGGCACGACGGCGTCGAGGCCGGTTCGCGACCCGAGAGATGCCGACTATAATTTTCAACGCCGTTGCAGTAGCCGACCTCGCGCAACATGTCGAGATCGTAACGCGTGCGCATCTCGAGTCGCTGCGCTTCGAGCAATTTTCCGTTGTCCTTGAAGAACTTGAGCCGCTCGTCGAGCTCGAGTTCGATCGCGGTGACCGCGCGCCGCAACTTCTCGTCGGGCGTGATGAAGTGCTTCGCGGGAAAAATCGTAACCGAATCTTTCGACTCGACGTACTCGCCCGTGAGCAAGTTGACGACGTTGATCGCTTCGATCTCATCGCCAAAAAACTCGATCCGGTGCACGAGCTCTTCGTCGACGCCGACGAACTCGAGCGTATCGCCGCGCACGCGAAAGGTGCCGCGCACCAGATTGATATCGTTGCGCCGGTACTGCATATCGATGAGGCGCCGTAAGAAAACGTCGCGATCGGTTTCGTGACCGACTTCGATCTTGAACGACATTTCTTTATAATCGGCGGGCGATCCCAAGCCGTAGATACACGAGACCGACGCGACGATGAGCGTGTCGCGACGTGTGAGCATCGATTGCGTCGCCGAGTGGCGTAGGCGCTCGATTTCGTCGTTGATCGAGCTGTCTTTTTCGATGAACGTATCGGTATGCGCGATATACGCTTCGGGCTGATAATAATCGAAGTACGAGACGAAATACTCGACCGCATTGTTCGGAAAGAAATCGCGGAATTCGGCACAGAGTTGGGCTGCGAGGGTCTTATTGTGGCAGAGCACGAGCGTCGGCTTTTGAACTTGCTCGACGACGCGTGCCATCGCCATCGTCTTGCCCGAGCCCGTCACGCCAAGGAGCGTCTGCGCGCGATCGCCGCGCAGGATGCCTGCAGCGAGCTTATCGGTCGCGGCCGGCTGATCGCCTGCGAGCTGGTAGGGCGAGACGAGGTTAAAGCGGTCGGACATCGTAGGCCACCCGACACGAACGGTAGCCTCTCCGGTTGCAGGGCATTCCCCCGCACGGCTACTCCCCGATCGGCAAGCAGATGCGGAACGTCGACCCCGCGTGGGGATCGCTTTCGAATTCGAGCTTCCCGCCCGCGCGCTCGACGGCGCGTCGCGCGATCGCAAGGCCCAGTCCCGAACCTTCGACGTCGCGACGCGATCCGCGAAAAAAACGATCGCAGGCGTGGGAAGCCTCGGCGGCCGACATGCCGGGGCCGCAGTCGACCACGTTGACGACGACGTCGCGGGCTTCGCGGCGGACGCGCACGTCGACGATACCCGTCGTGTACTTCAGCGCGTTATCGACGATATTCGTCACCGCGTGCGCGAGATCGGTTGGATCGATATCGACGAGCCCCGCTTCGGGCGCATCGACGCGCACCTCGCGCATCGGATGCGATTCGGCGATCGGCCCGATGACGTCGCTCACGAGCCGCGCGACGTCGATTTTCTCCGCAACCGACGGCCCGCGCGGTGCTTCCCACCGATCGAGTAACATCAACTTATCGATCAGTGACGCCATGATGAGGCTCTGACGATTCATCGTTTCGAGAATCCGTTCTGCGTCGTGCGGCGTGCGTAAATCGCCCTTGCGCAGAATCGAGATGAAGCCGCGCACGACCGTCAGCGGCGTACGTAGCTGATGGCCCGCATCCGCGATAAACTGCCGCATCGCCGCGTTCGCCCGCTCGCGTTCGCCGAAAGCGCTTTCCATCTGAGCGATCGCGCCATTATACGCGCGTGCGAGTGAGCCGAGTTGGTGTCGTCGGTCTTCGGCGACGAACTGCGGGGAGAGATCGCCTGCCGCAAATCGTGCGAGGGCGCGCTCGACTTCGACGAGTGGCCGCAGCGCCTGCAACGTCAAGACGCGCGCGAGGAGCACCGCGAGTGCGAGTGCGAGGCCGAAGACGACCGCGAAGGCAGGCACGCTTCGCGCGACCATCGCAACGAGCGACGTTTGATTCGCGCGCACGATAATATCGATCGTGCCGACGTGCGCGCGCTCGGGAGCGAGCCCGATCGCCGTAACGAGGCCGAGCACGAGTCGCGAGAACGCGTCATCGAGGCGGACGTCCGCGCCATTATCGCCGCGCGGGCGAATGTCGACGTAGGGGGCGCGAACGCTCGCCGCCGTTGGCGCGACGACGACACGCCACGTTTCGTCGATGAGCAGGACCGAAACGGCAGCTCGCGGGTAACGCGAGGCCACGATATTGCCCGCAATGCGCGCATCGTGCGTCGCGGGTTCGGACACGAGCGCGGCGACCATCCGATCGAGCGTCGATGCGAAATCGCCGCGCAGCGTGCCCACATACGCAGCGAGGGCGAAAATCGCGCCCGCGATGACGAGCACGCCGAACGCCGCACCGATTTCGAGGGACGTCACGAGCCAAAGTCGCCGAGCGAACGTCGAGTTCATCGCGTCTCGAGCAGTCGATTCGCGCGCATCACGTAGCCCACGCCGCGCAACGTTTGGATGAGCTTGACGCGCTCGCCGCTATCGATCTTCGCTCGCACGTATGAAATGTACGTCTCGACGGTGTTGGGAACGACGTCGCGGTCCACACCCCAGACCAAATCGAGCAGATCCGAACGCGTGAAGACGTGCTCGGCGTTGCGCACGAGCGCGAGGAGAAGATCGAATTCGCGCGTCGAGAGTTCGACACGACGCGACCCGCGAAAGACCGTCCGCCGCCCGACGTCCACGTGGAGATCGGCGTACCGAAACGACTGCCGTTGCTCCATCCGCGGCCGGCGTAGCGCCGAGTGCAGCCGAGCGACGAGTTCTTCGAGATCGAACGGCTTGCCCAAGTAATCGTCGGCGCCGCGCGAGAGCCCCGCGACCTTCTCCGCCGTCTCGGTCTTGGCCGAAAGCATGATGATCGGCACGTCGGAGAGCCGCCGGATCATCGGCAGGAGCGCGAAGCCGTCGATCTCCGGCAACATCACATCGAGGACGATCACTTCCGGCGTCCACGTTTTGATCGCGTCGAGGG
Organism: Vulcanimicrobiota bacterium; assembly: GCA_031420415.1. Taxonomy (GTDB): domain Bacteria; phylum Vulcanimicrobiota; class Vulcanimicrobiia; order Vulcanimicrobiales; family Vulcanimicrobiaceae; genus JANYGA01. The sequence goes on from JANOMT010000025.1 coordinate 88,391, forward strand.
CCGCGGGGCCATCGGCCACGGTACGGACCGCGAACCCGGCTTGACCGAGGCCATAATCGAGCATTTCGCGGATGGCAAACTCGTCGTCGACGACGAGAACGCGCGCGCCTAACGTCTCCATTTCACAACAATACACGGTTCGTCACCTCGTGCACCTGGGGAGACGGGTCCGACCGCCCTAGAAGGTGAAGACCCGAATCTTCCACCCGTCGTAGCGAGACTTCGGTCTCCCGGAGGTCGGACGGTGTCCGTGACCCAGCAACCCGTTCTCTTTAGCGGCAACTCGAACGTCGATCTCGCTCGCGAGATCGCGGCGAAGATGAACACGCGCCTCGGAAGCGCACTCGTCGATCGTTTCAAAAATGAAGAATGCCGGATCGAGATCAAGGAGAATGTCCGCGGCTCGGAAGTCTTCGTGATTCAATCGATCTGCCGCGCCCCAAATGGCAATTCGGTCAACGATTCGCTGATGGAACTCCTCTTGATGATCGACGCACTTCGCCGTGCGTCCGCCTATCGCATCACGGCGATCGTGCCGTATTACGGCTATGCGAAGCAAGATAAGAAGACGAAAGGCCGCGAACCGATCTCGGCCAAACTCGTCGCCAACCTCATCGAAAAGGCGGGCGCCAAACGGCTCGTCACACTCGACCTCCACGCCGCGCAGATCCAGGGCTTCTTCGATCTCCCCGTCGATAATCTCGTTGCCACCCCGACGCTGTGCTCGTACCTCAAGTCGCAGGGCCTCGAAGGTGACAAAATCATCGTCGTCTCACCCGATGCCGGCGGCGTGCCGCGCGCTGAGAATTTCGCCAAACGCCTTCGCGCCGATATCGCGATCGTCTTCAAGCGCCGCCCGGAGCCCGACGTCTCGGAAGTCACGGAGATCGTCGGCAACGTCTCGGGCAAGATCGCCGTCGTCGTCGACGACATGATCTCGACCGGCGGCACGCTCGCCAAAGCCGCCGAAGCGCTCATCAAACGTGGCGCGACCCAGGTCTACACGTGTGCCACGCACGGCATCTTCGCTGGCGACGCGGTTCGCGTGCTCACGGAATCCCCGATCGAACGTATCATCGTAACGAACACGCTGCCGAATCAGGAAGCGCTGCTCGGACCGAAATTCAAAGTCCTGTCCATCTCGCAGATCCTCGCCGATGCGATCAAGCGCATCACGGCGAATCGATCGGTCTCCGAGCTCTTCGCAAAGGACGACGACGCATCGTCGCTCGGCGCACACGACGCTCACCATCAACTTCCCGACGTCCTAACCACCGCCTCGTCGTAAACGCGACGTAGAAGAGAGATCATGGCCACCACCGCACATTCCCTCGCCGTAAAAAAACGCGAGAAGACCGGCTCGACGTCGGTTGCCGCCCTCAAAAAGACGGGCTACATTCCAGGCGTCCTCTTCGGACACGGCTCCGAACCGATCGCGATCGCCCTCGAGGCGAAAGCCCTCGACGACGTCCTGCGGGGCGGTGGCAAGAACCATCTCCTAGACCTCACGATCGACGGCGGCGCGCGCGATACCGCGCTCGTGCGTGAAGTGCAGCGCGATCCGATCACGCGTCGCGTGATCCACGCCGATCTCCAGCGCGTGAGTGCGACGGAGAAGATTACGGCGTCGCTGCCGCTCGTCACGCTCGGCGTCGCCGACGGCGTAAAGAATGCTGGCGGCGTGATGGACGTGCTCGTGCACTCAATCGACGTGACCGGCCCCGCAAACGAGCTGCCCGAGCAGATCGAAGCCGACGTAACGCATCTCAAAGTGGGCGACCACTTTATAGCTTCGGACCTGAAGCTTCCCGCAAAATTCTCACTCGCAATCGACGCGCACACGATGCTCATCTCGATCGAAGCCTCCAAGACCGCAGCCGAAGTCGAGGAAGTCGCACCCGTGATCGCAGCAGCCGATGTCCCGACGGTCGCCGCAACCGAAGAAGCCGAAGCAAGCTAGACCCACATGCCCGGAACGCGTATCGTCGCCGGGCTCGGGAATCCGGGCGCGAAATACGAACGCACGCGCCACAACATCGGCTTTCGCGTTGTCGATGAAGTGGCGCGTCGTTTCGGCGACGCAGCGTTCAAGAAAAAAGACGGCGCACATATCGCGCACGTCGCCGCGCGCGCCGTCATCCTCGCGAAGCCGCTCTCGTTCATGAACGACAGCGGCATTCCACTTGGCAAGCTCGCCGCGTGGTGGAAGACGCCGCCCACAGAGATGCTCGTCATCAGCGACGATCTCGATCTACCTTTCGGTCGATTGCGCATGCGCGCGAGCGGCGGCAGCGGTGGCCATAATGGCCTCAAATCACTCATCGCGCACGTTGGCGAGACGTTCCCGCGGCTACGCATCGGCATCGGGCGCGGCCAGAGTGACACGATCGACTACGTCCTCGCAAATTTTTCGGGCGACGAAGAACGCGTCGTACGAACGATCATCGATGTCGCAGCCGACGGTGTGGAACGTTGGCTCGACCGCGGAGCGACCGACGCGATCCAATACGTCAACGCGTGGCGCCCGGCTGCCGAGACGGCGAAAACCGAGGACCCGCATTCGGCTTCGTGAACCTCCGATGATGACGCGAAGCTCTGGCATCGAATCCACAATACTCGCACGCGATCTCGCGCTTTACATGCAAGGCTCCGCGTGACGCGCGCGCCCTGGTTCGCACTCGTCGCATCGCTCGTTGCCGGTGGATCGCTCGCGACACTGGCTTCGCACGCGACCGCAGCGAGCGATCCCGGAGGCTACGTGGGCCGCGGCAAAGTCGTGGTGCAAACGGCGATTGCGGGCATCGACAAGCTCACGGTCGGTGGCGAGATCGCCTTCGAACAGCGCGGTCCGCTCGCACGCGTCGACATGCTCTCACTCGGCCTCCCGGGTACGGATCCCACGCTTTCGGCGCTCCTGGGAACGCAGCTCTTTCCGCCGGGCGGCTTCACCGTCGTCTACGATCGCACGACGTCGACGTACGTCGTGTGGTCGAATGCGAAGCAAACCTATTTTACGAGCGTACCATCCTCGCAAGCGGGCCCGACACCCGGGCCCGTCGCGCGTACGCCGGCCACGCCGACCGATTCGTCGCCGTTTGGTTTTCTCAAGACATTTCGCGACGACGCGGCGTTTTCCGTGACGTTGAGCCTCGCCGGACACGGGCCCGTCAACGGCCACCCCGCAACCGGAATCGACTATCAACTCAGCCGTACGACAAAGCCGGGCGACAAGTCCGATCTTCACGGCCGTATCGAGTTTGCCGACGATCTCGACGAGCTTCCGATCGAAGTGACGGCGAGCGTGAAGACCAAGACGATTCCAGCGAGCTCGCTGCGGCTCGATCTGACGTCGATCGCGAAGCAAACGCCGAACGAAGCCGATTTCGCCGTTCCCCAGGGCTACGCGCGCGCTAGCGATCTCGGCAGCGTGCTTGGAAGGACGCTCTCGCTGTAGATCGGTCGAGGGTAGGACATAGCTTTACAATGTACCCTGCTGACATGCTGCGGATTTACCGATAACCCAAGTATCACACTTGCGGGACGACCTCTCGGTTCGTTGACGACCGCGCTTCTTGGAGCGTCTACATCGCTGCGATGTCCCCAGAGTTTCCGATTTACGACCTCGAGCATGCGATCGGCATCGACCGTTCGACGTTCGACTTAGGCATCGATGAACTCGACGCGTTGCCCGTCGGCGTTATCACGCTCGACCGTCGCGGAAACGTGTTGCGCTACAACCGGACCGAAGCCGAGTACGCGCGGCGCTCGACCGATTCCACGCTCGGCAAGAATTTTTTCACCGACATCGCGCCGTGCGCGCGGGTTCAGGACTTCCAGGGGCGCTTCGAAGCCTTCGCGGCTGTCAACGATGACGGCTACGAACGCTTCGATTTTACGTTCCCGTTTCGCTGGGGCCATCGCGCCGTCGAGATTTTATTCTGCCGACGGCGTGACGTCGAGTCGATCGATATTATCGTTACGACGCAACATCGTCCGATTCTCGAAGTCGATATCGACGCGCCCAAGGCCATTGCCCGAAAGCGCGAACGCGAACCCAGAACCGTGCGCTTGATGCGCCACGACGCCATTTGGCACGACGATCTCATTTCCGGCCAAACGGTGTGGTCGCGCGAATGTTACGACCTCGTCGAGCTCGATCCGGGAGCTACGCCGCCGATGGGCGGTCTCCGTGCCTTCGCCGACCCAAGCGTCGCCGCAGAACTCGACGTACTCGTTCAAGCCGCAATCGACGCGCGCGTGACCTATGGGTTCGAGCACCGTATCGTCACCGCAAAAGGGAAGGAGCGCTACGCGCAGGTCAGTGCTTCGATCACGTACGATTCGGCCGGGCGCGCGATCTCTATCGTCGGCCGAGCCGGGGACGTCACCGATCGCTGTGCCGAAGAGACCGAGCTCTGGGATCGGGCGAATTTCGATCGCCTCACCGGTCTCGCCAATCGGATCTGCTTTGAGAACAGCGTCGAAAACGCGCTTAACGATACGCACAACATCGGCCGGACGTTCGGCATCGTCTTTATCGATCTCGACCGTTTCAAAACGATTAACGATACGTTCGGTCACGTTGCCGGCGACCAAGTCCTAACCGTCGTTTCGCGCAGGCTCGAAGCCAGTACGCGACCCGAGGACCTCGTCGCGCGGCTCAGCGGTGACGAATTCGTCATTCTCATCGCGGGCTTCGATAATGAAGGAATCGTCGACTCGATTTGCGGTCGCATCATCGCGAATTTAGCCGAACCGATCGTTATCGACGGTCGCGTTTTCGAAATCACGGCGAGCCTCGGCGTCGCGCTCTATCCCCGCCATGGGGTCACCGTCGATGAGTTGTTACACGCTGCCGACTCTGCGATGTACGAGAGCAAGGCGTCTTCAACGGTGAGCGTCGTGCGTTTTAACGAAGATCTCCAATACGAGCGACACGAACGCGCGACGCTCGAACACGAGCTGCATCGCGCACTCGCCGGGGGCGCGCTCGAGCTGTATTATCAACCGATCGTCTCGAGTGGCACGCACGTAATCGCGAGCGCCGAGGCGCTCATTCGATGGAACCATCCCACACGCGGAATCGTACCGCCCGTCGATTTCATCTCGATTGCTGAAGGCAACGGCGACATCTTGACGATCGGCGCATGGGTCATCGCGTCGGCTTGCGCGCGAGTCCGCGCATCGATCGACGCGGGAAGCCCCGCGCGATCGGTCGCGGTGAACGTATCGCTCGTCCAATTTCGCTCGCCGACTTTTGTCGCGATCGTTCGTAGCGCGATTTTGCAGGCGAACATTCCGCCGGAATTTCTTACACTCGAGCTGACGGAAAGCGTCGCGAGCGGCAATTTTTACGAAACGATGCGCACGCTTGCGGAACTCAAAACGCTCGGCATCAAACTCGCGATCGACGACTTCGGTACGGGTTATTCATCTCTCGCCTATCTCAAGCACTTCCCGATCGACATCATCAAGCTGGATCGCGCGTTCGTCGCCGAAATTTTAACAGATCCAATCGATCATGCGATTGCGGAGACCGTCGTCGCGCTTGCCAATAAATTGCACCTCGAAGTCGTCGCCGAAGGCATCGAAACGATCGACCAGGCGCGCTGCATGGAGGCGATCGGATGTCACAAACTTCAGGGGTTCCTTTTTAGTAAGCCGATTTCCGAACGCGAGTTCTTCGGTGCCTTCGCGGTAGCCGGCTCCTAACGACCTCAAGCGAGGGCGATGCACGCGACCTACTCGCAGGGGTCGGCGTGCCCGAGGGCTCGCGCGATCCGCGTGCCGAGGGGCGGATTGTTATAAAAATACCAGCGACTCAACCGCGACGGGCAGAGTTGGCCGAGCGTTTCGTCGGCGATGCGGACGTAGACGCGAACGGCCGAGGCGCGGTCGCTCGTGAGCGCGAGGGCATAATCGTCGGCGAGTGCTTCGAGATGACGCGAATAGCCGTTGTAGATTGGCGTCGCCGCGAGAGCGAGAAGGCCGAGAAAAAAGAAGACGAGCGGTAAGCGTGCGAGCGGATCGTCATCGCGACGGAAACCGACGCGATCGGCGAAGACGACCGCGAGCGCGGTCGACACGATGAACAACGACGTCCAAAAAAGCGACAGTCGGAAGTCGTCCCCGTGCACGTAATGCCCGAACTCACGGGCGGCGAGCACCAGCACCTCGCCCGGCGTCGCGTTCGCGAGCAACGCATCGGAGAGCACGATCCGCATCGTCGGTCCGAATCCCGCGATATCGGCAATCGCCGCCGTCGTCCGACGCGAATCGTCGGTAACGTAGATCGGCGCGTTGCCGATTCCCGCGCGTCGTGCGAGGGATTCCAGGCGCTCGCCGAGCGCCGCACCGCGTGGTAATGGGTGAAACGAGTTGTAGAGCGGTGCGACGACGACGGGTTCGACGAACGCCATCACGAGCGTCACCACGAAGAGTCCCGCCATCGCGTAGAGATACCAGACGCGCGTGCGATCGACGAGCGCGAAGACGCACGCGACGATCGCGCCGACGACGATCGCGTCGAGCGTTACCGAGATGAGGCCGTCACGATACCACGCCGCCGCCGTCTCGATCGTAAATCCGTAGATGTAATCGACGCGATACCGCGCGAGCGATGCGGGAAACGCCGCAAGATTCGCGATGACGAGGAGCGCCGCGCCGAACGCGACGCGCAACGCCACGATGTTTCCGATGCGATGACGCATCGCGTCGCGCAGTCGCGCCGCCGTGCCCGATCGCCACAGATAGAGGAGCATCGCGATCTGCGAAAACGCCCAAGCGAAATAGAGTGGTCGAACGAATCGTCGCGCGTGTTCGCCCGCACGTTGGCGTCGCGGATCGACGAGTTGCGCCGCCGGACGCGCGAGCAAGGTCGCATCGGAGATCGCGGTAACGCGGCGCTCGAGGTACGGCGATGCCGTCGCGCGTTGTGGCATCGCCGAGATGGCAACGAACGCGAAGAAAATGACGAGAGCGAGACGCACGAACCATCGCGCGACTCGCTCTGCGGCATCGGATTTAGCCGAGTTTACGCAACTCGTCGAAGATCTGTTCTTCGTCGGGTTGCTCTTCGATATCGTGGATGTCAATGTAACGAACGATGCCTTCCTTATCGATGATAAAGATGGCGCGTTCGGACATCCCTGCTTCGCGCAGGACGCCGAATTTCTCGGCGACTCCGCCATGCGGATAGAAATCGCTAAGGAGCGGATACGTGAATCCGCCGAGCGACTTCGCCCATGCTGCTGCGGTTGGAACCGTGTCGATCGAGATACCCACAACTTGGGCATCATAGCCTTCGTAACGATCGAGGTTTTCCTCGTACGAAGGCATCTGAGCTGCTCAAACAGCGGTAAATGCGAACGGGTAGAACGCCATCACGATGTTTTTCTTGCCCTTTTGATCGGCAAGGCTGAACGAATCGCCGTGATGCGTGCGAAGCGTGAACTCCGGCGCCTGGTCTCCGACCTTGAGGGTCTTCGTCTCGTTCGCCATCGTCTTGCGGCCTTTTAAAATTGCCATATAAGTGTTTTCACCCCCCTTCGGTGTACGGAATGTGTCGTTTCGTTCGAGCGAGAGCGCTTCGGGCGACGGCGTTGGCCCGAGGCACGCGCCCGTCACGCGAATTCGCGAATAGAACCGGGCTCGATCGGGTCGTACAGCGCGGCGAACGTGCGCTCGAGGAGGACGCGTTGGCCCGCTACGTCGCCCGCTTTTCCGACGGGTGTGCCGATCGCGTTAAACGTCGGGTGTACCGCGCGCGGGGCGCGGGCTTGAACCGTTTGCGTCGGCTCGACGGTGATGAGGATCGTTGGGATCCCGATGGCTTCGATTGCGCGTTGAACATGCACGACCGTGCGATGACACATCGGTCAACCACCGGTCAGGAGCACCAGATCCGTCGCGCTCCGTTCGATTTTTTTCGCGATCTCGGGCGCCGTTTCGTCGAGGACCTGCTTGAGTTTGAGCGTGTAGCCCATCATGCCGAAGAACTCGGGGTTAAGGCCCTTGAGCGTTCCATCGGCGACCATTTCGCGCAAACGCTCGATTGGGAACACCGTGTTGACGTCGCGATCGGCTTCACTGTGATCGTAATGTTCGTGCGCGATCACTAAGTCCGAAACGTCGCTATCGGAGGGGATGATTCGATACGAGCCATCACCCAGGACGTCGAACGGCTGTTGCGATTTGAGATACACGCCTGCCGTACTCACGAGCGCGACGGTCGTTTCCGAAAGCGGTCGGTCGAACGGGGTATACGGGATCGCTCGCCGGGCAAGCTCCAAGGGCACGGAGGGTCCTCCAAAAAGGGCAAGCGCCGAGCGCATGGGTGGGATTCTCACCTATGAGCACGTTGTTCTCGGATTGGTTGCACGCTGGCATCGATCCGAGGTGGCGAATTAGCCCGCCATCGCCGCCGTTTGCTGATCGGCGACGATCTCATCGCTCGCGCGCGTCGGCCCGTCTTCGGTGATCGTCGTAACGCGCCGCGCGGCGACCGGATTTTTCACGATCACGTACCGCGGGCACTCGGGGCCGTTGGGTTCGTTGCAATAGCCGCGAACACACGTCGCTCCGGCGCGCACGAATAGCGACGGCGCCGCGCGTTTGACGATGCGCAACATTGCAAATGCGAGTTCGCGAATCTCCCACTGCGCATTATTGCACGTGCGAAGCGAGAAGAAATCGAGCAACGCTCGCGCGTTCGCGGTGATGACGATCTGCGTTTCGGCGGCATTGGGGAGGACGAAACGCGCGTCTTCCGCAGGCGTCCCCGACTCCATAGCATCTTGATAGAATGCGGCGATTTGACCCATGAGGACGTCGTATTTTGCTTTGATCTCGGGGCGTGCCGCAATCGACGGCGGCGTGATGAACTCGAACTGCCCTTTGAGGGCGATGTAGCGCTGGCTCTTCTGTTCGTAACTCATGTGCCGATGGCGCACGAGTTGGTGCGTGAGCGCGCGCGAGACGCCACCGACGCCGAAGGTAAACATCGTATGTTCGAAGGTCGAAAGATGGCCCGCATCGCGAACGCGCGCGACCATCTTGTCGATCGCCTCCGGCGTCCAGTTTTCATCGATCGACTCGACGTCGCGCGGGCTATAGCAATTACGCGCCGCGGTCGCGACCGCACGCTCGGGTTCGGGAGAATGCGAGAGAAGAACGACCTTGAGCGCCATGCCCATAGCTTTCGCGGTCGAAAGCCGCTCGCCATTCGTGGACCGGACGTGCACGAGGCAACCTCGCGCCGCAGACGAACGGGCCGCGCATGAGCGACGAACTGTGGCGACTCTCGGCATGTGACCTCGCAAGCGGCATCGCACACGGCGACTTCACGAGCATTGCCGCCGTCGACGCGCATATCGCGCGGATCGAGTCCGTCGATGACGTGCTCAACGCCGTCGTCGTCCACCGTTTTGAGGAGGCGCGCGCGGAAGCACGCGACGCCGACGCGCGTCGCGAACGCGGCGAGCCGCTCGGCGCACTGCACGGCGTGCCCGTCTCGATCAAAGAATCGCAAGACGTTGCGGGCACGCCCGCGACGTACGGTCTGCCCTCGCGTGACGACGACGTCGCGCAAAGGGATGGCCGTCACGTCGCACGGTGGCGCGACGCGGGTGCCATCGTCATCGCAAAGACGAACGTGCCGCAACTCTTGATCTACATCGAATCCGATAACCCGCTCTACGGACGCACGAATAATCCGTGGAATGTGGCGCGCACGTGCGGTGGCTCGAGTGGTGGCGAAGCCGCGCTCATCGCGGCCGGCGGTTCGCCGCTCGGTCTCGGGACCGATATCGGTGGAAGTTTACGCGTCCCCGCCGCTTTCTGCGGCATCGCGTCGCTCAAACCGACGACGGGTCGCCTCGACGATACCTCGCGCCTCGACGCTTTCGCGGGGCAACGCGCAATCGTGAGCCAGGAAGGCCCACTCGCGCGCACGATCGCCGATCTCGCGCTCGGTTATCGCGTGGCGTGTGGCGACGACGTGATGGGTCGACCCATCGTGGCGCGATCGAACGTCCCCCGCGCGATCGTATCGGGCGAGGCGATGCGCGCCGACGCCGATCGGTACGATACGCGCATCGATCCCGAGGCTCTCCGCGCGCGCATGCGCGGTCTGCGCGTCGGATGGTACGGCAGCATCGGTCGCTTCACCGCGTCGCCCGCGCTCGTGCGCGCGTCGCGCGAAGCCGCGGCCGCTCTCGAAGCGATGGGCGCACACGTCGTCTCCTTCGCGGCGCCGCGCGTTGAGGATGCACTCGCGATCTTCTACGGCATTCTCAGCGCCGACGGCACGCGGAGCGCGAGCGATTCACTCGGCGACAATCCGCGCGATCCACGCGTCGCGCAATTGCTCGCAATCGCATCGAAGCCACGCGCGCTTCTCGCATCGATCGAACGACTTCTCGCACTCGGCGGGCAGCGTCAACTCGCGAACGTCGTGCGGAATTACGGTTACACCGATACGCATCATTACTGGAGTCTCGTCAAGGCGCAAATCGCATTCGCCGAGCTCTTCGAGCGGACGATGGATTGTGGCAAGGATGGTCCGCTCGATCTCATCATCGCGCCACCCGTCGGATTACCCGCCCTCGTTCACGGCGCCTCAGCCGACGTGCTCACTGCCGGTGCGTATGCGCCACTCTACAACTTGCTCGGATATCCCACGGGCACGTTACCCTTCACGCGCGTCCTGCCCAATGAGGAGACGCATCGTCGTTCGTCGACCGACGGCGTCGATCGCGCCGCGAAAAAGACGGAGCGCGGCAGTGCGGGTCTGCCGATAGCCGTTCAAGTCATCGCGCGCCCGTGGTGCGAAGATCTCGTCCTCGATGCGATGGCCGCGCTTGAATCCGTGGCACGCGAGCGCACCGATTATCCGACAACGCCGATCGATCCCCGAACGTAGCGGCGAAAGCCGAGCCTCGCGCCATACGTGGGATTCGTCCTCATACGATTGGTGAATGGCGGCGCGCGACTTTTGCGGGTAGCGTCTAGGGACGACTGGCGTCGCGGCTCTATCTTGGGGTCGATTTTTTTCGTGCCGGTCTATTCGGAGGCAACGATGTCTAGCATTATCGAGGCGGCGCCAACCGCCGAGAAGCGGCGAACGCCGATCGGGACGCTGCGCGTCGTCGACCCGTCGCCGCTCAATTGGCTCTTCATTACGTGGAATACCATGGAAGAGCCGATTCGGACCGACCACGACGGCCACGCTGTCTACTCGATGGCAACGAGCCATCGCTATATTGATGGCGGAAAAACCCTCGAAATCGACGTGCGCAAGGGCGTGCTCTTCCAAAACGGCGAGCCACTCACGGCGCACCACATCAAGCGTTCCTTCGATGAGATGCAGCGTTGGGAAGCGCCCCATCCCCCGGGCACGTGGTTGAACTTCCCTCCGGAATCGGTCGCCGAAGTTACCCACGATCATCAAATTCGCTTCCATTTCCCCGAGCCCGACGGCCTCGCGCTTGCGAAGATGCGTGGCTTCCACGTCTCGAGCAATAGCTTCTGGAGCGAGGGACCGGGATTCGGTTATACACGCGAAGGCAGCGGCAACGGAAACTGGTGAATCATTGACGCACCGGGCCCGTGGGGCACCGGACCGTTTATCCTGAGCGCAGGATATTCGTCGATCACCACCGTGATCGCCGTGCAGCGAGCGACGCCGTTCGCCTGTACGTGGCTCATCGAAAAAGAAGATCGAACGCCCGAAGTCGTCCTCGAAGCGAACCCAACGTACTGGGATCACCGACGCGGACCGTTCGTGCAAAAAGTCGTGTTCCGTAATTCGCTCTCTCCCGCCGATGCGCTCACGCATTGCATCTCGGGCGATGGCGAAGTCGACATCGTCACCGAAGTCTCGCCTGCCGATGCGAAGCGTGTGATGGATTCGAAGTTCGCGCACCTCGAAGTCCACGATGCCAATCGTGTGCTCGTCGGTGTCTTCAATCGGCACCCGAATCGCGACGTGCCGCTCGACGACAAAAACTTGCGCACGGCGCTCAACCTCGCAGTCGACCGCGACAAAGTCGTCCGCGACGGCATGCTCGGCTACGCGAGCATCATCGCGTCGCTCACACCACCGTGGTGTGCGGGTCATCCGAAGGATCTCGAACCCTTCGGCTGCGATCCCGCTGCTGCAAAGGCGGCCTTCGCGCGTGTCAAATGGCCCGCGGGCCGTGCGCTGCGCATCGCAACCGGCGGTGGATTCGCCGCAATCGCCAACATGGTCGCGGCCGACATCCGCACGAATCTCGGCATCGCGGTCGTGGTGATGGTGGGTGAAGATTCAGGCGCACTCGCGGGCGCGCGTTCGCTTGCCGAAGGCCGACTCGTTCCCGAATGGGATCTGCTGCTCAACTTCTGGTTCGACATCAGTTCGGAAGCGGCACCGGCGATGATCCATCGCGAGTTCTTCGGTTCCGATGGCGCATTCCGCGTCGGTCCGGAACTGCCGGAATTCAACAAACTCTACACGGATATGGCGGGCGAAACCGATGCCGCAAAATTCGTGAAGAAGGCCGAAGCGATCGATCGTTACAGCAAAGAAGAAGCGCTCGGGCTCTTCCTCTGCTCGCCGAAAACGCTCACCGCCGTGAACAACCACGTCAAATTCGAACCCTACGCAACGACGTTCGAACTCGCCGAAGCGGAAGTCCTCGACGGCCACTGGTCGCTGAAGTAACCGCAAGCCTACGCGATAAAAACGAGGCGTCGGAATTCATCCGACGTCTCGTTTTTTTTTTGGTGCGATGTATGCGTCCACGTCTTCTACCGCGAACCATTTCTCGTGACACCCGATGAGTTGAGGAACCGCCATCCGCAGCTCTTTCACGTCACCTTGCCCGGCGCTTGGGAGAGCATTCGCGCGCGGGGACTTCGCTCAACGAGTCGACTTCTCGATCTTTTTGAAGTCTACGGCGGCGAGCGCTTCGAGTGAGAACGCGTGTGCCGTCCGAGCGCCGTCACGATACGTCATCCCGTCCACGGATACGCGGTGATCAACGACCAGTCACCAATGACGGAGACCACGCTTGCGGGATGCCTCGATGGCGGCCTTACGCCGGCGCATTGACTCGCGTTGCTCAATCGCCGTGTGTTCTTCTGGTCCGACGTCAAGGGTCTCGCGCGACTGGTCGGCGCACGCGCCAATCGCGCCCGTGCACGGGCGCACGCCGAGCGAATCGAGCTTTCTCCGATCAACTCAGGCGCGACGATCCGTAAACCTGCGCGACATGGGCCCGCGACATTCACACCGCTTCTCGAGTTGTCGTACGTGCAATGGCGACGCAAGCGCGGCCGACACGACCGCATCATCGAAGTAACCGTGCTCGATGGCGTCAAGGACATCGCAAACTTCGTGACCGAGATACGACGTATGGAGCCGCATGCGAAAAGCACCGAAACACGCCATGTCTACCCACGCGGCTAAAACGCTCGCTCGCACCAGGTGAGACCGAGCCGATCTGCTACCAGATCTCGCATCGATCTGCCGGCGGTTTTACCATCGCTTCGTTGAGCTTGCAGAAAAATGCCGATGCGAATTGTGGCAGGTTCGCAAGCGTCACGTTCACACGAAATTTATCGAAGGCGTGCACGTCGGTTTTCGCACGGAGCGCAATCGACTCGGGGCGATCGTTGCCGGCCCACACTTGTGCCCAGCCCATGAAGAATCGCTGTTCGGGCGAGAAGCCATCGATCGTACGGCGCGGATGTTTCGCCTGCCATTTTTCGAAGGCTTTGTATGCGATCGTCATGCCGCCGATATCGGCAATCGCTTCGCCTTGTACGAGCTTGCCGTTTTCCATGACGCCCGGTGCGGGCGAGAGCGCGTCGTACTGCTTGACGACGCAATTCGCACGCGCGTTGAAACGCACGGCATCTTCGGGCTGCCACGTATCCGAGAGATTGCCGACCGCATCGTATTTGCGGCCCTGATCGTCGAAGCCATGCGTCGCTTCGTGACCGATCACGGCGCCGATTCCACCGTAATTGATCGCCATATCGGCATTCGCATCGAAGAACGGCGGCTGCAAGATACCCGCCGGGAATACGATTTCGTTGATGCTCGGATTGTAATAGGCGTTGACCGTCGGCGGCGTCATACCCCACCGCGTACGATCGACGGGTTTGCCGATGCGAGCGAGTGCATCCGCACGCCGGAACGAAGAACCGGCGGCCACATTTTGCGCGAACGATGTGGGCGTTATCTCGAGCGTCTCGTACGATTGCCAACGATCGGGATAGCCGATCTTCACTTGAAATGCCGCGAGCTTGGCGATGGCGCGCTCGCGCGTCGCGGGCGACATCCATTCTAACGTCGAGAAATCATCACGAAACGTTTCACGCAAGTTCGCGACCAGTTCGAGCGCCGTCGCTTTCGCCGAGGCTGGGAATGCTTTGGTAACGTAGAGTTGTCCGAGCGCTTCACCGAGGTTCCGATCCGTCGCGCCGACGCAGCGTTTCCAACGCGGCTGCTGCTCCTTGGTGCCGCTGAGCGTCTTGCCATAAAAAGCAAAATCTTCATCATCGATCGGTGCCGCGAGCGCGGAGGCAAACGTCCGCGTCGTTTGCCAGCGGAGATACGCGTGCACGTCGGTCGGTGACGCTTTCGCGGCCATCGCGGCGAACGCCCTGAAGTATGCGGGTTCCGCGACGTTGACGGCGACCGCCGTAGAAATCCCGGCCGCCGCGAAGTAGGCGGCCCAATCGAACCCGGGTGCGAGCATCTGCAAATCCGCGAAGCTCATTTTGTGATCGGTCGCCGCAGGATCGCGGAGTTCGACCCGGCCGACTTGCTTCGTCGCGAGCAACGTTTCGAGTGCGAGCACGCGTGAGGCTTCGTTTGCAGCAACGTCTGGCGCGTCGCCTAGGAGTGCGAACGTCTTGGTAAGATGATCGACGTACGCCGCGCGAAGCGCGACCGTCTTCACATCGTCTTTGAGGTAATCGTCGCGGTCGGGCAAGCCGAGCCCGGCCTGGCGCAACTGCACGATCGTCGTGCGACTATCGTGCTGATCGGAACCACCCGACGCACTGAAGAACGCACCGACGCCGACGCGCGCGAGTTCGGCGAGGGGAGCGGCGAGCGTGTCGCCATCGCGAGCTCGCGCGATGTGCGCGAACGACGGTGCGAGCGGCGTGATACCCGCGGCAGAGACACCCGCCGTATCCATGCAACTCGCATAGAAGTCGTGCAATTTACGCTCGTTCGTTCCCGGCGCCGCACTCGCGAGGCCCGGATCTTCGAGCACGCCGTGCAACACGTCGACATTGCGATCGTAGAGCACGTTGAAATTTCCGATGCTCGCATACGACGCGGGAATCGGATGCTTCGCGATCCAGCCTCCGTTGGCGAATTGATAGAAATCATCACACGCCTTACACGTGCGATCGAGATTTGCGAGATCGATGCCGCTCGTCGTCCCCGACGTCTGGGCGAGTACGGCCGAGCTACTCGCGCCGAGCAAGAGGGCAAACGCGACGGCGATTGCGACTCGGGAGAATTTCGTAAAGATGGCTGGTCTCCGATACGGTTGCGAGGGCGCGCTATCGATTCGGCGTTCGTACGCGCTCGAAGCGGTTAGGACGTTTCTTTTCGCAGCGATTTCGCAGGATTACCGACCACTCGCTCTCCCGCTGCGACGTCGCGAATGACGACCGCACCCGCTCCCGTGAGCGCACCGTCGCCGATCGTAACCGGCGCGACGAAGGTCGTGTTCGAACCGACCGACACGTCCTTACCGATCGTCGTACGGTTTTTTCGTTTACCATTGAAATTTGCCGTGATCGTGCCCGCGCCGATATTCGTGCGATCGCCGACGGTCGTATCGCCCACGTAGGCGAGATGACTCGCCTTGACGCCCGGAGCCAGCGTCGAGGCTTTGATCTCGACGAAGTTACCGACGCGCACGTTCGTGCCGATTTCGGCGCCGCCGCGCACGTGCGCGAATGGCCCGACGATTGCGAGATCGCCGATGGCACTGTCGACGACGACGCTGTCGCAGATCGTGACGTGTTCGCCGACGCGCGCGTTCTGCAAACGCGTATTGGGTCCGATCTCGCTATGCGCTCCGATCGACGAGCCGCGGCCGATCGCGGTATTGGGCAGAATCGTCACGTCGGCTGCGATGTCGAGTCCGGGCTCGAGATAGGTCGATTGCGGATCGACGAGCGTGACGCCCTCGCGCATATAGTGCTCGCAGATACGCGCGCGTAAGAGTGCGGATGCCGCGGCGAGTTCGACGCGATCGTTGACGCCGAGAACGCTACGATAATTGCCGGCGACGACGGGAACGATCGTCTCGCTGCGTTCCCGAAAGTTTCCGATCGTATCGGTGAGATAGTATTCGCCCTGCGAATTTTCGTTGCGTAGTTCGGCGATCGCCGAGCGGAGCTTCGATTCGTCGTACGCATAGAGGCCGGCGTTCATCTCGTCGATGAGCAGTTCGTCTTCATCGGCGTCGCGCGCTTCGACGATCTTCTGCACGTGCTCGCCTCGACGAACGATGCGACCGAACGACGACGGCAACGGCATCCGAGCCGTCACGAGTGCGAGCGCGTTTCCAGCTCGCGCCATCGCCGAGCGTACGAGTTCGACTTCGATGAGCGGCATATCGCCGTTGAGGACGAGAAGCGTGCCTTCGCGCGGTTCGAGGTTTGCGAGGGCGATCTGCACGGCATGACCCGTTCCGAGTTGCGGTTCTTGCAGAACGGCACGCGAAGCCGCGTGACCCGCCGATCGCGCGATGGCTTCGACGTGCGGCGCGACATCGGAATTCGTCACGACCGTAACGTCGTCGACTCCCGCTTCGTGCAACGCGCGTAAGACGAACCACAGCATCGGTCGGCCGCAGAGTTCGTGCAAGACTTTGGGCCGCACGCTGTTCATCCGCGTGCCTTTGCCCGCCGCGAGAACGACGGCGCGAACGTGTTTACTCATACCCGGCTCCCCACCAAATTCTTCCATGCCTCCGTCTCGGTCTTCGTCGCACCACCGAGTACGTCGAGTGCGACACGCGTCCGTTCGCGAACGAGATCGCGACCGAGAATCGCCATCGAATCGAAGAGCGGCACCGATTGCGCGCTGCCGGTGATCGCGATATAGAACGGACGAATCGCATCGCGTACTTTCAGACCGAGCGCCTCGCCGACCGCGCGAATCGCGGCCTGCGTATTGACGGCGTTCCACTCCGGGACCGCATCGAAAAGTGCGAGAGCGATGACGAACGATTGGCGCAGTTGCGTATCGTCGAGCTTACCCGCGCGTAAATCCGCCGCGTCGACGGCGATCCGGCCACCGAAGAAAAACGCGAGCAAGGGCCCGAGATCGGAGAGCCGTTCGATGCGTTGATGCGCGAGCGGTGCGATCGCGCCGAGATACGCCGGGTTGAGCGCCCAATCGCGGACGCGTTCCATCAGTTGCGCGACGTCGAGCTTCTCGCGGATGTACCGCGCGTTGAGCCAATCGAGTTTCTTGACGTCGAAGACCGGTCCGCCGAGGGCGATGTGGTCCGTCTCGAAGCGCGAGATCATCGTTGCGAGATCCATCATCTCTTCGCCGTCGACCGGCGGGACGGAGAAGAGCCCGAGAAAATTCGCGAGCGCTTCGGGCAGATAGCCCATGCGTTCGTAAAAGAGAATGCTCGTCGGATTCTTGCGTTTGCTCAGCTTCGATTTATCCGCGTTGCGCAAGAGCGGCAGGTGCGCGATCTTCGGCATCTCCCAACCGAAGGCGCGGTAGAGCAAGAGATGCTTCGGTGCCGAACTAATCCATTCTTCACCACGCATGACGTGCGTGATCTCCATGAGATGATCGTCGACGACGTTGGCGAGATGGTACGTCGGCCACCCGTCGCTCTTGACGAGGACCTGCGCGTCGACCGTACTCCATTCGAAGACGATCGGGCCGCGAAGCATGTCGTCGATCGTCACGCTGCCTTCGAGCGGCACGCGGAGCCGCACGACCGAAGCTTCGCCCCCGGTGAGGTGCGCGGCGATTTCGTCCGGCGCCAGATGCGCGCAACGGCCATCATAGGCGGGCGGGCGGCTCGCGCGGCGTTGTTCGTCGCGCATCGCCTCGAGACGGGCGGGCGTGCAGAAGCAGCGAAACGCATGCCCGTTCTCGAGCAAACGTCGCGCGTGGTCGGCATAGATCGCGAGACGTTCGCTCTGGCGATACGGGCCGTGCACGCCGCCGATATCGGGCCCCTCGTCCCACGCGAGGCCGAGCCACCGCAACGCGCGCAAAATGACGTCTTCCGAAGCCGCGGTGCTGCGAACGCGATCGGTATCCTCGATGCGTAAGATGAAATCGCCGCCATGTTTTTTTGCGAAACAGTAGTTGACGAGCGCGACGTAGGCCGTGCCGACGTGCGGATCACCCGTCGGAGACGGTGCCACGCGAGTGCGAACTCTCACAAACCTACCCGACGAGTTCGCGTCGCGCGCCGCACTCGCGTTCGACGAAGGTGATGATCTCCGAAAGCGGCGCACCGGGCGTGAAGATCTCGCGCACGCCGAGGCTTTTGAGCTCGCGCGCGTCGTCGGCCGGAATCGTTCCACCGCCAAAAAAGACGATATCCCCGGCCCCCTGCGCGCGGAGCTGCTCGATGACCGCCGGAAAGAGCGTCATGTGCGCGCCGGAAAGGATCGAGAGACCGATCCCATCGACATCTTCTTGAATGGCGGTCTGGACGATCTGCTCGGGCGACTGAAAGAGACCCGTATAAATCACTTCCATGCCCGCATCACGGAGCGCTCGCGCGATAACTTTTGCGCCGCGGTCGTGACCGTCGAGCCCAGCCTTCGCCACGATTACGCGGAGCGGTCTTTCGGTTGGCATCGTCCGCTTCGATTCGCGACCGAAGCAACGGTTATCCCGCCGTGCGGACGCGATCCTCGGGCGAGGAGTTCGTTGGAGCGATCGGCACCGGTGCGGAAATGCTTCGCGGGCCGGAATCGACGACGAGGTTGCCGTTCCGGTCTCGATCTTCGAGACCGGGCTCGACGTGAAGCTGGAGCGAGCGTCGACGGTCGCCGCGACGCGCCGACGCATTCGCGCCTGTCAGCTAAAAAGCGGCGCGCTCGACGTATCGGCCGTACACCGAAACCATCGTCGCCACGATCTCGCCCTCGGTCGCGAGCGCCTTGACCGCTTCGATGAGCGGCGGCATGACGTTGATCGATTCATCCACGCACGCGCGCTTGAGCGCTGCGAGCGCGGCCTCAACCGCCGACCCGTCGCGCGACGCACGCACATCGCGCACCGATCGAGCTTGCCCCGCTTCGATCTCGCGGCCGATTTTGAGCAGATCGGGGCTTTCGGTTTCCGCCGGCCTCGCGAACGCGTTGACGCCCACGATCACGCGCTCTTTCGTTTCGAGCGACCGCTGGTAGCGATACGATGCATCGGCGATCTCGTGTTGGAAGAAGCCCTCTTCGATCGCTTCGATGACGCCGCCGTACCCTTCGATTGCGGCGAAATACGTTTCCGCTTGGCGTTCGAGTTCGTTCGTGAGCGACTCGACGAAGTACGATCCGCCGAGCGGATCGACGACGCTCGTCACCCCGGTTTCGTAGGCGAGCACCTGTTGCGTTCGGAGTGCGATTTCGACGGATTTCTCCGTCGGAAGCGCCATCACTTCGTCCATGGAATTGGTGTGCAGCGATTGCGTTCCGCCGAGCACCGCCGCGAGCGCCTCGTAGGCGACGCGCACGATATTATTTTCCGGTTGCTGCGCCGTCGCGCTACATCCCGCCGTTTGCGTGTGAAAGCGCAGCGTCCACGATTTGGGATCTTTCGCTCCGTATCGTTCGCGCATCCGCCGCGCGTAAATGCGTCGCGCCGCTCGAAACTTGCAGATCTCTTCGAAGAAATCGATATGGGAGTTAAAGAAAAACGAGAGCCGCGGTGCGAACGAGTCCACGTCCATTCCCGCTTTCATCGCGGCCTCGACGTACGCGAACCCGTCGGCGAGCGTGAAGGCGAGCTCCTGTGCTGCAGTCGACCCCGCTTCACGGATGTGATAGCCGCTCACCGAGATCGTATTCCACTTCGGCATCTCTGCGGTGCAGAATTTCATCATGTCGACGATAATTCGCACGTGCGGCCGCGGTGGAAAGATCCATTCTTTTTGCGCGATGTATTCTTTTAAGATATCGGCCTGCAACGTGCCGCCGAGAGCGGCGCGCGGGATGCCCTTACCCTCGGCCGTCGCGATATATTGCGCGAGCGCGATACACGCGGGACCGTTGATCGTCATCGACGTCGTGATCTTCCCGAGGTCGATGCCCTCGAAGAGGGCTTCCATATCGCGCAGCGAGTCGATCGCGACGCCGCACTTGCCCACCTCGCCCAGTGACTGCGGCTGATCGGAATCGTATCCCATGAGCGTCGGCATATCGAAGGCGACCGAAAGCCCCGCCTGCCCTTGCGCGAGGAGAAAATGATAGCGCTCGTTCGTCTGTTTCGCATTCCCGAAGCCCGCGAACTGACGCATCGTCCAGATCCGGTCGCGATAGCCACCCGCATGGATTCCGCGCGTATACGGATACTCACCCGGATAGGCGAGATCGCGCGCGAGATCCATCTCGGCAACATCTTCGGGGCCGTAAATCGCCTGCAACGGCACGTCGGAAAGGGTGCGATCGATGGCTCCCGAGCCCGAGTCGCTTCGGCGCTTACCGCGCGCGACGGCGGCCTCGTAGCGCGACCGCTGGGCTGCGAAGTCTGCACCGCCGACCGGTGTCGGACGCTCGATCATTTTTGCCACGTACGTTCCCCCTGTTGGCGGCCTATTTCGCCGCACGCGGCGCACGCCCCGCGACGCAGAAGATCGCATCGTCCGGAGCCGAGCTCGATCAGTCCGTCGTCGTCATGATCCCGCTCTGCGTCATCGGTCGTAAGAGCGCGAGCGGCGTGGTAATGCCCGTCTTAAATCCGCGGCCATAGCTACGAAGTGCGAGACCGAAGGGGTCGAGTTCGCGCACGGTCGCGGTATAGGCGGCGATGCCGAGCGGCACCGCCGGCGTGTGCACGATCTCCAATCGTTGCAAGCGCTCGCCCGCGGGAAACGTAGCGACGACGCGCGTCGCTGCATGGCGCACGTTACCGACGCGGACGCTCTGCGCGGTGACGGAACGCACCCGCATCGGCCGTTCGTCGTACAGATACGCGACGTCGAGCAAACGCATCTTCGCATCATGCGGCGCTTGCGTCTGCCCATCGCCCACGTCGGCCCAGCGCGTAAGCATATTCCCCGAATGCGCGACGATCGCGAGCACCGCCGCTTCGGTCACGAGCGATCCGAAATGCGCCTCGCGAAGATAGGTCTTCTTGAGCGTGTTGGGATTGCAGGCGATCCCACCCGCTTCACCGATCTGCGTTTCGACGAAAAGTGACGAGGCGCCGCCGTGCGGATCGAGTTCGCGGCCGAAGCCCATCTGCTTATCGTAACGCACACCCGAGCCCATAATCACGCGCGACCAATCGCCGGGTTGCGGTTTCGGGAGCGTGGCGAAGAGATCGGCTTGCGTAATCGTACGCCCGACGAGCGATGCGGCGAGCGTCGCGAACGGGGAGACGACGTAGCCACACGTCGCGGCCGCGGAGATCAGAAAACGGCGACGGTTCACGATTCTGCCTTTCGAGTGACGAGCGCGTGGAGTTCGCGCTCGAGGTCGGCTTCGGAGAGCATGCCGCGGTGCACGCCGCGCACGATCCCACGTGCGTCGATGAGGATCGTTTCCGGAATCTTCGTCGTGCCGTAACTCGCCGCGAACTGGCCGGCGTCGAGCGCGATTGGATACGGCACGGCGAGATCACGTGCGAAAGCCTTCGCTCTCGCGACGCCTTCCTGTTCGTCGACGCCGAGAAACGCGACCCGATCGCGATACCGCCCGTACGCACGTACGAGCAAAGGCTCTTCGACGCGACACGTGCCGCACCACGCGGCAAAGACATTGATGAGTAGTGGCCGACCCGCATACGTGTGCGACGTCACGTCGCCACCGTCGGGGCCTTCGAGGAGAAATGCAGGTGCGCGTTTTCCGGCAACCGCGACGCTACTCGCGGCTCGTGTCGAAAGCGTCGAGCCCACGACGAAGATCGCCGCGCTCGCGAGCACGATCGAACATGCGCGACGCGCGACGTTTATCCGAACGTCTCCACAGCGTTCGCAAACTCGTCGAACGCCGTGCGATGGAGATTGTGTCCGTCGCTCGGAAAGACGCGCACGGTCACGTTGGGGCCGCCGCGCTCGGCCAAGAACGCCTGATCGTCTGCGGAGAGCACCGATTCGATTCCGGCGACGCAGACCAGGAGCGGCGTCGGATAGCGCGCGATGCGCTCGCGTAAATCCCACGCGCCACCATCGACATCGTTCTCGGTGCCGAGATGCTCGAGCGATGCGATCGACATGTGCGTCATCGCGTGCAGCTTCGCATCGACGTCGACTGGCGCGAGGCCGTCGTACATCGCTCGGATCGCGGATTCGCGATCGCCGGGTGCGAGGGCGAAGAGCGCGCGTAGATCGTCGACATATTCCGAATCGAACGTGCCGCCCGGAACGCGGATCATCGGATCGATCGCAACCACGCGTTCGGGGTGAATAGCGATGCCGCCGAGGAGCGCGACTGCCCCTCCCCACGAGTGACCCACGAGCATGTGCACGGGCCCCGGAAGTCGCGTACGTACGGCTTGGAGATCGCGGACGCTCTGCGCGAGCGACATCGGCCCCGCAACGTCGGCGCTATCGCCGTGCCCACGCTGGTCGTATGCGAAAATGCGGTGAGACGGTGCGAGAAATTCAGCGAGCCGCGTCCACGAGCGGCGCGAACTCGTGATGCCGTGTACGCAAAGCACGATGGGACCGTGCGTCCCCCAACTTTGGAGAACCGTTTCTTTGCCGTCGTCGAGGACGACGCGTTGTTCGGTAGCGATCACTTCGGAGCTCCTCCTCAAGCACGAACGGTCGGCACGCACGAACGCGTACCGACCGCTGCGCGATGCGTTTGGAAAACGCCTACTTCGATCTCATGACGACAGTCGAATCCGTGGCTCCCGCATAGGTGAGTGCTTTCGAACTCGCGGGATAGCCGTTGAACTTCAGCACGTAAGCCATGATCGCCGCGTACTGCGCCTTCGGAAGCGAAGCCGGAGCGTTGAGCGGCATCTGCTGCGACATGAACGTGAACATGTCACCGACGGTGAGCTTCGTGTTTTTCGCAAGCGTATTGAGTGTCGCGCCCGAAAGCGCGGGCCCGACACCGCCCTCGAGTTTTTCGCCGTGACACGACGCGCAATTTGCGCCGTAGGCTTTAGCACCCGCAGTCGCCTGCGCGGCGTCGTAGCTCACGGCTCCACTCGCCATCGCGACGTGCGTGGTCTTTTTCGTCGTCGCATCGGCGCGCGGCATGGTGACCGCGCTCGCGCCGATGAGAAGTGCGAGCGCAGCCACCGTGGTGACTGCCGCGCGCCGGATTACGAACGTCATTGAGATCGCCCTTCTAGTGGCTGTGAATGTTGGTGTACAGTTCGTGGAGGTCTTCGATCATGTTGAGCGTGACGGCGTCTTTGGTGTGAGCGGGTGCGCCCGTCGCGGCCTGCATTTTCGCTGCGAGCTCGTCTGAGTGGTTGTATCCGAGAACCGCTGCGTTATGCGCCGCGACTTTCTCTTTATCGATCTTCCCGTGGTTTTGATCGAGCACGTACTGCTCGAACTGCATGTACGTCGGATTCTTTTCTTTGATAAACGCAACGACTTCATCGCGCTTGAGTCCGAGTGCGTCGAGCGTCATCTGGTCGAAGCCAGCACCCGAATGGTCGTAGCCGTCGGGGAGGAGGCCTGCGTGATGCAGCGTTAACTTGGTCCAAAGACGTGGCAGATGCGCGACCCCGAGCGGGCCCATCGCGCGTGAGCCGATGAGCGGAACGACTTTCGATCCGGTTGCTGCGTTGGACATACGAAACTCCTAATGAATTTTTTAGTTGTGAGCTAATGCGCGTGACTTGAACGTAAGTTCCGCCACACCCGATTTATCGAGCTCGCCGATACCGAGCCGCACCATCTTATCGAATTGCGCCGCACTCGCCTCGGCCACGGGAACTTCGAGTCCGGCGCTTTTTGCGAGATCGATTGCGATGTGCGAATCTTTCGCTGCGTGTGCGCCCGAGAAGTATACGTCATGCTCGCGATTCTGCATATCGAGGCCGTCGGTCTCGAGCACGCGCGAGTTGGCGCCGGTCTGCGAAAAGACTTCGCGAAGCACCGTGAGGTCGAGCCCGAGCGCATCGCCGATTCCGAGCCCTTCGGCCAGACCCGCCGTGTTGATATTCATGACCATGTTTACGAGCGCTTTCACTTGCGCAGCCGAGCCCTTGGGTCCGATGTAGCGCAGCGATTTGCTCATCTTCGCGAGCATCGGCTCGAGGCGATCGAAGACCGCACGGTCGCCGCCGATCATGAGATAGAGCGAGCCTTCGCGCGCCTGCGGTATCGAACTCGCCATGAGTGCTTCGACCGCGTGCGCCCCGGCGTGCTCGGCGCGATCGATCGCCTCGATGTGCGCGGCCGGTGAAACGGTCGCGCAATTTACAAAAATCTTTCCCGCGGCGCCCGTGAGGAGCGAATCGCCGGATTCGGCGAAGATCGCGCGCTGTGCCTTGTCGTCGGTGACGACGGTGATCACGATGTCGCTGTGTGCGGTGACCTTTGCGAGTTCGGTGCAGATCGTCGCGCCCGTTTCTTTCGACACGGTTTCTGCAGAGGGTGCGTACACGTCGTACACGGCGGCAATGGTGTAACCGCAATCGCGCAAGCGAAGCGCGATACCCGCCCCCATCCGTCCGACGCCGACGACGCCGATTTTAGGAAGCGCTCCATTGGGTGGAGGCATTATTTCGAGGCCAAGTCGCTGGGTTTGATCAAACGTACTCCGTTGCGGGCGAGGATCGCCGTGATTTCGCTCTTGTGCGCATCGATCACCTTATTGAGTCGTGCGATCGTCGCGTTATCACCGAGACGCACGCCCATCGACATCGGGAACGCATACTGTTCGGGTGAGCCCTGGCTGCGGCTGTTCGGCACGGCGACCACCGAGAGCTGCGGACGGTTGCGCAAAAAATACCCGACTGCGGGCTCCCACGTCACGCCGACGGCGACTTTCGACCCGACGGCATCGAGCATCTCGGTCGGCGACCCCGATGGCGAGTCCGCGGAATCGAACGGCACCGCGTGGAGGATGAGCGTGCGAATCTTCAACCCGTTTTCTGCCGGGGTATCCGCTTCGAAGCCGATCTTCAAATTTTTCAAGATCGGCGAATCCATCGAGGTGATGTCGTAGTGTTTCGCTTTGGGAAACACGAAAACGTATGACGAAATATAATACGTATGCGACGTGAGCACGTTATCGCTCGCATACGGCACGTCCATCACGACATCGCATTTTTTAGCGTAGAGCTGTTCGTGTATGAATTGATCGAAGCCACCGGTGCCTCGAGTCGACGAGTACACGTATACGAGTTTGGCGCCCATCGATTTCGCGACGAACGTGGCGATTTGGTTTTCGAAACCGGCGCCGGCCTTATTCGAATAGGGCATGTAATCGGGATCCGCACAAACGCGAAGATCCGCCGCTTGCGCGCCGGTCGAAACGACTCCGAGCGCGACGAGCGCGCCAACAAATGTACCGATGCGAGCGAAAAATTTGTGCACGAATAGTCCCCAGATTTCAGGTGCGGGATAATGATGAATCGCCGACCCGGTGCGCACACCGGATCGGCGATTCGCAGGAACCCTTTTAGAGAGAGAAGACTACCACATCGCCGCCGAGTTGCGTGTAGCTGCCGAGATCGAGTGCGGCGTTGACCGCACCGAGACCGGCCGTAGGGTTGGTCAGCCCGGCTGCGAGGCCGAGTGCGGCCCAGCCGCCGACACCGGAGAACACGGCCACGTATTGCTTACCATTGTGCGTGTACGTGATCGGGTTACCGATGATGCCCGAAGGAACTTTGAACTTGTAAAGTTCGGCGCCCGTCTTGGTATCGACGCCCTTGAAGAAACCGTCCATCGTGCCGTAGAACGACACGCCGCCGGCTGTGGTGAGCGTACCACTCCAAGCTGGGAACTTCTCGGGATTCGTCCAGACGATCTTGCCGTCGCTCGGATCCCACGCGATAACCGCTCCGCGATTGCCGCCCGGGCCGGGGAACATCTTGACGATGGCGCCGACGTACGGGAAGCCGGACTTATATTTCACGGCAAAGGCCTTGTAGTCCATGCAATTGTGGTTGGTCGGAACGATGAAGTAGCCGGTTTGCGGATCGAACGACGCGGGTTGTTGATCTTTCGATCCCATGGCGGCGGGGCAGATGCCCATGACGTTGACGCCGGCCTTCGGAGTTTTCGCCGCGACGACGTTGGGGCGGCCCGTGGTCGTATCGATATCCGTCGCCCAATTGACGGCGGGATCGAATTTTTTGGCGAGCAGCAATTTACCCGTGCGCCGATCGAGTTCGTAGGCGAAGCCGTTGCGATCGAAGTGCACGAGCGCCGGCGTCTTCTGACCGTGAATGTTGATGTCGGCGAGAATCATTTCGTTGACGCCGTCATAATCCCACGCGTCGTGCGGCGTCATTTGGAACGCCCATTTCGCCATACCCGTATCGGGGTTACGCGCGAAAATCGTCATCGACCACTTATTGTCGCCGGGACGTTGCGAAGGATTCCACGTGCCGGGATTGCCCGTGCCGTAATAGAGCAGATTGAGTTCGGGATCGTAGGAATACCATCCCCACGTCGTGCCGCCGCCGACTTTCCATTGGTCGGCCTTCCAGGTCTTCGTACCGGCATTTTTAGGACCGGTGAACTCGGCGCCGATGCGAATATCGCTATCGGGGCCCGTGCTGTACGCGCGCCACGATTTTTTGCCGGTATTGAGGCTATAGGCGGTTAGGTAACCGCGAACGCCATATTCGCCGCCGGAGACGCCGACGATGACTTTGTCCTTCACCACGAGCGGTGCTGCGGTAAGCGTTTGGCCGGCTTCCGCATCTGAATTTTTCGCGTTCCACACGACGTGGCCGTTTTCGGCGTTGAGCGCGATGACCTGACCGTCGAGTGCGTCGACGATGATCTTGCCATCACCATAGGCCACGCCACGATTGACAAGGTCGCAACACGCCACGGAGACCGCGAATGGGTCTTGTTTCGGCGTGTACTCCCACTTCGTGTGATAGTCGTTGAGATCGACGGCAAAGACGTGATTGGGATACGCCGATTCGAAATACATCGTATCGCCGACCACGAGCGGCTGGCCCTCATGGCCGCGTGTCGCGCCGGTCGACATCGTCCAGGCGACTTTCAGGTTTTTCGCGTTCTCGGTCGTGATTTCGTTCAACGTCGAGTTGCGTGTATTGGCATAATTAAGACTGGGCATCACCCATTGGGCGCTATCCTGGCTCATGCTTGCGAGAGAGATTTTCTCTTGCGCCGTACCAGGTCTCAGCACGCCCACTACGCCGAGCGCGAGAGCGCCCACCGCGGCAACGCCGATATATAATCGCTTCAATTAGTATCTCCTCGGGGACGTCCGACCAGGTACGGGCCGCAACGTTCCCCTACGCTATCCTGGGAACGGTTCCGATAAAAGTCGGCCATTCGGATTACGTGAAAACTGCCTCTAGTCTCGGTCCCGGGTGATGAAAGGGAGTTCCGCGGCGTCCCGTAATGAAACAGAGCAGGCTGGATGCACGAATGCCACCCGGCCTCCAGAGAGCGTATCGCCTTATGATTCAACGGGAAATCAAGCCTCACGTCTCTCACGACGTCATTTGGGTCGCCGCCGTCTCCGATCGTGAAACTTCGCGGGGAGCGCTCCTCGCGCTCATCGAGGACGACGACCAACTCGTCGTTGCGGGCTCGGCTTCATCGGCTAGTGACGCGAAGCCCTTGCTCGATATCGAGCGGCTCGATGTCATCCTCGTTAATTTGCCGCTTTCCGCGCGCCCACTCGCAGAAGGCATCGATTTCATCCGTTTTGCCAAGGCAAAGCGTCCCGACGTCGGCATCGTCTCGCTCAAGCGTGACGTCGACGAGCACTGTCTGCGCGCCGCGCTCGACGCGGGCGCGAACGCCTGTTGCATGGCGACGACTTCGCAGCACCGCCTCGCGCAGGCAATTCGCGCCGTTGCTGAAGGCGCGACGTGGCTCGATCCCGAGGTTTCGCGGATCCTCCTCCACCCGACGCCGCCGCCCGCTGCGTTTGCGAAGCCCGTCGTGCCGCATCTCTCCCCGCGTGAACGCGAAATCTTGCGGCTTCTTACCGACGGCTATACGAACGAAGAGATCGCCGACCGTCTCACGTGCGCACCCGCGACTGTGAAAACCCACCTACTCCATCTCTTTCGCAAGCTCGGCGTCCGCGACCGCGTGAGCGCCGCCGTCACCGCACTCCGCGGAGACCTCATCTAAGAAACGAGCGCGCCCATCTTGGCCTTCGTCTTCGCCGCGGCGCTCGCGGTAACGTCCTCGTACGTCGCCGTCGTCATCGCGGATCCGTCGCCCAGAACCGCAACGACCCCCGAGGCCCGGCCTGTATCGACCACCGAAACCATCGTGGTCGTCGACGAAAATGGACGGCGGATCGACGACGTTCACATTTCGAGGAGCGTTTCCGCGATTTTCGGTGAGATGTTCGAAATTAGCAAACGCGGATACGAGACGGTCACGTTGCACGGCCCCTTCGCCCCGCGCACCGTCGTCCGGCTCGTTCGCGTTCTTCCGGTGATCGGCTCCGTCACCGTCGCGACCGGCACCGAGAAGAACCTGCATGCCGTGCCTTTTGCCGCATCGGCGATCGACCGATCGACGATCGCGCTCGCGCAGGCCAGTTCCGTCGATCGACTTCTTCGCGCACTCCCGGGCTTCGATCGGACGCGGAGCAATAGCGCCTTCACCAACTATGGCCAACTGCGGGCCTCGTTCTCCGGGGCCGGTAACGACCGCGGTAGCGTCCTCGTCGATGGAACGCCCGCCCAAGACGGCTTCGGTGGTCAGATCGATTGGCAGGCCTATCCCAGCGACGAAGTTCAACGCGTCGAACTTTTGCGCGGTGCCGGTTCCGCGCTCTACGGTTCGGGAGCGATCGGTGGAACGCTCGACATCGCGACATTCGCACCGCGGACGGGCGCCGGCATCGCATCCGACGGGCGGCTCGCGCTCGGCTTCGGAACGAACGACGATCGGCACTCGAGCGTGCAATTGCGGACACCGATCGGCAGCACCGTCGGCCTCTCGTTTTCCGGCGTTCAATCGCAACTCGCCTACGCCGATCTTCCGCCCGCGTTCGCGACACCGATCGATCGAATGGCGGTAAGCACGAACGGTGCGACGCATCTTCGTGCGCGCTTCGACGACGGGAAAACCAGCCTCGACGCAGCAGCAATCGCCGCATCAGATCGGCAAGACGAAGGTCGACCGAACTACGCCTTCGATCGCTCGTTCCGACAGATCGGTGTGACCGCAACTCGATCGATCGGTGCGCTTCACGCGCGACTTTCTACGTTTGCGCGCGATACGACCATCGTCAATCTCGCCGATGTCTTTCCCGCGAAGCCCGGGACGCCGCGTTACGTGCAGCACGTGCCGACGACGGAGAACGGCTTCGCGTTCGGACTCGCCGCACGACCGAACCTGGCGCTCGATCTTTCGCTTGCGATCGACGGGCGCCGCGTCGTCGGCACCAGCGAACAGGCAGGGCCGACGGGCGCGCTGCAAGCTCGTGGCTCGGGCGCCGAGACGACACGCGGAATCGGCGTGCAGGGCAGCTTGCGATTCAGACGAGGTGAAGTACTCGTGGGCGTCCGAGCCGATGCGATCCGCTATGAGAATCTCGCGCTCGTGACCGTCACGGCGGCGACACCCGCACCGCTGGTCGCAACGACCACCGTCCGCTCGCGTGATGAAGGCGCCGTCTCGCCGCGCGCGGCGCTCCGTTACGATCTCTCGCCGGCGCTCGCACTGCGCTTTTCAAGCGGCGGCGGCTTTCGTGCTCCGTATCTTAACGAATTGGTTCGCGGTTTTAACATCGGCGCCGTCGTCATGGCACCCAACCCCGCGCTCGTGCCCGAACGCAGCCGCACGGACGGCGCCGGGCTCGATGCGCTCTTCGATCGCGGTCGCGGCCGCGCGACCTTGGATATCGTGCAGACGCGCGTCAGCGACGCGATCGCTTTCGCGACGGTCTCACCCATACTCATGCAGCGTCGTAACATCGCGCGTACACAAACCGACGGCGAAACACTCACTCTCGCTGACGCGATCGGCGCGTGCGCGCGTTTGCGCGCGTCGGCAACGACACAATACGCGCGCACCATCGCATCTCCGGGCGAGACCGCGGGGAAACGCATCGCCTTCGTCCCGGAGCGCGCGGCGAATCTCGGCATCGACGCCGCGGGCCGCGGAGCGCTCGCAGGATCGCTCGACGTGTCGTACGTGGGGCAAACCTTCGCAGACGACCTCGAACGTCAACCGCTCGGGGCGGCGCTGTTGATTGCCGCGACGTTACGTGCGACGACGAATTCGGGAACGTCGTTCTCACTGATCGGCGAGAATCTCACCCACCAAACGTATCTTTCGAGCCTCGATCGTTTCGGCACGCCGCTCGGCGTGGCATTTCGTATCGCGGTCCCGCTCGGACCGGCGCCGGAACGAACGTCGAGCTGCGCTCGCTAAACGAGGGTAATATCGAGCCCGATATCGAGCGCCGTCACGCTATGCGTGAGCGCGCCGACGGAGATGATGTCGACGCCCGTCGCTGCGATCGCCGCAACCGTCGAGAGCGAGACACCGCCCGATACTTCGAGCGTCGCGCGCCCGTCCGTGCGCCGGACGGCTTCGCGCACGTCATCGAGTGCGAAATTATCGAGTAAGATCGCATCCGCGCCGCCACACGCCAAGACCTCGTCGAGTTGCGAGAGCGTATCGACTTCGATTTCGATTCGCACGAGATGACCCGCACGCGCGCGCGAGCCTGCGAGTGCGACGGCAATACCGCCCGCGAGAGCGATGTGGTTGTCCTTGATGAGAATCGCGTCATCGAGTCGGAAGCGGTGATTGCTTCCACCGCCCGCGCGGACCGCATATTTCTCGAGCGCACGCAGCCCGGGTAGCGTCTTGCGCGTCTCGCAGATCCGCGCGTGCGTTCCGCGCACCGCCGTGACGTATCGCGCCGTCTCCGTCGCGACGCCGCACAAATGTGAGAGAAAGTTTAGTGCCGTACGTTCGGCGCCGAGGAGAGCGCGCGCGTCGCACGCGATCGTTGCGAGCGTCGTTTTTGCGGCGATCTCATCGCCGTCGCGACGTTCGTTTGCGAAGGTCGATGACGGATCGAGCAACGCAAACGCGGCGAGCGCGATCTCGAGGCCCGCGAGCGTTCCCGGCACGCGTGCGACGAGCGATGCGCGCGCGTGCGTCCCCGCGGGAATGGTCGCTTCCGACGTGATGTCGCCACCGAGACCGAAGTCTTCGGCGAGTGCCGCGCGTAGGACGGGCTCGTAGATCACCCGCGGGAGCGGCGCGAGCGCGCGCGTTGTCGTCATCATACCGGTTGCGCCGTGGGCAGATCCGCGAGCGTCGAAAACGATCGCTGCCCCGACACGCTCGCGAGCGCTGGGTAATCGCGACGCGCGTGGCTGCCGCGCGATTCGCGCCGACGTAGCGCGGAATGCGCGATCAATCCGCCCACGAGTGCCGCGTCGCGAACGTCGCGATCGGAATCGCCATCGCCGATCTCCGCAAGCGCACGCACCGCGCGCGCGAGACTCGTCTCGTCGCGCTCCACACCGACGTCGCGATACATGATGTCGCGAATCGCATCGATCGCGACGGGGGTAGAGCCGCCGCCAGATAGATCGGCGTCGAAGTCTCGTGACGCGAAGTCGTGCGCGTCGATTGCGATCGCGGCCGGATGGATCGCGTCGAAGACGATCGCACGGGCGATCCGCTCGGGATAGACGACGGATTCGAGTAGCGAGTTACTCGCGAGACGATTCGCGCCATGGACGCCGCTCGCGGCGACCTCACCACACGCGTAGAGCCCCGCAACCGACGTCCGACCCTCGAGATCGATCGCGACGCCGCCCATATGGTAGTGCGCGGCGGCGACGACCGGAATCGTCGCCGTGCGCGGATCGATGCCGAAGCGCGCGCACGAAGCAAAGACCGTCGGAAAACGTTCGGGAAAGCGCGCACCGACGGCGTTCCGCGCGTCGAGAAACGCATGACCGCCCCGCTGCGATGTTGCGAAAACGGCACGGGCGACCACATCGCGCGGCGCGAGTTCGAGCGCCGGATCGATACCGTCCATAAAACGCGCGCCCGTCTCGTCGACGAGCCACGCGCCCTCACCACGCAACGCCTCGGTCACCAGCGGCAACGGATCGCTCGGCACGTCGAGTGCCGTCGGATGGAATTGAACGAACTCGAGATCGGCGAGCCGCGCACCGACGCGTGCCGCAAGCGCGATGCCTGCGCCACGGGACGACGTCGGGTTGGTCGTGTAGCGATAGAGGCCGCCGATCCCGCCGGTTGCGATCACGATCGCGGGCGCGTGCAACGTCGCGATTTCGCCGCCGCGATCCGCGACGACGATCCCGCAGGCGCGTCCGCTCGCAGCGATGACTTCCAGCGCTCGCGCACCCTCGAAGGCGATGACGTTCGGACAATCGCGAACCGCGACTGCGAGCGCGCGCACCAGTTCTGCTCCCGTCGCATCGCCGCCGGCTTTGAGAATGCGTCGACGCGAGTGTGCGGCTTCGCGACCGAGGGCATAGCGTGCCGACGCATCGAGATCGAAGCGCACGCCGAGCTTTGCGACGCGATCGATCGCACCGGGAGCATCGGCGGCGAGCCGTGCGGCGACCCGGCGCTCGACGAGTCCAGCGCCTGCGGCGACCGTATCTTCCTCGTGCAACAAGGGCGAATCGTCGTCACCGACAGCCGCGGCAATTCCGCCCTGTGCCCACGCGGACGACGTCGATTCACCGAGCGTTCCGTATGAAACCAGCGCCACGCGACGGGGCGGCGTCCCCGCGGCGACGCGCGCGATTTCGAGTGCGGTCATCATGCCCGCGAGCCCACCGCCAACGACGATCGCATCGAAGGTTCGTTCGCGTACCATCATGCCGCGGTCGCCTCGTCGCGACGGACCAGCGTCATGCGTTCGACCGCACGGCGCGCGGGCCCGGCGATCGCGACGTCGATATCGATCTGCGGCGACATCGTTTCGAGCGCTCGCATGATCTTGGGCAACGTGATCCGCCGCATGTGCGGGCAGAGATTACAGGGTTGCATGAATTCGATTTCCGGAAAGGCGTCGACGAGATTTCCCGCCATCGAGCACTCCGTAATCATCGCGACGCGCGCGGGTTTCGCGGCTTTGATGTAATCGAGCATCGCCGTGGTCGAGCCCACAAAATCGGCTTCGGCACAGACGTCGGGTGGGCACTCGGGATGTGCGAGCACGGCGATACCCGCGTGCGCGTCGCGCAACTCGCGAATCTCAACCGCGGTGAACTTTTCGTGGACTTCGCAATGGCCTTTCCACGTCACGATTTCGACTTTCGTTTTCGTTGCAACGTACGCGGCGAGGTATTCGTCGGGTATGAAAATCACTTTGGGCACGCCGAGCGATTCGACGACCGCCACGGCATTGGCCGACGTGCAGCACACGTCGGATTCCGCTTTGACCGCGGCCGATGTATTGACATACGTGACGACCGGCGCGCCCGGATGTTGCGCGCGAAGCGCGCGTACGTCGGCTGCCGTGATCGATTCCGCAAGGGAACAACCTGCTGCGAGATCGGGTAAGAGTACCGTCTTCGTCGGGCTCAACAACTTCGCGGTCTCGGCCATGAAATGCACGCCACACATGACGATCGTATCGGCATCGGTCGCTGCAGCTGCCTGGGCGAGCGCGAGTGAATCGCCGACGATGTCGGCGACGCAACGATAGATTTCTTGGGTCTGGTAATGATGCGCGAGGACCACGGCGTTGCGCTCGCGCTTGAGCGTTTGGATCCGCGCGACGTACGGCGCGTAAAGTTCCCACTCGGCGCGCGTGACCGTCTTCGCGATACTCGCGTAGAGATGGTCCGTCTGCGCTGCGACGGCGGGGGTGTAGGGAAGGTCCATGCGTTCGGGCGCTACGGTCATGCAGCTTGTGACGCCACACGGAGATGCCCCGGTTTCGCTTCGCGCGTCACGATTTGAAAATTATAAGTGAAACGATCGTTTCATAAACCCTTGACGCTCGAGCGCATCGCCGCGCGCTCGGGCTCCGCTACCGTTGGAAGCGCGTGTTCGACCCGTGCGACGAGCGAGGCTGCAACCGCGTAGGGATCGGTCGTCCCGTCGACCGCCGCGCCCACGAGCGCTGCAATCTGTGCGTCGACGCGGCGCTCGAGATCGCCCATCACGAGCGCGCGGACGCGGTGCGCGAAGGCGCCCTTGCGCTTGGCGACGAGATTGCCGCTCGCGCGCAGATAGGCGTCGTGGCGTTCGATCGCGGCCCAGAGTTCGGCCGTGCCGATGCCTTCGCGCGCGCGCGTCGCGACGAGTTCGGGTACCCAACCCGAAAAATTCAACATCTCCATCATCCCACGAATCTCGCGCTGCAATTGCAGCGCCATCGGATGGTCGGCTTTGTTTACCACAAAAATATCCGCGACTTCGAGGATGCCCGCTTTGAGGAGTTGCACGGAATCGCCACTGCCGGGCTGCATCGCAACGAGCGTCGTATCGGCGAGTTCGGCGATCTCGATCTCGGATTGTCCGACGCCGACGGTCTCGACGATCACGACGTCTTTGCCGAAGGCGTCCATGAAGGCGACCGCATCGCCCGTCGCGCCCGCGAGCCCGCCGAGATGGCCCCGACTGGCCATCGACCGGATGAAGACGTCGGCATCGGTGAAGTGCTCGGTGAGCCGGATGCGATCGCCCAAGATCGCACCGTGCGAGAACGGCGAGCTCGGATCGACCGAGACGACGCCGACCGTCTTCCCCGCCGCGCGCACGATCGCGACCAGCGCCGAACATAGCGTCGATTTCCCGACGCCCGGCGGTCCCGTGAGCCCGATCGTCATCGCGTGCCCGGTCCGTGGAAAGAAGCGATGCATCAGCGCGGCGCCTTTGCCCGATTCCGCGCGCGAGATCGCGCGTGCGAGCCCGCGTGGGTTCCTCGCTTCAAATTGCGCGGCGATCTGTGCGTCGACATCGGTCATGCGCGAGCCCGTTCGCGTATCGCCGTGACGATGCCGCGCGTGGCGAGCGCGGCGAAGATCGTCGGCAAGAGCGCGCAGACGAGGATCGTGAGCGAGAGCAATCCGATCCCACCGCGACCGAACGCGGCGATCGTCAGCGCCCAAAAGATCAACGCGCAGAGCACGTTGCCGAAGATCATGAAACCCAACCGTGCGATCTCGGAAACGACGGCCCACTCGCGCCGATTGGGCGCGCGTTCCGTCACGGAATCGACGTACTTGCGACGGTAAGCAAAATACTTATCGAGGAAATGATCGCGAAAGCCGGACACGTCGGTTGATCTTCGACACCATCTTCCGCCGCCCCGGGACAAATGCGCCGCCCTCGCCAACTCTCTCTCAATGAATCAGCCCGGATATCAGCGTTTCGCTACCGTGCACGGCGAGACGCTTGTTTTCGTCTGCGAAGACGATCTCTGGTCCGTCGCTCGTAGCGGCGGCGTCGCGCGGCGCCTAACGACGAGTTCCGGCGAGGTTACCCTCCCCCGCCTCTCCCCCGACGGCTCGCAGCTCGCCTTCGTCGCGCGCGAAGAAGGCAATCCCGAAGTCTACGTCATGCCCGCAGGAGGCGGCATCGCGAGGCGCATGACGTTCCTCGGCAGCGACGCATGTAGCGTCGTAGGTTGGTCGCCCGACGGCACCGAGGTTTTTTTCTGCTCGGATGCCGGTTCGCCGTTTGCGCGCGAGACGCACGCGTTCGCCGTCGCCATCTCCGGCGGCGCCGCACGACCGCTCCAACTCGGACACGCGACCGCCTTCGCGCGCCACGCGGACGGCCGCTTCGTGATCGGCCGCAATAACGCCGATCCCGCACGCTGGAAACGCTATCGGGGCGGCACGGCGGGCGACCTCTGGATCGATGCCGAGAACACGGGCCACTTTACGCGTCTCATCACCCTGCCGGGAAATCCCGTGTGGCCGATGTGGGTCGGCGATCGCGTCGCGTTCCTCTCCGATCACGAAGGCGTCGGCAACATCTATAGCGTGCGACCCGATGGCGGCGACCTGCGCCGTCACACGCACGAGACCGAATACTTCGTCCGCTTTCCCTCGACGGACGGGACGACGATCGCCTACACGGTCGGCGCGACGATCGCGCTTCTCGATCCCGCGACCGATGCGATCGTGCGGCCCGCAATCGATACGCCGTCATCCGTGCCGCAACTGAGTCGCCGCTTCGTCGAGATCGACGACGGCCTCGAACACTTCGCCCCGAGCCCCGATGGCACGGCGCTCGCCCTCGTCTCGCGCGGCCGTCCCTTCACGATGGCACTCTGGGAAGATGCGGTCTCGTCACATGGCATCGGGAGCGCCGCGCGTTATCGCGCAGCCGAGTGGCTTCACGATGGCAAGCGCTTCGTCTGTGTGAGCGATGAAAACGGCGCCGAACGACTCGAGGTTCGCGATGCGGCGAGCGAGGGCGCACCGCTCTCCGTGGTCTCCGCCGATATCGGGCGTGTGGTGGAGCTCGCCGTTTCGCCCACCGCCGATGTCGTCGCGATCGCCAATCACCGACACGAACTCATCCTCGTCGATCTCGGAGATGGTCGCGCGCGCACGATCGATACGAGCCCCGCGTCGCAGATGCACGATCTCGCGTTTTCACCCGACGGACGTTGGCTCGCGTATTCGTGCGCCGTCGCACCGGATACGGCGGCCGTGGCGAATCCCGATACGGCGATCTTACGTATCGCAAAAGTGAAATCCGGCGCGGTGCACGACGTGACGCCGCTCATGCGCGTCGATCGCGCGCCCGCATGGGATCCCGAAGGCAAGTATCTCTATTTCATCTCGACGCGCGACTTCAATCCGGTCTACGACGCGTTGCAATTCGACTTGAGTTTTCCGCAGGCATCGCGACCGTTTCTCGTGACGCTTCGTGCCGACGTCCCCAGTCCGTTCGTTCCCAAGCCATCGCCCGTGCACAAAGATCGCAAAGAAGATGACGACGGCGGCGACGATCGCAAGAAAGACGGTAAACCGCCGAGGATCGAGATCGATTTCGACGGTATCGCGGGTCGGATTCTCGGCTTCCCCGTCGACGAGGGAAAATACGAAGATCTCGTCGCCGCGCGCGGCCGCGTACTCTTCACGCAATTTCCGCTTCGCGGCATCAAACCCGAGGGCGCGTCGTGGAACGACGACGACGAGATGGGCACGTTGCTCGCATACGACTTCGACCAGCAACGCGTCGCGACGCTCGCGACCGAGGTCGGCGATATGCGTCTGGCCGCCGACCATCGCACGCTCGTGTACACGTCGCGCGAGCGCGTACGCGCGATCGACGCGCTCGGCGATCTTCCTGAGGACGGCCAAGACGATGTGAAGCCCGGGAACGAAACGACCCGCCGCACCGGCTGGCTCGATCTTTCGCGCGCGAGCGTGCTCGTCGAGCCCCTCCTGGAATGGACGCAGATGTACCACGAGGCGTGGCGCATGCAGCGCGAACAGTTTTGGGACGTCGCGATGTCGGGCATCGATTGGGATCTCGTGCGCGCACGTTACGCGAAGCTCGTGCCGCTCGCGCGAACGCGGACCGATCTCTCCGATATTCTCTGGGAGATGCTCGGCGAACTCGGCACGTCGCACGCCTACGAGATCGGCGGCGATCATCGGCATCCCAATCAATATCGTCGCGGCTTTCTCGGCGCCGATTTCGCTTTCGATGAAGGCGCGAACGGTTACCGGATCGAGAAGATCTATCGCGGCGATTCGTGGAATCGCGACATCGATTCACCCCTCGCCGAGCCCGGGCTCGCGATCGTGGAAGGCGATACGATCGTTGCGATCGGCGGTCGACCCCTCGATCGCAACATCACACCCGACGAGTTGCTCGTCAACACCGCCGATCGCGACGTCGCACTCACGATCGTGCCGAAGAAAGGCGAGCGGCGCCGCGTCGTCGTGCACGCGCTGCGCGACGAACGCATGCTGCGCTACCGCGCGTGGGTCGATGCGAATCGCGCATTCGTTCACAAGCAAACCGAAGGTCGCGTCGGTTACCTCCATATCCCCGACATGGGCCCGTGGGGCTTCTCCGAATTTCATCGCGGTTATCTCTCGGAGTTCAATCGCGATGGGCTCGTCGTCGACGTCCGCTACAACCGCGGCGGCCACGTCTCGCCGTTGCTCATCGAAAAGCTCGCGCGCAAACGCGTCGGGTACGACGTCTCGCGCTACGGGCCGCCGATGCCCTATCCACCGGAAAGCGTCGGCGGACCGATCGTCGCGCTCACGAATCAATTCGCGGGTAGCGATGGGGATATTTTCAGTCATGTCTTCAAAATGTACGGACTCGGGCCGCTCGTTGGCAAGCGCACGTGGGGCGGCGTCGTCGGTATCAACCCGTACCACCGGCTCGTCGACGGCACGATCACGACGCAACCCGAGTTTTCGTTCTGGTTTACCGATGTGGGCTGGAAGGTCGAAAACTACGGCACCGATCCCGATTACGATATCGATATCGCGCCACACGACGATCGCGCGGGTTTCGATCCGCAAATGGCCAAGGCGCTCGAACTCCTCGCGACGTTGCGCGCGTCCATGAACGGAAAGCCCCGTTTCGATCCGCGACCACATCTGGCACTTCCGACCGAGCTCGCTTCCGCGACGTGAGGTTCGCGATTGCGACCGCGGCGTGCGTCCTCGCCGCCGCGATGTCGCGCACCGCGGCCTCCGCGCAAGAGGTCCCGACGCCGGACGACCTGCTCGCGCGTTCGCGCGTTGCGACCGGCTTCGATCGCAAGCCCGAGAACGAGCGCGAAGTTTGGCAAATACGCGTCGCCGGCCTCGATGGAACGCTCGATACGTTGCGCCACGGAACCGACGTTGCGAGTTCGACGGCACTCGGCCCCTTCCGCACCGCGCACGGTACGTCGCACGGCGTCCATTGGCGCCAAAACGAAAACGGCGAGACGATTCTCGATCGCCCCGAACCCTCGCAGACCGAACGCATCGCGACGCAGAGCGTCGCCCGTACGCGCGAACCATTGGATGCGTGGGTCGTCACTACAGCGTACACGAGCGGTCACGTCACGCACTCATTCTACGACGCGCGCACGAGTTATCTCGTACGCAACGAACGCACGATCGCCGGCCGCACGACGCACACGACGTATGACGATTTCCGTTCCGATCCGCGCGGTCACGTCCGGCCGTGGCATTATTACGGTGGTGATGAACGCGCCGAAAACGCTTACGATTATCGACTCGTGCGGGACGACGTTTCAAGCGACGTCGGCGATGCCGCGCTCGATGTTCCGCGCGACCGTCGCACGCTCGTCGAGTTCCCGGTGGGCGTTGAGTCCGTTCGTCTTCCGGCACGGATTCAAAATAATCGCATTTATATCCGCCTCGCCATCATGGGGCGCGGACTCGATTTTCTCCTCGACACGGGTGCCGCTGCGCTCACGCTCGACCAATCGGTCGTGCGCGATCTCGGGCTCGTCGTTCACGGCCGCGCCTCGCAGACGGTCGCGGGCTCGTTCGTCACGGGCCGAGTCATCGTTCCGACCGTCGCCATCGGGCCGCTGGCGATGCACGATGTCGTTTTTCGAACGGTCCCGCTCGCGTCGAACGAAGCCCACGGAACGCGCGTCGTCGGACTCCTCGGTTTCGATTTTCTCGCGTCCTGCGGAATAAAGATCGATTACGCGCATGGGACGGTCGATGCCGAACGACCCGGGGTGTTCGTTCCGCCTGCAGCCACGATACCGCTCAACGTTCGGCTCAATTCGGGAACGCCCGTCGTACGCGCGACGATCGGCGAAGCGACGGGTGACGATTTCATTCTCGATACGGGCGCGGCGTTTTCGTACGTTCTTTTCCAACGATTCGCGCGCGCGCATCCCGATGCGACGTCGGTTTCGGGCGACGGTCGCG
The DNA here is from genome assembly GCA_031420415.1 of Vulcanimicrobiota bacterium. Classification (GTDB taxonomy): domain Bacteria; phylum Vulcanimicrobiota; class Vulcanimicrobiia; order Vulcanimicrobiales; family Vulcanimicrobiaceae; genus JANYGA01. Next base: position 128,610 of record JANOMT010000025.1, read on the forward strand.
TCCGCTATGGAAGCGGCGTCGGCGGATCGCTCTCGTTTCGTTCGGTTGCCGCCAAACGTGTCGAGCTCGGCACGTGGACCTTCGGCGACGCAATCGGCGTCGAAGCGCTCTCGCCAAACGCCCTGGGATTCGATAACGAAGATGGGCTCATCGGTGCAGATATCCTCAAGCTCTTTACCGTCTTTCTCGATTACGCGACGCGACACGTCTACCTCACGCCCAACGGCCGCATGCAGATGGTGGAAGCGACGAGCATCGGCAGGCGCTAGGGGTTACCGGTCGCGCTGAAACGACAGGTCAGCAAAATGTCACCCTCTAGGTGCTTCAGCGACGCCGCATTGACGATGCGCTACCCTTCCTGGTACCATGCAATAGCCGAAGCAGGGGCGACTGGATCGAACCAGTCGACACCTCACCGGATGCCCTCGGGCTATCCGGTCGCACAGATTCCGAGCCGACGGTAGGTTCGGGCCTTTTGTGGGATGCTATGGGCATCGCCACTTTTTTTTACCCTCGTAGGAGAGCTTCACATAGCACGACCGCTGCGTATTAACGATCAGATCCGCATCCGCCAAGTCCGCGTCATCGATGATGAAGGCGAGCAGCTTGGGGTGATGCCGACGGAAAACGCACTCGCGCTCGCCCGCCAGAAAGGCCTCGATCTCATCGAGGTCTCACCGACGGCCGTCCCGCCCGTGTGCCGGATCAGCGATTACGGACGCCTCAAGTACGAGCAATCGAAGAAAGACAAAGACGCCCGGAAGAAACAAAAGAATTGGGAGCTCAAAGAAGTGAAGCTCCGACCCAAGATCGAGACGCACGATTACGAGACGAAGGCCCGCATGGCCGAACGCCTCCTCCTCGATGGCGGAAAAGTCAAAGTCACGATCATGTTCCGCGGCCGTGAGATCACCTACACGAGCTTCGGCAAGCGCCTCCTCGATCGTATGGCCGTCGACATGACACCGATCGCGATCGTCGAGCGCGATGCGAAGCTCGAGGGCAAGAACATGTTCATGATCCTCGCGCCCCGCCCCGTGCCCAGCGGCCCGCCGAAATACACCAATCTCCACCTCGACGACGCAGCCGCCACCATCGCTGCCAATGCCGCCCTCGATGCCAAACACGGCCTCGATGCGGAGCACGATGATGACGATGATGCCGAGGCCGATCACACCGCACACGAAATCCCGGCCGAGCCGGTCGCCGAGGATCACGCGTCCACGACGAACGAGCCCGCCCCCGCCCCGCAGGCGGCCACGCCGCCCGACCCAGAGCTTCGTGAACCCGAAGGAGTCGCCTCAAATGCCTAAGATCAAGACGCACCGCGGCACCGCCAAACGTGTGAAGGTCAGCTCGACCGGCAAGGTCAGCCACCGTCATCAGTTCAGCGGTTGCGGTCACATCCTGAGCAAGAAGACGCGTAAGCGCAAGCGGAATTTCCGCAAAGACCAGCCCGTGTTCGCTGGAGATCTCAAGCGTTTCGCGCCGCAGATCCCGTATCTGCTGTAGGAGTCGTATAGTCAATGGCACGCATCAAACGAGGCATCCAAAAGGCCAAACATCGCCGCAAGGTGATGAAGCTCGTCAAGGGCTTCCGCGCGGCACGGAGCCGCAACTACCGCGTTGCAAACGAAGCGCTGCTCCACTCGCTGAGCTACGCGTTCCGCGACCGTCGCGTGCGCAAGCGCGACTTCCGCTCCCTCTGGATCAGCCGCATCAACGCGGCCGCCCGACGCGAGGGACTGTCGTACTCGCGTCTCATTAACGGTCTCAAGCTCGGCGGCGTGATGCTCAATCGCAAGGCCCTGGCCGAACTCGCCGTAAGCGACCGCGCCGCCTTCGACGCGCTGCTTAAAATGGCGAAGGCCCAGCTCGACGCCCATCACGCAGCGACCTCGGTCGCCTCGTAAGGCCCGCGACGCTTCGGCCGAAAAACCGAGGCTGACACCCACGAAGAATTTCGCATGTTCCGTCGAGCACGAGACTTTTTCCGGCGTCCGACGTTCAAAGCATGGACCAGTACGTGGAACGTGAGACTATCGTGCCGATACTTGGTTCGTAAGCATACCATCCGAAGGGACCGCACGTTGGCTTCTCCCGCCCGAGACCTTCTCGCTCAAAAACGCGTCGTTAAACGCGATTATCCGGTCGGCATCGCGCTTCTGATCATCCATATCGGCGCGCTCGGTGTCTTTCTTCCGCAGTTCTTTTCATGGACCGCTGTGGCCGTCGGTGTCGGCCTTTACATCATGACGGGCATGGGCATTACGCTCGCGTACCATCGTTTGCTGACGCATCGCAGCCTCACCGTTCCGAAGCCCCTCGAGTACGCGCTCGCCATCGTCGGCGTCCTCGCGCTCCAGGGTGGCCCGATCGAGTGGGTCGCGCAACATCGCGCGCATCACGCCCACACCGATGCCCCCGGCGACCCGCACGATTCTAACAAGGGCATGCCGTGGTCCCATTGGGAATGGCTCTTTCGCACGAATGAAGCTCGCGTCGCGCCCGAAGCGCGTCCGCGCTGGGCAGCCGATCTCTACAAAGACCCGGTGTACCGCTTCATCGAGAAGTACAACGTCGTTTTTCAGTTCGTGCTCGCCGTAATTCTCTTCGCCATCGGCGGCATGCCGTTCGTCATCTGGGGCGTCTTCGCGCGGCTCGTCTTCACGTACCACTGCACGTGGCTCGTGAACAGCGCCTCGCACGAGGTTGGTTATCAAACCTTCAAAACCGGCGATCGCTCGACCAACAACTGGTGGGTTGCGGTTCTCACGTTTGGCGAAGGCTGGCACAACAATCATCACGCATTCCCGTTCTCGGCGAAGCATGGTATGCGTTGGTTCGAGTTCGATCCCACGTACTGGACCATCAGAACGATGACGTGGCTCAAACTAGCTAAGAACGTTAAGATCCCATCGGCTGAAATGATCGACCGACTCTCCCTCAAAAAGACGACGGAGCGCGTCGGAACCTAGTCCCACCGCCCCAATAGCGAAGAACGAGGCTGTCGAACGACGCCTCGTTTTTTTATTCTGCCTCGGTGCTAACGGCGGGCAAGGACGTCGCTCGCGACGGTAAGACAGCGAAAAGCAACCGCGTCACTCGCGATGACTCCCCTCGTGCGGAGCGCCGCAATCGTGGCAAAGATTCCCTCACGCGTACCGTGCCGCGCATGAAAATCGCGCAGTGCGTCCGGCGGTCCCGCGAGCAATTCTTCGATGAGATCGAGCGCCGCGAGCGCGGCGCGT
>JANOMT010000026.1:0-46909 GCA_031420415.1 Vulcanimicrobiota bacterium
TTCGTTTTGCTCTCGCCGTTCCTGGGCTGGGTGGCCGTCCTTTTGTCCGGTAGCGATACGTCGGGTAACGCGCTCTTCGGTAATCTGCAAGTCGTCGCGGCGAACCAGCTCAAACTCGATCCGGTGCTCTTCGCAGCGACGAATTCGTCGGGCGGCGTGATGGGCAAGATGATCTCGCCGCAGAACCTCGTGACGGGAACCTCCGTCACGAATCTCAAGGGTCAAGAAGGCGTCGTCTTCGCGCGTACGTTCCCGCACAGTATCGGCCTGACGGTGTTGCTCGGAATCCTGGTCGCAGTCGAACAATACGTCATTCCGTGGATCATTCCACACTAGATACGAAGCGATAAGAAAGGCCCGTGGTGCTAATAGTGCTAGCCGGTTGGGTTCGCCGAATCGCGCCGACGAAGAGCACGCTTAGCGGGTCTCCGCAAAGGTGCCGAGCACGGCCATCGTTTGACCGTGCAGATGTCTGCGCTTCTATTGGGTCGGCTACGTGCCGCGCATCAGACCGACCATGATTCACCGATCGAATCGTCGCCAAAATGCGAAATATCGATTCGAACGGGAAGCATTGCGCCCGCGTCCGCTAGGTAACGGGACCAGATTTATTCTCGAGCAGCTCGATCGGAATGCCATTGGGATCGGCGACGAACGCGAGCCAGCGGTTCCCGCTCGGCGATTTTTTTGGGCCGCTGAGGATCTGGATGCCTTCGCCGCGCAATTTTTCGATGAAAGTCGGAAAATCGCCATCGATAGCGAGCGCCAGGTGTTCGTACCGATTGCCGATCTCGTACGGCGGATGATCTTCGAGATCGTAGACCAACTCGATATACGAATTCCAATCCGATCCGACGAAGGCCATATCGGCGTTGCCCGGATAGTGGAGCGGTCCTTCGAGCAATTTTAAGCCGAGTTTCGACGTGTAGAAATCGATCGTCGCAGCCATATCGCTCACGAAAATCGATGTATGAAGGAAGCGGGACATGGAACTCCTATCGAACCGCGCGGAGGGGAATTATCGGCGTTTCTTCCGTTTCGTGGATCCGGCCCGCGAGCTGCGAGAGATACCGTAAACAGCAGACGCGCAAGATCGACGCAAAGTTCGATGCGTCGTCACGAATTTCGGCGAGTTCGTTCGTCGTCCGGCTTTCGCGAGCGGCTATCTCGCTCAACGCGTCCCAAAAATGATTTTCGAGACGGATGGTAATGAGCACGCCGCAGATGCGTAGCGAGCGCGTAGATGGAACGCATCAGACGAGCTGCTTGCTCATCGCCGTCGCGATGTAGTCGGCCTGCCGGATCGCGAGCGACACGATCGTCAGCGTCGGGTTCTCCGAGGCGCTCGTCGTGAATTGACTCCCGTCGGAGATGAAGAGATTGGGGATGTCGTGGGCTTGCCCGTAGGCGTTGACGACGCCCTTCGTGGGATCGGCACTCATCCGGCACGTGCCGAGATTGTGCGTCGAGGGATACGGCGGCGTCTTCATCACGTGCTTGGCCCCGACTGACTCGTAGAGGCGCGTGCCTTGGGTGAAAGCATGGTCGCGCATCGCGAGATCGTTCTTGTGATCGTCGTAATGGACGTTGGGCACTGGCATCCCGTGTTGATCTTTGACGTCGGTATTGAGGGTTATGCGGTTACTTTGGCGCGGCATATCCTCACCGACGATCCACATGCCCGCGACGTGCGAATAATGATCCATGAAGAGCGTGAAATCCGAACCCCAGGCTCCCGGGTCGAGAAAAGCTGCGAAAAACGGCAGGCCGAGTGAAATGGTTTCCATCTCGTAGCCGCCCGCGAAGCCGCGCGACGGTTTGTGCTCCGCTTCGTCTTGAATGATGCCGGCCATCGTGGTGCCGCGATACATGTGCACGGGCTCGTCGAAGATTGCATAGACCGAGCCCGTGAGATGGCGCATATAATTGCGGCCGACTTGACCCGAACTATTAGCGAGGCCGTCGGGTTTGTCGCTCGTCGCGGAGTTGAGCAGGATGCGCGGCGTTTCGATCGAGTTTCCGGCGACAGCGACGAAGCGTGCGCGCTGACGTTGTTCGTTACCGGCAGCGTCCACATAGACGACCGCCGTTACTTTATTGCCGTCATGTTCGATCCGCAACACGTGCGACTCGGGCCTCAGGTCGAGCTTCCCCGTCGCTTCAGCCTTCGGTATTTCCGTGTACAGCGTCGACCACTTCGCGCCCGATTTACAGCCCTGGAAACAGAAGCCGAGTTGCATACACGCAATCCGGCCGTCGTGCGGCTTACTGTTGATCGCCATGTGGCCCGTGCTGCACTTCTGGTAGCCGAGCTTCTTCGCGCCGTTGTAGAGCACTTTGAAATTGTTGTTACCGGGAAGACCGGAATGCGCGTTCGTGCGCGTGACACCGAGCTTCTTTTCGGCACGCGCGTAATACGGATCGAGTTCGGCTCGTGTGATCGGCCAATCTTCGAGATTCGCATCGGCAACCTCGCCATACGTGGTGCGCGCTTTGAACTCGTGTTCCTGGATCCGCAGCGACGCGCCGGCCCAGTGGGTGGTCGACCCGCCGACGGTCTTACAGATCCACGCGGGTAAGTTCGGAAAATCTTTGGCGACTCGCCACGTGCCTGACGTCGTGCGGTTATCGAGCCACGCGAGCTGGTTGAACGAGGGCCATTCGTCGTTGACGAACGTCGCGCTCGATTGGCGCTTACCCGCCTCGAGGACGACGACCGGGATCCCCTTCTGACAGAGTTCGTTTGCGAGCGTTCCGCCGCCGGCACCCGATCCGATGACGACGGCGACAGAGCTGTCGTTGTGTGAATAGCTAGCCATGCGCGGTCCCCTTACAACAGAACGCCGAGCGTCGGGCTCGCGTCCTCGGGTGGATTGGAAAGCCAGGAAAGGTCGTTGAAGCCACGGTGCTTGTAACCGCCTTTCGGCCACGAGGCGCCTTCGTAGCCGAAATGCGCGTACGCTAGTTCGTTATCGTATAACGCTGTAATACACGTCGAGCGAACCATTGCGAAGAACGGCGATCCCTCTAGTTTTCGCGCGGCCGCGAGCCGAGCGTCCGGCGTGGCCGCAACGAACGATCCGCCGGCAGCCGCATCGAGCGCTCTGACGCCGTCACGCACGGTAGCCGTTTTCGTTGCGTCGGCACTAACCGCTTTATCGACGTCACGCACGACGAATGCATACACGGCTGTCGGAAGGGTCCGATGGGGATAGAGCGTTTGCGCGAACGCAAGGACGGCGTCGCCTTCGGGCGCGGCGAGCGCGTGCATCTCGAGCGCCCACGCGCGACTGGGCGCGAGCGTGGCGAGCGCCGTTCCGACGGCGAGCGTCCCGAAGAGGGCGGCGGTGCCGCCTAGAAATCGGCGTCGATCGACGAGCTTTTCGGAATGGGGCGTGGACATTGGCAGGCCTCCACGAAAAACAAATTACGCAGATAAATGCTATGTACGATACGGTATTCGCTAAGTTCAACCTCGTGTTAATAGCCGATTAAATGCACTCAAAGCGACCGAGCTTAGGCCACGCGGCGTAAAAACAAAACGCACATAGCCGGAAACCATCGTGATGTGACATTGCCTGCGTGTTACCCGCGGACGCGAGCCTGGTGATGTAGGACTTTGATCTCCACTTGAACTTCTTTGCTTATCATCGCGAACGCATGTGGTTATTGAGGTAGGTCAAATTTTCAACTGGCACTATCATGAAATGCATCCATGATTCCCTTCGGCCTGATTTCGAGCCAATTTAGAAACCGTCATTCCGCGCCGATTAAACTTGTCGACAAGTCTCATTGTTTTCTCGACGGTAAATCACAGCCGGTGTTGCACGTATGTGATGACTTCGATTCGTTCTTGCGGCAGGGTCATATCCATAGGCGTATGCCTAGGCCCTCAAGCTATGCCACGTGTCCGGTCGAAACGGGGGCTGCTCCACTACACAATAGACACCTATGCCAAGATTGACGCTTAGAATCGCGCATGCACGCCGCCCGCTCATGAGCAAAACTTTAAAAAATATGTGGAAAAATAGTTTTGCGACGGACGCAAATTGCAACTATTACTTAGCAACTTCTAGTAAGACAGCGCGATCGAGACTCAATTCGACGACGTGGGTTTTCAGCTTTTGTGTTCTCGTCTATCTGACGTAGTTCACAAAATTCAGGCGTTCCGAACGTTCCGAAGCGTTTCTTCCAGGCGTAAAAGAAGCTTGAAAAATGCAAAGCTTTCCGGTGACATCGACGACCGGGGTTCCGATCGCGGAATGGCTACGTCCCTCGCCATGCACCGTAAAAGTAATTCGGAGATCTTTGAATTGCTGCGCCGATAAGCTTCGTTTGAACTCGATCTCTGACAACGACCGAAGCTGAAAAAGTAACATGAATTTATGTCCGCTAGAAGTTCTATCTCGAATTTGCAAAAATCCAGATACTCGACAAAATAAATATCTGGGATTCTGATCCTCTTGACGATCGAACGGAGAAGCACTAGCATCGGTAGTAGCAAAAAACAACTCGTAGATTGCCCCTTTCTCTGCATTTAGCTGTATTACACGGTATCTTGCGTACGATCGGAATGGCACATGAGCGGCAAACACAGCACGCCAATGCGTGGCTTAATGTCAACAAAGAAGTCACCATTATTTTCAGGCGCATTCGGTCGAATGTTCCGCTCGTTGCGCCCGGCGACGTTTGGTGATACCGACGATGAAAATATCGCCATTTTAGCTAAGCTCGGCCGCGCTATGTCGGCTCCGCGGGACCCGGGTGATCCGAAAGATGGTCGAGATGACGAGGAGAGTGGTATTCCATCTCTCTACACGTACTTCGGGCAATTTATCGATCACGATCTTACATTCGATCCGAATAGCACACTGCAGAAACACAATGATCCGGATGCACTCGTTGATTTTCGAACACCAGCTTTTGATTTAGATAATGTCTATGGTCGCGGACCCGATGACCAGCCCTACATGTACGACGGCAACATGTCGTTTCTTTTGGGTGAAAAGTTAGATGGAGGCGATTCCGATGCAGCTGATTTGCCGCGTAACAACGCGATGGTACGTAGGGCACTTATTGGTGATCCACGTAACGACGAAAATACGATCGTGTCACAGCTTCAGGGGCTTTTCCACAGGTTCCACAATCGAACGGTAAAAGATTATCCACAATTCGATTTTGGAGAAGTTCAAAAGCTAGTTCGTTTTCACTACCAATATATAATTTTAAATGACTTTCTGCCGAGGATCGTTCACTCCAGCGTGATTTCAGCATTGAAAATAGCGGAACGATTCGACGCTCGTAATCTGCAGTTTTTTCATTGGAAACATGAAACATTCATGCCCGTTGAGTTTTCAGTTGCGGCATACCGTCTCGGCCATTCTATGATTCGGCCAGGATATCGCTTAAACGATAATGTTTTACTTCCAATATTTCCAGTCCCTGCGGGAAACCTAAACGAAGGTCTTACTGGTTTTCGTGCCATGAACACCCATTGGGGAATCGACTGGGGCCGCTTTATCGACGTCGATGTCAGGACGTACGATGGAACCCTCGGAGAGAACAAAAGACGTCTGCAATTTGCTTATCGGTTGGATACATCGATCGTAAATCCACTCGAAACCCTTCCTTCGTCGGTAGCCGAAAATCCAAATTCGCTCGCTCAACGAAATCTCGAGCGGGCTTGGCGTCTCGGGATACCTTCCGGCCAGGACGTAGCACGTGCTATGCACATCGAGCCTTTGAATGATTCAAATATCTTTATTGGTAAGGGAACAGAAGTAACTGATCCCGATGCGACGCCGATCACTGCGATCTCGGCCGTTTTCGCTAATAACTGTCCTCTTTGGACCTATATTCTTGCTGAATCAATGCAGTCAATGGAAACTGTCAAGCTACCCGTAGTCGGGGATATCACGGTAAAAATGCCGCGGCTCGGACCTGTCGGTGGTCGAATAGTGGGCGAAGTGTTTCTTGGCCTTATGTTTGGAGACAGTAATTCGATGCTAAGCCTGGCACCAGACTGGCAACCGAAGTCTGGTCCGAACTACGCGCTTAAAGATTTTGTGAATTATGCCCTAGGTCGTTGAGCTAGAGGATACAGCCTAGTACTTACACATGGTCCTTGTCGCGACGCTAACGGAGAGTATTGGTAGTACGGTTTGGAGAGTGGACGATGGTATCTTGCTTGTTTTAGAATAGATCTGTTGCTCCCGTTGCAGTTGTAGTTGTATGTTACGATCTATGCGTCATTGCGATGTTTGCTGATACCGCGGCGCTCTTGGCGCGATGCCGATGATGACGCGAGCGACGACGCAATGGAAATCGGGCTCATATCGTCTTCGCGACGCGCCTGCTCCGCACGCGGTTTGATGTCGAGTAAGCCGCTTGTAGGGCGATCGCTTCGGTCTGCGGTCGTCCGACGTTTCGTTAGTGGCGTCATTTGAGGAGAGAGATTTTCGATAGCGTCGTAGACGATAACCGATAGCACGGCGGAACGGCTTGCGTTCCGCCCGGGTTATTGCGCGAATCCTAAATCGTTTGATATGAGACCGCATGGCGTACTTTTCCGAGATCAGCCGACGCAATCCAACGTGTTTTCTCTTTCTCGTCGACCGGTCGGCATCGATGGAAGATCCCTTCGGCGATGGCAAAAAACGAAAGTGCGACGGCGTTGCGGAGACGCTCAACCGGCTGCTGTACGAACTTGCGATTAAATGTGCGAAAGAAGACGGCATTCGCAACTACTACGATATCGGAGTCATCGGCTACGGCGAGACGGTCGGCTCCGCATTCGTCGGACCGCTCGCCGAACGGTTTCTCATCCCGATCGCCGACGTTGCCGCGAATCCGGCGCGGATCGAAGAACGTGCTCGTCCGGGGGCCGTTGCAGGGGTCGGAAGGCCGATTCGCGTCCCGATCTGGTTCGATTCTGTCGCGCTCGGCCCGACGCCGATGATCGCAGCCTTCGAGCTCGCCACCGCGCTTCTAAAAGCGTGGACGGGCGAGCATCCCGATGCGTATCCGCCCACGGTTGTGAACGTTACCGACGGCGAATCGACCGACGGCGACCCATCTAAGGCGATGCATGCAATGACGCAGCTGCACACGAGTGATGGGAACGCGTTGCTCTTCAACGTTCACATCTCCGGCGATCCGCACGCGCGTCCGTTGAAGTTTCCGAGCGCTCCCGACGATTTGCCGAGCGCCCACGCGCGACTACTCCATCACGGAGCGAGCGAGTTGACGCCGTTCATGCGCGCGACGGCGCGCGCTATGGATCTGCCCGTCGCCGATGGCGCGAAGGCGTTCGTGATGAATGCGGATCTGCTCATGCTCGTTGCTGCGCTCGATATCGGAACGCGCGCCAGCAATACTTTGCGCTGAGCGCGGGTGGTCATCGAGTTTGCGGCCTTCTGGCTCCCGAAGGATGGCGTCGAACCACGTGAATACGAGGATGCCTTCGCTCCGGCCGCGATCGACGGGACGCCTCGGAGTCGCGTGCGTTGCGCGGTCGCTGACGGTGCGAGCGAATCGGCGTACGCGCGGGTCTGGGCACGCCAACTCGTGAGCGAGTTCGCTCATGGTGGCTTAACCGGGCCGGGTCTCATCGAATTACCGCACCTCGGCTCCCGCTGGTTGCAAGCCGTCGCTTCGGCACTGTCGCGCGATGAGACCGCGAGCCTCTACCTGGATCGCAAGATCGACGATGGTGCCTTTGCAGCGTTCCTCGGCCTCGAATTCGTGGATGCATCGGCGCACGACGATGTTGGCAGCTTCGGCGCGATCGCGCTCGGCGATTGCTGCTTCGTGCAGATCCGTCGCGATGCGATCGTGCGTTCATTTCCGCTGGAAACCTCGGAGCAATTCAACGTGCGGCCGGTCCTCGTTCCGAGTCGGCCGATCGAATCAGATGCCTTTTCGGGCGCGATCGCGCGCTACGGCGGATCGTGGCATTCGGGCGATACCTTCTATCTGATGAGCGACGCGCTCGCGTGCTGGTTTCTGCTCGCGGCCGAACGCGGCAAACGTCCCTGGTTCGACCTCGACCGCTTCGCACGTCGCGATCGTGCGGCATTCCGGACGTGGGTCCACGCGCTGCGTCCCATTGCGCTCAAGAACGACGACGTCACGCTCGTCCGAATGCGATTGATCTAAGATGTCGCCAGATGGGCGTTCCTGGCCTTCGCAGAGCGAGTACATCGAAGCGCTTCAGAATCCATCGACCGCATTCATCGATCCGACGCTTCGCAATGCCACCGTCGAGGGTGATATCTTCGGACTTCCTCGGCCCCGAAGCGGCCGGATGGCGAGCGTGTATAAAGTGGTCGAAGGCGACCGGATTTGGGCGGTCCGCTGCTTTAATTTTAATTCGAGCGAGCGCGCCGAACGCTACCGTATGATTTCGGCGTTTCTGAGGCGTCATCCCAATCCGTATACGGTCGGCTTCGAGTATCGCGATGACGGCATCGCGACGGCAACCGCGAGCTACCCGACGGTCAAGATGGTATGGATCGAAGGCGACCTCTTACACACGTATCTGAGCGCGCACCGGCACGCTCCCGGAGTACTCGTGCGTCTCGCCGAGGCCTGGCGGGCGATGGTTCGTGATCTCCACGATCTCGGTATCGCGCACGGCGATTTGCAACACGGCAACGTCATCGTTACACGTGTGGGTGAACTCCGGCTTATTGACTACGATGGCATGTTCGTTCCGGAGTTCGCGCGTCTTCCGGCTCTCGAAAACGGGCATCCGAACTATCAGCATCCATGCAGAAGCGAGCTCGATTTCGGCCCGCGACTGGATAATTTTTCCGCCTGGGTCGTGTATATTTCCATCGTCGCACTCGCTCGGGACGCGACGCTCTGGGAGCGATTGCACGTCGGCGACGATCGACTCGCTTTCGGTCGCGACGATTACGAATGGCCGTCGCGATCGAACGCTTTCAACACGCTTTTGGGCGCAGCCGATGACGACGTGCGGAAGATGGCGGAGTTTCTCGGTTCGATGCTCGCCCACGAACCGCTCTGCTTGCCGTCGCTCGAAGAGGGTCCGCTCGTACCGTTCGCGCGCGCGCGGTTACCGCGCGGGATCTATGCCGAGCCGTTCCGTCTAAATGAGCCGCCGATACCTGACGGGCGCCCGTCTCGATCGCGAAATGTTGTTATTATCGGAGGTGGCGCGACCGCCGCGATGCTCGCAGGGTATCTCGTCTTCGCACAACTCGGCTTCTCGATTGCGCAAGTTTTCGCAATGAGCTTGCTTGGAGCGATTCTCGTCGCGCTCGTCTCGTTTGCGTCCCGAAGTCCGAAACCGCCCACGCCCCGTACTTAACGACCTGACTGTACGATGGTCGGACGTTCTTAGGACGCTAACCTGATACACTTGTGTTACCAGGAGGTATGTCGTGAGGAAACTTGCCCCGAAATTTACACTAATCTTTATAGCTGTTTTCGGCATCATGCTCGCGACGGCGGGTACGCTCTGCTATCAATTCTTGCAGCGTAGCGCCAAGGGCGAAGTGCTCGCCCAAGCGCAATTAATGATGGAAGCCGCCGCGGCCATGAGAAGTTATACGGATAAACAAATCAAACCGCTCGTGGGCGTTCGCCGGACGAACGAATTTCACGCGCAATGGGTGCCGGCGTATGCGGCCACGCAATTGTTCGCGAACCTGCGTCAGAAATATCCGTCTTACACGTACAAAGAAGCCACGCTCAACCCGACGAACCCGCGCGACCGCGCGATCGATTGGGAGACCGATGTCGTCAACACGTTCCGAAACGACGCGAACCGCCGCGAATTTACGGGCGAACGCGCCACGGTCGACGGACAGACGCTCTACCTCGCACATCCGATCGTCGTGGCGCCGAGCTGTCTCGAGTGCCATAGTCGACCCGCTGCCGCGCCCCCGGCGATGCTCGCGCAATACGGTACGGCGAACGGCTTTGGTTGGCAGTTGCACGAGGTCGTGGGCGCGCAGATCGTTTCGGTGCCGATGTCGGTTTCGTCGCGCGTCGCCGAGAGCGCCATTGCGGCCCTCACCACGGCTTTGGTCTGCTTCGCACTAATATCGCTCATCGTGCTCAATGTCTTACTGACGTTTTTCGTTATCCGCCCGATCAATCGAATTGCGGCTGCGGCAAATGCGACCGCCGTTGGCGATGGCGACGTCGCCGAGCCGCCCTCGAACGGTGGCGACGAGATCGCAACCCTTGCGGGCGCGTTCAATCGCCTGCGCCGGACCATCTCCCCCGAACACGATGCGAGGTTCCGATGACTGTGCTCAGGGAGGCGTATCTCACAACGACGACGGCGACGTCACCGGTATTGAACGTCCGTTGTCTCGGTCAATTCCGACTCTTCGGGGGCAATGGTTGGCAACAGGGTCCGCCGCTCAAAAAAGGCCGCGAATTTCTCGCCTATCTCGTCACGCATCCGCGTTGTGTCGCCTCGAAAGAAAAGCTCATCGATGCATTCTGGCCGGGCGTCGATGGCGACGAAGGGGCGCACCGCGTCCACCTCGCGGCGAGTGGTGCGCGCTGCACGTTGCGCGCGCTACTCCCGGGGATCGATGCCGTGCAAAGCGTTTCCGGCGGGTACGTCTGGAACCCCAACGTCCGTATCGCCTCGGATATCGATGCGTTTCTTTCGCATGCCGACACGGCGACGATCGCGTCGTTCGAATCCGGCGTGAGGGTCTACACGGGTGATTTCCTCGCCGGCGACCGTGGCGATTGGATCGAGCCGCTACGCACCTGGTATGCAAGTCGGTACCTCGAGATGCTCGTCCATCTCGCGAACGACGCCGCTGAACGTCGTGATTTCACCAAAGCCGTCGACTATGGCTTGCGCATCATGGAAAGCGATCCGGGGCACGAGGCTGGCGCCCGTTGCGTGATGTTTTCGTTTGCGAGTGCGAGTCGGCGTAGCGCCGCGCTCATGCATTACGAAGGGCTCAAATCATATCTCCACCGCCACATGGGCGTCGCACCATCGCCGGAAACAACGGCCCTATGGCAACGCATCCGCGACGGGAAACTTCTCGCGTAACGTGGCGCGCCCGTGCGAGAGAAAAGGGAGAGCGTCGCGAGAGTCTGAGCCGCTATACCTCAAGACGACCGAACGCGCTCGCGATAAGGAATTGGGAGACTACTATGCCGGTTCAAGTGTCGTATCCCGGGGTCTACGTCAAAGAGATTCCGAGCGGACTGCATACGATTACCGGCGTTGCGACGTCGATCTGTGCGTTCGTCGGTGCGGCTCCGCGCGGCGCCGTCAACGTGCCGAGCGAGATCTTCTCATTTGCCGATTATGAATCGCTTTTCGGCGGCCTCGTGCTCGATGCGGCGGGCAATCCCGGAACGCTCGGTTTCGCGGTTCGCGATTTCTTTCTCAACGGTGGCAGCGATGCAATCGTCGTCCGTGTTGAGGGTGGGGGCGGCAAGGCCGCATCGGTCGTGCTCGGCGGTACGGTGCTCACGCTTGAAGCGGCGAGTAACGGCACATGGGGCAATGATCTCTTTGCCCAGGCCGATACCATGCTCGTGCGTGATCCCGCCAATCCCACGCTTTTCAACCTTACCGTCATGGAATTTTCCAAGGACCAGATTGTCGCTCGCGAGCAATTTCAAAATCTTTCGACCAATCCGACCGACCCGAAATACGTTGTCGGTTACCTCGCGGCGAACTCCGGAATCGTTCGTGCCGCGAAGGCCCCGGTCGGAAACTTTGGTGCGAAAGCTTCGTTCCCACCGGCATCGGCTACACCGGTCGCACCGGCCGGAGGGGGCGGCGGCCCGCCAGCGCCTCCGGTTGCAGTCGCTCCTTCCAAGCCTACCGACGGGTTCGCTCCCTTCGCCGCGGGTGCGGATGGTGCGCTAGCGGCAGATCCAATCGGCGATCCAAATCTAAAGACCGGCATGTACGCTCTCGACGGAGTCGATCTCTTCACCATGCTCGTGTTCCCGCCGATCGCTCCTGTCGCCAAGGCGGCAGACCTTTTGTCGATCGTCTCGCAAGCGACCGAGTACTGCAAAATGCGCCGTGCGATCTACATCATGGATCCGCCGGAATCGTGGTTCGCCGCTTGGTCGAATCCGTCGACTGCCGTTGCAGCGATTACCGCCGATCTCACGGCGCTCCACGGCTCGTCCTCAGGGTATAGCGCGGTCTATTTCCCCCGCTTGCTGGAGCCCAATCCGCTCAAGAAGTTTCAGATCGAAACATTTTCACCGAGTGGTGCGATTGCCGGCATCTACGCGCGTACCGATGTGGCGCGCGGCGTCTGGAAGGCACCGGCGGGTTTGGAAGCGGTCTTAAACGGCGTGTTCGCGCTCTCGAGTGCGATCAATAACGCCGAAAACGGGAAGCTCAACGAGATCGGCGTGAATTGTTTGCGGACGTTCCCGCTTGCAGGCAACGTCGTTTGGGGCGCGCGCACCATGGACGGTGCCGACGTGCTCGAAAGCGAGGATAAGTACGTTCCGGTACGGCGTTTCTCGCTCTTTCTCGAAGAGAGTCTCTTTCGTGGAACGCAGTGGGTCGTCTTCGAACCCAACGCCGAGCCGCTGTGGTCGCAGGTCCGGCTCAACGTCGGTGCATTCATGCACGAATTATTTCGCCAGGGGGCATTCGCGGGCGTCACGCCACAGCAGGCCTATTTCGTGCAATGCGATGCGTCGACAACGACGCAAAACGACATCAACAACGGCATCGTCAACATTCTCGTCGGCTTCGCACCGCTCAAGCCGGCCGAATTTGTCATCCTCGAGATTCAACAGATCGCGGGCCAAGTCGCCGTTTAGTGAGGAAGTATGGCCGATTTTACCGTTAATGCGACCCGTCACGATCCCTATAAAAATTTCAAATTCCGCGTCAAGTGGGATGGGAAATACGTCGCGGGGATTAGCAAGGTCGGCATGCTTAAACGGACGACGGATGTCGTCAAGCATCGCGAAGGCGGCGATCCGAGTTCCAGCCGCAAGTCGCCAGGTCGCACCGAATACGATGCGATCATGCTCGAGCGCGGGGTGACGCACGATCTCAATTTCGAGCAATGGGCGAATAAGGTGTGGCAGATCAACGGTGGTGCGACGGAGATCTCGCTCAAAGATTTCCGCAAAGATCTCATTCTCGACGTTTTCAACGAAGCCGGCCAAAAGGTGATCTCGTATAAGATTTACCGTTGCTGGGTCTCGGAATATCAGGCTTTACCCGATCTCGATGCCAACGCAAACGCCGTTGCGATCCAGCATATCAAGCTCGAGAACGAAGGCTGGGAACGCGACGTGAGCGTCACGGAGCCGAGCGAGCCGACCTTTACCGTTCCGGCGGCGTAAGCCGGTGATCGACGCGTCTCCCGTCACGCTTGTCGCGCAGTGGGATCGCGTCGCCGACCTCCGTGGCGCGCAACTCGTCCGCTCGCTGCTCGCACTCGCTGGTGACGACGGTCGCGCGTGCGAATCGTGGACGCTGGGTCGATGCGAAACGAAACTCGCGTCGATCTATGGGGCGCTTTTCGGGTCCGTCGTCGAAGCAACGGTGCGTTGTCGCGCGTGCGAAGAAACGCTCGAGTTCGAAACGACGATTGGCGCGCTCTTTGGTGCGTCGGACGCGATCGGCGATATCGCAAGCGAGAGCGGCGTGATGCGGATCGCGCACGAGGGGTACGACGTGACATGTCGACCGCTGCAGCTTCGCGATCTCTTGGCAATGCCGACGGCCCCCGCACGTGCGCGCACGCACCTCATCGGCTGCGCGGTCGTTGAAGCGCGTCGCGAAGGACAGGTCATTCTGACCGAAGTGTTGCCGCCGTCGTTGTGCGCTGCGATCGGCGACGCGATCCGTTTGCGCGATCCACACGGAGAAACGACCATCGCAATCGTGTGCGCGGCGTGCGGCTCGCCGAACGATCTCCCGTTCGATATGAGCACGTTTCTTTGGGAAGCGCTCGAGCGTCACGTATCGCGGATCTTCGCCGACGTGCATGCGCTTGCGAGAGCCTATGCATGGTCGGAGGATGCAATCCTCGCGCTACCCGATGCTCGGCGTAGGCGCTATCTCACGTTGCTCGCATCGTGAGCGATTACTTCGAACGTATCGCGTCGCGAACGCTCGGGACGGTACCGATCGTCCATCGATGCCGCGAACCGATTTTCGCAATGCCCGTTCATGCCGAGCGCGATGCGTTTGCTTTGGATGTGCTCGACGATGCGGATGCGCAAGAAGACGGAGAGCGTCGTCCCGGACGCGTCGCGCGCATCGCGCCTTTATCGGCATCGACGCTCGACAAACCGATTTCGCGGGACTCGGGTGAGACGGAACCAGTGGAAAATGAAGATTGGGCGCAGCCCGCTTCGACGCCAGTCGTTGCGATGGAGTTGCTTGAGCAACCATCCCTTGGTCATTCGGTGATCGTTCCGAGCCGTCGTGCTTTGAAGTCGGTTGCGATGCCATCGAACGTAGCAAAAGTTGCGGATACGAACGATTTCCGAAAGCAGCCGAACGAGCCGTCATTCAACGAATCGAGCGGCGACATCGGCGTTGATAGCCGAAGGAACGCTAGTGATCGGCAACAAGGGCGAGATGTTGGCCGCGGAATCGACACGCCCGAAACCCTGCGCGATCAACGCTTTTACGCATCGGCGGATTATGTAAGTGTCATTGCGGTTGAGTCGAATCGCGCGAGCGATCTCGAATCTTACGTCGAAGGCTCGAGCGAACGGTCACGAGATCTCGCTGCAAAGACCAACGAAACGAATCGAGATCGCGGACGTACGAAGACCTCGCGAATTGAAGCGGACGACGCTCGGCGCGACGACCGCGCGCCTGCGGCACAGGACCAACCGATCGACGACGATGCGTTCACGATCAACGTTTCGATCGGTCGCATCGACATCGTCCGACCCACGCCCCCGAGCCCGCCGCCCGTCGCCGAACCGTCCACGCCACGGCCATCGCTCGACGACTACATGCGCGTCCGCGCGAGGGTTCGCGGTCGATGAGCAATGCACTCGCGATCGCAGCCGTCACGGCGACGCTACGGCACCTGCTCACGCAAGGCGTGACGCTCGTGCCCGACCTCGCCGATACAATCGTCACGACGCACGTTCCCGACGCTGCTCGCAACGGCGGAACGACGGCGAATCAAATCAATCTCTTTCTCTATCAAGCCGTACCCAACGCTGCATGGCGCAACGCGGATCCGCCCGGCGTGAAGCGACCGGGTGAGACGGGCATCCCGCCGCTCGCGCTCGACCTGTTTTATTTACTGACGACGTATGGGCGTGATGACGACGTGTCACGTCCTTTCAGTCACGAACTGTTGGGGCGAGCGATGAGCGTCTTGCACGATCATCCGGTTTTGGGTGCTGCGGAGATCGCGTCGGCGCTCCCCGGCAACGATCTCGGGACGCAAGTCGAGCGCATCCGCTTTTCTCTGCAGCCGCTTGGCGTCGAAGAGATCTACCGTCTGTGGACGGGCTTCCAAACCCCGTATCGCACGTCGGTCGCCTATGAAGCTTCGGTGGTCCTCATCGATAGTACGCGCGAAACGCACACGCCACTGCCCGTTTTGCAACGGGGCGCAAACGATCGTGGTGCGGCGGTGCGCGCGGTTATCGCGCCACCATTCGCCACGATCTTCGCCATCGCTCCGACCGTCGATCCGACATTTGGCGATACACTCGTTCTTACGGGCGCCAAACTCTCCGGCGGTGCCGTATCGGTAACGTTCGCGTCGCCCCGTCTCGCCGCGCCGCGTATCGTGCCCGCCTTGCCTGGCGGGACGGACGCGACGGTGCGGGTGACGATTCCGAGCGACGGAACGCTCCCCGCGGGACTTTACGGCATCTCGGTCGGCGTAACGACGCCGCTACCGGGTGGTGCGCTTGAAACGCATGCCTCCAACGAGATTGCGGTCGCGCTCGCGCCGCAGATCACGAGCGTGTTGCCGCCCAGCGTGCAGTCGCAAGGTGGATCGATCACCCTCTCGCTCGATTGTGCACCGGCTGTCGTTGTGGGCCAACGAGTCGCGCTACTCTTTGGCGATCGCGAGATTCAAGCCGATCCGGGCACGCGTCCGACGAACACCGTCGCGTTTTCGATTTCGGGCGTAACCCCGGGAGCATATTTCGTTCGCCTACGTGTCGATAGCGCCGATAGTACGTTACTCGTCGATCGTACGAAGAAGCCGCCGACCTTCGATCCGCAGCGCCGTGTGGTCGTCACGTGATGCTCGACGACGCCGGGTGGGAGCGCGCAAACGCGGCGTTCTTGGGCGATGCACTCGCGTGGCTGCGGGAGCGTTTGGAACGCGTCGGGCGTCATGGTGAGGCCGATACGGTCGAACCACCTGTGCAGGCGACACCGGCGCGCGCCGGTCGACGACCACGCGCGCAAACGCCGCGTGCCGAAATTGCATCGGCATCGGAACACGTCCCGTTCGATCCAGCGATGGATCCGCCGCCAGCACTTGTGACGCTCGGCTGCACGTTTGGTCTCTCTGCCTTCGAACTCGACGTCGTGTTGCTCTGCGTCGCGATGGAACTCGATACGCGCGTCGCGTCGCTCTGCGCGCGCGCCCACGACGATCCGCAAAAGCCGTATCCGACCTTCGCGCTTGCCTTCGCAATCTTCGATTCCGTCGCATGGGAAGCGCTTTCGCCCGAGCGACCGCTCCGGTATTGGCGTCTCATCGAACTCGCACAACGCGGAAGCGGCCCGCTCACGACGGCGTCACTTCGGGCCGACGAGCGCATCGTCGACTACATTAAAGGACTGAACCGTCTCGACGAGCGCCTCGTCGATCTCGCCGTCGCACTCGAACCGACGGCCGATGACGGTGATCTGCCGCCAAGCCAACAGCGGGTTGCTGAAGCGATTTTTCGCGCGTGGAAGCACGAGTATCCAGCCGTTCCTGCGGTGGTGAAGCTCGTTGGTCACGACGACGCGAGTTCGACCCGAATCGCGACGGAGGTTGCGGTCGCACTCGGGCGGCGTCTTTATCGGACGAGCCCCGCGGCGTTTCCGCGAGCGCCTGCCGAGATCGACGTTATTGCGCGCCTGTGGCGCCGCGAATGCGCGCTCATGTCGGTCGCACTCTACGTCGATGCACACGAAGTCGACGCGTCTCCCGAGGGCGGCACACTGGCTGGATTGCGTCGGTTTTTTACGCACTCGAATGGCTTCGTCTTCCTCGCCGTGCACGAACTGGGCGGGCCTCTTGGGGTGGCGACGTCGACGTACGATGTCGCGAAGCCGACGCCCGTCGAACAGCGGGCCCTGTGGGAAGCGCGCCTTCCCGACGTTGACGATGCGATCGTGACGCGTCTGGTCTCGCAATTCAATCTCGACGCCGAGACGATCGCGGCGATCGTGCGCCAGGAGCGACAAGATTCCGATGTGTCCGCCCTCGAAGCGCGCTTGTGGAATGCGTGCCGCGCCGCATTGCGTGTGAACCTCGATACACTCGCCGAGCGGATCGAAACGAAGGCAACGTGGGACGATCTCGTTTTGCCGGTCGCCCAACTCGAGCTCTTGCAGCAGATCACGAGCCAAATTCCCGCCCGCCATCACGTCTATGAAACGTGGGGTTTTGGCGCGAAGATGAACCGCGGCTTCGGCGTGACGGCGCTTTTTGCAGGCGACAGTGGCACGGGCAAAACGATGAGTGCGGAAGTGATTGCGAACGCGCTCGAACTCGCGCTCTACCGCATCGACCTCTCCGCGCTCGTAAGCAAATACATTGGCGAGACGGAGAAGAATCTCCGCAAAGTGTTCGATGCCGCCGAAGACGGTGGCGCGATCTTATTCTTCGATGAAGCCGACGCCCTTTTCGGAAAACGCTCCGAGGTTCGCGATAGCCACGATCGATACGCGAACATCGAGACGAACTATCTCCTCCAACGCATGGAATCGTTTCGCGGGCTCGCCATCCTCGCGACCAACATGAAATCTTCGCTCGATGCGGCCTTCACACGACGCCTTCGCTTCATCGTAACCTTCCCTCATCCCGGCATCGCGGAACGAAAGCGGATGTGGGAACGCGCGTTCCCGCCGGAAACGCTCGCCGAACCGCTTGACGTCGCGCGCCTCGCGAAGTTTAACATCACGGGTGCCGTGATCGCGAATGCGGCACTTAATGCGGCATTTCTGGCTGTCCGCGACGAATCGCAAATCGGCATTGATCACGTGTTGACGGCCGTCCGCCAAGAGTTCGTTAAAGGCGATCGCCCAATCGATGAGAGCGCATACGCAACGTCACCTCGACGGGGCGCAGCATGAGAGTCCATGCCTCTGAGGAGCTCACCGCCGAAGTTTTCGTGAACACGTTCCAAGGTTTCGGACGTACAGGTACGTTAGCATCGGCAGTGCCGACCCGTTGTTTTCAGGGCTAACGAGCCCGAGAGGAAGGTCGCGATCTTGCGATTATACCAGAGCGCAAGTGACTTGGGATCCGACATGGATGGCGAGCGCGCTTCATACGACAAGGCCCGAGACGTGCCACCGATTGTGAATGACGTTTTGAATTCACCCGGGTGCCCGCTCGACGCAACGACTCGTACGCAAATGGAACCGCGCTTCGGACATGATTTCAGTCACGTGCGCGTGCATACCGATGGAAAGGCCGCAAAATCAACACGCGCTGTGAATGCAGTCGCTTACACGGTGAAACAAGATATTGCATTTGATGCTGGGAAATATGCCCCGCAGAATAACGATGGGCAGGAACTCTTGGTGCATGAGCTAGCCCATGTTGTGCAACAAAGTCGAGGGATCGCGTTAAGTCCTTCCAACTCTTTGAATAGCTCATCGGAGCGATCTGCCGAACAGACAGCCTCAGATTTTTTTCAAGGAAGCGGTACAATTCGGATTTCTGGAGCGAGCGCCCCGGGATTAGCGCGCCAAAAAAACACGGATGCGCCTAAACCGGCGCCGACTACCAACTTCAGCACAACGCAACAAGCCGGTCGAACGATCGTAACTCTCAATGGCGTAGCGATTGCTGAAAGTAGCGATGTTTTGCCAGCAGACGTTGAGTTACGTGCGCAGTGGACGCCGGAAATGCTCACCATTGGGATTGTAATTCCCGAAGGTAAGACAATTTTTATTATTCCCGGATTAAATACAAACGTCGTGCTCTTACAACTGTCGTCTCACTTCTTTGTGAAAATTTTGGAAAGGTCAAAAGTACCGGAGAGGTCGTTGAACGAGCTCGGAGGCGTAGGTCCGCTTCATGAGCTTCAAACGATCGACACGTTAACTGGGGCAAGACCGAAGGGCGCACCGGCAAAAAAGGCAGGCGTTCCACCCCAAGCTCCTCCGAAAAGTGCAGTTGCTCCTAAACAAACGCAGCCCGACGCCACCGCTTCGAGCGAAACAACCCCACCTTTCCAATTTTTTAGGACCCCGCCGGTCGATCTGAACTTGTCTCCGTCAGCGAAATACGGAAAACCCAAAACCGATAAAGAGATTGTTCAAGACAGAATTAATAAAATCATTACCGATGCCATGGCCGGGCGCTCCGATATTCCCCCATTACCAAAAGGTATCGAACCAACGTCAGTAATCGAGGCGATCAAAAAAGGGGTCGCAGAAGCTGTGAAGCCGCTCCTCGCGGGTTTACCCAAAGACGTGCGTGACTTCATCACCGAAAAAATTGTCTCTGCCGTTGACGAGGGGATTGAAGGTTTGGTAGATTCGGCGCTTGATGCAACGACTCTGGACGCTAAAGCGAAAGCAGCAATTAAAAATGCTATCGAAGCGGGGATACACCTCAAACCGAGTCAACCAAAAACAGAAGACGACAAGCCGAGCGCTTCCCCTCGGTGACGGAGAGAGTTTCGAGATGGGATAGTTGCACGATCTGCACGATGGGCGAATCATGATTCAAAACGTGCGGATCGACTGTATCGAATGCAAAGTTTCGGACGCATCCGACCTAGAGACCGTTCGGAAGGCCATCGCAGCTGCGCTTTCGCGGCACGCTGTCTTGGCGGCGGCAACTTGTCAGGAGATGCCAAGATTAACAATCGTTTCGACTAGCCGCGCAATCGTGGCGGAATTTTCCGCGAGATCAATAAGCCGCCGCCCGTGATGCGGCGTCGCGTTCGCTCGCCGGAATCGTCTCGATAGTAGCCGCGTCATGAGCGTCGATTCATGAAACCGGAAACCTCGCGCTCGCAACGATCGGTAGCGGCGTGTCGTTCCGAGCGGCGGTCAATGAAAATCCTGATCGCCGTCGGAGAGACCGCAGAGAGTACGCAATCGTACGCTCACGAACGATGAGCGCATTTCCGGGCTCGCCTCGCCTTATCAAAGGCGGAATCGTCTTGCTCGATCCGAGCACGGGTATCGTGCGCCGCGTGATCGCGCTGCAATACAATCCCGACTCGCTCAGTCGGACGTTGCAAGTCCAAGGCATGGGCGATCACGCGAATCGTTCCGAAGCACTACGCCTCAAAGGCACGCCGATCGAGACTCTCAAGGTCGAGGCGGAAATCGACGCAACCGATCAGCTCGAGTTTCCCGTTGCCAACGGCAGCGCGACGTCCGTCGGGCTCTTCCCGCAACTCGCGGCGTTGGAAACGCTTATCTACCCGACGAGTTCCGAATTACTTTCGAATAACGCGCTCGCATCGGCCGGAACGCTCGAGATTGCCGCGATGGAAACAGCGCTCACCATCTTCGTCTGGAGTAAGACGCGCGTACTTCCCGTCCGACTCACCGAATTTAGCATTACCGAAGAAGCGTTCGATCCGACGCTCAATCCAATCCGTGCTAAGGTCAGCCTCGGCATGCGCGTGCTCAGCGTCGACGACATCGGATTCGATCATAAGGGCGGCAGCCTGTTCATGGTCTACCTGCAACAAAAAGAACGTCTCGCCGCAATGAGTCCGCTCGGAACGCTCGCCACACTCGGCGCGACGGGCGCATTGTAAGATGACGTTCGCCGCGAACAGCCGCTATCAACTGACTGCGACCGCTACGACACGCGATGCGACGGGAGAGGAGGTCGCGTATCTCCAGCGCCGTTTCGTGCCGCAGCCGTCGGCGTTTAGTCTCCTTCGATTACACACCGTCGTTGCGAGCGAGCGTTCGCGGCTCGATAACATTGCCGCACGCGAGTTCGGCGATCCCGAACTCTTTTGGCGTCTCTGCGATGCGAACGGTGCGCTCGATCCAGACGAGCTGACGCTGCACCCTGGGCGACGCCTGCGTATCACGCTTCCGGTAGGAATTCCCGGGATGACCGATGCTTAAGGGAATCTACCTCACGCTGCTCGCGGGCCCGCTCGTACCGGTGCCGGTGCCGCACGTCGTCCTCGACGCGCTCGAAAGCGTCGAGATCACGAGCACGTCGGAACTCGGCGTGCAGAGCTCGTTTCAACTCTCGTTCTCGCTCTCGAACGACTCGCCGTTGCATACGATCTTCTTGCTTGCGGGCGGTGGCCTCGTACCGTTCATCCGCGTGGTTCTCGTCGCGACGATCAGCGGCATTCCCGAAGTGCTGATGGACGGCGTCGTAACGAGCCAGAGCGTGACGCCCGGCGGTGCCGGCTCGCGCTATTCGACGCTCACGATCCACGGCGTCGATCTCAGCGCGCTCATGGATCTGGTCGCACTCGATGGAATGCCCTATCCCGCGATGCCGGTCGAAGTCCGTGTCGCGCTGATCCTTGCGAAATATCTCGCATTCGGAATTATCCCAGTACCGATCCCGCCACTTTTTCTTGATATTCAGAACCCACTCGAGGGTTACGCGATCCATAAGGGCACCGACTATACCTATCTTAACCACATGGCCGAAGAGGTTGGCTACGTGTTCTACGTCGATCCCGGTCCCGCGCCGGGCACGAGTATCGCGTACTTCGGCCCACAGATCAAAATAGGCGTGCCGCAACGGGCGCTCAATATCAATATGGACGCGCAGACGAACTGCGACGAACTGCGCTTCGCCTTTCACTCCGAGAAAGCGAAGCTGCCTGTCGTCTTCATTCAAAATAAAGAGACCAAGATCCCGATCCCGATTCCGATCCCCAACATCAATCCGTTGCAGCCGCCGCTCGGCCTCATCGAGCCGATCCCCAAAATCATCGAGTTCGAGAACGGGACGGCGAATCTCAGCCCGATCCGCGCCCTCTCGATCGGCGTCGCCGCGGCGTCGCGCTCGCACGATGCCGTCACGGCGGATGGCTCGATCGATGTCATCCGGTACGGCGGCGTCCTGCACGCGCGTGGACTCGTTGGCGTGCGCGGCGCCGGTTTCGCATTCGACGGTCTCTACTATGTCGAGAGCGTGACGCACAAACTCAAACGCGGCGAATACAAACAAGATTTTAAGCTTACGCGTAACGGCCTCGTGTCGATCACCCCGCGGGTGCCGGCGTGAACGGCGCGAAAAAATTCTTTGGTAAGTATCGCGGGACCGTCGTCAATAACATCGATCCGATGCAAATCGGGCGCATCATGGCGATCGTCCCCGATGTCGGGAATCTCGTGCCATCGAGCTGGGCTATGCCGTGCGTTCCGATCGCGAACAAAGCATCGGGCGTGTACGTGGTGCCGCAAATCGGATCGGGCGTTTGGATCGAATACGAACACGGCGATCCCGATTTTCCAATCTGGGTTGGCGGATTTTGGGGCACGGTCGCGGAGATACCGCCGTTCGCGTTGCTCGCACCACCGGGCGATCCGCCGATCGTCATCAACTCGACCTTGCAGAACGCGGTCGTCGTGAGCGATCTTCCCGTTCTACCCATGATCGAGGGCGGCGTGATGCTCGTGAGCGGCGCCTCGTATATTGCGGTGAGCCCCACGATGATCAAAATATTCTCACCGACGATTATGATTAATGGCCTCATGATCGTTAACGACGGCGCACTCGCCGTGGCGCCGGCGTAGGCGCGGCCGCGATGCCGGGATTTCTCGTTCATCAAGGCGCGACGGTATTGTGTTCGCACGCGGGACTCGCAACGCCGACGGCGCTCAGTCCCGCGGTAACGGTCATGGGCATGCCCGTCGTCTTGCAAACGGGGCCGTATGCCGTTGCGGGGTGCGCACTCGCGACGGTTCCAGCACCACCCTGCGTTACGGGCACGTTTATCGTGGCTTCGACGGCGGTAACGTCGTACGGTCAACCCGTCATCGTCTCCCTTGGGACGTCGATCTGTCAGCCGACGTTTACGCCGCTGCTCGTCATCACGACGCAGACGCTCGTGAGCGCGCTGTAATGGCGAATCTCGCATTTCCGTGGCACATCGATCGTCACGGCCGCACCGCGCTTGCAGCCGCGGACGCGCACGTCTTGCAGATGATCGAACTCGTGCTCTTTACGAATCCGGGCGAGCGCGTCAATCGGCCGGATTTTGGAAGCGGCCTCCAACAACTCGTCTTTTCTCCCAACAGTCCCGAACTCGCAGCGACGGTTCAATACACCATGCAGGCGGCGTTGCAACGGTACCTCGGCGATATCATCGTCGTCGATACGCTTACCGTCACGAACGTCGACGCGCAACTTCTGGTGTTCATCTCGTATGTGCGGCGCGATACGGGACTCGCGTCGAGCGCCGAGTTTGCGGTGAGGACATGAGCGGCGCCGCAGCGATTCCACCGTTCGTCGCCGACGATCGCCGTCGCGCGGACGTCATCGCGGGTGGCGGCTCGGGGCTCGATTACATCGATGTCCGCGGTGATGCCCGAACGCTCATCGTTGCCTTTTTTGGCGCGGCCCCCGAAGATCTCGACCGCGACAATTTCGTCATCTCGGGCGGCGAGCGCGTCACGGGTCTCGTCGTGACGAGCGTCCGCATCGCTTCGGACGAACCAGAGAGCCAGGGTGTCGTTTCGCTCCGCGTCGATCGCGCGGGCGATCCGTCGACCTACGTGCTCCACGTCGTCGATGTGCCGGGTATCGATCCGCTCTACGCGAGTCTCGCCTTCACGTTCGATTCGGGGAACGAACGTCTCACCGATTGCAGCGTGGAAACTCGCGCGGCGCGCATCGATCTGCCGCAACCGCACGTCGACTATCTTGCGAAAGACTATGCGACATTCCGACGTCTCTTGCTCGATCGTGCGGCACTGATCGTCCCCGCGTGGGTCGAGCGACACATCCCTGACATCAACGTGACGCTCATCGAGTTACTCGCGTATGTCGGCGACCGGCTCAGCTACTTTCAGGATGCCGTCGCGACGGAAGCCTATCTCGGCACGGCGCGCAAACGCGCTTCTGTGCGCCGCCACGCGCGGCTGCTCGACTATCGCGTTCACGAAGGTTGCAATGCGCGCACATGGCTCGTCGTCAGCGTGGAGAGCGATCTTGAGCCCCTCGATCCACGCGAACTCGTCTTTACGACGGCCGCGACGCTCGCGACGCCCGCACAGGCCTTCGAACCGATCGGACGTGAAGCGATCGCGATCTACGCGGCACACGCCCCGATGCGACTCTACGCGTGGGGCAACGGGTCGTGCTCGCTCGAACGCGGCGCCACCGCCGCCACGCTTCGCGATACGTGGCGAACGATCGAAGGAGAAGACGAGCCGACACGTAGCCTGCGTCTCAAAGCCGGTGATTACGTGCTCTTCGAAAGCACGCACGCGATCGCGGGTGATACGATCGTACCGGCAGATCCCACGCGTCGTCACGTCGTGCGACTCACGCACGTCCGCCCCGCGCTCGATCCGCTCTATGACGTGCCGGTGGTCGAGATCGCGTGGGCGCTTGCAGATCGCTTACCGTTTGATTTTGCCTTTGCCGCACCCGACCCAAGAGATCTCGAAGCGCCATCGATCGAACCCGGCGTCGTGTGGGGGAACGTGATCCCCGTCGATCACGGCCGAACGCTCGTCGCGGTAGAAGTTTTAACTCCCGTTCCATTGGATTCGCATTTCCCGTATCGTCCGACACTTGCGGAGGCAGGCCTCACCTACGCCGAAGCGCGCTCCGTGGCGCATGAGAGTGCGACAGCTTTCACGCGCCGCTTTCCGCGCGACGCGCGGCCGCAAATCGCCGAACTCGTCACGACGGATCTCGATGGCCACAAGCGCCGCTGGACCGCCGTCGATGAACTCTTACGAAGCGGTGAGAGCGATGCCCATGTCGTCGTCGAGGTCGACGAGGACGGCGCGACGACGTTACGCTTCGGCGACGGAGTGCTCGGCCGTCGGCCGTCTGCCGGATCGACCGTGAACGTTCGTTACCGCGTTGGCAACGGGGTCGCGGGAAACGTGGGTCCAGAGACGATCGTCAACGTCGCCGCAACGGCAAAGACGCCGCTTCCGGCGGGCGTGCGCGTACGCAATCCCATCGCCGCGACCGGCGGCACGGCGCCGGAATCCGTCGAGGACGTGCGGGCCCTCGCGCCGTCGGCGTTTCGTACGCAGATCGCGCGGGCGATCACGCCCGAGGATTACGCGCACATCGCCGAACGCGACGAGCGCGTCCAACGAGCAGCTGCAGAATTTCGTTGGACGGGATCGCGGATACTTGTGCGTGTCGCACTCGACCCGCTGCACACGGATGACCTCGATCCCGAGATATCGGCGGCCGTCGCTGCGCGGCTCGAACCCGTTCGACGTATTGGTCACGACATCGAAGTCGTGGGCGCGTCTTACGTGCCGCTCTACGTCGCCTTAACCGTATCCGTCGCGAGCGGGTATCAGCGCGGTCACATTCGTGCGGCGCTCGAAGCGGAACTCGGGAGCGCGACGACCCTCGACGGCAGACTCGGTTTCTTCCATCCCGACGCGTTGACGTTCGGCGACCCCGTCTCGCAAAGTGGCATCGTCGCGCGGGCACTTGCTGTAACGGGCGTTCGCAACGTCGCAGTGATCCGGCTCGAACGCCTTTTCGCGCCAACGCCGGATGACGTTCCGCGTTCGCTCGCATTCGGTCGGCTCGAAATCGCCCGACTTGACGGCGATCTCGCACGGCCCGATCGCGGCGTGCTCTCACTCGATATCGGCGGTGGATTGTGAAGTCGCCCGTGAATCGCCCGGGCCTCGGCGCGCTCGCTTATCGCGTCGGTACGTACGGCACGTTCTTTCGCACGATGCTCGATCGCGCGAGTGTCGACGTACCGCCGCTCACGACACGTGATACAGACGACGCGTCGATCGCCTTACTCGACGGCTGGGCAATCATCGGGGACATCTTATCGTTCTACCAAGAGCGTATCGCAAACGAAGGCTTTCTTCGAACGACAACCGAGAAACGCTCGCTCGTCGAGCTCGCGAAGCTCGTGGGCTACGTGCCACGGCCCGGCGTTGCAGCGAGTGTGTTTCTCGCGTATACGCTCGATAAGGGGAGCGATGTCACGCTCGCACTGGGCAACCGCGTGCAGAGTATTCCGGGACCGGGCGAGATGCCGCAAACGTTCGAGACGAGCGACCCGCTCGTCGCACGCGACGTCTGGAACGTGCTTGGTATGCGCAAGACGCGGCCGCAAGATCCCAAGACGACCGAGCCATTTTACGTCACCACATTAACGACAAACCTCAAGCCGAACGACGTGCTGCTCTTTCTCCGACGAGGAAGTGCTGCGACCGGCCTCGCGGACGTCACGACCATTCTCCACGTGACGTCAGTGGAATTGCAGCCCGCGCTCAATCGCACGAAGATCGTGGTTACGCTCGCAGCCGAAAGCGAACCAGCGACGATGAACGCCGCGGTCGCGTCGGCGTCCGTGTCGACGCCTTCCGCGTCATCACGACCGCTCGTGGATCGCATCGGCGCGTTGCGCGAGAGGCTGCTGTCGGCGCCGACGGTCACACCGCTATCACCGGAACGCCTGCAGCGTCAGTCATCCGAGATCCTCGGGTCGAATCTCGACCTCACGACGCAACTCTTTGGCGCGCTTCATCCGCAAGCCGCCGATTCGATCTACACGGCCCTTGCGAATGAACCGACCGATGTTACGAATCCCGTCGAGGTCTATGCTTTTCGCGTGCATGCGGCGCCCTACGGACACAACGCGCCGTCGAAGCTGGTTTTCAACGGGAATCTCTTCGAACCGGAGGAGTGGCCGCTCGCGCGCCTCGACAAGGATTCGCGCATCCTTTCACTCGACGCACGTTACGATCGCATCACGCCCGCAAGCTTCGTCGTGATCCGAACGGTCGCGTTAAAAACGCCCGCCGGCAATGACGCGCTCCGAGGCGCAGTGGAGCCGGATAATGCGTTTACGACCACGTTCGCACTCGCGCGCGTCGTCTCGATCTCCGAGCGTGCGCGCCGGGATTACGGAATCGCGGCGACGTCGACCATCTTGCGCCTCGACATGAAGTATGTGACGTTGGTCGAGGGCCAAAACATCGAGGATGACTCGACGCTTGAGGCATTGCGCGATATCGATGTGTATGCGCAAAGCGAACGTCTCCACCTCGCCGAGGTTCCGATCGAGAGCGACGTTCCGACCGATCCCGAACCGATTGCCGACGACGATGCGAAGACCGAACCAACGGTGCTCGAACTCGACGGGTTGTACGATGGCCTCGCGCCAGGCCGCTGGGCCATCGTTGCGGGTACGCGCACCGATGCGCCCGGCGTCGCTGACGCGGAACTCGTGATGATCGCGAAGGCAGAGCACCTCGCAAACCCCGCGATTCCGGGCGACACGCTGCGCACGTTTGTGACGCTCTCGTCGCAACTTGCGTTTCGTTACGACCGCGCGACCGTACAAATCTATGGTAACGTCGTTCGCGCGACCCATGGTGAGACGCGCCATGAAACACTTGGGAGCGGCGATGCGTCGCGGCCACGGCAAGCGTTCGCGCTCAAAGCGAAGCCGCTCACGTTCGTCTCGGCACCGACGCAATCGGGAACCCTTCGTACCTTTAGCGTTCGCGTTAACGGCATACGTTGGAATCTTTCGGAGAATCCGAGTGCGCTCGGCCCCAGAGATCGTGCGTTCGTCACCACGACGGACGATGCCGGAACGTTCGTAACCTTCGGCGATGGGATTCACGGCGCGCGACTTCCGACGGGCGTCGAAAACATCGTCGCGACCTACCGTACGGGCCTCGGTCATGCGGGAAACGTCGGCGCGGGGAAGCTCTCACTCTTACAATCGCGCCCGCTCGGCGTCAAGGGCGTGGTCAACCCGAAGGCAGCATCGGGCGGCGCGGATTCGGAATCGACGAACGATCTCCGGCGCAACGTGCCAACGGCTCTGCTCGCGCTCGATCGTCTCGTATCACTCGACGATTACGAACATTTTGCGCGAACCTTTGCGGGCATCGCGCGCAGCACGGCCGTGCGCATCGGCTCGGGCGGCGCGAGCACCGTCGCGCTCACGCTCGCGGGCCCGGGGAATGCGGCGATCGACAAAGATGGGGATCTTGCGCTCAATCTCGCGACGGCGCTGCGAACGCTCGGCGATCCGCGTCAAGCGTTCGAGATCCAAACGTGCGAACGTGTCGTGCTCCTCATCGGCGCGAGTGTCGATCTCGACGCCGATGCGCTTTGGGAAGTGGTCGAGCCCGCGATTCGCGTCGCGCTCGCAAGCGTACTCGGCTTCGATGCGATGGATTTCGACAAGGCCGCGTATCCCAGCGCCGCGATCGCCGCGATTGGCGGCGTCGCCGGCGTCCGTGACGTTTCGATCGACTATTTTTCGGGCGTTACCGATGCAACGCTTGCATCGGTGGCCGCGATCGTGCCGACGCCTGGTCGGCAACACGCGCCGATCGTGCCCGAGCCCGCGCGACGCATCGGCGGTATCGTGCGTCCGGCGCAACTCGTCGCGCTCGATCCGACCGTGCGCGATACGGTCGTCCTGCGACTCGCCTCTGGCGGCACGAACGTATGAACGATGAACTCTACGCGCTTTTGCCGGCGTACATCCGTCAAGCCGATGATGCCCTTGACGGGAAGCCGCTGCGCGCATTGCTCGGCGTCATCGAAGAGCAGGTCGACGTGCTGCGCGCCGATATCGCGCAGCTCTACGAGAATTGGTTCATCGAGACGTGCGCGCCATGGGTCGTGCCGTATATCGGCGATCTCGTCGGCTACGAATCACTCGGCGACGATGCACTCGCAACGACGATCCCGCGAAGCGACGTTGCGGACATTATCGGTTCGCGGCGACGGAAGGGCACGATCGGCGTGCTCGAAACGATCGCGCGCGACGTGACGGGTTGGCCCGCGATCGCCATTGAGTTCGAGCACGCAATCGCTGCGACGTTTTCGATGATGCGGCCGGCGACGACGCGCGAAAAGACGCTCGACCTACGCGATGCGGCAACGCTCGCGACCTTGCGCGACGCACGGTCGCTTGCGGCGCGAAGTGTCGCGACGCATGGTATGTACGCACTCGGAAGTATCGGTATGCTCGTCTCACGTCTGCGCGCGTATAGCGTTTCGCGCGGTGATGCCGCGAGGGTCGCGACGCAGGGCGAACATTGCTACACGTTCGACGCGCTCGGTTTCGACGTGCCGCTCGTCTCGGGGATGCGCGCATTGCCAACGGTGCTCGTGCCTGGTGATCTCGCGAGCGAATACGGCACGCACAAGAGTATCGCACTTTGGACGCGGCCCGCGGGCGAGCGAACGCGGCTCGAGCACGTCCCACGCGATTGCGTGTTCGCCGCCGACTTACGGCATTGGCGCGTGCATGCAAAGCCGGGAGAGGTCGCAATCGACGTCGAGCGTGGTCGCATCGCATTCGCCCCGGGGCACGCGCCCGACGGGGTCGTCGTGCGCTATTTCTATGGGGAACCGGCCGATCTTGGAGCGGGTGAATATCCGCGCGATCTCGCGCCAATTGCCACAAGGATTGCGGTCGTGCATGGCGGGCGAGAAGAACACCGTCACCTGCGCGTCGCGCTCGCGGCGTGGCGCAAAACGGGCGTCGCGCGCGCCGCGATCGAATTCGGCGACAGCCATGTCTACGACGAGAGCAATCTCACGATCGATGTTCCCGAAGATGGCTATCTCGAGATTCGTGCGGGCGATGGCGCGCGTCCGGTCGTGCGCATCGAAGATCGCAGTGCCGGCCACCTCGATGTCGTCCGCGTCTGCGGTGGTGCGCGGAGTACGCTCGTGCTCGACGGCCTCGTGCTCGCGCGGCGTGGTCTCGAGATCGCGGGCGATATCGGAACCGTCATCATTCGCCGCTGCACGTTCGTTCCGAGCGAAGCGCCGATCGTGTTGCGGTCGCGAACGGCGCGGCTCGTCATCGAGCAGAGTATCGTTGGCGACATTCGGACCATCGAAGACGAGACGCGAGCGGATCCGAACGTCGTTTCGATTGCAGATTCGATCGTCGGCGCGCGCAGCCGTGAGGATGCGATCGGGTCGCCCGATGCGCCATCGGCCTTCGTCGATCTCGCCGTCGCGCGCAGTACGATCTTCGGCCGCGTGCGCGTGCACGGCGTCGCGCTTGTAGAAAATGCGATCTTCATGCGTGAATTTAGCGTCCGTCGACGCGAACGGGGATGTGTGCGCTTTTCGTACGTCGCGCCCCAATCGCTCACGCCCAAGCGATTCGCATGCGTATCGGAGTCGGCGCCCGTCTTTATGAGTCACGCATTCGGCACGCCGGGCTATGCGCGGCTCGCACGTGCGTGTCCGCGCGCGATCGCGCTCGGTGGCGAGAATCGCGGCGAAATGGGCGCATTCTACACGTCGCGCAACGCGCAGAAGGCGGCCAATCTCGAGGCTCGTCTCGCGGAGTTCGTTCCGCCTGACGTCGGCCTGACGTTTCATTACCTGGGGGATGTATGAAGGGTGATTTCTCACGCGACTCGTTCGATCCTAAGAAGAGCGTCTATCGACTGCTGATGCAACAGGGGCGCGTGCAGCTTGACGCCGATTGGAACGAGCAAGTCGCAACCGTGCTGCATCGTCTCGAAACGATCGTCGGAGATCTCTTCGGTCCCTTCGGCGGACCCGAGCATTGCTGTGGCTTTGAAATTCGTGCTGCGGGCGACGACGACGCCGCGTTCGTTATCGGTGCGGGGCGCTACTATCTCGGCGGCGTGCTCGTCGAAAATTACGACGATCGCGCGCCGTATCCGCGCGCGGACGATGCACTTAAAGCGGGTTCGCATCTCGCGTATCTCGACGTTTGGGAAGAGTTCATCGCTCCGCAACAAGATGCGGGGTCGCTCGATCCGGCGCTGGGCGGGCTCGATACGGTTGCGCGAACCCGCATCGAGTGGCGAATCCGCCTACGGCCACTCGACACGATTCCAACGCGCGACACGATCTATGCCGGTTGGCCGAAATTTTTAGAACAAATCGGTGGCGCGTCGCCCGAAACGCGCGTCGGCCTTGCGGTGACGGTCGGCGACGTTCATGAGGACGCCGACCCCGCGTTCGGGACCGCCCGCGCTGGCTACCACGGGAACGAGAATCGGCTATACCGCGTGGAGATCCACGAGCCGGGAACGCTCGGCGATGGCGCGACGTTCAAGTGGTCGCGCGACAACGGCGCCGTCGCTTTCGCGATTCGATCGATTGCGGATCGCATCGTCACCCTCGAAGCGGTCG
This sequence comes from Vulcanimicrobiota bacterium, assembly GCA_031420415.1. Lineage (GTDB taxonomy): Bacteria > Vulcanimicrobiota > Vulcanimicrobiia > Vulcanimicrobiales > Vulcanimicrobiaceae > JANYGA01. The sequence continues at coordinate 31,497 of JANOMT010000026.1, forward strand.
GCCGCGACGAACGTGCCGATATCGTGCCGGGCGATTGGGTCGAGATCGTTGATGACGACGACGCAGGCACGGCAAAACCCGCGCGCAATCTCTTCGCAGTCTCACACGCCGATTCGGCGCTGCGGACGGTGACGCTCAGGACGCCTCCGGGCTACGTCGTCCGCTCGGCGAAGCATCCCGTGTTGCGGCGTTGGGATCAACGTTCGGCACCGATTGTGATTCCGCGCGATAGCGATTCGGATCCGCGCTGGATCCCGCTCGAAGACGGTATTGCGATTCGATTCGTCGCACTGCAGGGTCGCATCCCAGCCATCCGGGGCGGCGACTACTGGACGATCCCGGCGCGCACTGCGGGTGGTGGGATCGTGCTATGGGAGCGCGCTGGAGACGAACCGGTGGGGCTCGAGTCGCACGGGATCCGGCATCGCTACGCGCCGCTCGCGGGTATCGAAATCGATCTTGAGCGAAAACTCGTCGGCTCGCCAACGGATTATCGGCGAACGTTCGTGCCACTCGGTACCGATTCAAAAGTTTCGCCAAAGGAAGCCTCGGAGCCGAACGATCCGCTTGGCACGGAGGTTGACGACGCGGTGCGGCCTTTAAATGCCCTCGGTATCGGTGCGAATCACATCGCGGTGCTCAACGAGGCCGGCATCGTGACGGTCGAGCACGTCGCACAGACGCCAATCAATCGACTTGAAGAAATCCTCGGCGCGCGGCGGGATATCAACCTACTCGAACTCATCGCGCGTGCGAAGAACTTTCTCGCCCACGGGCAATCCGTCGCCGAAACGAAACCGTTCGACGGGGCGAAAACGACCGATTGGTGGCGCGACCAATAGCGGCATAGTTACGGCCGAGCCTCTCCGCGATTGCACGGCGTGCGAAAAAGATCGTTCGCGTTATTTGACGGCAGGATTGCGGAGCTGGATCCGCTGTCGTTAACGCGGCAGTCCCGGCGCGAGACCGATGGAGAGAAACAGCACGGCGAATATGGCGGTGATGATCCACGGTATGCTACGCGCCACGCCGGCATCCACGCGATGAACGCGTTGCCGCCGAACGACGCAAAACCCGCAGAGACGAGAATAAGCATCGGGCTATCGGGATTGAGCACTCCGGCGGACGTCGCGAGAACGCCCATCGTAAGATACGGAACCAGCGTCAGCGCGAGCACGCGTCGCCTGTGATCGGTAGGATCGGCGAGCCACGGTCCGAGCGTATTGATCCCAAAGAAAAGCGCCACAAACGATGCCGCAAGACCGATGATCGTCAAGCCGAGCTTCCACACGAACGGTGCGGCAAGTCCCGTGGCGAACAGCTCGATATCACCGAAGGGTGCGAATGAGAGCCCCATAAGATAGCCGCCGAACGACAGCAAATTCGTGATTCCGAACAGCCATAGAAAATAGCGAGTTGCCGTGCTCGCTGGCGTCCATCTTCGCGAGAGCGCGATAACGATCGCGCCGGTGATCAGGTTGGCAAAGGGACCCGCAATGGCGACGATACGATTTTGAATGGCGCTCAGTGCGTGGTCCTCATAACTTAGATCGACGTTTGACACGTGGATGATGTGCGCCCCAAAAAATATAGCAGTCGCGCCGTGGCCGATACCTTCATGAATGAAATTATCCACGACATTGCAGACCACGGCGATCGCAATAAGCGTGGGCAGATCGATCGCGCGGGATGCGGTGCGTGACATGAAAACGTCGTGTCGATTCCATGCCAACGGTGGGATTACTGGTGGCGGAGGTCGTGCCAGTCGAAATCGGACCTATTAGATGGCCGTGTAACGTGAACGAGCGTACGCCGCGAGGGTAGGCGATGCGTTCGACCTCTTCGCCGAAAAACCGATGCAGTATGCTTTCTTGGCGAGCTTCAACGGAAAGTTTCGAGACGAATGTCTCAAGTGCTCAACCGCGCTGATCGCGGCCGGGGATGTTCACTCCACGGATTTTGCTGCGGTCTCGCTCACTCGAACGAGAGCGGGCCGTGCCGCCGCCTCCGGTGCGTTGTAATCGACACGTACGCTCAATTCGACGCGGCGTTCGGCGGGAATGCCGAGATCGTCGGGAAGCGGACGCGCGCTACGTTGCATCAACACGAAAACGCGCTGTGCGAAATTACCTTCGCCACCATTCGCATCCTCGATCTTCGGGTCGGCGTAAAAGAACGACGTCGTATCACGATCGAGATCCAGGCCTTGCGCGCGTGCCGCATCGATCACGGGTGCGATCCGCGGTGATTCCATATATCCGAACGTCGCGACGATCTGCGTGAGGCTCGGGGCGACGCGAACGACGCGCACGCGCTCGTGCTCGGCAACCGTCGGATTGGCTCCGCGTTGTAGGCGGAGTAAGACCACGCGTTCTTCTTGCGCGCGATCGCGAATCCACGATCGTTTGGCAATGAAGGGAACCCGCATCTCATCTGGTGTGAGGAAGACCATGACGGGAGAGTCGGGCGAACGCTCCGTTCCAAACGACGCGATCACGTCGGCGATCGGCGTCGAGCCTGCGGTGATCGCGTCGACGACGCGCCTGCGACCGCGTAGCCAGACGAAGCTCGCGAACGAAAGTACGGAGGCGACCGCGAACGGTACCCAACCGCCGTCGATGAATTTCGGTAACCCAGCGATCACGAACGAGCCATCGACGAGCACGAATGCCGTAAGCAGTGGAATCGTGCGCGCGGGCGACCAGTGCAAGACGCGGTGGACGACGATGTAATAGGCGAACGACGTCGCGAGCATCGTGCACGACACGGCAAGGCCGAATGCCGCGGCGAGTTTATCGCTCGAGCGAAATGCGATGACGAGCGCGACGCAACCGACCGCGAGCGCCGTGTTGACGGCGGGTACGAAGACTTGGCCGCGCACGTCGGCTGAGGTATGGCGCACGTGCATGCGCGGCCAGAGCCCGAGAGCGATCGCCTGTTCGGCGAGGGTAAAGGCGCCCGAGATCAAGGCTTGCGATGCGATGACGGTGGCGACCGTAGCGATCGCGATCGCGGGATAGAGCGTCCAGCCCGGCGTGAGCGAGTAAAAGGGATTATCGAGTAGCTTCGGCTGCACGAGGATGCGCGCCGATTCGCCGACGTAGCAGATGACGAGCGCGGGGAAAACGAGACCGTACCACGCGAGCACGATCGGTCTCCGACCGAAGTGCGACATATCGGCGTAGAGTGCCTCGACGCCCGTTACCGCGAGCACGATGCCACCGAGAACGAAAAAGCCCCCGGGGCCGTGCGACGTCATGAACGTGATCGCATGGATCGGATTGAGCGCCGCGAGAATCGAGGGATTGGCGACGATGCCGAGGATCCCGGCGACGGCGATTGCGACAAACCATGCGACCATCGCGGGACCGAAGGAGCGCCCGACGCTGCCCGTCCCGCGCGACTGCACGGCGAAGAGCCCGACGAGGATGACGATCGCGATCGGAACGAGATACGGATGCACGACCGGGCTTGCGACGTCGAGGCCTTCGATTGCGGAGATGACGCTAATCGCGGGTGTGATCGCACCATCTCCGAGCAACATTGCCGCGCCGACCACGACGACTGCCGTAACGAAACCGAAGGCGACGGGGGCGCCATCTTGCTGCGGTGGTACCGCGCGCGCGAGCAACGCGAGAATACCCCCTTCACCGTCGTGATCGATTCGCATGATGAACGTGACGTACTTAAGGCACACGACGATGACGAGCGCCCACACGAGAAGCGATGCGATGCCGAGGACATCGTTTGCATGCGACGCATCGGCACCGCTCACGGCGAAGCACGCCTTGAGGGTATAGAGCGGGCTCGTACCGATGTCGCCGAAGACGACACCGAGTGCGGCAACCGCGAGGGCCGAGAGCGATTGTTTCCGGGTTATCGCGATGAGACGCTCCAACAAAAGATAGCGGATGTGTGCACGATGACCGTACCGCTCGCGGTTTGAACTACGTTACGCGGACGCCCGCACCAACCCCGATGGAGTGGAGGCGCGATCCGCCGACGGGGGTAAATGAGATAATGCCCGAGTACCGTTTGGACGCCGAAATCCGAAAAGATGCGACCGCCCCGCCGCTCGATGTGCGATTGAAGGTCGGCGCGATGTAGCGATAAACGCCGCGAATCGGAACGAGGCGCCGGCGCGATAGTGACGAGCTTCATTTGCCATTACGCTTTATGCAAAGCGAGCGACGTAACTTTAAAGATGACGAGCAAAACAGCTCCGACGAGATAGATGCGCAGGATCACGAGCCAAAACTCGTTGAGCTTCGAGAGCTTCGCTTTCGGGAGCTCCGAAAGTGGGGGCATGCGCCACGCCATTTTTGCTTCGCCGCGGAGTTTCGCTGTGGTGGCGCCTTCGGGATGGGCAACAGCAAGCCACACGCCGACGGCGAGTGAGCCCGCAAGACCGATGCCGAGCGTCCACAAAATCTGTGTCGTGCCGAAGTTTGTGAAAAGCGTCGAGCACGTCAAAACGATCGAGAGGACGACGAGAATCGCGATGACCATACCGGTGAAGATGTTTACGCGATTCGTATTGGCCCAGGGTCCCAGAACCGACTTGTCGTTCGAAAGCAAGAGCAAGAAGACTGTGGCGCTGGGTAACAAGACGCCCGCAAGCACTTGAACGGCGTTGGTCAAGAGGCCGAGCGGCGTGCCGGGAATGACCACGAGTATGGCCGCGGCTGCAATTAAGAGCAAATAGACGCCATAGAACGCGGGCGCATCGGTGACTTTGCGGTGGAGCGAGTGGTTCAACGAGAGAACGTCACCAACCGCATAGGCTGTCGAAAGCGAAACCGCTGCCGCGCCGATGATCGACGCATCGGCGAGCGCGACGGCGAAAAATGCGCCGGGCCAGTAGCCGACGTATTTTGCGATGCCGTTTGCAACGGCTCCGGCATCGGCAAAATTCCCGAACTCTTTGTGCCCGCCGAAGGTCGCCGCCGTAAACGACATCATCGCAATCGCTCCGAACATGACGAAGCCGATACCCACGACGAGATCCAAACGCTCGTAGTTGATGAAGCGTGGCGTGATGCGCTTGTCGATCACGTAGCTCTGTTGGAAAAAGAGCTGCCACGGCGCAACCGTCGTGCCGACGATCCCACAAATGAGCAGCATTACGGTGCTCAGTTCGGAGCCCTTCGGAAGCCCCGGGATGAAGAAGTCGTGAACGGTCGGCGCGAGTGGCGTGTGTACGGCCACGAGTACCGGCAACAAAAATAAACTGCCGAAGCAGAGGATGAGACAGAAACGTTCGAAGCGTCGAAAATTCCCCTGCGCGGCCGCGACCATGACCAAGACCGCTGCGATCGCGACGCCGACGAGTTTCGGAATTCCGAAGTAATCGAGTGCGAGGCTGATCCCGATAAATTCGGTAACGATCGTGAGGGCGTTGAGAACCAAGAGATCGATGACGCTAAACGCACCCCAAAAACGTCCGAAGCGCTCGAGGATGAGTCGTGCGTGCCCGACCCCGCTGACGGCACCCAAACGTAAGACCATTTCTTGGTTGACGTAGAGAACGGGAATGAGCAGCAGAAGCGTCCATAAAAGCGTCGTGCCGTAATTTTGTCCGGCTTGCGTGTAGGTTCCGAATGCGCCCGCATCATTGTCACCCACCATGACGATGAGGCCCGGGCCGAGGATTGCGAGGAATGTAAGAAGTTTTGCCCACAGCGACTTTCGCGAGCCGGTATCGTCGCGTCCGATCGTGCCGAAGGCACCTTTGATGTCGCCAACGTGCATATCGTCGAGCTCTGCGCCGATCCGGGCGGAATCTGGGTGGTGTTGAAGGCCGGTGCTAACCGCCATAACGTCCTTTTCTCGGGCGTGGTTAAAAAAAATAGGGTGCGGAGGCACCACTTGGCCCGTCCGACGGACGACCCTAGAGTACTAGCGAAGCGGAAGGGCCGGATTTTCCGTCATCATCGCGCGTGGAGAATCCACGTGCGTGACGTGGGGAAAAAATCGTCGCTGGGAGGCGCGCATCGCGGCGTGCCATTCATGACTTTGAGAGCGACGGCAGCGCTCGTAATCGCTGCGGAATAGGCGTGCGAGACGCCGAGGCATGCGTGCCCGAGAAAGCTCGTCGCGGCATGCTGCGGCCACGATGCAAAGTTCATCATATTTTTTTATCCTTAAATAAACGTCAAACAAGAATGACGTTGGTGCGAATCGCCTTGCGTAGGCGGAGGCTGATCGACGCGACTACTGCCATCATCCATTTTTGAACATCACCCCCTTTCGATCTCATTTCTGTAGCGAAGAACAATTAAAAAACCGCTCGAATCTCGCGATCCGGCGGTGAAAGAAACTCCACGGGTGAATCCCCGCTTCGTATCCTCAACGTCGGGGGTTTGGCACCGTGCGCCGTAGAGTCCGCAGACTCAGCCACATTAGATCCCGCCTTGACTCGACGGGGCCTGGTAACCCATTGGGGTCTCTCGACCTTTCCGGGCAGTGGCGTATTTTTCGCACGGACGCCTCACCTAACGAGGATCCTTGAAGACATTAAACCCCTCGGACGAACGTTCCGTCAACCCCGAGAGCGATACAATCTCTCTATCGCACGATGTAAGGCGTACCTCGCGCGAGATGGGTTCTCCGCACGCGGGACTAAAATCACGGCGTCATGGAAAAAACGTCGCCCACGAACGATCGCAAATTCGCCCGCGCGGGAGCGCTTGCGATTTACGGCCCCGACCGCCCCATCCGTGTGCGTCATATCGCACTCGCGTTACGACCGGACCTCGACGCGAGGCGCATCGATGCATCGGCGACGTTGACCGTCGAAGCGATTGAGGATGGGGTCTCGGAGATCGTCCTCGATGCCGTCGATCTCGAGATTCTCGGCGTGGAAACGGGCGGCGAGCCACTCGGTTTCGTTTCGCGCACGCGTTCGCTCGTCGTCCATTTCGCGCACGATCTACGCGCCGGTGAGACGACGACATTCTCCGTCACCTATGCGGTCATCGCTCCACGACGCGGCGTCTTCGTCACCGAACCCACGGTCGGCGAGCCGCTCAAACCGCATCAATTGTGGACGCAATGCCAACCTTCCGATGCGCGTTACTGGGTGCCGTGCCAGGACGCTCCCGACGTCAAAGCGTCGACGCGCACGACGATCGTCGTGCGCAAAGGTCTCTTCGCACTTGCAAACGGTGCGCTTCTCGAACGCCGCGACGACGGCGAGACGACCCAATTCATCTATTATCAACAAATTCCGCACGCCGCGTATCTCTTGACGCTGGTCGTCGGAGAATTCGATGAAGTCGAGCAACACGGCGCGAGCGTTCCCGTTTCGTATTACGTCGCCAAGGGCCGTGGCGAAGAAGGCGAGCGGAGTTTCGGCGCGACGCCCTCGATGGTCGCCGCACTCGAAGCGTTTACAGGAACGCCGTATCCCTTCGCGCGTTACTCACAGATCGCCGTCGCCGATTTCATGATGGGCGGTATGGAAAACACGACCGCGACGACGCAGACCGATCTCACGCTGCACGACGAGCGCGCGCATCTCGATTACACGAGCGATTGGCTCGTCGCCCACGAACTCGCGCACCAGTGGTTTGGCGACCTCCTCACCACGCGCGATTGGTCACATGCGTGGCTCAACGAAGGCTTCGCGACCTACTGCGAGTTCATGTGGTGGGAAGTCTCCCGCGGATACGACGAGCATGCGTATTACGTTTTCGAAGCCGTCGCAGCGTATCTGTCAGAAGAAGCGAACCGGTACCGCCGATCGATCGTCGCCAACGTCTATATCGATCCCTCGGAACTCTTCGATCGCCATCTCTATAAAAAGGGTGGCGCGGTGTTGCACATGCTACGCGGAACACTCGGCGACGCGCCGTTCCGCAAAGCGATCGCACAGTACGTTGCCGATAACGCCGGCCACTCGGTCGAAACGATCGATCTCGTGCGCGCAATCGAACGTGCGACGGGGCGCAATATGCGCGCGTTCTTCGATCGATGGGTCTTGGGCGCGGGCCATCCCGTCCTCGAATATGCCTATCGCTACGATCGCGAGGAACGCGTCGCCGTCGTCACGATCGCCCAAAAGCAACCCGTCGATGACGAGCATTCCGCGTTTGCTTTCGATGTCGTCGTCGGCGTCGTCTTCGACGCCCCCGCGACGCTCGCGTGCGATGCGGGGCACGGTCCGCTTCCCGGCGAGCGTCGCGTGCGCGCGCACGTCGACGGGCTCGAGCGAACCATTACGATTCCGTGCGATCGCGAACCCGCATTCGTGCGCATCGATCCCGGTGCGTTCGTCTTATGCGATGCCACGTACGCGCTCGGTGTCGAGGTCCACATCGCGATTCTCGCGAGCGAACCGGACGTCGTCGCGCGGATCGGAGCGGCACGCGCACTCGCGCGCGACGGGTCACATCGCGCCTACGAGGCACTCGCTCGCGCGATCGAGCACGACCCGTTCTGGGGCGTGGCCGCGGAGATCGCGACGGCGCTCGGCGCGACGAATGCGCCGCGCGCACGAACGATCGTCATCTCGGCGGCCGCGCATGCGCATCCCAAAGTGCGCCGCGCCGTTGCGGCTGCGCTCGGAGTGTTTCCCGCCTCGTTCGCGAGTGCCGAAACGCTCGCCGAGCTCGCACGCGACGCGTCGTATTTCGTCGTAGCCGAGGCTTTCGCGAGCATCGGGCGCTCGCGTGTGCCCGGTGCGTTTGCGACATTGGAAGCCGCACTCGCGATGCCGTCGTGGCAGGAGACGATTGCGGCCGGCGCGCTTCGCGGGCTTGCCGAACTCGGTGACGAGCGGGCAGTCCCACTCGTTCTCGCAGCGCTCGCGAGCGATCGCCCGCCGCTCTTGCGTGAAGCGGCGCTCGCGGTCATCGCACATCTCGACGCGTCACTGGAGGGTCGGCGTCCGGCGCTCGTCGAGGCCGTCGTGCACGCGATCGACGACGCGCACTTCGACGTTCGCCGCGCCGGAATCGCTGCCGCCGAAAAGCTTGCCGCTCCGCTCGCGCGCGTGCCGCTTGCGCGCATCGCGGCCGATCGAGAGGCGGGATTTCTCCAACGCGCCGCAGCCGATGCCGTTGCAGCGATCGATCGCGCGGCACGCGTACCCGTCGAGATCGAACGTTTACGCGGCGATCTCGCAACGTTGCGCGCAGAAATCGCGATCTTGCGCGAACGCGTCGACGAGCGCTAAGCGCGCTCGCTCGGCGGAACGAGAATTTCGAGAAGCATTTCGAAGTTCTCGAGTTCCGCGAGTACCTCATCGCCCGGGTCACATCCCGACGCCCGTAAGTGTGCGATCGTCTCGCCGACCGCGCGCAGATCGGCGTTCGTTGCGTGGCGATACGGCAACGCGATTCGGATGCGCGCAATGAGTTGTATCGCGTCGTTACGGATGCGGAGGGATCGCTCCGGCGTGCGTCGTCGTTCCGAGCTTCGCGCTTGTTGCCGTCGTCGCGATCATTTTGAACTCGTGAGACATTCGTGTGCGCGAGGCCTCCATCCCCGCGGACGTACGTCACCATCGCTCGAGGCGATCGTGCTCGAATCGGTCACAATTTCTGCCGAATCGCTTGGCGCATGTCGGACGAAAACCACACCTCGGAATGCTCGGGGTTTTCGGCTTTTCGATGCGGAGTATCACGCCGATAGAAGAGGGCAAGTGAGGTCGCTGCATCGGCGTGGCGCCTCCGGCTTTTTGCAAGGACCATGAAATTGCTCGAACCCCAAGAACTCTTCGTACTCATCTGCGTCGTCACGGTCGCTACGAGTGTCGTACTCGTGACGGATAGGAAGCGTCGGCGCGCCCTCGATTCGCGCGTGCTCTCGATGCTCTGGTTTCTCGAGCCCGGCGGATCGCTCTCGCTCTTACGATTTCTTTTTGGAGATAAGGTGGCGACGGAGGACGTGCGGCGCGCGCTACGACGTCTCGAACGCAGAGGCCTCATCGCATCGTCGCTCGGCAAAGACGAGTCCACATTCGTGGTGACGCCGGCCGGGCTCTATCGGCTCGAACGCGGGGGCTTGGGGTTGCGCGAACTTTACGATGCGATGCCCGCGACCTGAACGGCGCGCGCCATACGGGCGACGATCTCGCGCAACATCGCCCGCGTCGTGCCGAAATTGAGACGCACGTATCCTGCGCCCGCGGCTCCGAAGTCGGTCCCTGCCGATAAAGCGACGCGGCCGTCGCGCAAGAACGCACGCGCCGGATGCTCGCCAAGCCCGAGTTTTCGGCAATCCAGCCACGCGAGATATGTCGCTTCCGGTGCGACGTAGGGAATCGTTGGTATCGCTTCGGCGAGCAACTCGCCGAGGTACCGCCGATTCCCGTCGAGATGCGTGCGCAACGCGTCGAGCCACGGGCCGCCTTCGGCAAACGCAGCCGTCGCCGCGAGTGCGCCGAGATGCCCCGTGCGATAGCGCACTTCTTTTGGCATCGTCGCAACCACGCGCGCGACATCGCCATCGCCTGCGACGACGAGCGCGCATTTGAGGCCGGCGAGATTCCAGGCTTTTGATGCAGAGACGAGCGCGAGCGCGCGTGCGCCGTGCCGACGCGCACACATCACGAATGCGGTGTGCGGTGCGGACGCATAGGCGAGGGGAGCATGAATCTCATCGGAGAGGACCACGACGTCGTGGCGCACGGCGAGTTCGGCTACCGCATCGAGCGTCGATTGCGGAAACGCGCGCCCGACGGGATTGTGCGGATTGCATAAGAGATACGCGCGAACGCCGCTCGCGAAGGCCGCTTCCAGGCTGTCGAGATCGAGATCGTACGTTCCATCGACGCGATGTGCGAGTGGCACATCGACGCGGCAAACGCCGGCCTCTTCAAGCGAAGTATAAAACGGCGCATAGACGGGCGTGTTGATCGCTACGGCGTCTCCCGGTCGCACGAGGACACGTAGCGCTTCCACGACGCCGACCATCACGTCGGGTACCACGAAGACCGTGCGCGGATCGATCTCCCATGCGAAGCGTTCGCGCGCGAAATTCGCGTAGACGTCCGGCAGATCGACGGGATTCGCGTAGCCCGTATCGCCGCGTGCGATCGCCTCGTGGAGCACGCGCGCGATCGGTTCGGCGAGCTCCACATCGAGTTCGGCGACGAACGCGGGGACGACGTCCGGCGCGAAGCGCGTCCATTTCGTGCTACGCCGCGATGCGAGCTCGGCGTGGGTCGGGCGGTCGAAGATGGAGGGATCGATCACCGTGCGCTCATACGCGGCGGGCTCGGGCGGCCCTTGCGCGAATCTCCGGGAGTGGTCATCCGGCAACTCGAATATCTCGTCGCGCTCGCACATGAAAAACACTTCGCGCGCGCGGCAGAACGCTGCGAGATCGCCCAGCCGACGCTCTCGCTCGCGCTGCGCCAACTCGAAGAGGATCTTGGCGTCTCGATCGTCGAGCGCGGGAATCGCTTTCGCGGCTTCACCCCCGAGGGCGAGATCGTCTTGCACTGGGCGCGTCGCCTGCTCGACGATGCGGCCTCGTTACGGCAGAGTCTCGAAATCGCGCGCGGCTCGCTCTCGGGTCGGTTACGGCTCGGGATCATCCCATCGGCGATCGCCGCCGTCACGCCGCTCGTGGCGAGCTTCGCGCGCGCGCACCCGCTCGTGGTCGTCGATCAAGCGGAATTGACATCGATCGAGATATTGCGCGGACTCGCCGAATATGAGATCGACGCGGCCATCTCGTACGTCGAAAACGAACCGCTCAAAGGCGTCGTCGCGCAACCGCTCTACGCCGAGCGGTACATCTTCGTAACGCCGAAAACAGCGCTGCTCGGCAATCGAGAAACGGTCGCGTGGAGCGAGATCGGCGAGGCGCCGTTGTGCCTGCTACGCCGCGATATGCAGAACCGTCGGATCATCGATGCGATCTTCGCGCGCCTCCAAATCGAACCGCGCGTCGGTATCGAAGCGAGTTCGATGATCAGCCAGTTCTGTTACCTCGAAACCGGCGATTGGTCGAGCGTCATGCCCGAGCGATACGCGCGCTTTCTCGGGTCCATCGCGCATCTTTCTTACGCAAAACTCGTCGATCCCGTCGTGACGAACGCGATCGGACTCTTGGTGCCGCAGCGCGATCCGCTGCCCGCACTCGTCTCCGCATTTCGCGTCCACGTTTCGTCGGTAAGCGAGGCCGAAGCCGCCGCGCGTTAAATGGCGGCTGCGGTCACCGCCATCGATACCGTGTCGAATCGAGATACGGGCAGGCGCAGGGAGCCGTAGCGCGCACGCGACAAGGACGCCCCATGGAGGCTCGCGGTCGTATGGTCCGCGTTGGGATCGATATTGGTGGAACGTTCACCGATCTTGTCGCACTCGACGCCTCGGGAACGATGCAGCGCATCAAAATCGCGTCGACCCCACGTCGTCCCGAGCTCGGCTTTCTCGCGGCGCTCGATGCCCTGCTCGAAACGATCGGCGCCGCTGAAATCGTGCTCGTCGCCCATGCAAGCACGATTGCGACGAATGCGTTACTTGGCCAGATGCACCTCGCGTTGCCACGCGTCGCCTTCGTGACGACGGCGGGTTTTCGCGACGTGCTCGAAATCGGCCGCCAAAACCGCAGCGCCATCTACGATCTCGGCGTCACGCGGCCCGTGCCCCTCGCACGACGCGAGGATCGGCTCGTCGTTCGCGAGCGACGGACCCACGATGGTTCGGTGCTTGTGGATCTCGACGCGGGTGACGTCACACGTGCAGTCGCGACGATCGCCGAGCGTGGAATCGCGACGGTCGCAATCGGCCTCCTCCACGCCGACGTCGACGGCTCGCACGAACGCGCGATCGCACTCGCGCTTCGTACGGCGATCCCGAATATCGACGTCTCGCTCTCGTCGGAAATCGATCCGCAGTTTCGCGAATACGAGCGCTTTTCCACGACCGTCGTCAATGCGGCGCTACGGCCGATCGTGCGAGCGTATCTCGATGCGATCGCGGAAGGCATCGCCGAGCGAGGTGTCGCGGCGCCCGTCTTCGTGATGCGCAGCGACGGCGGCATGACGGCACTCGCACGCGCGGCGCAGCGCCCGGCAGCGCTCGTCGAGAGCGGTCCTGCGAGCGGCGTGATCGGAGCCGCATTTCTCGGCCGTGCGCTCGGATTGGGTCGCGTGCTCTCGTTCGACATGGGCGGCACGACGGCGAAGGCGGGCACGATCGTGGGTGGCGAGCCCGAGATCGCGGCGTCGTTCGAAGCGGCGGGGAGTACGCACAGCGGACGAGCGGTGCGCGGGAGCGGCTATCCCGTGCGCTTCCCCTTCGTCGATCTTGCGGAGGTCAGCGCGGGCGGCGGGACGATCGCGTGGCTCGATGCGGCGGGGATGCTGCGTGTGGGGCCGCTCTCTGCGGGTGCCGATCCCGGGCCTGCAGCCTATGGAATCGGCGACGAGCCCACGGTTACCGACGCCAATATCGTGCTCGGTCGGTTAAGTCCCGTAGCGTTACTCGGCGGCGCCTTTGCGATCGATGCGGCGCGCGCGAATGCGGCGGTCGCGCGCGTTGCGACGGCGACGAACGGCGACGTCGTCGCGGCAGCGTCGGGCATCGTGCGACTCGTCGATCACGAGATGGCGAAGGTCTTGCGGATCGTGACGGTCGAGCGTGGGTACGATCCGCGAGATTTCACGTTGCTCGCATTTGGCGGCGGCGGGCCGCTCCACGCGTGCGCCGTCGCGCGCGACATCGGCGTCGCGAGCGTGCTCGTGCCGCCGCATCCGGGCGTCTTCTCCGCATATGGTTTGCTCGCCGCAGACGTGCGCGCCGTCGCGGTTCGCTCGCTCGTCGTGCGCGCCGATGCGGCGGGTTGGGAGCGTACCCGCGCACGCTTCGCAGAACTTGCAGCTGATGTCGACGCGCAACTCGCGGGGCAAGCCGTGGAGCGCGCAGATCGCACGTTCGTACGCGAACTCGATCTGCGTTATGCGGGTCAATCGAGCGATCTCGCCGTCACGGCCGTCGACTCACTCGATGCAGCGATCGATGCGTTTCACGCGCGGCACGAACGTCGCTTCGGATTTGCGGTACGCGATGAAACGGTAGAGATCGTCGCCGCACGCGTCATCGGAATCGGTACGACGCGCAAACCGCCGCTACATCCCGCAGCGCCGGCGCCGCCGTCGCTACCGACCGCGGCTGCATGCGTGGAGACACGCGACGTCTTCGATGGCGATGTCTTCGTACCAACGCCGGTCTACGATCGTGCCGCGTTCGTCCACGGGACGACATTTTCGGGACCGGCGGTCGTCGCGCAATACGATGCGACGACGTATCTCGCGCGCGGCTGGAGCGCGCGTGTCGACGCATACGATAATCTCGTTTTGGAATCTTCGACATGAAGCTCGATCCGATCACGGCGCAAGTCGTCGCCTCGTCTCTCGTCTACGCGAGCGAAGAGATGGGCATCGCGGTACGCGATGCGGCCTATTCGCCCAACATCAAAGAGCGGCTCGATCATTCGTGCGCGCTTTTCGACGCGCACGCGCGACTCGTCGCACAAGCCGAACACATTCCCGTGCACCTGGGTTCGCTACCGTGGGGCCTGCGCGAAACACTCGCGTGGCTCGCGGCGCGCGGTCGCCGCATCGAGCCCGGCGAAACGATCGTCGTCAACGATCCCTATCTTTCGGGCACGCATCTCAACGACGTCACCGTCATTCGCGCGATCTACGTCACGGGCGCGCTCGTCGGGTACGCGGCGAATAAGGCGCATCACACCGACGTGGGCGGATCGGTGCCGGGATCGATGCCGCCCGACGCGCGCGATCTCTTTGCCGAAGGCTGCGTCGTGCCGCCGATGGTGCTCGTGCGCGACGGCCGGATCATCGATGAGACCGTCGAACTCTTGCGCGCGAATTCGCGCACGCCGAACGCACGCTCGGGCGATCTGCGCGCGCAAATCGGGGGCACCGTCGTCGGTGAACGACGCTTCATCGAAACCATCGAGCGCTACGGTGCGGAGGTCGTGGCGCGTGCGCTCGATCGCGCCCTAGACGACGGCGAGCGTCGCACGCGCGCGGCGCTCGCGGCCTTTCCCGACGGCGTCGTCGATCATCACGATGTCCTCGAAGACGACGGCGGCGAGCCGAGCATCGTCTTGCGCGTGCGGCTCGAGAAACGTGGCGAGACGATCGCGCTCGATTACACGGGCACCTCCGCGCAAGTCGCGAGCCCGCTCAATGCCGTCTTCGGCGTCACGCTTTCGGGCATCTATTATGCGGTTCGCGCGGTCATGGGTGCCCACGTCGCGATGAACGAGGGCTCGTTTCGTCCGATCGGCGTACGCGTTCCCGAAGGCACGCTCCTCAATCCGCGGCGCCCGGCGCCGGTGAGTGCAGGCAACGTCGAGACCTCGATGCGTAACGCCGATCTCGTCCTCGGTGCGCTTGCGAAACTCAATCCCGGTCGCATACCCGCGCA
>JANOMT010000027.1:0-82471 GCA_031420415.1 Vulcanimicrobiota bacterium
TCGCGAGCGAAACGATCGACATGAAAGAACGTCTTGCCCGCTTCGTCGGTGAGCGCGAAATGCGCGGGATAGAGCTCGTGCCCGCGCCAGCGGCTCTGGGTCGGGCCGGGCTGCGGATCGCCCGGCTTGAGGCCGACGCGAAAGAACGTAAGCTCGTAACCGAAGCGGCGACCGTCGTTCGTTTTGAGGTGGCCCGTGTAGTACCACCATTCGCTCTGATAGCCCGGATGCGCGCCGTGATCGCGCGGGAAGACGAACTGGTACGGTGCCGTAGCGATCGAAAAGCCGCCGCTCGCGAGCGCCGCCTCGCGCGGTACGGCAAACGACATGACGAGCGTGGCGAGCGCCACGACTGAGGCGACGAGGCGATGAAACAACGAGTCGCTTTCCTTCCGATGCGAAGACGGAATCCTACGATCGCGTGCGCTCATTCGGTGCGCACCGCTTCCGCCGTCTTCATTCTTGCCGCAACCGAAGCGGGAAAAATTCCCGCGATGAGCGCCGCAACGATCACGAGTACGATCGCTTCGCCGAGAAAATCCCACGGCATGTGCAGCTCGATGAGCCACCCGAAGGCCTGACGGTTGATGACGAAAATCAGCAGTAACGCCATGAGGACTCCCGCGATCACACCGCTTACCCCGCCGAGTCCCCCGATGTACGCAGCCTCGTAGAAGACCATGCGTCGCACGTCGCCCGCCGTGAGGCCGAGATAGCGGAGGAGCCCGATCTCGCGTCGCCGTTCGAGCACGAGTGCGAAGAGGGTGCTCACGACGCCGAGCACGGCGATCGTGATCGAGATGATGTAAAGCGCGTACGTGATCGCGAACGTGCGGTTGAAGATATCGATGACGAGTTTGCGCAGCTCGCGCGTCGTCTGCACGTCGATACGGAGGGGCAAGACGCTGCGAATCACCGCCGTGCGAAGCGCCGGGAGATCCGCATTTGGTTTTGCGTAGATGGCGAGTGAGTTCACGCTCGTGTCGTGAAAGAGACGTGCGAAGGTGCGCGTATCGACGAGCATGATGCCGGCATCGCTCGAGTAATCGTTGTAAATCGCGTTGATGTGGAAGCGCGTGAGGCCACCCGGCGTATCGATCTCGACCGAGTCGCCCGCATTGACGCCGAAGCGCGTCGAAAACGGTTCGCTAATAACGATATTGTCGGTATTCGGCATCGTGTGCGCGAGCGCGCGCGTATCGACGGCACCGAGAAAGCGCAGCTTATTGCGATCGGCGATCGTCTTAAAATCGGCGGCGGCAATCGTGGTGATTGAGCCCTTGTAGGGAAGCGAAATCGCGCGGAACGTATCGACGGCCAAAACACCCGGCACCGCGCGAATACGATCGGCGACGTTCGCCGAAAACCGCGCATCGTAACTCGCGTCTTGCAGGCCGAGCGGCCGCACGAAGAGGTCGGCCTTGAGTGTTTCGTCGGCCCACGCGACGACAGTCGTACGGAAGCTGCCGATGAGGATCGCGACCGAAACCATCATCGCGATTGCGACCATCAGGCTCGCGACTGCGACGCTGTTGCGCCGTATCGACGCACCGAGGTTTGTCGCACCGATGAGCCCTGCGGGCGAGATCCGCGCGGTGAGCGAACGCGCCGCCGACGCGACCATCGCGATCGCGAGCGGCACGCAAAGCGAGCCACCGAAGATGATGAGCAAGCCTGCCGCATATCCACTCACCGGGATTCCGTCGATCGGCGGTGGGAACGTGAGCGCGTAGGCGAGGACCAGAAGCCCCGCGCCACCGATCGCGAGGCCCACGCCCGGGCGTTTGCGTCGCGTCTCGAAGCCCTGGGCGCGCATCGTGAGCGCAGGCGCCGTCGATGCGGCTTCGAGCGCGGGGAAAAGCGCCGAAAGCGTCGCGAGCACAGTTCCGACAACGAACGCTTTGAGCAGAACGAGCGGATCGTAGAACACGCGATCCGCATGCGTCGCGACGTAGAGCGCGTCGACCGTCCGCGAGACCGCTCCCACCGAAAGCTGTGCGAGAAGCCCGCCAAGCACGAGCCCGAGGAGCGAGCCCGCAACGCCGAAGAGCGCGCCCTCGAGCAAGAACGTCCGAAAGATTTGCCCGCGCGTGGCGCCGAGCGCGCGCAACGTCCCGACTTCGGGGCGACGCTGCACGACCGAAATCGCGACCGTGTTATAGATGAGATACATGCCGACGAGCATCGCGATGTACGAGAGCGCCGCCAAGTTGAGTTGGAAGCTCCGCAACATGCGCTTGATCTCGTTCGTACGCACGACGGGTTTGATGACGCGCACCCCGTGCGGCAAGACGGCGGCGATCGCTTTCTGTACGGCGTCGACACGTTTTTCGTCGGCGACGATATCGATGCGATCGAGGTAGCCGACTTTTTCGAAGAGCTCTTGCGCCGTCGTGATATCGACGAACATCACGCTCGTATCGATTCCCGCAACCGCAGCCGGCAAGATCGCGCCGATTTGGAATTTGACCGTTCGATCGCCCGCGAGTGCCGTGAGTTCGCTGCCGATCTTGAGATGATGGCGATCCGCGATACGCTTCGAGACGATCGCCCCGCGGTTGGCGATGAGCGCGTAGGGATCGGGGCCGACACCGCTCGTGCTCACGAACTCACCCGGCGTCGCAACGCGCGCGGTATCGTCGCTCGGAAGCGGTCGCAAGAGATCGACGCCGAGCACGCGCAGTATTTCGCCGCTGAATGGATCGCGCGGTTTCGCGCCGACGACGACCGATTCTTCGATCGTCGGGCTCGCATACGATACGCCGTCGACGTGTTGCACGCGCACGAGCGCGCGTTCGTCGAAGCCACGTCCGACGCCGATGACCTGGAGATTGACGTGATTTGCGACGATGTTGACGCTCGAAGCAAACGACGCCACCGCCGTTGCGTTCGCGAGATCGATCGCAAGCGATATCGCGACGCCGAGGCCGACGGCAACCAGCGTGACGAGAGCGCGAAGCCTATTCGCGCGGAGATGCCCGAGGACGAGACCTTGGAAAAGTGCGTTCACGAGGTACCGACCATATCGGCTTTTGGACGCCTCGAAGCGTCGGAATCGTTGCGCTGGGCGACCGAACAGGGGCCCGGCTGCCGTCGGTTAAGTACCGTAGTGCCGGGTATTTCCTAGGCAGGAAGACAGCCTCGTGTCTCCATTGACCGGAATGCGTCCACGCACGACATTGCGCGGCTCCATTGCTTTTCTCGCATGCGTCGTCGGCCTGACGGCCATTTCGACTGCGGCGCACGCATCTCCCGACGAAAGCGTCGCGGGACCACCGGTCGCGCTCGGCGACGGAAGCGGCTACGCTTGGGTACGCCGCGATCGCGGCGGCGAGCCCATCGCCTTCGGCCTTTCGATCGATGACGCCGCGATTACGAAACTCGGCAACGATTCAAAAAAGACGACCTTCCCGCTTCCCACGGTCGACGGGCTTCCGTTTCGCACGATCGTCGTCGACTGGGAGCCCAAAGGCCATCCGCCGACCGCCGTGTACGGCGTGCCGCATTTCGATTTTCACGCATACGTGATCGACGAGTCGGCGCGCGAGGCGATCGTTGCCGATGGACCGAGCGGGCCCGTGATGCCCGCGCCCGACCTCGTGCCGGATGGATACATCGCCCCAATGCCGTCGACGGTTCCGAAAATGGGATTGCACTTCGGTTTCGCTGGCGCCGCTGAGTTTCACGGTGGCACATTTGCGGCGACGCCCATTTACGGATATTCCGACGGCCACTTCGCGTTCGTCGAATCGATGATCGCGCTTTCCTATCTCAAGAGCTTCCCAACGGCGAGCGGCACGATTGCGTTGCCGGCGCGCGTCGAGGCGACCGGTGCCTACCCGCAACGCTGGACGGTCGTGCACGATGGTCGGATCGGTCGCTACGAGATTGGTTTCGAAGGCCTCGCGATGCGCGTGAGCGCGAAAAACATCACGCGACGATAGCGGTCGACGCTCAGGCGACGATCTTGCCGTCTTGCATGCGAATCACGCGATCGCAGACGGCAGCGGCGTCCATCGAGTGTGTCGCCATCAGGATCGCCTGACCGTTGGATGCGACGTCACGTAGGAGTCGAAGCACGTTGGCACCGCTCGTCGAATCGAGATTGCCGGTCGGCTCGTCCGCGAGCACGATCGCGGGCTTGTGAATCGTCGCGCGGGCGATCGCGGCTCGTTGCATCTGGCCGCCCGAGACTTGACTCGGATAGGCGTTGGCCTTTTCGTAGATACCGACCGATTCGAGCGCGGCACGAACGCGTGCGTCGATCTCGCCTCGCGGAACGCGCTGGAGCACGAGCGGCAAGCCGACGTTCTCCGCGATCGTCATCGCGGGTAAAAGATTGAAAAACTGAAAGACCGTCCCGATACGTTCGCGGCGCAGCCCCGTGAGCGCGTCATCATCGAGAGACGAGGTCGCGCGACCATCCACCTCGATCGTGCCGCGCGTCGGCAGATCGACGCACCCGATGAGGTTCAGGAGCGTACTTTTTCCGCAGCCGCTAGGTCCGACGAGTGCGACCATCTCACCGGCGCGAATTTCGAGCGAGACGCCGTCGAGCGCGTGCACGGGTTCGTCGCCCGCGTCCGTGTAGAACTTTACGGCGTCGATCGCGCGCGCCGTCATCGTGGCCGCGAGCGGGGTCGTTCTCTTCGTTGCGAACGGGGCGATCGTCTCGGAATCCATCGGTGGCTTAGTTCTCGATCTTTCGAAGCACGAGCGCAGCGTTAATTCCACCGAAACCCGTCGAATTTGAAAGCACCACGCGAGGCGCCATAGCTCTGACGTCGCGAACGTAGTCGAGGTCGCAAGCCGGGTCCACATGGTCGAGGTTGACGGCGCCCGGAACCCGACCCTCGTGAATCATCAAAAGCGAGAGGGCGGCTTCCCACGCACCGCTCGCGCCGAGCGCATGACCGTGTTGGCCCTTCGTCGCAACGATCGGCACGTCGAATGCGCGCTCGCCGAAAACCGCCTTGAGTGCGACCGTCTCGGTCGCGTCGTTGAGCAGGCTCGAGGACCCGTGCGCGTCGACGAGCTCGACCTCGTCGACACCGACGCGCGCTTCGGCAAGCGCCGCGAGCATCGCACGCGACGAGTTGCGGCCTTCGGGTTGCGGCGCCGTCATGTGGTAGGCATCCGCCGTCAGGCCGAAGCCTGCAATCTCGCCGTAAATGCGCGCGCCACGGGCGACGGCGTCGTCGTACCGCTCGAGAACGAGCATCGCCGCGCCTTCGCTCATCACGAAGCCGTCGCGATCGCGATCGAAGGGACGGCTCGCGCGCGCGGGTTCGTCGTTCCGTGTCGACATCGATTTAATGACGGCGAAGGCACCGAAGATCAAAGGCGAGATCGGCGCTTCGGCCCCACCCGCCAGAGCCGCGCGCACGTCGCCGCGCGCGACCGCCCGGAACGCATCGCCGATGGCGACCGCTCCGGCCGCACACGAATTCGCATTTGCGACGCCGGGCCCGCGCAATCCGAACGCGAGCGCGACATTGCTCGTGGACGCCGCTCCAAAGACGGAGATCGCGAGCAGCGGTCGCACGGCGCGCGCTCCCGCCGCACGAAATGCGTCGTGTTGCGTCTCCGCGAAAGCCAACCCGCCGAGCGCGGAGCCGATGTAAACGCCGACGTCGTCGCGACCTTCAGCGGGGATCGCAAGCGACGCATCGTCGAGGGCGAGTTGCGATGCGACGAGCGCGAACTGCGCGAAGCGATCGGTCCGACGAAACACTTTGGCATCTAAATAATCGCCCGCATCGAAATCGTCGGCCTGCGCGGCAACGTGCGAGTCGAAGTCGCTCGCATCGAAGCGCGTGAGCGTCGCCGTGCCGACGCGGCCGGAGAGCGCGCCATCCCAAAACGCGCGAACGCCCGTGCCGATCGGCGAAACGATCCCGATCCCGGTAACGACGACGCGGTGTTCGGCAATCATCGCGCGGCGGCTTCGGCGAGCATCTTTATGCGTGCGAGCGTCTTCCCCGCGACATTGTCGACGAAAAACCCGCCGACCACGTTACGCCCGAGCCAATCGCTCGCGATCGGAAAATCGAATTGAAGATGATGTTCGATCGTGACCTGTGTGACGCCGCCCGATTCGGCAAAACGCCAGGCGACGTCCATGCCTTTCGTCCAGCCGCGCAGATGGCGGAACGTAATGAGCGGTTCGTGCGGATCGTTGATCTGCTCGGCAGTCCACGAAATCGGAATCCCATCGCGCGAGGCACCCATCTCGACGACGCGCGTCCGGCCGTCGCCGGAGAGGACGCGGACGTAACGATAGTGCGGCAGGATCGTGGGCCAATTTTCGGTCGCGGCGGCCATCGCGTAGATCATCTCGGCCGGTGCCTTGATCGAGGTCACGCTCGACATGTGTGTCATATGACGAGTCGGCTCACGAGCGATGGCGAGAGCGCGCGTTCGGGCGCGATCGTTCCCGCGAGCGCCCCAAGGAGCGTGGCGCCGAGTTCCGGCCGAGCGCGCAGACGCGAGGCCGCGCGGCGCGCGAGGATCGGTACGTCGATGAGAACGTCGACGAGCTTCGTCAGTTTACGACGAACGGCAAAATCCGACGCGCGACGGCTCGCGTACCCCCCGAGAGCATCGGCGGCGTGCGACCGATCGTCGAGCGACCGCACGATCGCAGCCGCAGCATCGCTCGCGCCACGCAGCGCGAGAAAGACGCCCTGGCCCGTAAACGGATTGAGGAAACCCGCCGCATCGCCGACGAGCACGGCTCCATCGGCGACGACCGCGCTCACGTCGAAAGCGAGCGGCCCGACCGACACGCGCGGCCCCAATCGTTCGGCGCCCGTAAAGCTGCGGTGGCCACGCCCCAGATCCGCAGCCTTTCCGCGCATACCGTCGTCGACTGCGCCCGACCACGTCGCGAGATCGCGATCGCGCACGACGACCATCACATTCGACCGATCCGAGGCGAGCGGATTGATCGCGAAATACGCGCCGGTACCGACGTACATCTCCACATGATCGCCGAGATCGCCGAAGCCGCGATAGTGCCCACCGACGGCGAAGCGCTTCGTGCCCGCACGCGTGACGTCGAGCCCGAGTTTGCGGGCAACGAGCGATCCCGCACCATCCGCACCGACCACGTAGCGCGCGGAGAGCGTGCGCCGCTCTCCCGTTTCGTCGCGGACGACGATGCCGGAGACGCGCGAGCCTTCGCGCACGAGATCTTCCGCGTGTCCACGCAGGACCGTCGCACCCGCATCGCGCGCGGCGCACAAAAGCACGTTGTCGAGCAGCTCGCGCGCGCATGAGAGTGCGGGCGTCGGAAAGGGCAGTTCGATCGCTTCGGTGCCCGGGGGCACGATGCGAATCCCGCGGAGCGGTCGCGCGACGGCGCGCACGGCTACGCCGACACCGAGCGCATCGAGCGCCGCAACGGCACCGCCATTGAGATATTCGCCGCAAACTTTACGCCGTGGAAACTGTTGGCGCTCGACGATCGTGACGCCGATGCCCGCGCGGACGAGGGCGAGCGCGCAGGCCGAACCCGCGGGTCCCCCGCCGACGACGACGACATCAGACGCCATCGGTCAGCACCATTCGAAAGAACGGTTCGCGCGTAACGCGCGGCGCATGCCAGCCGGCATCGCGCGCGAGTCCGAGCGCTTCATCAGGCGTGTAGGCGCGGCGTACGGAAAGTGGTCCATCGTGTTTTGTGAGACGATTCTTGGCAAGTATTCGTGCGAAAAGCCACGCGCCGAGAAAAGCGATTCGCGAACGGACGAGATCGCAAACCAGCGGCGTCACGCGCGAAACGCGACGCAGTTCGCGAAGCATTGCGACGGCGGCGGGCGGCTCGAAGTGATGGAGAGCGAGATTGCACATCGCAATATCGAACGACGCATCGTCGAACGGCAATGCCCCGCCATCGGCGTGCACGAACGAAATCGGTAACGCCAGAGGTGTGCGTTCGCGCGCGATCGCGAGGATATCGGCGTTGCTATCGAGCCCAACGACCGTCACGAAACCCGTCGCCGCGCGGACGAGATCGCGGGCGATGTCGGCGCTCCCGCACCCCACGTCGAGGACGCCGAACGTCTCGGGCGGTGTTACGTGTGAGAGGATCTCACACGTCACCGGCAACGACCCACCGAAGCGTCGGTTTGCAAATTCGATGTCGTCGAAATTCGCGCGGAATTCCCCGACATCGACGCCGGGTTGGTCCATGAGTTCGAGCGCTACGATGCGTCGCACGTTATCGCCGCGCGGTCCATCGCATGCTTTGGAGCGAACCTAGTTCTTAAAGTACGCGGCGTTGAGTTCCGTGAAGTTCTTCCACTTATCAGGAACGTCAGAGTCCGCGTAGATCGCTTCGACGGGACACGCCGAGACGCACGCGCCGCAATCGATGCAGACTTCGGGATCGATGAAGAGCTGCGTATCGCCCTCTTTCCCATGAATACAATCGACGGGGCAGACGTCGACGCACGATTTGTCTTTGGTGCCGATGCACGGTTCGGTGATGACGTAAGCCATGTCTAGCTGCGGAGACCCTTTCAAGCGAAGAAACTCTCTAAAGTAGTGCGGCGGACGTCGCGGGGGTCCCTTGCGACTTTTCGCGCACGCATGCCCCGTTATCGCCAACCGCGAATCACCCGCGTATGGTGTTTCAATGACGACCTCGTGTGAATCGTGCGGCCAGCGCCCCGCGACCGTGCGCGACTACACATTGCGTGCGGGTTCGTGGATGGAAGCCGACGTCTGCGATGCCTGCGCGCGCAGCCGTCGGACGGCGATCATTCCGCTCCTCGGCTCGGCACTCGCTGCAGTAGCGCTCGCCGTCGGCACGGCCGTTGCGGTCGACCGTATCCAACGCAGCGACCGAGGTTCGGGCAGTGCCGATCCGCGCGCGTGGGCGAAGGGTCTTCGCACGACGACGCCCACGCTCTCCGCGTACTCACGCGATCTCACGGCGGCCGCGAAAGCGGGCGAACTCGATCCGGTCATCGGTCGCGATACCGAGATCGAACGCGTCGTCGCAATCCTGTCGCGGCGCTCGAAAAATAATCCCGTCCTCGTGGGCGAGCCCGGCGTCGGAAAGACGGCAGTCGTGGAAGGCCTAGCACAGCGCATCGCGAGCGGCGACGTGCCCGCGACTCTGCGCGATAAGCGCGTGCTCTCGCTCGCGCTCGGGCCGCTCGTTGCGGGCACGAAGTATCGCGGCGAGTTCGAAAGCCGCATCAAACGTATTCTCGAAGAAGTGAAGCGTTCGTCGCGCGAGGTGATTTTATTCATCGATGAACTTCATGCCCTCGTCGGCGCGGGCGCCGCGGAAGGGTCGCTCGATCTCTCGTCGATGATCAAGCCCGAACTCGCGCGCGGCGAACTGCAATGCATCGGTGCGACGACCTTCGATGAATATCGCAAACACATCGAAACCGACGCCGCGCTCGAGCGCCGCTTCCAGCCCGTGACCGTCGCCGAACCGACGATCGAACAGGCTGCGGGCATCTTACGCGGCTTGCGCAAAAAATACGCCGATCACCATCACGTCACGATCACCGATGCCGCAATCGACGCTGCTGCAGCGCTCTCGGCGCGATATATCGTCGATCGCTTCTTGCCCGATAAGGCGATCGATCTCATCGACGAAGCCTCGGCTTCCGTCGGACTCTCGGGCCGGACGACCGTCGAAGTCGCCGACGTCGCCGCGATCGTTTCGAAGTGGACGGGCATCCCGCAGGGCGCGCTAACCGAGGAGCAATCGCGAACGTTGCTCGCTTTGGAGAGCGCGCTTGCCAAACGCGTCGTCGGGCAAGACGCGGCGATCGCCTCCGTCGCGCAAGCGATCCGTCGCGGACGCGCGGGCCTCAAAGATCCACGCAAACCCGTCGGCGGCTTCCTCTTCATCGGGCAAAGCGGCATCGGCAAAACCGAACTCGCGCGCGCGATCGCGGCCGAATTATTCGGCACGGAAGACGCACTCGTGCGAATCGATCTCACCGAATACACCGAATCGCACACGGTGTCGCGTCTCCTCGGTGCGCCTCCCGGCTACGCGGGTCACGACGAGCCGGGCCAGCTCACCGAGCCCGTGCGTCGGCGGCCGTACTGCGTGGTGCTCTTCGATGAATTCGAGAAAGCCCACGGTGACGTCGCAGCAATTCTCTTGCAGATTCTCGACGACGGTCGCGTGACCGATGCGAAAGGGCGTGCGATCGATTTCCGCCACGCGATCGTGATCCTCACGAGCAACGCCGATCCGACCGAACTCGAGATCTACCTACGTCCCGAACTCCTCAACCGCATCGACGACGTCGTGCACTTCAATCCCCTCGGCGCGAAAGAAATCGAAGCGATCGTCGACCTGCAGATGCATGCCGTCGCACAACGACTCGGCGCGCTCCGCGTCTCGATCGTGCTCACCGAAGACGCACGCCACTTTCTCGCAATGGAATCGCTTTCGGCGGGAAGCGGCGCGCGGTACGTCGCGCGCACGATCGCAAAGCTGGTGACCAATCAACTCTCGACAGCAATCCTGAGCGGCACGATCAAAGAAGGGGGTGCGGCGCGCATCGAACTGCGCGACGCCGAGCGGATCGAGGTCGTCGCGGCGTAACGCCGTACGCTGCGGCCAACCCCTAAGCGCCGATCGCCCGACTCGTGTGGGACTTCACTTCGGCAAGCATCTCCGACACCGACGTCGTCGGTAATCGGCATGCGCCATCACGACAGACGTACGCGGTCGCCTGTTTGCCGATCGTCACCTTGCCGGCGACGATTGGCGCCAGCACCGCGAGGGCTGCGGTTTCCCCGCCGTCCCTCGCGCCGAGCAACGCACGATTGGGCAGAAACATCCGGCGCAGCGCGTCGCGCAAAGGATCGCGCGCGTCACCGTCTTCCGGACGCACGATAACGATTTCGGGAACGACGTCGCGTGCGAAATCGAGCGCGAGCAACATCTCGGCGAGCGACGTCGGGGCTTGTGCCAGAATCGTCGCGTAGGCCTGGAGCGCGCGCTCGGCGATTTTGCGCCACGCATCGTCAGCCGTCAGCGCATGCAGTCGAAGCGCGCTACGAATTGCGACCGACGCGCCCGTGGGCTCCGCGCCGTCATGGCTCGGTTTCTCGCGCGCGATGAGCCGCTCGTGATCGGCTGCGCTACGGAACCAGCCGCCGTTTTCCGCATCGCCGAAGAGCGTCTCGGTCGAGCGCGCGAGGGCGAGTGCGCGCGCGAGATAACGCGCATCGAACGTCGCTTCGTAGAGATCGAGGAGCCCCGCCACGACGAATGCGTCGTCTTCGAGAAAGCCCGCACCCGAGGTCTGCCCGTCTTTCCAGCTTCGCGCCAGGCGGCCGTCGCGCGTGAGACCGTTTGCGACGAATGCGGCCGCACGTTCGGCCGCGCGGACGTAGCGCGGCTCGTCGAGAACGAATCCGCCGAGTGCGAACGCCGAGATCGCGAGACCGTTCCATCCGGCGAGAATCTTGTCGTCACGAATCGGATGCGGCCGCGCCTCGCGCGCGATGCGCAGGTGCTCGCGTGCCTTCGCGAGTGCGAGCCACTCCGCTTCATCGGGCCGTGGCACGAAGAGCACGTTCTTGCCTTCGAAATTGCCGCCGGGCACAACACCGTAAAACGCGATGAATCGATCCGCATCGTCGCCCAAAAGCGCGCGAATCTCATCCTCGCGCCAGACGAAGAACGTGCCCTCTTCGCCCTCACTGTCGGCATCGGTCGCGCTGTAGAAGCCGCCGTCGGGGGCCGTCATCTCGCGTATCAGATAATCGAGCGTGGTGCGCAACACGCGTGCGAAATCGGCGCGTCCGGTGACCTGATAGGCTTCCGCGTACGCGACCGCAAGCAACGCGTTATCGTAGAGCATCTTCTCGAAATGCGGCACGAGCCAACGCTCGTCGGTCGAGTAACGCGCGAAGCCGCCCGCGAGTTGATCGTGCATACCGCCCGCAGCCATCGCTTCGAGCGATTTCGTCGCCATCGCGAGCGCCTCGGCCGAACCCGTGCGCGCGTTTTCGCGCAACAGGAAACGCACGGGAAGACTCGAGGGAAATTTCGGAACACCCTGCAAGCCGCCGTGCTCGCGATCGAAGATGCGCTCGTAATCGACACGCGCGCGATCGAGCACGTCCGTTCCCGGAAGTTCGCCACCTGCGGGAAAACCGGTCATCGACGCGCGGACGGCCCCGACGATCGACTCTGCGGATTGCGCCACCTTCGTGGGATCGTCGCGATAGATGCGCGCGAGATCGGCGCAGATCGAGCCGAAGCCGCGCCGCGCGCCGCGCACGCCATCGTACGGTGGCAGATAGGTCGCAGCAAAAAACGGTTGCCGATCGGCATCGAGCCACACGCTCATCGGCCAGCCGCCCTGCCGCGTGAGTGCTTGCAGAGCGGTCATGTAGACGGCATCGACGTCGGGGCGTTCTTCGCGATCGACTTTGATCGCGACGTACTGTTCGTTGAGCAACGTCGCGATCTCGACGTCTTCGAACGACTCTTCTTCCATTACGTGACACCAGTGACACGTCGAATAGCCAACCGAGAGGAACACCGGCCGGCCGCTGCGCCGCGCCTCGGCGAAGGCTTCATCGCTCCACGGATACCAATTCACGGGGTTGTGCGCGTGTTGGCGCAGGTACGGACTTGTTTCGAGGATCAAGCGATTGGTAAAGGACGGTTGCAATTCGGCGCGATGCCGCGTGCGCGGGATCTCGCCACGTGCGACCTGCTCGTCGAGCGCGCGTTCGAGTCGCACGCGCAAGACCTCTGAATATGCGATCGCGCTTGGTGGCGCCCCGAACTTAGCCGCGTCGGCAGCGTCCCGGGAACGCTCGCTCACAAGATTTTTTTAATCGCGTCTTCGACATCGGCGCGCTCCATCTCGCCGATCCGATAGGTGCTAACCTTACCCGCCTTATCGATGAAAACGTGAATCGGCAAACCGATCGCACCGTAATCTTTGCCCATCGTCCCGTCATCGAGCACGATCGCGAACGGCCACTTGTATTTGTGCGCGAAATCGAGCGCCTTCGTCTTGTCTTCCTGTTCGTTCACACCGATCGTCGCGAGCCCGCGACGATGGTACTTGCCATAGAGTTGCGCGACGGTCGCGGCCTCGTTATTACACGGGCCGCACCACGACGCGAAGAAATTAAGATACGTCGGCTTTCCTCGATATTGCGCGAGCGAGAGCGTGCCTCCGGTTGCCTTGGGGAGCGAGAACGCGGGTGCGACGTCGCCCGCATGCGGCGCCGCGCTCGCAACGATCGGTACGAGGACGGCGAACGCGCCGATGGCCGCGGCCATCCTCATTTTTCGCAAGACGATGGGTTCGTGAATCAAGGCGGATCTCCAAGGGGTCGAGGGCTTCGCCACTTTATCGACCACGAATCGACGTTCCCGGTTGCACGTTCCGAGCCGACATACGGTCCGCCCGGTTAGTGCACCGTAAACGATGGGTACGGCGCGTGTGATGCATCATCGCGCATCTGCACGAGCAATTCGTCGACCGAGTCGAATTTACGTTGCTCGCGTACGAAGCGAAAGTCACGCAGCCTCAACTCTTCGCCGTAGACCGTGCGTTGGAAATCGAGGAGCCATGCTTCGACGGTTCGCGCGGTACCGGCGAACGTCGGGTTCGTTCCAATCGAAACGAGTCCGCGATAATCGCGGCCCTCGTGACGCCCCACGATCGCGTAAACACCGTCGGCGGGGAGCGTCTTCTCCGGCGGCACCGTAAGATTCGCCGTGGGAAAACCGAGATCGTGACCCCGTCCGGCACCGAGCGTAATGCGGCCGCGTACTTCGTACGATCCGCCGAGCAAACGGTTCGCCGTCGTCATGTCGCCGCGCAGAATCGCTTCGCGGATACGCGTGCTCGAGACCCGTTCGCCCGTATCGATGACGCGTTCGACGGCCACGACCTCGGTGCCGACCGTTGCGAGCGTCTCACGCGCGAGCGTCGCATCGCCCATGCGACGCGCACCGAATCGAAAGTTCTCACCGACGACGAGCGTCTTCGCGCCAAGGGTCCCGTGCACGACGTCGAGACAAAACGTACGTGCGTCGACCTCCGCAATCCGCTCGTCGAACGGTAACAGGTACAGCTCGTCCACCCCCGCCGCCGCGAGCAGATTCAAACGTTCTTCGACCGTCGTGATCAACGGCGGAACCTTATCTGGGCGCAGATAGGTCGCGGGGTGGTTACGAAAGGTCAGCACGGCGGCGCGATAACCTGGGCGACGTTCGCGTAAGAGCGAGCGCACGATCTCCCGATGTCCGCGATGAAATCCATCGAAAAAACCGAGCGCCAAAACGAGCGGTCGCGCCTCCATCGGGGCTTCGATCTGATGATGAATCTTCAACGGTTTACTGAAAGACCTTACGCGGAGCGAGCAGGGCGCCGACGGCTTCGCCGACGCCGACGAGCGTGCGCGACGAATCGCGCACGAAGAGGTGTTTCGACGCCGATCCATGCGGCAATGGCACGAGCCGTCCCGCACGGAAATCCGCCGATCCGCGACCATCGAGCACGATCGTGGGAAAGGGCAAGATCGCTTCGGGTGAGATGAGGGCCGCGTGCGGATCCGCTTCGATCTCGTCGAACGTGCGGCTTTCGTACAACACGAAAGGCCCCGCGCCGTCGCGTAAGAGTGCGCCCATATGCGCGGCGCAATGGATCGCCGTGCCGAGGTCCTCGCAGAGCGTGCGGACATACGTGCCTTCGGAGCATGCGAGCGCCATGCGTGCGATGCCGTTCTCGTAGCCCAATAACGTGAGGCCATAAATCGTGATCTTGCGCGGCGGTCGTTCCACGATCTCTCCACGCCGCGCGAGCGTGTAGAGCCGCTCGCCATCGATCGATACGGCACTGTACATCGGGGGAATCTGCTCGATCGCGCCGACGAATTGCGGGATTGCAGCCTCGAGCGCTTCTCGCGCATCTTGCGGAATGCGCGTTTGACGTAGCGTGTTGCCCGTGGCATCGCCCGTGGTCGTCGAGCGTCCGAGCACGAGCGTGAACGTATACGATTTGCGACGATCGTCCATCAAGGGAATGAGCCGGGTGGCCTTGCCGATTGCGAGGGGAAGCACGCCCGCCGCCATCGGGTCGAGGGTGCCGAGATGCCCGAGCGGCAATTTGCTCCCACCGAGTTGCGAGTAGAGCTTGCGCACGCGGACGCCCGCCTGCGTCGAGGATGGCCCCGCCGGCTTGAAGAGATTGACGAACCCGAGCATCGCGGCCGGGGCGGCTATAAGCCTTCCGCGAGAATGGCTTCACGCACCGCAACGATCGCGTCGGCGAGCGTTCCCCGATACGTCAAACCCGATGCCCGGTGATGTCCGCCGCCACCGAGTCGGCCTGCTGCTTGCTGCACGTTAACACGACCGTTACCGCGCAGACTCACGCGAATATCGCCATCGTAGTTTTTGAAGAGTGCCGCGACATCCACGCCTTCGACCGAGCGCAGATGCTGGATGATCTCCTCGGTATCTTCGCCATCCGCGCCCGTCTCCATGAGCATCTTCTCATCGACGAGCGACCAACAAAATTTCCCGTCCATCTCGAGCCGCGATTCCGCAAGCGCGCGACCGACGATGCGAATCGCGGCGATCCGCTTGTTCGCAAAAATCTTTTCGGTGATCTCATCTTTATCGGCGCCGAGATCGGTGAGTTCGGCTGAGATGCGCAAAACATTGGCCGTCGTGTTCGAATGCATGAACCCGCCGGTGTCGGTCATGATCGTCGTGAGCAAATTCGTCGCGATTTCTTTCGTGATCGGCACGTCCATCGCACGCAACAAACGTAGCACGCACGTCCCGGTCGAGCACTCGTCGCTGAGCACGTAGTTGAGCGCACCGAAATGCGTGTTGCCGAGATGGTGATCGATATCGAGCACGTTGGCGCGATCGAGTTCGGGCAGATACTCACCCGCGCGCGACGTGTCGCTCATATCGCAGAAGATCCACAGCGCGTCGCTCGGGAAATCGGCGGGGATCTCGCGCGCGACCCGATCGGAATCGGGCAAGAAGCGCAGGTTGCGCGGCACGGGATCCTGTTGGAAATAGGCCACGCGCTTGCCCATGGTGCGTAGCGCGATTCCGAGCGCGAGCCCGGCACCGAGCGTATCGCCATCGGGCTTGACGTGGCTGACGAAGACGAACGCCGAACGCTTGCGGAGTTCGGCTACGACTTCTTCCGTCGTAGAGGGAGAGAGGGCGGTCTGCATTACCGAATGGTCTCTACTTTCATCGTGGAGTTCGTGCGTCGGAGTCCGCGCGCTACACTCGCAGCAATCTCGCTATCGTCGTCGATCCGATCGAACGTGCTTTGCGTGCGCTCACGCATGCTCGCCCTCCGAATCGCTAGGCGTCGCAGTCGCCGTCACCACTTCGCTTGCGGTTCGTGCGAGGACTTTGCTCAGCGCGATCGCCTTTTCCGTCGAGCGATCTTCGACGAATTCGAGTTCGGGTGTATGGCGCAAGGCGACGGCGTGGCCGAGTTCACCACGCAAGAAGCCCTTCGCGGATTCGAGCGCGATCATGCTTTGCTTGGCGACATGGCGATCGCCGATGATCGAGACGTAGATGCGGGCACGCTGGAGATCGTTCGTGATCTCGACGCGCGTGACGGTCGCAAACCCGAGCCGCGGATCTTTGAGTTCCGTCGAGATCAATCGCGCGAGTTCTCGCTGCAGCTCGTGATCGATGCGCCCCATGCGCTCGCGTTTCATACGGGTCCTTTCGGGATCTTGCGACCGCCTTCGTCTCGACCTGTCCTATTCGACGGAGAACGCGAAGATTCGTTCTTCGACATCGCCGAGGCAAAGACGCACTGGCGGCCGCGCGCAAATCGGCCGGTTTCGCGCTGCCGCGGAGGCCCGCGGCGTCGTTCTCATTCGCTGAAACGGAGGCTTCGCTCCGAGCCCTACACGGATCGATCGCGCGAGAGTTGCTGGCGCCGGTACGCGAAAAGGCCGACGATGACGAGGAGCGCGATCGAGCCGAGAGCGCTATAGATATCGTTCTGCAAGATCGACGGGCGTTTCTGATCTTGGACGATGTCGACGATCTGGCGACCGAGCAGCCCGACCGCAACCGCCCCACCGCCGACCAGAAGCGCCGTCCACAGCCGCGCGTTGCTTGCCGTCGGCACGGCCCGCGCCGCCGTGGTCGCACTCGCCGCGCGAGCTTGCGCCCGACGCTGCTTTGCCGGTACCGCCGTCGTCGGAACGGATGCGTCATCGCCCGGATTGGCGCTCGAACGAAGCGCGCGTTCGCGCCTCGCGGCGATCGCCTTCCGGCGCGCAGCTCCTTCAGAGCGCGTTTCACGACGACTCACGAACGCGACCCATTCGTCGCAATGCGCCAAAGCGTACGATCGACGCGAAAAAGTAAAATTCCCATGAGAATGACGACCGTCAAACCGACCCACGTTCCATGAAAGCGCGTAAAGATAAACGCGAGAGCAACCCATTTTGCGATCGAGATCGATATCTCTAAGATGCGTTTCATCGTAAAATCCGGTTTCGTTGCCGTAGACCGTACGCCATCATCCCGGCGAAGACTCGCCGAGACGCCGCTTTAACCTCCGTCCGCTCGAAGCCACGCGAGCGGTGACGCGAACGAACGAAGGTTGCAGCGACATGCCCATGGGCCTAGTTCAGCGAGGAATCCGGCGCGACGAGTTCGCTCGCGTACGCCTCGATAATATCGCCGTTTTTGAGATCGGCGAAGCGCGCGACTTGCACGCCGCACTCGTAGTTCTCGGCGACTTCCTTGACATCGTCCTTGAATCGACGGATCGATTCGAGTTCCGATTCGAAGATGACCGCCGAGTCGCGCAGGATGCGCACCTTGGCGTTGCGGACGAGCTTGCCGCTCTGCACGTAGCAACCCGCGATCGTGCCGACCTTGGAGACCTTGAAGACCTCGCGGACTTCGGCGCGGCCGAGGATGATCTCGCGGTATTTCGGCGCGAGCATCCCGACCATCGCCTTCTTGAGATCGTTCTCGACGTCGTAGATGACGTTGTAGAAGCGAATGTCGACCTGCTCGTTTTCACTTAACCGCTTGACCGTATCGTCGGGACGGATGTTGAACCCGATGAGCACGGCGTTCGAGGCGCTCGCGAGATTGACGTCGTTTGGTGTGATCGCGCCGACGCCCGCGTAGATCACGCGGATCGAAACTTCGCCCTTCGAGAGCCCCTCGACGCGCGAGCGCAATGCGGCGACCGCGCCTTGGCCATCGGCCTTGAGGATGAGATTGAGCGTCTTGTTACCGCCGTTTGCGGGTGTGGCCATGAAGCTTTCGAGCGAGACGCGCGGTCCGTCGGTCGCCGCGATCGCCACGTCTTTGCGACGCGTCGAACGTTTGGCGGCCGCTTCGCGAGCGACGCGTTCGTCGGAGACGACCATCAGCGAGTCTCCCGCCGAGGGCACTTCCGAAAGACCCATGATCTCGACGGGGATCGAGGGCCCGGCCTTCTTCACTTGCTTGCCCTTGTCGTCGACGAGCGCGCGGATCTTCCCGAACGCCGAGCCGACGACGACCACGTCGCCGACGCGCAGTGTACCGTTTTGCACGAGAACGGTTGCCACCGCGCCGCGGCCCTTATCGAGGGCGGATTCGATCACGACGCCTTGCGCGCGCCGTGTCTTGTTCGCTTTAAGATCTTTGAGTTCGGCTTCGAGCAACACGGTGTCGAGCAGTTCCTCGATACCCATGCCGCTGCGTGCCGAGACTTCGACCATTTCGGTCTTGCCGCCCCATTTGACGGGCTGCAGACCTTGTTCGGAGAGCTGCGACATCACGCGATCGGGTGCGGCGCCCTCTTTGTCCATCTTGTTGATGGCGACGACGATCGGCACGCCCGCAGCTTTGATGTGCGAGATCGCTTCGAGCGTTTGCGGCATGACGCCGTCATCGGCTGCGACCACGAGAATCGCGACGTCGGTAACCTTCGCACCACGCGCACGCATCTGCGTGAACGCTTCGTGACCCGGCGTATCGATAAACGTGATCTTCAAGTCGTTACGATCGACCGTATACGCACCGATACGCTGCGTGATGCCGCCGGCTTCGCCTGCGGCCACGTTCGCGAATCGGATCTTATCGAGCAGCGACGTCTTGCCGTGGTCGACGTGACCGAGCACGGTGATGACGGGCGGCCGCGATGAGAGCAGTTCGGGACGGTCCTCTTCCTGCTCGACCATGACTTCCTCGCCCGCCTCTTTAATGACCGCGTTGAAGCCGAACTTCTTCGCGACATTTTGCGCGACGAGCGCTGGAATGTTTTGGTTGATCGTCGCCATGGTGCCCATTTTGATGAGCTCCTTCATGACGTCTTTCGCCGGAATGATCATCGAGGTCGCGAGTTCCTGAACCGTCAGGACGTCGGGAATCTCGATCGTTTCGAGCGCGTTTGCGGGATTGACCGTCTCGAACGAGCCACCGTTTTTCTTGCGACGGCGCTCTTTCTCGAGCAGCATCTCGGTCTCGCGGTCCTTCTTCGCGCCGTTGCGATCGGCACCACCGCGACCACGGGGCTGCGGTCCACGCGGACCGCCGGAGCTGGGCGACGGGCCCGCGCCCGGAGGCGTGAGCGGCGTGCCACCGGCGCCCGGCGGGCGCGGCGTGAAGGGACGCGGACCACCAACGCCAC
Organism: Vulcanimicrobiota bacterium; assembly: GCA_031420415.1. Lineage (GTDB taxonomy): Bacteria > Vulcanimicrobiota > Vulcanimicrobiia > Vulcanimicrobiales > Vulcanimicrobiaceae > JANYGA01. The sequence goes on from JANOMT010000027.1 coordinate 19,659, forward strand.
CGGCAGGCGGCGTGAGCGGGCGGAAGGGGCCGTTTCCGGCGGGACGCCGACCCGCATCGGGTGCACCCGGCACGCCGGGCAGCGCCGTGAATGTTCCGCCAACGGGCGGACGGTATCCCTGACCCGGAACACCGATCTGACCGGGACGCGGCGCGACGCCGGGTCGACCGGGAAAACCCGTCTGCATGCCGGGGCTCGCGGAGGCCGCGATCCCATCGGGCGGTTCGGCCTGCGGCGCGACGGGCCGCGGCTTCTGAATCGATGATTGACCCGCAGGCACCGGCCGCAGCTCGGGCACGGGTGAATTGTCGATTGTCGTTTGCAGCGGCCGTGGGCGGGAGGGCATCGGCGTGCTTCCCGGTACCGGACGAAGCGGCTGGCCGACGGGGCGCGGCGCGCCCACGAGACGCGGCGCGGGGCCGCCGATGAGGCGGGGTGCGGGCGTGCCGATGAGACGCGGGCCCACGCTCGGCGGACGCGGAACGCTGCCTGTTCCGGCGGGTTTCGGCGTAGCCGTCGGTTCGTCGGAGGGCGCCGCGTTGGCTTCGGGCGCTTCGGGCGACGGAACGACCGGGCCGGTCGAAACCGCGCCGTTCGCATGGACCGAACTCGCCGTTTCGACGGCGGGCTGCGGCACGGCCGCAACGGGTGCGGCGACGGGGGCTTCGACAGTGGCGGCCGCAGACGGCGCTGCGATCGGCGCTTCAACGGGCGTAGCTGCCAGGGGGGCAGCGGCGACGGGCGCGACGGCAACCGGCAACGCTTCGGCGACGGTAGCTTTCGGCGTGGCCGACTCGAGTTCGCTCGCGACGGTCGGCGTGGCGACCGCTTTCGCGCGACGCGGCGCGGCGACGGGCTTGAGCGTCGGCACCGCCTCGACGGGCTCGGCCTGGGCCGTAGGCGCGGCAGCTTTCGGGGCGGCGGCTTTTACCGGCGGCGCCGGCTCCTGCGGCGGGGGCTCCGCGACGGCGGTCGCGCCCGCGGCTTTGGCTTGGGGCGCTGCTTTTGCCGCGCCGCCAAGCACGCCACGAACGAGTTCCGCAATGGGATCCTCGACGACAGCCAACTGATTTTTTGCTTCGAGACCGAGCCGTCCGAAGAGGCCGATCAAATCTTTCGAGGAGAGTCCGAGCTCTTTTGCGAGCTCGAAAATGCGTACTTTACCGGTTGCCATATCGTCCTTCACAAGACCCGTGCGCACGCTCGTCGGCTGCAGCCCGGGTAAAAAACCGTCTACTTCATGTATTTGCTCCGGCCCGAAGGCCGCGTCGTCTTAGGGAACTCGAATATCATACACGTTGCCGTGCGCATCGCAAAGGGCCCGATGCTCGCGCGCGATCACGCTCAGGCCCACGTACCGCTTATTCTTCTCGACTTTTATCGCACAGGCGCACGAGCAAAGATACGCTCCGCGGCCATCGGCGCGTCGCGACGAGACGTCACCACGCCAGCCGTCGGGCGCGCGGACGAAACGCACGAGCGTCGCTTGCGCGAAACGACCGCGACATCCAACGCACGTCCGGACGGGCCGGGCGATTTCCGCTTGCGCTACGCGTCGCCGCCTTCGCGGTGCGCCGGATCGAACATCTGGCGCTTGAACTCTTCGAGCTTACGGATGAGTTCGGGATCGATTGCAGAGGCGCCATCCGCTACTTCGCCCTCGGTGCCCTCAGCGAGTTCGTCGCCTTCGACGCCGACGGAGAGACGTTCTTCACGCTCGAGGAGGTAGCGCGCGCGCGTCTCCTCGGCATCCGCTTCGCTCGTGATATCGAGGCGCCAGCCCGTGAGCCGTGCTGCGAGCCGTACGTTTTGGCCTTCGCGACCGATGGCAAGCGAGAGCTGATAATCGGGCACGACGACGAGCCCCACCCCTTCGTCTTCGAAGAGTTCGACGGTCAGGACTTTTGCGGGCGCGAGCGCATTATTGATGAAGCTCACGACGTCGCTCGACCAGCGAATGATGTCGATCTTCTCGCCCCGGAGTTCGTCTGAGACACTCGCGATGCGGCTAGACTTCGGCCCAAGACACGCGCCAACCGCATCGACGTCTTGGCGATGCGAGTGCACCGCGACTTTCGAACGGCTGCCGGGCTCGCGCGCGATCGCCATGATCTCGACGATATTTTCTTCGATTTCCGGCACTTCGCGCTCGAGCAAGCGCTGCACGAGACCTTCGGCTGCGCGCGAGAGCACGATCTGCGGGCCTTTGTTCGTCTTGCGGACGTCGAGCACGAAGGCGAGAATGCGATCGTTGATGCGATAGTTCTCGCGCGGCACTTGCTCTGAGAGGGGCAAGAGAGCCTCTGCTTTGCCGAGGTCGACGAACATGTTGCGCTGTTCGTAACGCTGGACGGAGCCGTTGACGAGGTCGTGCAGGCGCTGGCTGTATTCGTTGAAGATCGTGTCGCGTTCGGCTTCGCGAATGCGCTGGACGATGACTTGCTTCGCCGTCTGCGCGGCGATGCGGCCAAAGTCTTTGGGCGTCACTTCTTCATCGAAGAAGTCGCCGGGTTCGTACTTCGAGCCCGCTTCTTTGCGCGAGACTTCGAGTTTGGCATCGGTCACCTCATCGGCGACGGTGCGGCGATGGTAGACCTTGTACTCGCCCGTGTCGCGATCGATCGAGACGATGGCATTCGCTTCACTGCCGAAGTTTCGTTTGTACGCCGAGATTAACGCCGCTTCGAGCGCTTCCAAGAGCATGTCGAAGGGAATCGCCCGCTCGCCTTGGAGGAGGCGCAGCGATTCGCGGAGCGTCGGTTCGTCGGGGGAAACTTTCGGTTTCGCTTTGGCAGCCATCAGCGTTTCTCTCGTCTTTCGTTCTTTGCGCGTTTGAGATCCGCGCGATAGTCGTACTCGACGTTGGCGGATTTCACCATTTCGAGCGGGATCGGCAACTCGCCGGTTCGTTGTTCGAGGACGATCGCGTTGCCGCGAACGCCCAAAAGTTTGCCGCGGTGCGTGTACTCGCTTTTGATGGGAAGCGTCGTCTTCACGAGGACGTTTTGATCGCGGAAGCGCTCGTAGTCGCCGGGTGTGAAGAGGGGGCGATCGATGCCGGCAGATTCGACTTCGAGCGTGTAGGCGTCGGCTTCGCTCTCCAAGAGATCGTTAAGGCGCGCGGCAAGCCGGCCGCAGAGTTCGAGATCGACGCCGCCGGGACGATCGACCATGAGGCTCAGTTCGGTATTGCGACCCACACGCGTCGCTTTCTGCATGACGATCTCGACATCGCGAAACTCTTCCTCGAAAGGAAGTCCGCGCGCAGCGACTTCGAACGCATCGGCTAGAGTCACGGGCCCCCGAACATGAACGAAGCGCGGGACAAATCCCACGCTTCTCGGTAACACTACGGCGTATCGTACCACGCGAATCGCCGTCTCGCAACTCACGGTTGAAGCTATATTGATTTCTTGGTATACGTTGTTATACCGTGGTATCGTAAGCGATATGGATGCGATTCGAAATCCGTACGTCCCGAATGCAGGCGCCGCTCCCCCAACGCTTCCGGGCAGAGCGATGCTCCTTGAAGATTTCAATGTTGCCCTCGAGCGTGTTCGGCTTGGGCGATCCACGCGTAGCCTGCTCCCCTATGGCTTGCGCGGCGTCGGCAAGACCGTGTTGCTCCGACGCTTCGTCAAGGACGCGCGCTCCAAAGGCTACCTTATCGGTGTCGTCGAGGCCGACGATCGCGCGGATTTCATCGCCGCACTTGCGGAGCAACTCCGCCGCATTCTCTACGAACTCGACACGCCGACCGCGGTACAAGCTCTAGCAAAGCGCGCGATGCGAATATTCAAGAGCTTTACGATCAAGTTCGGTCTCGACGGCCTCAGCGTCGACGTCGGCGTCGATGCGGAGCGCGGCTTCGCCGATAGCGGCGATATCGGCGTCGATCTCGGCACGCTCCTGGTCGCAATCGGCGAAGCCGCACGCGCGCAAGAGACCGCCGTGCTCATCGCGATCGATGAGGTTCAGTACCTGAGCAAAGCGATCTTCGGCGCGCTCATTCGCGCGATCCATCTCGCGACGCAAGAGTCGCTGCCGATCCTCGTCGTCGCGACGGGTCTGCCGCAAATCCTCGCCAACATCGGCGATGCGAAATCGTACGCCGAGCGCCTCTTCGATTTTCGAAAGCTCGGGCCGCTCGACTACGACGACGCTCGCGAAGCCCTCGTCGCGCCCGCTTTGGAAGAGGGCGTCGCCTTCGACGAAGATGCCGTCGCTCGCATCTTTGAGGCTACGCGCGGCTACCCGTTCTTTTTACAAGAGTGGGCGTACCGCGCATGGGATGCGGCATCGAACGATCGCATCACGCTCGCCGATGCCGAGTTCGGCGAATCCGTGGCGTTACCGATGCTCGACGACGGATTTTTCGCCGTGCGCTATCGCCGTTGCACGGGATCCGAGCGGCAGTATCTCCGCGCGATGGCCGATCTCGGCGAAGGGCCGTACGCCGCGCGCGATGTCGCAGCGCGGCTCGGAAAAACGCTCTCGGGGCTCAGCGTCATGCGCGATCGCCTCATCAAGAAAGGCATGATCTACAGCGAGGAGCCCGGTTCGATCGCCTTCACGGTTCCACTCTTCGACGCGTACATGCGCCGCGTCGAGCCTACGTTCGCGGCAAGTCGCTAACGCGAGCAACGGCAACGTTCGCGTCGACGTCGGGCCGAGTCGTGACAGGCCGGACTTGGAATTCGGATACGTCGATCGCGAAGTCATCTTGCGATGTGAGATCGCGGACCATCAACGTCTCGGGTTCGCCGAGCGAGCTTACGAGTGACGATGTAACGTCGTGCGCGAAAACTTTCCATGCGACATCGCTCGGCTCGATTCGCGAGAACAGAATCGTGTTGTAACCCCCACGCGTGCGAACCACGGTCGACGACCGTTCGATCCGTTGCCCGAATGCTGCAGGTGGATCTTCGCGCATCTGCGTGTCGTACGCTCGCATGAACTCCTCATCGCTCATTCGCCCGCCAGAGGCGCAGCCCAGCCGCGACTGCGCGCGACCGCGTCGTGCCAGCGGCGCATCATCGCGATGCGCGACGCATCGTCGCGTTGCGGCTCGAAACGGCGGTCTTCGCGCCACTGCGCGCGTAGCGCGTCGAAACCCGACCAGAAGCCGCACTGCAATCCCGCCGCATAGGCAGCACCGAGTGCCGTGGCTTCAACGGTTCGGCCGCGCGCGACGGACCGGCCGAGCATATCGGCTTGAAATTGCATCGCGAAATCGTTCGCCGATGCACCGCCATCGACACGCAGTTCGTCGATCGGTCGACCGGCATCAGCCTCCATCGCGGCGATGACGTCGACGCTCTGATACGCCATCGCTTCGAGCGCGGCGCGTGCGATGTGCGCGCGCGTGACGCTACGATCGAGGCCGACGATCGTGCCACGCGCGTACGGATCCCAATACGGCGCGGCGAGTCCGGAAAAGGCGGGCACGAAATACACGCCGCCGTTATCGTCGACGGTCGCGGCGAGCGCCTCGATCTCACTCGAGCGCTCGATGAATGCGAGCCCATCGCGCAGCCATTGCACGGCGGCACCCGTGATGAAGATCGAACCCTCGAGCGCGTACGTCGCCTTCGTGCCTTCGAAAGCGAACGCGAGTGTCGAGATGAGGCCGTGACCGCTCGTAACGACGCGATTGCCCGTGTTGAGCAACACGAACGAACCCGTTCCATACGTATTTTTGGCGACACCCGCATCGAAGCCGCCCTGCCCGAGCAACGCCGCATGTTGATCGCCCACGACGCCGCTAATCGGAATCGTCGTTGCGAACATCCCCGGTGCCGTCGTGCCGAAATCCGCAGTACACGGCAAAACCTCGGGTAGGATCGCGCGCGGAATATCGAAGAGCCCGAGCAGCTCATCGCTCCACGAGAGCGCGTGAATATCGAAGAGCATCGTGCGCGAAGCGTTCGTCATATCGGTCACGTGTCTCGCGCCACCCGTGAGCTTCCATACGAGCCACGAATCGACGGTGCCGAAGGCAATCTCGCCCGCTTCTGCCCGCGCACGCAACCCTGCTACGTGATCGAGGAGCCATGCAATTTTCGTCGCGGAGAAATACGGGTCGAGCACGAGTCCGGTCTTCGCAGAGACGATCTCTCCGACGCCACGCGCACGATACTGCGCGCACGCATCGGCCGTGCGCCGATCTTGCCACACGATGGCATTCGCGACGGGTACGCCCGTGCGACGTTCCCAAAGAATCGTCGTCTCACGCTGATTCGCGATGCCGATCGCCGCGATCTCGTCGGATGCGACGCCCGCGTCGCGGAGTGCATCGCACGCGGTCGCATACTGTGCGGTCCAGATTTCGAGTGGGTCGTGTTCGACCCAGCCCGGATGCGGAAAGTGTTGCGCGAATTCGCGTTGCGCGGCTCCCACCGGAAGGCCCGCGCGATCGAAGATGATCGCGCGGGCACTCGTGGTCCCGCAATCGAGAGCGAGAACGAAGGGCACGTGCGCCTATTGCAACGCGGGAATGTCGAATTCTTTGAACGTGCCGTGATCGACGATCTCCGACTGAAGGCGGAATTGTAAGTGCCCGGCGGGTGTGAGCCCCTCGAGACTCAGCGCCTGCTTCGATTTCGGCAGCGTACGAACCGCATCGACAAGCTTCGCACGGATTGCTACGGGATCGGTCACATTGTTCGCAAGCGACATCGCACGCGCCAGCGCATTCATGCCCATGTAGTTGAACACGACTTCGGAATTAGGCTCGCGATCTTTGCCGTACTTTTTTTCATAGATCGTTTTGAAGCTCTGCACGCCCGGTCCGTTATAGCGATCGAACGGAAACACGCCGACGGTTCCATCGAGCTTCGCGAGCGGCAAGACCTTAGCGACCTGTTCGAATTTCGATTGATCCATCATCACGAAACCACCCGCGTAGCCTTGATCGCGCGCGGCTTTCATCACGAGCGCCGTCGGTTGCGAGGGGCCGCCCACGAGCATGACGTCGGGTTTATCGGCGAGTGCCTTGCTCACGACGCCCGAAAAATCGGCAGTCGTATTGTAATCGACGGCATTATCGCCGAGCACTTCACCGCCCGCGGATTTCCACGCTTCACTGAAGCCGTTCTTCCAGGCATTGCCGTATGCCGTCGTGGTCGGCAAGAGTCCCAGGCGTTTGCCGAAGCGCTTCATCTCGAGTGCCGTCCACGATTTAAAGTACGAATCGTATCGCGGCGGCATCATGAACACCAAATTATCGTTTTGGCGCAAGATCGCGGGTTCGCTCGAATACGCCGCGAGCAAAAACTTTGGCGTCGATTTTTCGTTGAAGCCTTCGAGTGCGAGAATGCCCCCGCTGTGCGGGCAAAAAACGATCGGCGTATTGCTCTCTTGCACGAGTCGTTTCGCGTTGATTGCAGCTTCGTTCGGGCGGTATTGATCGTCGAGCGAAACGAGTTTGAAGGTATACTTCTTCCCCGCCGCGCGTATGCCGCCGTTGATATTGAGTTCGTCGATGGCGAGTTCGATGCCGCGTTGGACGTCGCTGCCGTACTGCGCCGCGCCGCCGCTCAAGGGGCCGGTGAAGCCGATGTTGATCACATCGGCCGTTTCCGCACGGACGTATCCGGGCGTTACGAGGGCGGCGACGATGAGTGCGAAGCCGGTGATCTTGAGTCTCTTCATCCAATTTCCTTTAGGAGCTATGCTCCGATGAACGCACGACGGACGTCGTCGTTCTCACGTAGGTCGGCGGCGGTACCTTCGAGGACGATGCGGCCGTCTGAGATCACGTAACCTCGGTGCGCGATGGCGAGTGCGGCGTACGCATTTTGCTCGGCAAGAAGCACCATCGTGCCCGTGCGATTGATGGCTGCAACCGCATCGAGGGTTTGCTGCAAGACGAGCGGCGCGAGCCCGAGTGAGGGCTCGTCGAGCAGCAAGAGTTTCGGGCGGGCCATGAGCGCGCGACCGATCGCGACCATCTGCTGTTGGCCACCGCTGAGCGACCCCGCGGGCGCGCCGAGCTTCGCTTCGAGTGCTGGGAAGAGCGCGATGATCGATTCGAACGACTGCTTCATCGCGCGCCGATCGCCGCGATGCACGTACCCACCAAGCATCAGATTTTTTTCAACCGAAAGTTGCGCAAAGAGCTTGCGGCCTTCGGGGCACTGGGCGATACCGCGCTCGACGATACGGCCCGCCCGCATGCGCGCGAGATCCTCACCCATGAACGTAACGGTGCCGGAGCTGGGACGAACGAGGCCACTGAGCACGCAAAAAAGCGTCGTTTTTCCCGCACCGTTGCTGCCCAGAAGCGTCACGACTTCGCCCGTGCCGATCGTGAGATCGACGTTTGAGAGCACGTCTGCGCTACCGTAACGAACCGTCAGGCCCCGAATCTCAAGCAACGGTTTTGACCCCGAGGTACGCTTCGATAACCAGCGGATCGGCAGAAACGTGCGCCGGCGTACCGTCGGCGATCTTCTTTCCATGGTGGAGCACGACGATCGCATCGGCGAGCCCCATCACGAGATGCATCTTATGCTCGACGAGCGCGACGGTACAACCCGACGCCGCGATCTTGCGGATGAGCAGCGCGTGCTCTCCCATTTCCTCGTGACTGACGCCCGCGACGGGCTCATCGAGCAGCATCAGCTTGGGCCGACCCGCAAACGCGATCGCAAGCGAGAGACGACGCTGCGCTTCTTGCGAGAGTTCCGTCGCCAAGCGCGCGGCGTGACGCTCGAGCCCAACGAAGGCCAGCGCTTCACGTGCGCGCTCGCGACACGCCCGCATATCGCGACGATGTCGCGGCGTGCGTAAAATCGCATCGACGACGGTGCTCCGCGCGTGCAGACGCGTGCCGACGATAACGTTATCGACAACCGAAAGATTACGAAAGAGCGCCGTCGCTTGGAACGTACGCGCGATGCCGAGTCGCGCGACGCGGTAGTCGGGCGTTCCCGTGATATCGTTCCCCGCAAATGCGAGCGTGCCGCTGGTCGGGCGTGTGTGACCGCTGATGAGATTGAAACACGTCGATTTACCCGCCCCATTGGGACCGATGATCGCCGTGATCTTGTTCGGCGCGAGGTCGAAACTGACGTCGTCGACGGCGAGGAGGCCGCCATAGCGTTTGGTAAGGTTGCGAACCTCGAGCAGCGGCGCGTCGTTCACGACGACACCTTCGATTCTGCGGTGCTTGGAATCGGCGTTTCGAAACGGTCGCGCGAACGCGTTCGTCCGCGGAATTGATCGAGCGCGCTCGTGATGCCGCCCGGAAGATAGATGACGAGCAGGATGAGTGCGGGCCCGAAGACCAGCATCCGATATTTTTCGAACGACTGTAAGAATTGCGAGAGCGTGGAAAGCAGCAGCGTGCCCACGATCGGACCCGCCGTACTTCCGATCCCACCGACGATCGCATAGAGCAACATATTGAACGTCACGTCGGTTTGTGTCGTCTCGGGCCCGAGGAATCCGACGTAGGTCGCGTAGAGCCCGCCCGCAAGACCCGCAAGCACGGTCGCGACCACGAAGGCGAGTCGCTTCGAGCCCGTCACGTCGATGCCGACCGCGCGTGCGAGATCCTCATTGCCCGCAAGCGCGAGCAACGTCCGACCGAAGAGCGAGTGTCGGATCGCTGCACAGATGGCGATCGCAATCAGTAAGAACACGTAGACGAGTTCGTATTTGGGAATCGGATCGTCGAAGGAGATCGGCCCGAGGTGGCCGGCCGAGGGGATATTGACGATGCCGATGTTTCCACCCGTGAGCCACTGCCAATTCGTGAGCACGATGTTGATCATCACACCGATCGCCGCGGTGAAGATCGCGAAATAATGGCCGCGTGTGCGCAGCGAAAGTGCGCCGACCGCGTATCCGAACGCACCCGTGACGATGCACCCGATCGCAAGCGCCGGCCAAAACGGCATACCCGCGCGCGTGGTCAGCAATGCGACGACATAGGCCCCGATGCCGTAAAACGCCGCATGGCCGAGCGAGAGTTGACCCGCATATCCGAGAATGACGTTGAGCCCATAGACCGCAATCGCGGTAATGTAGCCATCGACGATGACCTGCTGGTAATACGGGTTGTGCACGAGAAACGGTAACGCGAACCCAACGACGATCGCGACGGCGACGACGATTCTCGTAACGCTCATACGGTTGGTCACGACGTTCTCGTAAAAAGGCCCGTCGGCTTGATCGCGAGGATCATGACGAGCAACCCGAATGCGACCACGTCTTGGTAACTCGTCGAAATATATGCAGCCGAAAAACTCTCGGCAAACGCGAGAATGAACGCGCCCACGATCGCTCCGGGAATACTCCCCATGCCGCCGAGGACGATCACGGCGAAAGCCTTGAGCAACACGACGAATCCCATTTCGGGGAAGATGAGGCTGATCGATGCGATGAGCGTAGCCGCCGCCGCTGCAAGACCCGACGAGATCGCAAAGACGAGCGTCGCGACGCGATCGGTATCGATACCCACGAGCGAGGCACCAGCCGGGCTCTGCGCGACCGCTTCGATCGTCGATCCGAGCAGCGTCCGTTTGAGAAAATAGAAGAGCGCGCCCATCAAGACGAACGCGGCTACGATAACGATGAGTTGTTGTTGCGTGGCGATGAAACCAAAAAAGTTGACGACCTTATCGTAAGGTGTCGGCAACACGCGAAAATCCGATCCCCAGATCAAACGTGCGACGGCTTCGAGAAAGAAGAGCAACCCGATCGCGGCGATGACCGCGTTGACTTCGGGTGCTTTGCGAAGTGGACGGAAGACGACGCGTTCGACGAGGGCTCCGAGCGCGGCGAGGCAGACGACCGCCAGAATCATTGCCGGCCAATACGGCGCGTGCAAGACGGTGATCGCCGCGAACGCCGCATACGCACCGAACATGTAAAGATGACCGTGCGCGAAGTTCGGAATGCCCATCGTGCCGTACACGAGTGCGAGCCCGAGTGCGACGAGCGCGTAAATACTTCCGAGCACGAGCCCGTTCAGCAATTCCTGTAAGAAAAAATGCACGCTCGATCGGTCCTTACCGTTCGCGCCGGATGGCCAACCGCAGACGCGCCCGATCCCAAAATTCGTTCCCGTAACATTTCGCCATACTCGGGCCGAGTCGCCCGCTAGGCCGCCGAGTTCCTGGAGGCGATTAACACCTGGGAGCGGTCAGCCACCCGCGCGCGGCGGGGCCGTAGGCAAGCCGCCCTCGGGCGTAAATTCTTCACCGCCGCACGGTCCGAACGTATAGCTTTCCATCCCGTGCAGATTTCGATTCCCAAGATTCGTTGACGTTTGAGGATATAAACGATAGCAGGCGAGCCGCCATCGAGGAGGCCGCCGCCTTGCTTCACGACCTTAATAACTTTCGCGAGGACGTCGGACGGTGGCGCGGCTGCGGCATAATACTCGGCTTGCGCCGCCTCGATCGCCACTTTGATTTCGTTCGTATCGTGCTTCGTGCCGTACGTCACGGGCGCGCCTTGGGAGAGCGATGCGTTGAGGCGACTGTTGAGATTATCGAGGCTCCCTCCGTTGGATCGTGCCCCGGGTGTCGGCGCGGCAAGCGGCCGATTTGCGACGATCGCCGGAGTAGCGGGCGCGATCGGCGTTCGCGCGCTCGGGTCGGCCGCATTGGCCCCCGCGGGGCCGGAAATCGCATCGGCGGCTGCCTTTGCGTCGATAGCGGCTTTCGCATCAGCTATGCGGCGAGCTTCGGCTTGGGCTCGTGCTTCAGAGGCCGCGCGTTCGGCCGCGTCGGCGGCGATTGCAGTGCCGTCGATGCTTGGAGGAGCGATCGTCGGGCGTATCGTCGGGGCGAGCGAGGAGCCTGCCGTCGGAACGGGCATGGGCTTTTCGGTTGGCGCTACCGTCGGAGCCGTGGTGGGTGCCATTGTGGGCGCGACGGTCGCCGGCGCGGTGACGATCGGCGCGAGGACCGCGATGCGCTCGGCTTGCGCGGGTGCGTGCGCGACGATCTTCGCAAGTTCGGGACGCCGCGGACGCGTGCGACGCGTGATGGGTTTCGGTGTGACGATCGGTCGCGGTGGCGTCACCGGACGAAGCGTCGGTTGCGGAGCGGGCGTCGCTTGCGCGACCACGGCGGCGAGCGTTGGCGCGATGGTCGGCGCGACGCGCTTTTGCACGGCACGATCTTGCGTGAAAGCAAACGATCGTGGGGTGGTTTCTTTCGGCTCGGCAGCGCCCGACGGCAAAAGTGCGCGAATTATAAAAAACGCGAAAGCGAAAACGTGTACGACGATCGATAGCGCGTACGCCAGCACGTGTCTTCGGCGCGCGTGCATCCCTTCGCGTCGACGAAAAGTCCGGATGGAAACTCGCGTTCGCGCAAGGCCCGCCCGGCACCCCAGTCTAACGCGCACCTCGTGTTATTGGAGCGGTCGCGCAAACGAACCAAGATCGTCGCAACGATCGGACCCGCATCTCGCGAACCTGCGACGATGCGCGCGCTCGTGCTCGCGGGTCTCAATGTGGCACGCCTGAATTTTTCGCACGGCACGCATGCCGATCACGCGGCGATCGTCGACGATATTCGAAAAATCGCAAGCGAGCTCGATGTCCCGGTCGCGGTTCTCCAAGATCTTCCCGGACCGAAAGTTCGCACGGGCCCACACGCCGAGGGCGTCGCCTCCGTGCACCTCGAAAAAGGATCACCGTTTTTCCTCTCGACGACGCCCGTGGTCGGAAGCGTCGCAGGCGTTTTCGTGAATTACGCGGGGCTCGCGCGCGATGTCGAAATCGGCAAGCGCGTGTATCTCGCCGACGGTGCGATCGCGTTGCGCATCGTACGCAAAGACGACGAGCGGATCGAAACGCTCGTCGAAGTCGGCGGCGATCTTCGCGGTCAACAAGGCATCAACTATCCCGATGGAACGCTGCAGATCGCCGCAGTCACCGATCGCGATTTCGAACATCTCGCCTTCGGACTCGACATCGGCGTCGATCTCGTCGCGATCTCGTTCGTAAAAAGCGCCGAAGACGTGCTCCGCGTCAAAGCGTTCATCGCCGAACGCGGAAAGAACGTCCCCGTCATCGCGAAAATCGAGAAGCATGAGGCGCTCGAGAACATCGACGCGATCATCGACGCAGCCGATGCGATCATGGTCGCGCGCGGCGATCTCGGTATCGAGATTCCGCTCGAACGCGTACCGATGGTGCAAAAAGATCTCATCGCACGCGCGAACCGCGTCTCCAAGCCCGTCATCACCGCGACGCAGATGCTCGAATCGATGATTTCCGCCGCTCGCCCGACGCGCGCCGAAGCGACCGACGTCGCCAACGCCATCATCGACGGCACGGACGCCGTCATGCTCTCGGGCGAAACGGCGCGCGGCGCCTATCCGATCGAAGCGGTGAGTGTCATGGCGACGATCGCGCGCGAGATCGAAGCGAGCTATCCGCACGAAGTCTTGCGCTTCCGCCGCATGGCACACGTCGATCGTTCGATCGAGACGACGATTGCCGAAGGCGCGGCGCAGATGGCCGAAGAGCTCGAGCTCGGTTACATCGTGACGGGCACGACCACCGGCAATACCGCGCGCCACATCTCGTCATTTCGGCCGCGCGCGCGCATCATCGCGATGACGCCGATTCCCGAGGTCGCGCGACGCATGTCGCTCGTGTGGGGCGTGGAAGCGATCGTCGTCGATACGTATCGCTACTTCGAAACGCTCATCGATATCGTCGAAGCGCGTATGCAACGCGAGAACCTCGTCCACCCCGGCGACACGATCGCCGTTACGTCAGGCATTCCCGTCGGCGAGGGCGGAACGAACATTCTCAAAATTCACAAGTTGCCGTAACGCTCGCGATCGCGCTGCGCGAAGTGCGTCGGGTTATCGTCGTACGTCGCATATTCGAACGTTGTGAAGCCGCATTTTTCGGCGATTCGTAGCGACGCTGCGTTCCCACCATCGATGAGACAGACCGTGCGTGGCGATTCGAGGTTTGCGTCACCCCAACCGAGCGCCGCACGAACGGCTTCGGTGCCGAGGCCGCGACCGTGTACGCGCGAGACGAGCGCCCAGCCCATCTCGGGGACGCCGCGCATCGCGGCGATGACGTCGCGCTTGAAATCCGCAAAGCCGACCTCGCCGACGAATGCGCCCGTCGCGCGTTCTTCGATCGCCCAGTAGCCAAAATTTTTGTACGACCAGTGGCCCGCGTAACTGAGAATACGCGCCCAAACCTGTTGCCGTGTCGAAGGTTTCCCACCAATGTATCGCACGACGGCTGGGTCGGCCCACATCTCGGCGCTCGCATCGACGTCGTCGAGATCGTGCCGACGCAAAATCAATCGTTCGGTTTCGACGGTCGGCGCCTTCAACGTCGCGCTCGTCACGCGAGGATCGATGTGACGGTCGTTCGCGGCACGGGCGTCGTTTCGTAGGCGTCGACGTACGCTCTCACGACGACGTCGCGCGCGAACCGATCGCGCGCGGCTGCCCGCTGGCGAGCGGCGCCCGACCATGCGTCGTCGATCGTGCTCCACGCAGCATCGATACCTTCCGCGAAACCCGCGGCATCGTCGGGCACGAGCCACCCCGTTTCGCACGAACCGAGGGCATCGGCGAGCGCGCCCACGTTTGCCGCAACGACCGGCACGCCCGCGACGAGCGCTTCGAGTGGCGCCTGCGGTTGCGCGTCGCGCGAGATCGGCACGGCGAGCACGTCGATCGTGGCGAAGAGGTCGGCCGCCGCGATCTCGCCGCGAAAGTTCACGAGCGAAGCGAGCTTCTTCTCGCGCACGTAAGCCGCGACGAATTGTCGCGCGCGACCGCCGCCTGCAATCTCGAGGCGCGCATCGGGGTAGCGCGCGTGCACGAGCGCAAACGCATCGATCGCGGTCTCCCACGACTGATCGGCCGAAAGCGACCCGCGCCAACCGATGATCGGTCCCGGACGCTGCGCGGGCCGTTCGAGCACCGCGCCGCCATCGAGTGGCAACGGTACGCCGTGTGGCACGATCGCAATCGAATCAGCATCGAGCGCGAGCCGCGTTTCGAGGCCGCGCGCGAGCGTTGGATAGGTCGCAACGAGGCCGCGCGCACGCCGCAGATAACCCGGCAGTTTTAAATCGACGAGCTTTTGCGGCAACTCTTTATCGCGCTGCGGATCGTGGAACGTGCCGATCGTTTTTGCGGCGAGGCTCCCGGGAAACGTTCCGAGCGCGACGGCCATGGCGGGAAGCCCATGCGCGTGCACGATGTCGGGCTTAAATTTCGTGACGACGCCGCGCAAGCGCGAGACCGCAATCCCCATACCGATAAAGCCGCCGGGGCGCCAGACTTTGGTCGGGAGACCCGCATCTGCGAATCGCCGTTTCGCATCGGTCGGCACCAGTGCGAGGATGTCGTAGCGATCGCGCAGCGCCTCGCAAAGTTCGAGCACGTCGCGCGCCATCGCGTCGCCCTGTACGGAGACGAGCATCAAAAGTTTGGTCATGCGGTCGCTCGTGCGCGAGTCTTCTTTCCGCGCACATCGCGCAAAACGGTTTCAGCATGTTCGAGCGCGACGGCGGCCGTGTTGCCGGCGAGCATTCGCGCGATCTCTTCGAGAATCGCGTCGCGGTCCTGGAGTTCGACGAGTTCGACGATCGTCGTTCCCGCGCGGTCGCGTTTCCGTAAGGCGTAATGGCGATCCGCCCACGAAGCGATCTGCGCCAGGTGGGTCACGCAGAGCACCTGCGTCACGCGGGCGAGCGCGCCGATCCGCGCCCCCACGGCCGTGGCCGTGGCGCCGCCGATACCCGCATCGATCTCATCGAAGACCAGCGCCGTGCGTTCGCGTCGATCGGCGAGCACGACGACGAGTGCGAGCAAGACGCGCGAGAGTTCGCCACCCGATGCCGCACGCGCGAGCGGTCGCACGGGTTCGCCGGGATTGGGCGAGAGCGCGAATTCAGGCGACTCGGCGCCACTCGGTCCGAGGGCCGCGAGCGGTTCGAGCACGACGGCGAAGCGCGCCGCCGGCATCGCGAGCCCCGCGAGTTCTTCGCCGACGCGCTTCTCGAGTGCGGCTGCGGCTTTCGCGCGCAGTTTCGTGAGCGCGCCGCATTCTCGCGCGAGATCGGCTCGTGCGCGATCGCGCGCCGTGCGCAGCGCCGCTTCGCGATCGTCGCGCGCGTCTTCATTCGCAATCGTCGTCTCGAAACGCGCGCGCGTTTCGAAGACGGCATCGATCGAGCCGCCGTACTTCTTCTTAAGCGCGTCGATGAGGCTCAAGCGCGCCGTAACCGACTCGAGTTCGCCCGTGTCGAGCTCCGTCGCATCGCGTTCGCGCGCGATCGCGACGGCGGCGTCGGTCGTCTCGCTCTGCAGAGCCGCGAGCGACTGCGCGAGCGCTTCGAGCGACGTACCGAATCGCGCGACACCCGCGAGCGCGGCGGCCGCCGAGCCGAGCGCTTCCATTGCATTTGCTTCTTCGCCCGCGAGCGCGTCGTGTGCCGCTCCGAGCGCGCTTGCGATCTTTTCGACGTTGACGAGATAGTCGCGCCGTTCGCGTAGCGCCACATCTTCTCGCGCGACGAGTGCGGCTTCGTCGATCTCGCGCGCGGCAAATCGCGCAAATTCCAGTTCGGCAAGCGCACGTCCGACGTTTGCGGTGAGATCGGCAAGTGCGGCTTCGGCCGTGGAGACGCCGTCGAAGGCATCACGGACGGCACGTCGCCGCGCGAGCGCGTCGTCGCCCGCGAAGGCATCGAGCACGTCGAGTTGATAAGCGCGCGAGAGCAGGCGCTGTTGCTCGTGTTGCCCCACGGCTTCGAGCACGCGTTCGCCGAGCGCGCGTAGTTGGCCCGACGTCGCGAGACGGCCGTTGATGCGCGCGCTCGATTTTCCCGTCGGCAACATCTCGCGCACGAGGATCGCCGAGTCGTCATCGTTCTCGAAGCCATCGGCATCGAGTGATTCGCGCAGCGCCGCATCCACCTCGATCGCGAGCGTCACGCGCGCGCGCGGCGCACCTGCGCGCACGATATCCGCCGACGACCGCTCGCCGAGAACGAAGGCGAGCGAACCGAGCAACATCGTCTTCCCCGACCCCGTCTCGCCGCTGCACACGGTGAATCCATCCGCGAATTCGAGCGACGCGCGCGCGATGAGCGCGAAGTCTTCGATCTCCAACCGTGCGAGGCGCATCAGCGATCCTTCAGGGGCGCGTTCCAGCGCAATTTACCTTCGAGAAGCGCGAAAAAGTCGAGCGGTTCGCGGCGCGCGAAACGCACTTTGTGCGCGTACTTCGTAACCGTGACGCGCTCGCCCGGTAACAGTTCGTCGATGACTTGACCATCGGCTTCGAGCGCGACGCCACTCGTCTCCTCATCGCACGCGATCACGATCCGCGACGAGGTCGGAATGACGAGCGGCCGCGAGAAGAGCGTGTGCGGTAAGAGCGCGGTGACGATGAACGCATCGACATCGGGCGCGACGATCGGGCCGCCCGCAGAAAGTGAATACGCCGTCGACCCCGTCGGCGTCGCCACGATGATGCCGTCGGCCGGAACGTTCGCGGCTTCTTTGTTATCGATGTAGAGACCGAAGGGCATCATACGCGGGCTCGTACGCGTGACGACGATATCGTTGAGCGCGAAGTGCGTTCGACCGTGAGCCTCGACTTGGAGCGCGACGCGTTCGTCGATCTCGAAGCCCGCGAGGAAGATCTGTGTGAGATGCGCGAGCGCACGGTCGTTGCCATCCATCTCGGTCAAGAAGCCGAGGCGACCCGTGTTGATGCCGAAGAGTGGAATCCCAAGCGGCGTCGCGAGTTGCGCCGCGCGCAAGAGCGTGCCATCGCCGCCGAGCGAGACGAGCAACTTCGCATCGGCGATTGTCGCACCCGCGGTCGCGAGACGCAGTTCGCGTTCTTGTGTGTCCTCGAGGGCGACTGCGAATCCGGCATCGCGAATTTGTGCTGCGATTGCAGCCGCCGCGGCGCGCGCGTGCGCGCGAAAGAGATCGACGTAGAGCGCGATCGTCCCCGTCGATGCGAGCGTTTTCATTATGCGGCGTGCTTTGCGAGCGCGAGATCGATCGCACGATCGTCGAACGGCGTGCCGTCGCAGCGAACGAGCGCGAAGAATTCGATATTCCCCGCAGGCCCGACGAGCCGACTTCCCACGAGCGCTTGCGGCACGAGTCCGAGGCCGAGCGTCGCCGCGCGGAATTCGCGGAGAATCGCGCGATGCACGTCCGGATCACGCACGACCCCGCCCGCGCCCAGACGATCGCGACCCGCTTCGAATTGCGGTTTGACGAGCGCGACGATCGATGAGCCCGCATTCCCAGCGAGAAACGCGCGGGTGCGGTCGAGGATCGTCACGACCGAAATGAACGACGCATCGATCGTGATCACGTCGAAGGCGGCGCCAAGGTCGCCGTCGGGCACGAGACGGAAGTTCGTTCGCTCCACGACGCGCACGCGCGGATCGTCGCGTAAGCTCAACGCGATCTGGCCGTATCCGACGTCGAGCGCCGTGACGTGCGCGGCACCGCGTTGCAAGAGACAGTCGGTAAACCCACCCGTCGAAGCGCCGACGTCGAGTGCGCGTGCGCCCGTGACGTCGAGTGCGAAATCGACGAGCGCGCCCTCGAGTTTTTCGCCGCCGCGGCTCACGTACGGGCGCGCGCGTTCCACTTCGAGCAACGCGCTCGTGGCGACCGACGCGCCGGGTTTGGTCGCGGGACGACCGTCGACGCGAACGCGACCGGCAATGATGAGCGAACGTGCGCGCGAGCGAGTAACGCCCGTGCGTTCCGCGACGATTTCATCGAGCCGCTGGGAATCGCGGCCCATCTTAGCGATCCGGAGCGTCGTCGACTTGCGATCCCGCGACGAACGACGCGCCGTTTGCGGCGCGCGTGCCCGGTTCGCCTTCGCCGTCGCCGCGTGTTGCCGCATCGATCGAAGTTTGCGCCTCTTTGAGCAACCGCTCGCATTTTTGCGCGAGTCCCTTGCCCTCGCGAAAGAGCGTCACCGACTCATCGAGCCCGACATTCTCGCGTTCGAGTTTTTGAACGATCTCCTCGAGCCGCCCAAGGGCGCCTTCAAAATCGCCGGATACGCTAGTTGCCATCGGTCCTCTCCGGTTCGACGCGTGCGAAGATCGTTCCGTGGGCGACACGCGCTTCGATCGCTTCCCCCGCAGCGAGCGCCCCCGGGTCGCGCACGATCGCCCCGCGATGTGTCACGATCGCATAGCCACGTTGCAGGATCGCTTCGGGATCGTTTCCGGCGAGTTGCGCGTTTGCCAGGGCGAAGCGTTGGCTCACACGCGACGCCGCGGCGCGCACGGCAGGCTCGAGCCGCTGTTGAGCCGCGAGAAATCGTGCGCGTGCGTTTGCAAGCCGCACCGTCGCCGCGACGTCGAGCCTCACCGTTGCCGCGTGCAGGCGACGTTCGCGCGCGGCGAGACGCATCCGTGGATCGTAAGATTGGAGGCGACGTTCGAGATCGCGCACGCTCGTTGCGCGGCGACGCAAGGCGAGATCGGCCCGCATCGCGAGTGCGGTGCTCGCTTCGTCGACGCGTTGTACGCGCAAGGCAAGGAGCGTCCCGCCGTCGGCAACTCGCGAGCGCAAGAGCGCGCGCGCGAGCCGCCCGGAGAGGCGCTCGAACTGCAATGCGAGCGCACGGCCCGCGCGGCGTTCTTCCTCGCGGACGTCGCCGAGCAGATCGGCCGTCGCAAATCCAATCGTTTTCGCCGCAGCGGACGGCGTTTCGACGTGACGGTCGGCCGCCGCATCGCAAAGTTGTTGATCGGCGGTATGTCCGATCGCCGAGACGATCGGGTGCGCGCATGCTGCGACCGCTCGCACGACGCGCTCGTCGCTAAAGCAGAAGAGATCTTCGAACGATCCGCCACCGCGCGTGAGCACGACGCAATCGAGATCCGCACGCGACGCGCGTTCGATCGCGCGCACGATATCGTCGGGGGCGCGTTGCCCCTGGACGGATGTTTCGAACCACACGATCGCGACGTGCGGTGCGCGGGTACTCAAGAGCCGTACGAAATCGATCGCCCCATCCGACGTTCGCGACGAAACCAGACCGACGCGAAACGGATACGAGGGCAGATCGCGCTTGCGCTCGGCAGCGAAGAGGCCTTCGGCAGCGAGGGCGCGCTTACGCTCTTCGAAGATCGCGTGCAGATCGCCGAGACCCTCGATATCGACGACGCGGACGCGTAACTGATACGTACTGCGCATCGGGTACGTGACGACCGAGCCCGTCGCGACGACGGCCTGGCCGTTCTCCAAATGCGCGGGTATCCGAATCGTCTCGGTGGGAAACGAAACGCAATTGAGCAACGCACCGCGATCTTTGAGGACGAAATACACGTTGCCGTTGTGTTGACGTGAGATTCCCGATATCTCGCCGCGTACCGAGACGTCGCGCAAATGTTTGTTCGCTTCGAAATTCCGCCGCAAATAATCGGCGAGATACTCGACGGTGACGACGCGTCGCGGCGTCGCCTGCGGTTGCGGGTTCATCGTGCGGCGGGCGTCGCATTCGCCGGCGGTGATGTGGGATCGGGCGCGAGGCCATCGCCCCCGAGCGTGACGCTCGCACCTCGCACACCCTGCGGCACGCTACCACCCGTTCCGACTCCGACGACTTCATTTGCTGTCGGCGCGCCGAGAGCGGTTGCCGTCCGCGCCGTCGTGGCCTTGGCGAGCTGCGGTTTAACGGCTGTGGCCGCAGCGATCCGCGCTTCGAACGTACGATCGCGCTTCACATCCGCACGCGCGACGATCGGTTCGGCGGCGACGGGTGGCGCGTCGATGCGTGCGTGTCGGCGCCCGAAGTATCCCGCACTCGCGCACGAACCCAGCGGCTCCGTACCGTCGAGAAAGTACTCGAATTTCTTCGGCTGACCGCAATATGCGACTTTGCGGACTTCCGTGCCGGGAAAAGTAAACTCGTGCTTCGGCGTTTTGGCGAGTGCCGCTTTCATGAAGCGCGCCCACGTGCGTGCGGGTACGTTACCACCAAATGATTCGCGCATCTTCGTGTAGTCGTCGTTACCGAGCCAGACCGCGACGGCGAGGTCGGGCGTGAACCCGACGAACCACGCATCGCGATAGTCGGACGTCGTTCCCGTCTTACCCGCTGCCGGACGTCCGATCTCGGCGTTGGGAAAACCGGTGCCTTCTTTGATGACGCCTTCGAGCATCGACGTCATCAAATACGCCGTTCCCGCACTGACCACTTCGGTCTCTTGCGGCACGCGATTATCCAGGAGATCCGATCCGATCGCGTCGCGAACGAGGCGCAGCGGCGACGCATCGATGTGGATACCTTGGTTGGCGAGCGTCGCGTACCCCGTCGCTTGATCGAGCGGCGTGACGAGGCTACTGCCGAGCGCGAGCGAGAGATTGGCTTCGAGTGGCGATTTGACGCCCATGCGATGCGCGTATTCGATCACGCGATCGACGCCGACTTGTTGTGCGAGTTTGACGGCGACCACGTTGCGCGATTGCGCGAGTGCGTACCGCAGCGTCACGCCGCCGAGAAAGCGGAAATCGTCGTCTTGTGGATGCCACTGCGTGCCGTCGCCCATCGGATAGGACACGGGCGTATCGTCGACGATCGACGTCGGCGGCATGCCGCTATCGATCGCCGCGGTATACACGTACGGCTTGAACGACGATCCGGGTTGGCGCATCGCTTGCCACGCCCGATTGAACTGATTCTTGAGCGTGAACCCGCCCGCACCGCCGACCATCGCGACGATCTCGCCCGTCTGCGGTCGGATCGCCACGAGCGCCGCCTGATGCCCGTTGATGCCTTCGTTGATCGCGCGCCCGACACCCCAATCGACCGCGCTCTGCGCGAGTTCTTGAAGGTGCGGATCGAGCGTCGTCGCGACTTCCAGGCCGCCTTCGTAGACCGCTTGCGTGCCGAAGGTCGCATCGAGAACGTGCGTCACGTACGTCGTAAAATACGGGTAGCGGAAAGATTGTAAACCCGTCAAGCGTTCGGGCATGAGTCCGAGTGGCGCGCCGAGCGCCGTCTCGAGTTGCGAGAGCGAAATATAGCCGCTATCGTGCATGCGTTCGAGTACGTGATGCTGGCGCTCGATCGCGTGCTTGCGATTGACGTATGGCGAGTAATCCGAGGGTGCCGCGGGCAGGCCCGCGAGCACGGCGGCCTGTGCGATCGTGAGATTACCGACGTTCGTGCCGAAATACTCGTGCGATGCGGCCTCGATGCCATAGGCGCCCGCGCCGAAGTAGATCAGGTTGAGATAGCGTTCGAGGATCTCGTCTTTGGTATAGTACCGTTCGATTTCGAAGGCGAGGAGCGCTTCTTGGACCTTGCGCGAGATCGAACGTTCGTTTGAGAGAAAGAGCGCGCGAGCGAGTTGTTGCGTGATCGTGGACGCGCCCTGGAATTGCTTGTGCTGATAATCCGCGAGCGCGGCGCGCGCGATCCCCGCGAAATCGACGCCGTGATGTTTGTAGAAATTGTGATCTTCGTTTGCGATAAAGGCGTTGCGCACGCGCTGCGGGATCTTCCCGATCGGCACGAAGATACGATTCTGTTTGTAGAGCGAGGCGAGCAGTTCGCCGTTGCGTGCGTAAACGCGCGTCGCTCGCGACGGCTGGAAATCGGCCATGCGGTTGATGTCGGGTAAATTTTTCGAGTACGAATAGACGACGCCCGCGATCGTTCCCGCGGCGAAGAGCACGAGCAGAAAAAGGACCGCGAACGCCGTGTAGACGATGCGTCCGAAGATCGAGAGACGGCGCCGCTTTTTCCGACGGCTCGCGATCGTGCCTGCCACTTACCGGACCACGGCGCTCGCGAGGACGCCGTTGACGTAGCGACCGCTGTCGTCGGTCGAAAATTTCTTCGCGAGTTCGACGGCTTCGTTGAGCACGACGGCGCGCGGGGTTTCGCGATGATAGGTGAGTTCGTACACGCTCATGCGCAACACGAGCCGATCGATCGTGGGCAGACGGTCGAGCGTCCAGCCCTGGAGGAGCGGCGCGATGAGCGCGTCGCTTTCGTCGCTATGTTCCAGCGTCCCGAGCACGAGATCGCGCACGAACGCCCGATGATCGGAATCCTGCGGACCCTCGAGGGTCGCATCGAGGGCGACTGCGGGTTCGTGATGGCCGATTTCGATCGCGAAGAGCGTCTGCAAGGCGAGTTCGCGTGCATGGGTGCGGGTCACGTCGCGAGTGCCGCGGCTGCCGGTGGGACGAATGCGGGCAGGTAATCGATCGCAATCCCACCTTCGCGAAAACGGCCGTCGCGCATGATCGCCGTGCAGATATCGATCGTGGTCTTCACGCCCGAGATGCGCGTATCGCCGAGCGCGGCGATCATGCGATCGATCGCTTCGAGACGCGTCGTGCCGTGTGTGATGATCTTGGCGAGCAGCGAGTCGTAGAACGGCGGCACCGCGAGACCCGCATAAGCGTGCGAATCGACGCGCACGCCGTAGCCGCCGGGCATCGCAACATCGACGAGCGTGCCCGCCGCCGGTGCGTAATTATTCGCCGAATCTTCGGCATTAATGCGGCATTCGATCGCGTGCCCACTTGGGACGAGTCGCTTCTGATCGAACGAGAGTTTTTCGCCGGCCGCGATGCGGATCTGTTCGCGCACGAGATCGACGCCGTAGAGCACTTCGGTCACGGGGTGCTCGACCTGAATCCGCGTGTTCATCTCCATGAAGTACACGTCGTCGCCAGTGATCAAGAATTCGAGCGTTCCCGCGCTTTTGTATTTCACCGCACGTGCGGCCGCGATAGCCGTTTCGTGCAGCTTCCGGCGTATGCGGTCGGAGAGGTGCGGCGCGGGCGCTTCCTCGACGAGTTTTTGATGCGAGGGTTTCTGGACCGAGCAGTCGCGTTCGCCGACATGCACGACATTGCCGAACGCGTCGCCCATGATTTGCACTTCGACGTGACGCGGCTTTTCGATCAGTTTCTCCATGTAGAGCCGACCGTCTTTGAAATTCGCTTCAGCCTCCGCTTGCGCGGTTGCGAAGGCGTGCTCGAGTTCGTCCGGCGTACGAACGGCACGCATGCCCTTCCCTCCGCCGCCCGCCGTCGCTTTGAGCATCACGGGGTAGCCCAGACGCTTGGCGCCAGCGAGTGCGTCCATGACGGAGTTGAGGATATCGGTACCCGGTGTCGTCGGCACTCTCGCTTCCGACATGATCGTTTTCGCCGTCGCCTTGTCGCCCATTTTCGCGATCGTCTCGGGCGAGGGTCCGACGAAGGCGAGTCCATGATCGGCACAGATATCGGCAAATCGCGCGTTTTCCGCAAGAAAGCCGTACCCAGGATGGATCGCATCGGCACCCGAGATGAGGGCAGCCGAGATGATGTTCGGGATGTTGAGGTACGATCGCGCGACCGCGCCCGGCCCGACACAATACGCTTCGTCTGCATTGCGAACGTGCAACGACGCGCGATCGGCTTCGGAGAAAATCGCGACCGTCGAAATGCCGAGTTCGTGCGCGGCGCGATTGACTCGCATCGCAATCTCACCACGATTGGCGATGAGTAATTTTTTGAACACCGTTACTTCTCGATCGAAAAGAGCGGCTGACCGTACTCGACCGCTTCGCCGTCGGTCACGAAGACCGCGGCAACGCGGCCGGGGCCGCCCGATCGAATAGGATTGCGAATACCGAGCGACTCGACATAGGCGAGTTCCCGATCTTCTGCGATCTCGGCGCCGACGGCGACCGTCGGCCGCGAGAGGCGCACGATGCCCACAAACTCTGCGCGCAACACGTTTGCAACCAGCGCGGCATGCGAGTTCCCGTTGGTCGCAGCGAGCGCGCCGAGTGTCGGCGCACCGGGCTCGGCTTCCGGCGACGTCACGAGCGGTGCGGCGACGGCGCGCGCCGTGCGGCGTACGTCGATCGTGAGGTCGTCCTCTTCGATGCGGACGCGTACGAGGCCGGCGGATTCACAAAATTCCGCTGCCGAGCGCAAGCGGTCCAGCGTTTCGTCCCAAGTCACGACTCGGAAGATTCGAGCCGCCACGACCGGTATCCGCTGGACGGCCGCCCGCTCCGAGACCGGAAGCGCTTCTAAGAGCGGCTCGAACGACGCATCGATTTCCGCGAGCGGCGCGAGCGCGAACGCGCGCTCGTGGAGACGCTCGTGCGGAATCACGAGATCGACTTCTCGGAGCACGAGATCGTCGTATGCCAAAATATCGAGATCGATCGCGCGCGGACCCCAACGAAACGTCGAGACGCGGCCGAGTTCGGATTCGAGCGTCTTGAGCGCGGCGAGCAAGTCGCGCGGCCCGAGCTCCGTCTCCAAGAGGGCGGCGGCGTTCACGAAATCGGGCTGCTCGGTGACGCCCCACGCCTTGGTCGCGTAGAGCGATGAGCGCGCGGTCACGTGACCGTAGCGCGCGAGCGCAACGAACGCTGCCTCGACGTACGTTGCGGGATCGCCCTCGTTCGAGCCGAGGCCGATGCGTGCGAGCGCCACGCTTACGCGCGCGTCGCGTGCAAGCGCACCGACGGCGTCGCGCCCGCAAGCAATTGGGGTTTACCGATCGTGATCGCCGCCGTCGCGATCCGCGCGTCGGCCATGACCACCCCCAGGATCTCGTCGCCGAGGCGTTCGAGCAATCGATACGAGTGGTCGCGCACCATCGCGACGATCGTGTCGCGC
This sequence comes from Vulcanimicrobiota bacterium, assembly GCA_031420415.1. Classification (GTDB taxonomy): domain Bacteria; phylum Vulcanimicrobiota; class Vulcanimicrobiia; order Vulcanimicrobiales; family Vulcanimicrobiaceae; genus JANYGA01. The sequence continues at coordinate 45,318 of JANOMT010000027.1, forward strand.
AGCGCCGCGTAATCGATCGTCTCGGAGAGTACGTCGCTCGCCCGCGCGCTTTGCAGATCGACCCCGAGCTCGATCTCGATATCGAAAGGCTGCATGTAATCGCGCTCGCCCGGGTTCGCGCCGTGTTTCCCGTACGCGCGAATGCCGCGCACGGCGATGGTATCCATCATGGTTTCTCCAGCCAGGTTTGGGGTCGCCATCCGCGCACGATCGCATCGCTCACGCGCACGACATCGGTCATCGCGGCAACGTCGTGCACGCGAACGATATCGATGCCCGCTGCGATCGCGAGGGCGACGGTCGCGGCCGTCCCATAGGTTCGCTCGCCCGGGTCGCGTCCCGTTAGTTTGCCGATCGTCGATTTACGCGACGTGCCGAGCAACGTCGGAAACCCGAGTGAGACGAGTCGATCGAGCGCTGCGAGCAACGCGAGATTCTGATCGGGTGTCTTGCCGAAACCGATACCGGGATCGACGATCACGCGATCGGGCGCGATGCCCGCGCGAACGGCACGTTCGGCTTGACGCTCGAGCGATTCGAGCACCTCGTCCACGACGTCGCCCGTGCCTGGTTCGTGGCGATTGTGCATCACCACGATGGGGACGTCGTGCGCGACCGCGCATGCGAGCAACGCGTCATCGAAACCCCAGATCGAATTGAGCAAATCGGCGCCATTCTCGAAGGCTTCCGCGAAGACGTCGGGCTTGTACGTATCGATCGAGAGGACGGTAGCGGGTCGTGCGTCGCGCAGTCCGCGCACGACCGGCAACAGGCGGCGACGCTCTTCACTCGCGTCGATCGGCGTGTGACCCGGGCGCGTCGATTCCGCGCCGATATCGAGGAGGTCCGCACCCGCGTCGAGCAACGCGCAGCCGCGTTCGATCGCGTCGCACGGATCGACTCGCCCGTCGCCTGAAAACGAATCCGGCGTCGCGTTGACGATCCCCATTACGAACGTGCGCGTACCCCACGCGAACGTCGTTCCGCGAAGCGTCATCACGCCGCGCTTAGCGACGCGTACGCTCGACGACATGTTCGAGCCACCACGCCCGCAGGATCGCGGGGACGAATGTCGAGCCCGTCACGACGACGACGTGCGACCCATCGGCGTGTCGCCGCGCGACTGCGAGTGCTTCGATGGGATCGGCGATGGTGCGCGCCGTGACGCCTGCATTCGATGCGATATTCGCGAGACGTTGTGGCCGTTCGGCCGTGCGTCCCGGCGTATCGAAGGACGTGAAGATGAACGTCGCCGGCAGATCGAACCAGATAGCCAAAATCGCGGCGGCATCTTTGGTTTCGCCGATCCCGACGACGAAGAGAAAGCGTCGATCGGGAAAGGTTTCGCGCAAGGCTTCTGCGAGCGATGCGGCTTTGTCGGGATTGTGCGCGACGTCGAAAATCACGCTCGGAAAGCCCGGAAAGAATTCCATGCGTCCGGGAATGACGAGTTGCGCGAAGGCACGTTCGATCGCGCCCCGCGAAGGCCGCAACTCCGCACGGAGTTGCTCGAGTGCGACGATCGCCGTCGTCGCGTTGCGTTGCTGGAACCGCCCGAGCACGGGAAGGTCGAGCTCGTACGTATCGTGCGCCGTCGTCACCGCGAACGACTGCCGATAGGGTTCGCTCGGACGCGCGACGATCGTCGCCACGTCGGAGACGCCGATGAACGGCGCGCCGACACGCGCACACGTCGCCTCGATCATCTCGCGCGCTTCGGTGACGGCATCGGAGACCAGCGGCACGCCGGGCTTCGCGATCCCCGATTTATCGCGCGCGATCAGGGCGGGCGTATCGCCGAGTAACTCGGTGTGGTCGAGGCCGACGTTCGTGATGACCGAAACCTCGGGTTGGACGAGATTCGTGCCGTCGAGCGTGCCACCGATGCCGACTTCGATTGCCGCAATATCGACGTTCTCGCGCGCGAAATAGGCGAATGCGAGTGCGAGCGTCGTCTCGTAAAACGACGGCCGACCGAACTCGTGCATCGTCGCATCGATCGCACCCAACATCTCGCCCAGGAGATCGCCGAACGCTTCTTCGGAGATGGCGACGCCGTCGATCCGCGCGCGCTCCGTCATCGAGACGAGATGCGGCTTCGTGTGCAGCCCCGTGCGTTTGCCACTCGCGGTGAGCGCCGCTGCAATCATCGTCGCCGTCGACCCTTTTCCGCTCGTGCCACCGACGTGCACCGTCGGATACTGCAAATGCGGGTTGCCGAGATGGCCGAGCAGTGCCGCCATGCGCGCGAGGCGATGCGGGACCGCGCGCGAGATCGTTTCGTTGATCGTGCCGAGCAAATACGCAGTCGCGCGTTCGTACGTCATCGTATCTCAGCCGTCGATGACGCGATTCGCGAGGAGATCGAGCGCGTGCGGTAATGCCGGTAAGAGCACGGCGAGCGTTTCGCGCACGGCCTTGGGGCTGCCGGGAAGATTGACGATGAGCGTCGTGCCGCGCACGCCCGCAACCGCGCGAGAGAGCATCGCCGTTTTGACGAAAGCGGCGGACGCCGCGCGCATCGCTTCGGCGATTCCCGGCACTTCATAATCGAGGACACCCGAGGTTGCCTGCGGCGTGCGATCCCGGGGCCCGATGCCCGTGCCGCCACTGGTGAGAACGAGAGGCACGCGCATGCGATCGGCGAGATCGATGAGCTCGGCCTGCAGCGCGGCCGCGTCGTCGGGCAAGATGCGTTCGTGCACGATCGCGTAGTCGCTACCGAGCACCTCGGCGATGACGGGAATACACGCATCGGGCCGCGTGCCCGCAGCCGCACGATCGGAGAGAACGATGACGGCGAGATCGCGTATCATCGTGCGTCGTCCGCCGTCGCGCTCGCAAAATCAGCGGCGCGCCAAAGGCCACTCTTTCCACCGGATTTTTCGAGCAGCCGCACGGATTCGATCGCAATGCCTTTATCGAGCGACTTCGTCATGTCGTAAATCGTGAGCGCCGCGATCGATGCCGCGACCATCGCTTCCATCTCGACGCCGGTTTGCGCGACCGTGCGCGCGATCGCATCGATGCGCAGCATCACGGGTGAAGTCCACGCAAAGGTGACATCGACGCTCGCGAGCGGCAACGGATGCGCGAGCGGAATGAGCGTCGCCGTCTGCTTTGCGGCGAGAATGCCCGCAATCTGCGCGGCTGAGAACGCATCGCCTTTCGCAAGCGTCGCGGCACGAAGCGCATCGGCACTCGTCTGCGTCATCCGCACGTGCGCGCACGCGTGCGCGACGCGCGCCGTCGTTGCCTTCGCGCCGACGTCGACCATCGCGACGCCCCCATCGGGACGCACGTGAGAGGGCCGCGTGGCGGACGACTCGAGATCGGAGATTAGCGCAGGCTCGGCGTCGTGGGTTTGCCCGCTTGGAAGCGCAGCCACACGAGTGAGAGCGCCGCGAGGATTTCAAAGAGGACGAAATGCTTGAGGTGGTGCGGCGGCGCGACGATGTAATACAGCCCGACGAGAGCGAAGACGACGGCGAGACCGATGGCGGCGAATTTCATGCGATGACCTTTGTGAGTGTGAGTGCGAGACATACGGACCCGAAGATGAGGCAGTACCAGCCGAATGGCCGCAAATCATTGCCGTGGAAATATCGGACGAGGAAAGCGACCGAGGCATAGGCGCAGATTCCGGCGAGCAGGCCACCGACTGCGGCCTGCGCGAGGACGGCTTGCGAACCCGGGGCGAAGAGTTGCGGCACCTCGAGCGCCGATGCGGCGAATATGACGGGCGTGGCGAGCAAGAACGAGTAGCGCGCCGCGTCTTCGTGCGTGAGCCCGAGCAACAGGCCTGCGACGATCGACGAGCCGGAGCGCGAGATGCCGGGGAAGAGCGCTGCCCCTTGCGCGATGCCGACCTTCGCCCCGTCGGACCACGCGATCGTCGGTAACGCGCGCTCGCCCGTCGAGCGGCGACGTAGCGCTTCTCCCGCGAACATAATGAACGCGTTCACGATCAAGAAACCCGAGACGAGTGCGCTCGAACCGAAGAACGCCCGCACGGGCTTTTCGAGAAAGACGCCGAGGAGCGCCACGGGGATGGTGCCCACGATGAGCAGCCAGCCGACGCGTTCGTCGGGATCGCTCGAGAGATTGCCGCGCGCGATGCTCGCGACGAGCGCGCGCACGATGCGCACCCAATCCGCGCGATAATAAACGATCAGCGCGATCGCCGTGCCGAGATGCAAAGCGACGACGAAGGACAGAAACGTCGGATCGCTACGATCGATCTTCCACCGCAAGAGCGACGGCACGAGCACCGTGTGGCCGAGGCTCGAAATCGGGAAAAGTTCGCTGACGCCTTGCAACACCGCAAGGATCATCGCCTGAAGCCAGGTCATCGTCGCCGATCGTTTTCCATCGCGGAAATTGGGGTTACTGTCCCGTGAAGTCGACTCGGAAGAGATACGAGCCCGCGGTTTTGACGCAGCTTACGATCTCGGGCGAGTAGGTGCTCGCGCGAGCGGCACGTTTGGCGGCTTCGTCGAGGGAGGGATTGCCAGCCGACTTGCTGAGCTCGACGCTCGTCACGTGGCCCGCTGCATCGAGAGTGACCTTGATCGCAGCGCTTCCGACAGCACCTTGCTGACGGGCGACTTCCGGATATTCAGCTTCCGCTGCGTTGACCGTCGTTGCATCCGCATTCGGAACGGCGCAGGCGGGTTTCGGAGCGGGCGTTGCCGTCGGGGCCGGTGTACTTGCGGGGGTTGCAGGAACGCCCGTCGCCGCTGGTGCCGAGGTTGCCGCGACGGCGGGTGCCGAGGCGACGTTACCCTGCGGCACGCCGTTTTGGCTCCCGACCTTGGGCGCGACGTATTGTTTTTCCGACGACGCGCTCTTGGCATTCGAGGTCGTCTTCGGCGGATTGACCTTGAGCTTGACCTGCGGTGGGGGATTGGTTTGCTTGACCGGGGGCGGCGTGCTCTTTGGCGGCGGCGTCGGTGGCGGCGTGGGTGTAGGCGGCGGCGGCGTTGGGACGCGGACCTTGATTTTCTTGGTCAGTGACACTTTTTCAGGCTCCGCTTTATCGGCCGCACGTTGTTTGAGGCCGAAGAACGGCAAGACGACGATGTGGACCAAAAGCGAGATGAGAAACGCGTAGCCGAGAAAAGAGCGTAAGCGGACCACCGGACGCTTCGGTGCCGGTGGCGGCGTGATCGGTGCGGTCATTTAATTCTTGGCACCATCGGTTTTATTGGCGAGGCCGAAGTTCGTCAGATCTTCTTTTTTTGCCGCATCCATCACCTGGAGGATGGTGCCGTAGTTCGCTTTGGGATCCGCCTTGATGATCACGCTCGTATAGATGTGATTGGTCTGGTCCTGAAGCGTTTTGAAAACCGCCGGCGCGCCCGCGATATCCGTCGTATTCGATCCGATTTGAATGTGCGACTTCGCATCGATGTAGACGATGATCTGCGAGTCTTTGACCTTTTCGGCGTTGTGGGCGCCGGGAAGATGCGGCTCTTTGGTGACCGATGCGAGGATGATAAAGATGATCAGGAGGACCAGCAACACGTCCGTGAAGGGCGTGATATTGATCGTCGACATGACGTCGTCTTCGCCTTGTTGCGTTGCGACGGCCATACTACGACGTCACGAATCCGACGTCGTCGAGGTTCGCTTCTTTCGCCGCATCGAGAATGCGGATGATCGTCCCGTACGGAGCTTTCGCATCCGAGGTGATCGACACGTGAAGCTTCCCGCGCTTGGCGACCGTCTGGGCCAGGATGCCGTAGATCGACGTATCGTTCGCCTTGGTGTTATCCACGAAGATGACGCCCTTGTCGTTGACTTCGATGTCGATCGTTTTCTTGTTATCTTGCTGCGTATTGGCCGGATTGTTTTTGTTCGGCAGCTCTTTTTGAAAGCCGGGCGGCGTGACGAGCGCTGCGAGCAGCATGAAAATAATGAGCAAAACCAACAACACATCCGTGAACGGGGTGATGTTGATCTCGGCCATGACTTCATCGTCTTGGCTAGCCGAGATGAGCGACATGCGCTCGGCCTACTTAACGGCGGCGGGAGCCGCTGCCGGACTGCCGGCGCCGACGGGCTGATAGAGATCGGTCGGAATCGGCTCGCCAGCGTTGTGAAAGTGCAAGATCTCCGCGAGTTGATTGGCCGAAACGATCATCTCTTGGTTATACGCTTTGATGCGCGTCTTGAAGTAATTGAAGAACACGACCGAGACGACGGCGACGAAGAGGCCGGCGGCCGTGGTAACGAGCGCTTCACCGACGCCGGCGGCCACGACGGCTGGGGTCGAGTTCCCCTTGAGGGCGATATCGTTGAAGGCATGAATGATTCCTGAGACGGTGCCCAAGAGGCCGACGAAGGGTGCGACGACGGCGATGGTTCCGATAACCCCCAGATTACGCTCCAAGGTGTTGAGGTTCTCCATCAAGGCAATCGAGAGCGCGTCGGTAATGTCGGCGCGCGTCTTCGTTCCGCGATGGAGACCGAAAGCGAGGATACGCGGGAGCATGCCCTTGTTCTCTTCGCAGATCTTGATCGCGCCGGTCATATCGTCGGATGCAATCTTCTGCCCGAGCGTGCGCAAGAGCGCGCGGCTATCACCATGCTGTTGCGAGAAAAACACGAGCCGTTCGATCACGATGGCCACGGCGACGACCGACATCAGGATCAGGACGATCATGACGATCCCGCCCTGCTTGATAAGTTCTACGAAGCCACTAAAGAAATCCACGCTGGTGCGCCGCCTCCGAAAAAGCCAAAAAAAGTTGCCTAGGGACGAATCGAATCGTTGCCGAGGACCCGTCGCGGTACGGGGGGTTGTACCCCGTTTTCGCTTATTCCTCGGCCGTCGTTATTTCGATCCGCCGAGCCGTTTGATCGTATCTTCGATATTCGAGGTGAGAGCGGGATCGTTTCCCTTTTTCGCGAGTTCGTCGGCTCGATTGAGAATGACGAGCCCGTCCTTGGTTTTGCCCGGCTGATTCGCGAGAACGAATCCCGCTGCAAAGTTCGCGAGTGCGTCGTTTGGTGCGAGCGCGATCGCTCTATCCGCATCGATCTGCGCACGACCGACGTCGGCATTTTTCGGCGCGCGGAAGTACATGAGTGCCGCACGAGCATACAACGTTGCCGACTGCGATGGCGCGGCGGCCGCGGCCGATTCGAGCATGGCAGCCGATTCCACGAATTTACTCGCCAGCGCCAACTCGCTCGCCGACTTCGTGTAGGAACCGGCCAAGAAAAGTCCAGCATTCGTTTGCGTGGGATCGAGTCTCGTGACTTCGGCAGCGATCATTTTCGCATCATCGATTCGCCCGGCGCCGACGTATGCCGAGACGAGATTGACGTCGATCGTGGCGCGATCGGTCGGTTTGAAGGTTGCGTCTGCGGCTGCGAGCGAGCGCGCCTTTTCGAGATCCGCGATGGCATCCGCATGTGCGCCGGAGGCGTCTTCGGCGGTCCCGAGCGTATTGAATGTGAAGGGGCCTGGTGCGATCGCGACCGCGCGTTTCGCAGCGACGATCGCGGCCGGATACTCTTTGGCCTTGATATGCTCGCCTGCCGCGTCGTTGTACGCTTTCGCCGCGAGCGATTTGTACTTCTCGGGGATCTCGCCCGCTTTATCGAATGCGGCAGCGGCAGCCGAGGCGTCGTTGAGAAGAGCGCTCGCAACGCCGAGATCGAGCTGCGCCTTGGCGTCGGTGGGATGCTCCGTGACGTATGTTTTTAGCCCGGATTGCGCGCCCGTGTAGTTACCGGCGCGAATCTGGCGTTCGTACTGCGCGAGCCCACCCGTTTCGCCCGCATCGCCCGCCACATTCGCCCCACCGCCCTTCGCCGTGAACTTGAGCGTGAAATCATAAAAGGCAATCTGCGGCGTTTTTCCACGCGTGGCCGCGCGATAGGTCGAGTTCTTCGCGATATCGAGCGCCGTTGCGTCGTCGCCGTGATTGGTCGAGCGAACCACGCCCTGAACCGTGCCCGAGCCTGATTTCGCGACGAGCACTTTGACGACGACGGTCCCTGGGCCAGAGACGGGGATCACGCTTTTCCCCTGCGTTGCGAGCTTGGGAGGCGAGTAGTAATTCACCGCAACATCGGCCGATGCGTCGGTCGTACCCGCAAGTGCGAGAGCCCCAACCGCCGTCCCCGTGCGCGCGAGCGCACCGAGTGAGAAAGTTCGTGCCATGGTCACCTTTCATCCGAGACAGGCATATCGCTAGAAACGCGTGCGCTCCGGGTACCGTTCGCACCCAAGCGAGCGACAGCGTCCGCCGATGCTGCGAAAATCGTGCCGAGTTCGTCGACGCGATCCGCGTCGAGATTTTCGGCGAGTGAAAACAGTACGTTCGCGAGGGCACGGACTTCCTGCGCGACGGGTCTGCCGTTTGCCGCGAGAATCGCGCGCCAGACATGCCAGCCCGAGGAGCCGAGTCGCAGCATCGAGGCCATGCCCGTACCGCACAACGCCGCCACACCGGGCTCGTCCACGTGTTCTCCAAGGCGTGCTCCGAGCGCGACGGCGACAACCTGTGGAAGATGCGATGTGAGCGCGACGATGCGATCGTGCTCGTGCGAATCGATCGCCATCGGGCGCGCACCCATCGAGGCGATAAACGCACGGGCGCGCGCTGCGAGGTCGGGTGATGCAGCCGTATCGTAGGTCCACACACGATCGACGAAAAGCATGGCGTCTGCGGCGCCAGGGCCGCTGCGTTCCGAGCCCGCAATGGGGTGGGTCGCGATAAAGGCTCGAAGGCCTCGGCCGGCATCGGCAACGGTCGCTTTTACCGATGCGACGTCGAGCACGAGCGATGCTCGCGGCGGGTCCTTCCCAAGTGCGTGCAGCAGATCGAGCGTTGCATCGAGTGGGGCTGCGAGCACGAGGGTGTCGACCTCATTCGCGAGCGTTGCGAAATCCGGGACGTCGCGGCCGATCGCACCGTGGGCCCGCGCGACGACGAGATGCGCCGGATCGGGGTCCCAGCCGACGACTTCAGCACCCGCTGCCGCCGCACGCAGGCCGATCGACGCACCGATGAGCCCGACGCCCGCAATTCCGAGCGTCGGGGCTGCGCTCACGCAGCCGCGGTCGCGGGCTCCGGGAGCTTGCGGCCGACGGCCTCGGCGACCGGGGCGATCCGCGTCATGAGTTCGGCGAACATCGGGAGCGTCAACGATTGCGGTCCGTCGGAGAAGGCGGCAGCGGGATTGGGATGGACCTCGATGATGAGGCCATCCGCACCGCCGGCGACCGCCGCGAGGCTCATCGGAGCGACGAGGTTGCGGATACCCGTGCCGTGCGACGGATCGACGATGACGGGCAGGTGCGTGAGGCCCTGTGCGACCGGTACGGCCGAAAGATCGAGCAAATTGCGCGTCGCTTGATCGTAACTGCGGATACCGCGTTCGCAAAGGACGATCGCATGGTTCCCGGCGACGTAGATGTACTCGGCGGCCATGAGCCACTCGTCGATCGTCGCCGCCATTCCGCGCTTGAGCAACGCCGGAACGCGCGCGCCGCCCACTTCGCGCAGGAGCGCGAAGTTCTGCATGTTACGCGCGCCAATTTGCAAGATATCGGCGTACTTCGAGACGAGCTCGATATCGCGCACGTCGAGCACCTCGGTCACGACGGCGAGCCCGTTGCGATCCGCAGCGTCTCGCAAGTACTTGAGGCCTTCTTCGCCGAGACCTTGGAATGCGTACGGTGAGGTGCGCGGTTTGAACGCGCCGCCGCGCAAGATATTCGCGCCCGCTGCGGCAACTGCGCGCGCCGTCGTTTCGAGTTGCTCGCGCGATTCGACGCTGCAGGGCCCCGCGCAGATCGCGATCTCCGTGCCGCCGAACGAGATGCCCGGCTTGACGCGAACGATCGTCCGATCGGGCCGCGCTTCGCGGCTAACGAGTTTGAAGCTCTTCGAGATCGGAACGACCGATTCGACGCCGTCGAGACCGGCGAACTGGGCCAACAGAGTCTCCTTATCGCTCGGCGCGCCAACGACGCCGACGATCGTGCGTTCCGCTCCACGGCTAATATGCGCCTTAAGCGCGAGAGAGGCGATGAGTGCCGTGACCGCATCGAGCTCGGCGTCGGCTGCGTGTGGGCGCATAACGATGATCATTGGGGCGTGGTACTCCGAGCTACTGGTGTCGTGGGCGGGGCGAGGTCCGGACGAAGCATGACGGCTTCGCGCAAGTAGACGTGAACCATCTCCGCTTGGCTCTTCTCCGTGTTGACGTGCACGAGAATACGGATGCATTTTTCGAGTCGACCGGGCACGCCGATCTCAGTGAAATTGAGGAGCGGCACCATCGTCCATCCCATCCGACGAGCGGCCGCAGCCGGAAATTCCGCGTGTAAGTCCGGGGTGACGGTGAAGAGCGCCGAAGCGACGTTTTCCGGCTCGATGGCATTGGCCGCGACGACTTCACGCACGAGTTCTTCGGTTGCGGCCAAGATCGCTTCGGCGTCGTCACACTCGACCGTCGTTGCGCCGCGAACCCCGCGAACCATCACAGCTCCTCCCGGTCGTCGCCGTCCGAGCCGTCACGCGACGCGCGATTGGCTTCGCTCTGCAACGCGCGGAGCGCTGCGAGTTCGCGATCGGTCACGTCGCGCCAACTCCCGGGCGAGAGATCGCCGAGGTTGAGCGGCCCGAAGCGCAGGCGGACGAGTGAGAGAACGGGATGATCGGTCGTTTCGAACATCCGGCGCACTTGGCGATTGCGGCCCTCGTGAATCGTCACGTCGATCTCAGAAACCGCGGGCCCGGCACGCACGACGCGTAATTTCGCGGGCCGACTGCGGCCGTCGTCGAGGCGTACGCCCGCGATGAACTTCTTCATATCTTCGCCTTGAAGCCGACCTTGCACGATCGCGCGATACGTCTTTTCGACACCAAATTTCGGATGCGTCAGCACGTGCGCCATATCGCCGTCGTTGGTGAGAAAGAGCAGACCCGAGGTGTCGTAATCGAGGCGACCGACGGGTACGACGCGCCCGCCGTCGTGCGGCACGAGCGAGGCAACCGTCTTGCGGCCGCCGGGGTCGCGCATCGTGGTCATGACTTTCGCAGGCTTATTGAGGACGACGTACCGTTTTTCGTCGGGAACGGCGACGACGTTTCCCGCAAACTCGACGCGATCGCCAGGCGCAACGGACGTGCCGAGTTCGCGCACGGTTTTCCCGTTCACGCGCACGTGGCCCGCTGTGATGAATTCTTCGGCCTTCCGACGCGACGAAATGCCCGCGTGGGCGAGGTACTTTTGCAATCGCACGACGGTTGTCTCTTCGCCGCGCGGCCGCAAGATCGCTCTCGGGTCTCGACCCCTTCGCGACCCGTTGCTTCAGCGGTTAAGCGCCCGCGTGCCGCTGAGGTGCGGGCTGCCGCGCTCGTAAAAACGCAAGAGCCGGTCGGCAGCCTGCGTGATGCCGATTCGCACGCTCGTGCCGATCTCGGACACCGGGGCGCCTGCGGCAAGCCAGAGCGGGCCCGGCGTCGTGAGATCGATGCCGTCGATGGAACGCGTGATGGCGAGCGACGTCGCGAGCTTTCCAGGGCCGCGGCAGAGATCGCGCGCCGTAGAGTGCGGACGACGCGCGCGCATCGCCTCGATACCCGCGAGTGGTTCGCCCGCCCGAATCAGAACACCGGCGCCGACGCCTGCCGATTCGCTCGAAACGTTGACGCAGAAATACATGCCGTAAATGAGATAAACGTACGCGTGACCGAGCCGTAAAAAGAGGGAGCGATTGCGTACGGTTTCGCGGCGATACGCATGCGCGGCCGGATCGCCCGGAACGTAGGCCTCCGTTTCAACGATCCGTAGGGCGCAGCGGACGCCCTCCACTTCCGAAACCAGGACCGTACCGAGGAGTTGGCGCGCGAGTGCGACGGTATCGGCCTCGAGTTCGGCACGACGCAACCGCCGCAACCGAAGCTCCGGCTGTTCGTCACGACGCGTGTGATCGCGAGGTTCAAGCGGCGACGGCGAGAGCGACCTCCGCGCGGGCCCGCGAACCGAGGTCGCGCGTCGAAGGATTACCGATCGCATGAAAATTTACGCGCGCGAATCGGTTCAGCGTACAGCGCAACTGGACGTACGGAATGGTGAGCGCGGGGGGGACAGGGGCATGCTCGACGAGATCGCGTGCAAGCGAAACGTCGTCGAAAACGAGTGCAACGGCACGAAGTCCGCGACACACCAAATGTGTTGCCACGGCTTGCGCCGCTGCATACGCGATGTCCCGACCGCGGAGCGCCGGAAGTGGACGGCACCGAAACGCTATCCTCACGAGAGTTTCGTTTCGATCCTCTGTCTCAGAGAGAGCAACGTAGGCGATTCCGTTGCCCGCGCTATTGGCGGCGAATCCAAGCGTTGCCGTAGCGAACGAGTCGTGCGTCGATATGCTCATCTTTATAGTTGCCTCGCCGAAATCATACATCGAACATACGTTCGATGTCAACCGGAGGTAAGCACGGCGGGTCCGGCGTGTGTTGTGCGGGTGGGGCCCACATCCACGAGTTCGTCGTAGAGCGCGATGACGCGCGCGCCGAGACGATCTCCATCGAAGCGATTCGAGACGTCGCGACTGCGGCGCAGCGCGAATCGTCCGGCGTCGAGCACGCTACCGAGTGCGGCTGCAAGCGCAGTTGCGTCGCCGGAGACGAGCGTGCCCGCACCTCCGAGTACGTCGGCGGTCGCAGGCGTATCGATCGCCACGATCGGGACGCCGGATGCGAGGGCCTCGACGAGAACGAGCCCTTGCGTTTCCGTTCGGCTCGTGAACACGAACGCATCGGCCGAGGCGTAGATATCGGGGAGATCTTCACGCGCGGATTCGCCGGCGAAATACACGCGCGATGCGATGCCAAGTCGAACGCAGGCGCGCTCGAGTTCCGCGCGATGCGTTCCCTCACCGACGATCGCGAGCCGGGCGCGCGTGTCATCGAGTCGTGCGAAAGCTTCGAGCACGAGATCGACGTTTTTCTCGCGACCCAAACGACCGACGACGAGCGACAAACGTTCGTGCGCTGCGACCCCAAAGCGCGCGCGGAGATCGTCGCGACGCACGCCGCGTGCGAATCGCGCGCAATCGATCCCACTCGGCACGATCTCGATGCGCGACGTCACGCCGAGCGCGCGGAGATGTGATTCCATAGCGCGCGTCGGGACGATCACCGCGTCCGCACCGTTCGCAAACGCGCGCGTGAGATGCCTCGCAACGCGCCGCGTCGCGTCGCGCTGGAAGGGAACGTAATGCGCGTACGCTTCGAGTTGCGTGTGATACGTGAAGACGAGCGGCACGCGCGCGTGACGTGCGACACGCGCGCCGAGCCATCCGGTCACGAACGGCGAATGGGCGTGGACGATCGAGATATCGCCGAGCGGACGCAAAAGGTACGGTACCGTAAGACGGTATGCCGTTCGCGTGGGCAACGGAAACGACGGTATGCGAACCACGTGCGAATCGTCGTCGCGATATTTCGGCATCGCGGGCGTGATGAGGGCGTACGCACGATCGTTGACACGAAGCGCGTGCGCGAGCGCGTCGAGCGACGCGACGATTCCGTTTTGGATCGGTCGATAACACTCGGTAAAGAGACCGACGCGAAACGCGCTCACGATGCTCACAAGCTTTCTGCGATCGGCCCCGATCGCCTACGTTGGTCGGAATGACGTTTTGTCAAGTTGACGTCGAACAAATTCTCGTGCTAAGGTGCCGAAAGTTCAGCGCCCCCCCGCGCCGGGGGTCGTTCGGCCGTCGTTCTCTGGAGGGGCGAGTCGCTACTTTTAAGCTGCGCGTCGCGAAGTCGGCGCCCGGGCATAATGCTCGGGAATACCTGTCTTCGGCACGCCACACGCCTTTTTAAGGAGCCGGATTGATCGTAAGAGATCAAAGAATTGCGAGCGTCGTAGCCACGGGGATTCTCTCTGTCGGGCTTTTCGGGTGGTTCACGCTTCCCGCGCGCGGCGCACAATTCGATGGCGTTACGGTCATAAATCCCGCCATTTCCACCTCGAGTATCGATCGCAGTTCTGCTCCATCCGCAAGCGCACCGATCTTTGCGACCATCGTCCGGGACGGCACGGCTTATACGTATGGTACGATGGCTACGACCGTTGGCGAATTCTTGACCGAGCGCGACATTCGCATAGTCCGCGGCGATATCGTCGCTCCCGATACGAACGAGCGTCTTACCGATGGAATGCGTGTGACGGTTCGTTTTGCCGTACCGGTCTCGCTCACCGTGGGATCGCAGACACGGACCGTACGGACCGTGCCGACGACGGTGAGCCAACTCCTCGCTTCGCAACACGTCCGTCTGGGTGTCCACGACGAAGTCTCTCCCTCGTTGCCAACGCTCGTCGATGGCAACGATCGGGTACGCGTCGTGCGCGTCGCGATGTGGACGGCACACGTTCGCGAAAATATTGTCGCTCGCGTACACACACGCAATGATGCATCGCTGCCTGCCGGGCACGTCGTCGCGGTCGCGAAAGGTCGGGCGGGTATCCGCGAAACGACATTTCGTTACGTGCGTCGCGACGACGCCGCGCCGACGCGCATCACGCTTGCGTCGCGCATCGTGCGCGCACCGCAGACGCGCATCGTCGTGCGCGGCATCGCAACGTACACGTCGCTCGCACGCGTCGCACGACTGGGGTTCAAGAACGCCGTCCGTTTCGCGGGCACCGCGATTAACATGATCGCGACGGCGTACACGGCGGCCTGCTATAAATGTAGCGGTATCACGGCCAGCGGCGTTCGCGCCGGCTTCGGCATCATCGCCGTAGACCCGCGGGTCATTCCGTTAGGTACGAAACTTTTCGTGCCGGGATACGGCCGTGCTGTTGCAGGCGACACGGGCGGCGCTATCGTCGGCAACCGCGTCGACCTCGGTATGGACACCCAACACGACGCGATTCGATACGGGCGACGTCCCGTCACGGTTTACGTCCTCCGATAGAGACGTCCGAACCATCTCATGCGCGTGCGCTTCTCGCGGCACGCGGCTTGCGTCCGAAGAAACGCTTGGGGCAGAATTTCCTCATGGACGGCGGTGCATCGAAGCGCATCGCCACGCTCTGTGTCGAGCCGCCCGCATCGCGCGTGATCGAAATCGGGCCGGGCACGGGCGCGCTAACCGCAGCCCTCGTCGCGGCAGGCGCCGAGGTCACGGCAGTCGAGGTCGATGACGACATGGTCACGATCTTGCGAGACCGCAGCGATCTCGCTGCCGCGACGATCGTGCACGAAGATGCGCTCGCGTACGACTATGCCGCGTTCGCGACGGCGGGCGCGTGGTGCGCGGCCGGAAATCTCCCGTACAATATCGCGACCACACTGTTGACGATGTGGCTCGAAGCGCCCGCACCGCCCGCACGCATCGTCATCATGGTCCAGCGCGAAGTCGCGGATCGGCTGACCGCGGCGCCGTCGACGCCGCCCTACGGCAGCCTCACGGTGTTCTGTCGCTTCTTTGCCGTTGCGAAACGCGCGTTCGTCCTGCGGCCGGGTTCGTTTTTTCCACGACCCGGTGTCGATAGTGCCGTCGTCGTGCTCACGCCGCACGTGGAGCCGCCGGTACGCGTTCGAGACCGCGCGTTCTTCCTGCAGGTCGTGCGCGCAAGCTTCGCGTACCGCCGCAAGACGCTCGCCAATAGTTTGCTCCTCGCGCTCGAAATCGATCGCGCGCGCACGCAGTCGGCGTTGGCAGCGCTCAACATCGATTCGGAGATCCGTGCGGAACAACTCGACCTGGGCGCTTTCGGCGCTCTCGCCGACGCCCTGGCCCCCTGATGCGTGGCGCCCGGCGCTGACGATCCTCGCGGGCTTCGGCGCCGTCATTTTTTACGTGGTCCCACCACTCGTGTATCTCGTCATCGCCGCGGCATTTCACGTCGTCGATCTGCGGCATCCGCTTCGAAACGCCGATCAGCTCCTCGTCGCTCAGCTCGTCGGTTACATTCCCATCGCGATCTATCTCGGCTACGCTCTGCCACGCCTCGCACGGCTCTCGCTGCACGATCTCGGCTTTCGTCGTCCGACGGCAGGGGAGATGGGGACGGCGTTGCTCGGTACGATCGCCATGTGGCTCGCCGTCACCCTCGTCGGCGCGGCAATCGTCGGCGTTACGCACCGACACGACACCGAAAATGCGATCGCACTCCTTGCTGCGATGAAAACACACGCCGAGCAGGTTGCCTTTTTCCTCCTCGCCTGCGTGCTCGCGCCGATGATCGAGGAGCTTATTTTTCGCGTCTTCCTCTTCAACGCGATCTCGAAATACGTCGCTCGGGTCGGCCGCGGGGTCGTGCCGCTCGCCATCGCCATTATCGTGAGCGGCGCGATCTTTGGCGCGGTCCATGCGGGTTCGGTCTCACAACTGCTCACGGTCTCCGTCCCGCTCACCGTCGGTGGCATCGTGCTCGCGTATGTCTACGCGCGCACGCACAATTATTGGGCGAGCGTGACGACGCATGCGATGTTCAACTCGATTAGCGTGTTCGCGATCTTCGTCTTTCACCAAAAGCCGTGATCGCGCAGACGGGCTCTTCCCTGAGGCTCGGTCTCGATGCCGGGAGTCTTGCGGTCGATCGTCGCGGAATGGGCCGGCTCGCGCGCGGCGTCCTGCGGGCGGCCGCCGAACGCGGCGACATCGAAATCGTCCTCCTCGCGGATCGTCGCGAACATCGCGAGGCCCTCGCACTCGAGTTTCCATACCCCATCGCCGCAACGAAGTCGGCGGCACGACGCGACCGCTACGATGTCGTCTGGTTTCCTTTCAACGGCGCGCGCTTCAGCACGTCTGCGCCATCGCTCGTGAGCCTCCACGATGCTTTCGCTTTCTCGCTCCCGCATCGCGAGCCGATCGCGCGCGCGCGCGAACAGGGGCCGATCCGTCGCGCCGCTCGCGATGCGACGCGCGTGCTGACGCACTCGACGTGGGCGCGCGACGAGATCGAGCACCATCTTCACGTCGAGCGCGATCGGATCGCGACGATCGCACCCTCTCCCGATCCGTTTTGGTTTCCCGCGGGCGGCGACGCCTTGCCCGCCGGTATCGCCGGTAGCCGATTCGCCCTCTTCGTCGGGCCGAGCGAAGCGCGAAAGAACGTTCGCGTCGCGATCGACGGATGCGCGCGCGCGATGCGCGAACCGGGCGAGATGCTCGTGATCGCGGGGACGCTATCACCGCAGGATCGGGCCTACGCCCGTGCGCGCGGCGTCCGCGCAGGCGAAATCGAGGCGAGCGATACCGTCTTGCGAGCCCTCTATCGCAACGCCGAAATCGTCCTCGTGCCGTCGCTTGCCGAGGGTTTCGGGCTCGTCGCGATGGAGGCCATGGCATGCGGTGCTGCGGTGCTCGCCGCCGATGCAACGGCGCTCCCGGAATCGACTGACGGTGCGGCCGCGCTCATCGATCCGCGCGACGTCGGAACGTGGGCGGGTGCGATCCGCACGCTCTTGGACGATCCATCACGGCTTGCGGCTCTGCGCGATCGTGCGACGACCCGATTCGCTTTCGCCGACCGCACGTCGTACGGTCGCGCGGTCACGTCGCTCTTACGCGAACTCGCGCGTTAGAGCCACAGCCTCCGGCCCCAAGCGAACGATCCGCTCCACGATAGCCGCGAACCGCGCCTTAAATGCTTGGGGACCGAACGATTCGGCATGTGCGCGCACGACCGCCGCATCGTATCGGTCGGGATCGAAACGTCCGAGCGTTGCGGCGAGTGAGTCCGCGGTCGCTTCGGAAAAGTACTCGCCCGTGATGCCGGGCCGGATCGTCTCGAGCGCTCCGCCCGCACCGTAGGCGATCACCGGACGTCCCGAAGCGTTGGCCTCGAGCGGCACGAGCCCGTAATCTTCTTCACCCGGCAAGAGCACCACGCGCGCGCGTCCCATCACATCGCGTAAGGAAACATCGGAGAGCGCGCGGAGAAATTCCGTCTGCGTTCCGAGCGCTTCGGCCTTGAGAGCTGCTTCTGCGGGACCGACGCCGACGATCACGAGCTTCATGCCGACGATCGCGCACGCGCGGATCGCGAGATCGATCCGCTTATAGGGCAGTAAACGCGAAACGACGAGCGCGTAATCGCCATCGCCCGAGCCCACACGGAAGCGTTCGAGATCGATCGGGCAGTGAGCGACGAAAGATTCACGACCGTAGTATTTTTTGACGCGCGCCGCGACGTTATGCGAGTTCGCGACGAACGCCGTGGGTCGCTGTGCCGCAACGCGATCCCAGGCGACGAGTCGATCGACGACCGGCCGCGCGAGCGTCGCGACGATTCCCGAGGCGCCGCCCGCAAGCCCACCGACATACGCGTCGTACGCAAAAGCGAAACGGCTAACGGTGTGGATGTAGCAGACGTGCGTCGCGTCTTTGCGAAAACGGACGCCTTTCGCCCACGCCGTCGTCGTGCTCACGATCGTATCGTACGCGGAGAGATCGAGGCGTTCGAAAGCGCTGGGATAGAGCGGTGCGAGAAAGCGAAAATAGCGAGACGAACCGGGAAATTTTTGGAGGTACGACGTCCGGACGCGCGCGGGATCGACGAGATCTCCCGTCGCGGCCCGATCGAAAAGCGACGTGTAGATCGGTGCTTCGGGATAGAGGTCGGCGACGTGGCGGAAAACGCGTTCCGCACCGCCGCGCTGGTTGAGGTAGTCGTGAACCAGCGCGACGTTCACGGGCGCGCGCGTCGTTTCGAGACGATCAGCGCGATCCGGGGGCTGCGGTCCGTTGCCTCGGTAAGACGAGTGCGACGATATAGCGTTGCAGATAGGCCTTTGCGGCCCGTTGCACGTCGACTGCGGTCGTGCGTTCGAGCGCGTCGAGCGCAGCGTTGATCGAATCCGTGCCGAGGCCTTGCGCTGCGAAGGTTCCGAGCAGATACGACCGATCCGAGAGCGTCACAGAATCGGTGAGGAATTGGCCTTCGGCTGCGGCTTTGAAGTGACGCAACGGCGTCGCGCCGAGCGGCTTGAGCGAGAGCGAACGCGAGACGACGAGCAATTGCCGTAACGCGAGTGACGGATCGACCTGCGATCCATTGACGTAGATGACGAGGCTCGCGGGCGATGCATCGTAGAGATAGAACGCGCCGATGGATTTTTCGACAAATCCGAGCGTCGTCGTGCTGTCGCGTTCGAACGCTTCTGCCAGGAGTTTCTGGAGCACGAGCATCGCCCCGAAGTCTTTACTGCCGGGCGCGGGCGCCGCAAAGCCTACCACGATCCACGTCGCGTTGATGTCGCGGTGGGCGACGATCCGCGGCGCCTCGGGCGGGAGGACGCGCGTTTTGGATACGACGGGCGGATTCGTGCCTTCGGGCAAGGCCAGGACGAGCGCTCGAAGCGCATCACCGAGTGTGGGCGCGAGCGCACCGACGGCACTCGCGCTGACCGAACCCCGCTTGTAATTGCTCGCGAAAAATGCCGCGACGTCTTTGCTCGAGAGGCCTGCGAGCGTCGCGGGGTTGCCGAGCGCGGGTGCGCCCGCACCTTCGGTATAGTACGACCGGCGGAACATCGCGATACCCACCGAGAGTGCGTTGCCCTCGAGTTCGCTTTGGCGTGTCGTGAGCGTCGTTCGCGCGGCCGCGATGGTCGCGGGTGAAAAATCTGGCGCGGCGAGCGCCTTCGCGAAGAGTCCGACGACGCTTGCGAGACGCTCGCTACGACTCTCGATGTAGAAGTGCACCGAACGACCATCGACCGTGTAGGTAAGGCTCCCACCGTTCGCGGCGATCGCATCGCGCAGCGAGCCCGTGTTGCCCGCGACGTTCGTGCGCACCAAACATTCGGCGACGAGCGATGCGATGCCGGAGGTTACCGGCGTTTCACGATCGAGGCCCGCGCCGATGAAGATCTGCACGCCACTGACGGCCGCACCGAGATCGCTCTCCCCGACGAGTTTCGTGACCCCGAGGTCGGTCGAGAAGGCCGTGGGGTAGCGCGCGATCGGGCTCGGGATAGGTGCGGCGCCGGAGAATGCGAGCAGTCCGACGAGCGCGAGGCTCGAGGCTTTTGCAACGTAAGAAGCTCCGATCACGGTGTTTTCGCTTTCTCGGGTTGGGCCGAGGGCGTGGACTTCGGCTCGGGGGCGAGGGTAACGACGACGGGCGTTTTACCCAGATATTTCGTCGCGGTCGCAGCGACGAACTCGGGGCTCAACGACGTCGCGGCTTTGAAATAGGCACCGCTCTCACCATTGACGCCCGGAGCGTACGCAGCCGACCCTTCAACACTGTACCATCCAAAATTGTCGGCGATTTGCACCGGCGTTTGGAGATCGCTCAACAGATGAAATTTGAACGATTCGAGTGCCGCTGCAAAGGCGGCTGCCGGAAGCGGTTTGCGGACACTCGCGAAGCCATCGTCGACGAGCGATCGAATCGTATCCGTGTTTTTCCCCGCATAAGCCACGAACATCACACCGGGATCGCGCAGCGTGATGAATTGCCCCACGAGCAACGAATCCGGAACGGATTCCGCGACTTTGCGTGCGACGACGCCGTCGTCGATGCGGAAGAGATAATCGGCGATGAAGTCCATCGCGGTTGCCTCGCGTTGGTCCGAAATCGTCGGGCCGACCCAGCCATATCCGCCGGATGCCTGAACGAAGGTCCGATTGACGGGCGTCGGGCTCGCTGCAACGACGGGCGCGGTCGGCGCCTCGGCGGACTCATTGGCGTTCGGCCGCCCAGAAACCGCGGCAGTTGCAACCGACGCGTCGACCGCGCCACTGACGACGAGCGTCGCGTTCTGCGAGCGGAACGCGCGCGATGCGAATGCGCGCACGTCGGCGAGCGAGATCGCGGCGATCGCTTTGGGATCGCCGCCGAGTGAGGGGTAGTGTTGCGGTCCGCTCGTGAAGAGCTGCGCGAAGACGGCATCTCGCACGACCGTCTCGGCATCGAAGGTCGAGATCAGCGATTCTTGCGCGACCTGACGCTGCGCGGCTCGAAAGGCATCTTCGCTCGTGATGGGCGCGAAGTATGCCGTCGTCATGATCTTCACGATGCGTCGCGCAGCCGTTGCCGGGACGACTGCCGTGATCGCGATCGAATCGCTGTACGTCGAAATAGAGAGCCGCCCACCCACGTCGCTGACGGCTTTGCCGAGTGTGTCGCCCACGATGGGCTTCGCACCCGCGACGACCTGCGCGGCGAGGCGCGCTAGCGCGGGTATCGGTTTTTCGCCGAAGCCCGTCGATGGCGCACGATACCACAGCTCGATTGCTGCAACCGGCGCGCCCTGCGAGGCGCGGACGATGACCGTGCCTCCTACGGGCAGCCGGTCGACCGTCGTATTCGGCCCGAGATCGAGCACGTCGCTCGCCGTCGCGGCCGGGCTCGGCGTCGGAGACGCCGAGAGTACGAGGAAGGCTCCGAGCATACTCGCTCGGAGCCAATGACCTGACTTCATGAGGTTCCTCTAACCGAACGACGACGTTCGGAGTGAATCGGTTCTACGCGGGTTCCGGCGAGATATTCGGCGGCATCCGCTTTGGCTTTTCGACGCGCACTTCGGGTTCGTGCGCGATGGCAGCCGCACGCGGCAATGCCGGGACTTGGTCGGGTTTGCGTGGATGGGGCAGGTCGCTGATGATCGCGACGACTTCCTCGGTGTCCACGGTCTCATGTTCGAGCAGCGATGCTACCATACGCTCGACCATGTGCCAATTATCCTTCAGGAGCTTCGTGGCATCGGCGTAGCAGCGTTCGATGATGCCCCGCACTTCCACGTCAATCTTGCCCGCGATCTCTTCTGAGTAATTGCGGTCTTCGCCGAAATCGCGACCTAAGAACACCTGATGGTTGCCCTTGCCGTACTGGATCGGGCCAAGTGTCTCGGACATGCCGTATTGCGTCACCATCCGTCGCGCGAGTTCGGTCGCTTTTTCGAAGTCGTTCGATGCACCCGTCGTGACGTCGCCGAACTTTATTTCTTCGGCGATGCGACCGGAAAGCGCCATCGTGATTTGCGCGAGGATGCCGTTTTTCGTGATCGAGTGACGATCTTCGTCGGGCAACGACCACGTGATGCCGAGTGCCATACCGCGCGGGATAATCGTGACCTTGTGAACGGGATCGGCCATCGGTAGCAAACCGCCGACGATCGCGTGGCCCGATTCGTGATAGGCCGTATTTTCTTTTTCTTTTTGCGACATCACGAGCGACTTGCGCTCGGGACCCGCGACGACGCGATCGATCGCCTCTTCGCAGTCGCTCATCTCGATGACCGACTTATTTTTACGCGCTGCGAGCAACGCTGCTTCGTTCAAAAGATTTTCGAGATCGGCACCTGAGAAGCCGGGCGTCCGTTTCGCAAGGGTACCGAGCGAGATTTCTTTCGATAGCGGCTTGTTCTTCGAGTGCACGCCGAGGATCGCTTCGCGACCCCGCACGTCGGCGCGATCGACGACGATCTGACGGTCGAAACGACCGGGACGGAGTAAGGCTGGGTCTAGGACGTCCGGGCGATTGGTCGCCGCGATGAGGATCACGCCCGTGTTTTGATCGAAGCCATCCATCTCGACGAGAAGCTGATTGAGCGTCTGCTCGCGCTCGTCGTGTCCTCCACCCATACCGGCGCCACGCTGGCGGCCGACCGCATCGATTTCGTCGATGAAGATGATACAGGGAGCGCTTTTCTTCGCCTGTTCGAAGAGGTCGCGGACGCGGCTCGCGCCGACGCCGACGAACATCTCGACGAAATCGGAGCCCGAGATCGAGAAGAATGGGACGCCTGCCTCGCCTGCAATCGCGCGAGCGAGGAGCGTCTTACCGGAGCCCGGCGGGCCCAGGAGCAACACGCCCTTGGGGATACGCGCGCCGAGAGCTTGGAATTTTTTCGGGAACTTGAGGAACTCGACGACTTCGCCGAGCTCTTCTTTCGCTTCGGGAACGCCCGCGACGTCGGCAAAGGTAACCTTCGTGCGGTTCTCCGACTGCAATTTTGCCCGCGAGCGGCCGAATGACATCGCCTGATTCCCACCGCTCTGCGCTTGGCGCAGAATGAAGAGCAACAGGAGCGCCATCAGCGCGAAGGGGACGAGTTGGACGAGCATACCGACGAACGGCGTCGCCTGCGGGTTGTCGACGGTAATCTGGACGCCGTGCTTGCGCATGTCGGCCAGAAGCGCCGCGTCGTCGACGACGGTCGTTGTGAATTTTGAGTCGGCCGCATTCGGGAGCGCCTTCTTCAGCTCGCCCGACACGTCGTGCGTACCGGATATCGTGACTTTCGAGACATTCCCGGCATCGATTTGTGCGTAGAACTGCGAATACGACAGCTTTGCCGTCGGCGCCTGATTGAGGACGAGTTTGTCGACGATGAAAATGACGGCGATGAAGATTGCGACGACAATGACGATCGATCTTACGTGCTTGCCCAACGTTGTTGCTATCCTATTCCCTTCGAAGACCGCGCGTTCGCGGATTCGAAAACCCAGGTGTGGAGGCTTGCGAGGTACGGAAGCGTCCGATATTTTTCTTGGTAGTCCAGACCGTACCCTACAATGAACGTGTCTGGAGATGGTAAACCAACGTAGTCCATTTGGACCGTGACGTGGCGCCGAAAGGGCTTGTCGAGCAGAACGCACGTCTTCAGCGATGCCGGATTCCGGCTTCGCAGGAGACCTTGGAGATACTGCAGGGTCAGGCCGTTGTCGACGATGTCCTCCACGATGATGACGTTCTTACCCTCGACGCTTTCACTCGTATCTTTTAGGAGACGTACTTCTCCGCTCGACCGATCGGAGTTTCCGTAACTGGAAACGGCGAGGAAATCGATGCGGATGTCGGCGCTCGGTGGAAACGCGCGTGCGAGGTCGGCGGTAAGGAACAGTGCCCCCTTTAACACACCCACGAGCAGGACGGGTTCACCCGCTGCATCCTGGGTAATTTCATCGGCAAGGCGGCGTACGGCGGTCGCGATTGCTCGCTCGTCGTATTCGATCGCCGCAATGCCGTCGGGCGTGATGCGTTGGTTCATTCGACGATGAGTTCGACGCCGCGCCGCAGGAAATGGCGTCCCGGCGTCCCTCGCTCGAGCGCGCGCGCCGCAGCATCGAGACGCTCGAACGAGAGATTGCGTGCGTCGCCCGTCGCTTCCACGATTGCTTCCCGCAAAAGAGCTCTTCGTTCCGCCTGCGGTGATCCGGCACGCTCTTCCCGCAAGATCGCCGCGCAACGCGCGACGGCGGCATCGAGATGCGGGAAACTCGGCCGCAACGTCTCGAGTGCCGCACGAACGGCGTTGCGTCGGTACGCGAAATCACCATTTGTCGGATCCGCCGCGTACGGGAGATGATGTGCGGCCGCATACGCCCGCAACATCTCGGGTTCGCATCGTAGCAACGGGCGCAACACGATCGTGCCTGAGGCGAGTTCACGCTCCGGGGCCATTCCGGTCAAGCCATCGGGGCCCGCGCCGCGCAGGAGCGCGAGAAACACGGTCTCGGTTTGATCGCCCGCGTGATGCGCGGTGACGATCCGCGACGCCCGGACGTCGCGCGCGATGCCGTCAAGTGCGGCATAGCGCTCGTCGCGCAGGCGTGCTTCATCGGCACCCCCGTCCCGGAGCGAGACGGCAACGACGCGTGCGCCAAGCGACGCGCCCAGACTCAGGACGACCGCTTCGTCCTGCCAAGCGCTCCCGCGCAAATTTGCGTTGACGTGCGCGAGGACGAGCGTTCCGCCGCATTCGCGCGCGAGTGGCGCGAGTAACGCTGCGAGCGCGACGCTATCGGGCCCACCCGACGTCGCGACGACGAGCGTTTCGCCCGTGCGCATCGCGATGCGCGCGGCGAGATCCGCTTCGAGTGCGGCGAACGGCCGCGCGCCGCGCATCGCCGTCAGCTCCTCACGGCGCGCGCCATCTCGCGCTGAACGTCGCGGTCTTTCTCATCTTTCTTTTTGTCCCAAAGCTTTTTGCCACGGACGAGCGCGACGGAAATTTTTACTTTGCCGCGCGTGAAGTAGAGTCGCACCGGAATGAGCGTGAGGCCTTTTTCAGATATCCGACCTTTGAGTCTCAGGATATCTTTTTTGTGCACGAGCAATTTGCGCGGCCGGTTCGGATCGACGTTGGAAAAACTGCCTTCGAGATACGGCGGGATGTAGACCGAGAGCAACCAGAGCTCGTCGTCGCGGATGCGCGCGTAGGCCTCGCTGATGCTGATCTGGCCACCGCGAATGCTCTTGATCTCCGTGCCCGTGAGCACGATTCCGGCTTCGAATTGCTCGAGCCATTCGTATTCGAACCGCGCGCGACGATTTTCGATCGTCGGCGACGGCGCGGGCGGCTTGCGCGGTTTGGGCGCGGCCGCCGTGGTTTTCGCTTTAGGTCCGGCCATTTACGCCCGGACTTCCCAATCGCTCTCCGGGTTGCAAGGTCCCGCGCACGACGAAGCTACCCTCCGCCGATGCGAGCAGCGTGCCCGCTTCATCGCGTACGCTCGCTTCGATCCCGAGCACCGTGCGTCGATGCCACAACACGTTGCCACGAACCTCGAGCGGAATGCCGATGCCGACCTCGTTGCGGAAGCGCATTTTGAGATCGCCCGTCACGCCGAGAAACCCGCGAGCGCCCGCCGCATACGCCATCGCTTCATCGAGGACGAGCGCGACGATACCACCATGGACGACGCCACGCCAGCCTTGGAACGTCGGTGGAATCGTCAATGACGCGCGCACCGAGAGGTCGCCCTCGGTCGCGAACACCATTTTGAGCCCGATCGAGGAGAGCTGCCCGCAGCCGATGCAGTATCCGTCGTCGATCGGCGTCGCGGCACGATCGGTCATCGACTCTTCGCGGGCTCCGGCGACGACTTTCCTTCCGCCTTATCGTAATCGCCGGCTTTGATTTTCCCGAGCAACGTCTTCGCGTAGATCGTATCGACATCGTTTGCGACGGCGGCGTTGAGGATGCTCGTCGCGCTCTTGAGATCGTGTTGTTCGATGTAGATCCGTCCGAGCAACGTGTAGCCGTGCTGCCCCGCTTCGCCGACGTGCGCGGCATCGAGCGCGATCGCTTTATTGAGGTAGCCGATCGCGGCATCGGGTTGATGCAGATCGTGCAAGAGCGAGCCGATGTGAAAGTTGATATCGGCGTATTGCGGCACGAGATTGGGCACGTCGATGAGATAGCTCAGGCCGCGCTGGGGATCGCGCAGATCGCTCTGATAGAGCTGGCCGAGATACTCGCGCGCGAGCACGTTATCGGCATCGGTGCGTAGCGCCGCGAGCAACTCCGTCTTCGATCTGTTCGCCGAACGTTCGTTGAAGCGCATGATGCCAAGGCCCACGTGCGCGGCCGCGCCGTCGGGATCGAGCGCGATCGCGGAATTGAGTTCTTCACGCGCATCTTGCGTACGATCGCGACCGGCGACCGACTGAAACATGTACGAAAATCCGAGCCGAACGTGGTTCACGTAGTTTTTCGGAGCGCCGGATGCGGCGTCTTCTTCCACATTCGTGAGGACGTCGAGGGCGCCGGGCTGCTGCGCGGCGGCCGCATTGAGGAACGAGATCGCGAGCGTGTTGTCGGGGATGATCGCGAGCGCACGTTCGAATTCATCCTGCGCTTTTTTAAATTCGCGCGCGTAGAAATGCTTGAGCCCGGCATCGATCCGATCGACGAATCCATGGTTCGCATAGTCGTTGCGGCCGGCAGCGGGCGGCGCTGGCTTCGTCGTCGCTGCTTTTCCGGCCGACGCAGGCACGGGCGCGGCGAGGCAGTAGATCGGCGCGGCGAGCACCAGCAACAGAGCGAGCGAGCCCGCGAAACGAGAGAGCATGAAGACGTCCTTTAGCGTTGCGAAGCCGGTATCATCGTCCGGCCCCCAGTCGGCGCCCGAGCGCGTCCGGTAAACGCGCCGCGGCAATCTTGCGTTGCGTTTCCTCGATCGCGTAGGGTACGCGCTCCCACTGCACGCGTCGCGCCACATCGTCGAAACGGACGAACGAGGCGTCGGGGTTGAGGTCGCGCGGTTGCCCGACGCTTCCGACATTGACGATGTAGCGGTGACCCTCGATGAAATCGAGCGTGCCGCCCTGTTGAAAAAACCGATGCTCGAGCGTGCCGTCGGGCCCGAGTGCATAAGCGTCGGCGATATGCGTGTGACCGACGAAGATCAGGGTCGCGTCGGTCGCAGCGAACGCGCGCGTCGCCGCCGCCTTATCGAGAATATAGGTAAAATACTCGACCGGCGCCCCGTGAACGAGCAGAAAATCGGGATGGCGGAGTTCGTAGGAGAGGCCGTCGAGCCAATCGAGGTGCTCGGGCGCGAGCTGCCCTTGCGTCCACTCGAGCGCGCTCCGCGCGGCATCGTTAAAGAACTCGAGGCCGTGACTATCGATCGCGGCGACGTCGTGATTGCCGAGCACGGTTTCGTGCGCGCGCGCACGCACGCGCGCGAGACAAGCGTTGGGGTCGGGGCCATACCCGACGATATCACCCAGGCACAGGATGCGATCGTGCGCATCGATACGTGCGAAGACCGCGTCGAGCGCTTCGAGATTGCTGTGAATGTCGGATACGATTGCGTACGTCATCGGGGAGCGGGCGCGTTCGCGTCGGAGTGCGCGAGCGCCTCGGCAAAGGCCGTGCCGAAACGCGCGCGTTCGGGCGCCGTGCCGACCGTGACGCGAATGTAGCCGTCGAGCGGTGCGAAGGCGGGTTTGCGCACGAAGACGCCGAGCGCGAGCAATGCCGCGACGACCGCCTCCGCTCGCGCGCGCGAGCCGCAATCGATGCAGACGAAGTTCGTATGCGATGGGATCGTCGCGCACTCATGAAGCGTGGCGATCCGCACGTACGCGTCGCGCCCGCGCGCGACCTCGGCGACGACGTCGCGCACGAAAGCGCGATCGTCGAGGGCGGCGAGCGCACCGACCTGCGCGATGCGATTCACGCCGAAATGATTGCGAATTTTATCGAGCGAGGTGACGACCGATCGCGGCGCGATCGCATAGGCAACGCGCGCGCCCGCAAAACCGTAGGCTTTCGAAAACGTTCGCATGCGAACGACATTTTCGTGTACGCCGTCGGCCAAGAGATCCTGCGTGGCCACGAAATCGCCGTACGCTTCGTCGAGCACGAGTAACGCGTGTGACGGTAACGCCCGCACGAGCGCTTCGACGTCGGTCCGTCCCGCAAACGTGCCGCTCGGGTTATCGGGATTGGCGAGGTACACGATACGGGCGCGCGTTTCGCGAGCACGTGTCGCGAGCGCATCGAGGCGCACCGTTCCGTTCTCGGCATAAGGCACGGTTTCGAGGCGCGCGCCGTACGCATCGACGTGGTACACGTACGTCGGATACGATCCACGCGTCGCGACCGTCACGTCGCCGGGCGCGAGATATGCGCGCACGATGAGACCGAGCAGATCGTCGATGCCCGAGCCGATCGCGATTTCCTCGATCGTGCAGTCGTGCTTCCGTGCGAGCGCCGTGCGCAGATCGAACATTTCGGGATCGCCGTAAAACGCGATGCGCTCGATCTCCGCACGCATCGCGGCAAGCGCGCGCGGCGGCGGCCCGAACGCGCTTTCGTTCGCACCGAGCCGCACGATCGAGGCAATCCCCGCCTTTCGCGCGAGTTCTTCGGGTCCGACGAAGGGCTTGTTTGCCGGAAGCGCCGCAACGAGCGGCGTCGGATCGATCACGCGCTCGCGATCGGCGCGCCGCCGCTGGAGAGCAACGTGATGCCGAGCGTCTCGCCCACGTCGATGCGCGCGTGCGTCTCCCCGATCGTCGCATATCCGCTCGCCCGCGCGAGCAGACTCGTCTGCGCGGAACGGATCGTGAGCGGTTCGGCAAGGAGCATCGCGCCGCGGAGGACGAGACGCGCGGGCACGAAGTGCGTCCAACCCGCGCGGCCGACGAACGGAGCCGCGGCGATCGCTGCGAGCGTAACCGGCCGCGCGTCGCGTTCGCCCGTGAGCGCAGCGACGATCGGACGCACGACGGCCTCGAGAATCATGAGCGCCGACGACGGATTGCCGGGCAATCCGATCACGGCTTTTCCGGCGATCGCCGCAAGGAGTGTCGGCTTTCCCGGTTTGACGCGCAGCCCGTGCACGATCGATGCCCCCGCTTCGATTTCTTCGACCACGCGCGGGACGAGATCGCGCTCGCCGACCGAGGAGCCACCGGTCGTGACGACGGCATCGCATGTGGCGAGCGCGTCGCGTAGCGCCGCGAGCAGACCGCCGTGTGTGTCGGGCGCGCGCGGCATGTGCACGGGCTGTGCGCCGAGCGCGACGAGTGCGCCACCGAGCGCATATCGATTGGAATCGCGAATCTGACCGATCCCGAGTTCGGCTGTGGGATCGACGAGTTCGTCGCCCGTGGAGACCAGCGCGATGCGCGGGCGACGAAAGACCGGGACGCGCGCGATACCGAGCGTTGCGAGCACGCCGAGTTCGGGGCCGCCGATACGGCGACCGGCCGCGAGCACCGTCTCACCGAGCGCGATATCGCTCGCACGCTGCGAGAGACACGCACCGCTCTCCGGAGGCGTGTCGAGGTCGATCGTTTCGCCCTCGATCCGCGCGTCTTCTTGCGGCACGACGGCATCGGCGCCATCGGGCAGGGCACCGCCGGTTGGAATCCACATCGCTTCGTCGCGCGCGAGCGCGCGCGGTGCGGGGGTGCCCATCGCGACGGCGCCGACGATGCGACGCGATGCCCCGCCGTGCTCGCTCAAAACGGCGAAGCCGTCCATCGTCGAGCGTGCGTGTGAGGGATGATCTTCGCGCGCTACCGCATCGCGGGCGAGCACGCGGCCGACGGCATCTTCGAGCGAAACCTCTTCGATCGCAGGCGCGGCAAGATGCGCGCGACCGAGATACGCGACGACGGCTTGTGCCGGTGCGAGAAGGCGCTCGAGATCGAATCCCCCCAGGCGCGATCCGTGCGCGAACGGCGACCGTAGGACCGCGGCCGAATCCTGCATAACGACGACTTCCAATCGAGGTGGCAATCTGCTGCCTTCTTCATATGGACAACGACCGATGTTAGACCTTGCGCTCTTGCGCCGCGAACCGGATCGCGTGCGGCGCGTTGCGGCGCGCCGAGCCGTCGGCGGCGGCTTCGTCGACGACGTGCTCGCGATCGACGTACGCCTGCGAGCCGCGCGCACGACCGCCGAAGCGCTGCAAGCGGAGAAAAATGCTCTCACCGCGCGCATCTCGCAAGCGAGCGATAAGGGTGCAGCCGCGCGTGAACTGCGGCCGCACATCGCCGAACTCGACGTCCGCATCGTCGCGGCAAACGCGGAGATTCCGCCGCTCGACGCGCAGATCGATGCGATCCTCTCCGAGATCCCGAACCTTCTCGACGACGCCGTTCCCGATGGTGCGGGCGAAGACGACAACGTCCTCGTGCGCGATTCGGGGCCGCCACCCATCGCTGCGTTCGTGGCTAAACCGCATTACGAACTCGGCGAAGCGCTCGGTATCATCGATTTCGAACGCGCGACCAAACTCTCGGGCGCACGCTTCTCGGTGCTGCGCGGCGCGGGCGCGCGACTCTCGCGCGCGATCGTCGCATTTTTTCTGAGCCGCGCGAACGAACGCGGCTACACCGAGATCGCACCGCCGCTGCTCGTCACACGCGACACTATGTGGTCGACGGGACAGCTCACGAAATTCGCCGACGCGATGTTCCGCGATACCGATGCGGATCTCTTCATGATTCCGACCGCCGAGGTGCCGCTCACGGCGCTCCATCGCGACGAGATCCTCGGCGCCGATGCGTTGCCGTTGCAATACACCGCGCACACGCCATGTTTCCGCAAAGAAGCGGGCGCGGCGGGCAAAGATACGCGCGGACTCATCCGCCAACATCAATTCGAAAAAGTCGAACTCGTCTGGCTCGTACCGCCCGAAAAATCCGACGAGACGCTCGAACGGCTCACCGCCGATTCCGAGGCACTCCTCGCCGAACTCGAACTCCCGTATCGCGTGGTCGCGCTCTGCAGCGCGGATGTCGGCTTCAACGCCGCGCGCGCGTACGATCTCGAAGTGTGGCTGCCCGGTCAGCAGCTCTATCGCGAGATCAGCTCGTGTTCGAACTGTACCGATTTCCAAGCGCGGCGCGCGCAGATCCGCTTCCGTCGCGAAGCGAAGGGCAAACCGGAGTTCGTTCACACGTTAAACGGTTCGGCACTAGCCGTCGGGCGGACGCTCGTCGCGATTTTGGAAAACTATCAGCGCGAAGATGGCGGTGTCACGATCCCGCGCGCGCTCGTATCGTTCTGCGGGTTCTCGTCGATCGAGCCGGACGGGACGACGCGTCCGTAGCGGCACGTCGCGCGCTGGTTACTCCTGTACGACTGTGCGTAAGCTCGCGCTCTTCGCAACGAGTCTGCGGACCGATTCGTCGATCGTAAAATGCTCGATCTCGGCGAAGGGCACCCAGCGCACGGCATGCGATTCGTCGCTAACGATCGGCGCTTCGTCTCGAGGCGCGTGGAACGCGTGGCGGACGTCGTAGTGAAAATGCGCGAGCTCGTTGCCGCGCGCCGGAATCTCGTGCACGTCGAGATCGTAGATGCCGGCGGTTGCGGGGGCGAGGTTCGCGAGGCCCGTCTCTTCCATTGCCTCGCGTAACGCCACCCGGCGCACGTCGCCGTCGCCGTCGGCATGGCCGCCAGGCTGAAGCCATCGTTCGAGCTTTCGATGGTGCAAGAGCACGACGGCCGAGGCGTCGGCATCGACGATCCACGCGGAGCCCGTCACGTGCCCCGCAACATTCGTGCGTTCGAAGCAATCTTCGTTCGTCGCTACGAACGCGCGCAGGCGATCGCGCATGTCGCACTCGCGCGCATCTGAGGGCTCGTAGGCGTCGAGCTCGTCGAGCAAGAGCCTCCGGTACCGGCCGACCTCGGCGAGACGTAGCTCGTTCGGCGAAGTCTGGCCCGAAGGTACGATTACCGCCGCAGCCGCGCGAGCCGCGCGACATCGGCCGCGATCACGCGTGCCGTCATCTTCGCCGACATCATGACCGCGGGCGTCCCGCCACCCGGCTGCGTGTTCGCGCCGACGAGATAGAGCCCGGCGACGTCTTCGCTGCGATTATGCGGCCGAAAGAACGCGCTCTGGACGAAGATCGGCTCGAGCCCGAAGGCGTTGCCGAGCCGGCTGTTGAGGGTCTGCTCGAAATAGGTCGGCGTGATAAAACTCGAGGTCGTCAAGCGGTCGCGCAGATTCGGGATGTGGCCGCGCTCGTCGAGCATCGCGATCACCTCAGCAACGAGTTTCGGTCCGGCCATAGACCAGTCGATCCCACTCGCGTTATGTGGCACGGGAATGAGTGTGTAGGCGGCCTGATGTCCCGCGGGCGCCATCGACGGATCGGTAAGCGTCGGGACGTGGAGATACTGCGAGAAGTCGGGTGCGAGCACGTGGCGATCGAAAATATCTGCCAAGAGGCCTGCATAGCGCGGTCCGAGGATGATGTTATGGTGCCGTAGCTCTTTATCGGCATCGGGATCGGAACGAAACCCGAAGTAGATCACCACGACCGACATGGACTGCTTCGCGAGCTTCAACCGCAGATCGGGATGAATCTTACGAAAGCGTTTCTCGACGAGCCCGTACGTGCCCGCGTAGTCGCCGTTGGAAGCGACGAGATCGGCGCGAAGCGTCTCGCCGTTCGCAAGCGTCACGCCGCGCGTGCGCGGCTTACCCGACGTTTTCTCCACGTCGATCTTCGCGACTTCGCTCTCGTAGCGGATCGTGCCGCCGAGTTCTTCGAATTTTCGCACGAATCCGCGCACGAGGGCGCCCGTTCCGCCAAGGGCGTAGTGCACGCCCCACGTTTTCTCCACGAAGTGAATCATCGCGTAGATCGCCGGGACGTGCATGGGATTGCCGCCGACCAAGAGCGATTCGAAACTCAGCACAGCGCGCAGCTTCTCACTCTTGACGAACCGCGAAACGAAGCGGTAGAGCGGCTGCATCGCCCCGAGCCGCACGAGATCGGGCACGACCTTGAGCATCGTAAGAAGATCGCCGAAGAACGTGTAGCCGAGGCCGAGGAATCCGCGCGTGAAGATACGTTCCGCCGCATCGTGAAAGCGGTCGTAGCCCGCGAGATCGTCCGGGGCGATTACGGAAATCTGTGCGCGCGTATTGACGGGATCGCCATCGTAATCGTACCACGACCCATCGTCGAAATTGATCCGGTAGAACGGGTTGACGGGTACGATCGTGACATATTCCGAGGTCTTCGGTCCGCCGCTGATGCCGGTGGTGATCCGCTTGCCATCGAGCACGTGCGGGGGAAAATCGGGCTCATCGAGTTTGGCATCGCCGGGCTCGAGAGCGAAGAGTTCTTCGATAATGTGGGGCACGGTGAGGACCGTCGGTCCCATGTCGAACGTGTACCCATTCTCGCGCCGCACGTACGCACGACCGCCGGGTCCGTCGAGCTTCTCGACGATCGTCGTCGCGATGCCCATCGCTTGCAGTCGGATGCCCAGGGCCAGGCCTCCGATGCCGGAGCCGATCACGATCGCGGAGGTGGCGCGTGGTTGCGTCTTCGCAGGCGATGCGGGGGCGAGCGTTGCGGTCATCGGGTCCTTAGAAGAAGCGGTCGGCCTTGCGGTTCCGTCCGACGTGCAAAACTCGTACGAATCGCCCGCACCTTCCTGGTCGCCATCCTCGGTATGGGTGCCGAAGAGATCGGGCATGCGATCGGGTTCGCTTGAGTCTACCCCGCGATGCGCTTGCCGCCGAGCATGACGAGCACGGGTTTTCGTTCCAACAACGCGATATCGCGCGAGGGATCGCCGGCGAAAGCGACCACGTCCGCAAGCATTTTCGGTGCGAGATGACCGCGATCGCGGGTGCCGAGCAGATCGGCTGCCGACGACGTCGCGCTGCGAAGCAAATCGAGCGGCGAAAGTCCCATCGTGCGGAGCAAGCCGAAGTCGCGGTTATTTTGCGCGTGTGGGAAAACGCCGGCGTCGGTGCCGTAGGCGAATTTCACGGACGTGGCCACGGCACGCTTCATGCCCTCGTCACGCACGCGCGCGGCGAAGTTTGCCTTTTCGAGACCGTTGCTCGAAATATTATTCGGATTGCCGGGCTGCAAGATCGAATCAAGCGCCCAAATCGTCGGTACGAGATAGGTTCCGCGCTGCTGCATTTCGTGCAGCGTCGTCGCGCCGACACCCGAGCCATGTTCGATCGAGTGACAGCCGCCCCGAACCGCTTGTGCGATACCGGGATCGCCGTGAGCGTGCGCGGAAACTTTACGACCGAACTTTCCCGCTTCGTCGACGACGGCTTGAATTTCGTCGAGATTGAACTGCGGAACGTCGAAGGTATCGCCGTACGAGAGCACGCCGCCAGTCGCGACGATCTTGATGAGATCGACGTGACGCTTTACATGAGCGCGGACCTGTTCGCGAAACCCGTAGGGCCCAAACGACGTCGCCGGTGCTTCGTCGGTTTCGACGTGGACCCAAGGGGCGTAATCGTTGTTGTCGGCGTGGCCACCCGTTATCGATAGCAACGTACCGCTCGCGAGCATGCGCGGCCCCGCAATCGCTCCACGCGCGATTGCGTCGCGCATCGCGAGATCGATGCCCGCTCCACCACCGACGTCACGGATCGTCGTAAAGCCGTTTGCCAGCATGCCCTGCGCGTTTGCAACGGAGAGGAGCGCGGCTTCGGCGATACTCGTTGCCGATTCGTTCTTCGGGCCGATCACCGTGAGATATGCCGACGGGACGACGCTCGCTGCGACGTGCGTATGCGCGTCGATGAGGCCGGGCATGAGCGTTGCGTCGCCCAGGTCGATCGTCGTGGCATCGATACCCGCATCGCCCGCCGAAAACGAGACGATTCGATCACCACGCAAGACGATGACTCCGGGCGAGCGCATCGTCAATCCGTCAAAGAGCCGTGCCGCACGGAGCACGGTGACCGCTTCGGGCGATGGAAGCGAAGCCGCACGCGCACCGCGCGGAAGAAAAAGTGCGGCAAAACTCGCGGCCGCGCCGACGAGAAACGCGCGACGGCCGAATGCGGTCTCGGCCGTCGCGCGAAGCCGCGCGGAATATGGCGCTTGAGGACAACGACACGGATCGAACATGCTCGCTCCTTCGTGCCGGAACCGCGTGCGCCCGTCCAGGCTGGCGCGTTATCGCGACGTTGTGCGAGCCGGCAATTTCCAATTCGGGCGAATGAAGTGACACGTGTACCCGTTGGGATCGCGTTCGAGATAGTCTTGATGTTCGGGTTCCGCTTCCCAGAAGTCGCCTACGGGCGCGACTTCGGTGACGACTTTACCGGGCCAAAGTCCCGAAGCATCGACATCGGCGATCGTCTCGAGGGCGACGCGCTTCTGCTCGTCGCTCGAATAGAAAATCGCTGAGCGGTAGGCCAATCCGCGATCGTTGCCTTGCCGGTTGAGCGTGCTCGGATCGTGAATTTGGAAAAATGCTTCGAGGAGCGTGCGAAAGTCGGTCTGCGTGGGATCGAAGATGATCTCGATCGCTTCGGCATGCGTGCCGTGATTGCGATACGTCGCGTTCCGCACGTCGCCACCGGAGTAGCCCACGCGCGTTGAAAGCACGCCTGGGAACCGGCGTAAAAGATCTTGGACGCCCCAAAAGCAACCACCAGCGAGGACTGCGCGTTCGGTCGATACTGTCATGTTATTCCCCTGTCGACCGTTGGACTACGCTCGGAGGCCAAGCGGTTGCGGCCCGATATCGGGGACTTTCGCGAGGAGAGAGTGGGATTCGAATCAAGACGCATTCGATTTGAAGAGGCCGATCAAGATCGATTTAGGCAATAAACGCTTGCTAGTGTAGCGGGCGGAGACAGTTCAAGATCTGCCGAGAGCCGCGAAGCCCGTGCCACGACGGTGGCACAATACCCCGAGACAAGTACATCGCAAATGCAAGACGTCCCCGAACACCGTGTCGGGATCTGGCTTGGCGGATGCGCCGCGCGCGCGAAAGATGCGAGCAACCGCCTTACGATTTTCATGTGCGCACTTCGCTTTCGTCGACCTCCGACGTCGCGCTTCGATCATCGGGCCGTCATTGAAATAGAAACAATTTTCGAGCGCAGGAAAATGTGCCCAACGGATTAGCGTTGCGTGAAGCCGCAATCGCGCGAAGGCGACTCGCCTATTCGAGTTCGGTCGCGAACGCGGCCGGTAGGACGATTTCCAACATCTCGAGATCCGCGCTATGCGCGAGTTCGGCGTGACCGATACCCGGCGGCTGGACGACCGACGACCCAGCTTCGAGGCGAACACGGCCGACCTCGGCGTAGTCGAATTCGATCCAGCCTTTGAGAATGTAAACGAGTTGGAATTCGAGCGTGTGATGGTGGCGCGGTTGCGGAACGTGTTGGGCGCCAGTCGCGCGAATCACGTGCGCGCCGACGCGACCGCCCGTCGAGGCCGCAGCGCCAAGATCGCGGTAGGCGTAGAAAGAACGCAAGCCGCCTTCCCAATGCGCATCGTGGGCGTGAGCGACGGCGAAGCCGTCGGGAATCGATGCTTTCATGGTTATGCCTCGCAAACGATAGGTTGAGCCGGGACGATTCAATCGACGAGAGCCCCTCCGCTTCTTTCGCTCCTGGTCGCAAGCGATGCTAGCGATCGAAACGAACGCAAACGACCGCCACCCTTTTACTCGTCATCGCTCGGCCACGCGAGCCGAACGTCGGTTCCGTTTCGCTGGAGGAGCCATGCACCACCCATCGGCCGCCGGCCCGACGTCGTCCTCGCCGCTTGGGCGGCCACGAAGAGGACGTTCCGCGAGGAGAGAGTGGGATTCGAACCCCTAATCCACAGGTCGCCTACGGTCACGGACGGCCATGGAGATCGCCTTTTACGTTAGAAATTGTTCAGCAGCGGTTGCCATGGGTCACCAACGGTTGCTGTTGACGGCAACCGAATGGTAACCGTTGGTAAGCGTCATATGAGGTGCCGATCAGGTTTTGTTGTGAGGGTTTGAATTGAAGTCTATTTACAGTGAAACAATCCAACGGTGGATCACAAATTTGAAGGCAAATCGTGACTTCGACCCATCGATGCGAGCGTATATGATCGATTTACTCGAGGCCGGCCACCGGGGGGCACTTGAATCGCTCGAAGTAAATGAGCGA
>JANOMT010000028.1:0-80916 GCA_031420415.1 Vulcanimicrobiota bacterium
GTATTACTTCTGTTTGGGTAACTAAGCCCGCGACCGCGTTTTTCGCTTGGGTGCGCTTGGTTGCTTGCTCGGGTTCGACGGTCATGCCCCCGCTTTGCGCGAACGTTCGCGCATCGACGGCTTTGGTGAAGAACTGAATGCCCCCGAGCGTTACGAGGCTGAGGATCGAAATCATCATGATTGCGATCAGCATCTCGGGTACAGTAAATCCGCGTTCGTCATGGCGCGATACGGGCATCATGGTCCTACCACCGATCCTGGTGCGGGAGCTTCATTGAAGAGCGTCGCGCGTTCGGAAATTTTCTCGTCGAGCTCGCGGATCGTCACGTTGGCAACTTTCGCGAGCGTCGTCATCGTCGTACCGTCGGAGTTGCGAATCACGTTGGGCTCGATATTCACGCTCACGTCGATCGTCTCGACGTGGTCGGCGGAATGTGCGATCGTCATCGATGCGCTCTTGCCGACCATCTGCGCGAGCATCGCTTTGTTGTAAACGGTAATTGCGCGCAGATCGGTCAGCACGTTGAGCGCATCGGCGTGCATGCGCGTGCGCGTTTCGACGAGCGTCGTTGAATGGACGCTCGTAGCGACGGCGCTTGCAATCGCGATCATCACGAACGTTGTGAGCGCGGCGGCAACGATCACCTCGATGAGTGAGAAGCCGCGCTCGTTCCGACGCTTACGCATGGGGCTTCTCGAGTTGCAAAACGGCATCGTGGCACGTGAACGGATCTTTTTCCGTGAAGACCCCGTCTGTCGCGGAGATCGTCACACCGCTTTCATCGCATCCGGGATCGGCCGCTATCGTCATTTTATTTTCCGGATCGTACGCGTAGCCCTTAACGATACTCGCGAAGCCAGATTGCGACACGAGGATCGAAAATGGCGTCGGTATCGTGCCGAGCGAGGCCGATGAAATTTGAAAATCGGCTCGCACGCGCTGACGGGGCATACCTGGGTCCTGCACGAGCGTGTCGGCCTTGTAATTCTGGCCCGGGCCGACGCCGCGGTAAGAGATCGGTCGCGAACGATAGATGGCGATGACACTCCCGTGGCCGCTCGGATCGAGCGGATCGTGTTTGACCGAGATCGTCGCGCCGGTAGGCACGAGTGGATTCGTCGCGTCACCCGTGACCATCGCGAGATCGCGCGCTTCGGCGAGCGCGGCTTGCATTGCGAGCATCGCGGGGTGTGTCATGGGATGTGGCGCTGCGAAGGTCGAGAGCACGATCGTCATGATGGAGAGAATCGCAACCGCAACCATCACTTCGAGCAACGTGAAGCCGCGCTCGTGTTGCGCGGCGGGAGCCTTCGTATCTACGTCGGTCATCGCAATCTATGCAGTGCCCGCATTCGCCGACTTGCGACCGCACGCGTCCCGTCCCGCCAACAAAGGCGGGTCCAGCACTCGGAGCGACCGAACGGCCCCGTTCACGTGAGCGATCTTCTTATCCGCGGCGGACGTGTTGTCGATCCCGCGCAACACCTCGATGCCATCCGTGATGTCCTCGTCCGCGATGGTCTCATCGCCGCAATCGGCGAGCATCTCGAAGCGACCGGAGTCGACGTCGAGATCTACGATGCAACCGGCGCCGTCGTCGCGCCCGGCTTTATCGACATGCACGTCCATCTCCGCGAACCGGGCCAGACGCACAAAGAAACGATCGCGACCGGAAGCGCGGCTGCCGTCGCTGGCGGCTTCACGGCCGTTGCGTGCATGCCGAACACCGAACCCGCCCTCGATTCTCCCGCCCTCATCGCCGAAGTGTTGCGCCTTGCGACGGCCGCCGGGCTCGCCCGCATCTATCCGATCGCGGCACTCACGCGCGGGCGTGCGGGCAACGAGCTCTCACCGTATTGGCGCCTGCACGATGCGGGCGCGGTCGCCTTTAGCGACGACGGCTTCGCCGTGAAGAACGCGCGCGTGCTCCGCCAAGCCGCACTTTACGCACGCGACGTGCCCGGCGTCTTTATCTCACATTGCGAAGATGGCGATCTCAAAGGCGACGGCGTCATGAACGAAGGCGCACGAAGTTTCGATCTCGGGCTTGCCGGCTCGCCGGGCCTAGCCGAGGAAGTCCACGTCGCACGCGACGTGCTCATCGGCGGCGACACGAAAAAACCGTTTCACATCGCGCATCTCTCCACGGCGATGAGTATCGAGCTCATCCGCTTCGGTCGCGCGCAAGAAATTGCGGTAACGTGCGAAGTTACGCCGCACCATCTCTTGCAGGGCGACGACCACTTCGAAGGCTTTCGTGCCGATGCCAAAGTCAATCCGCCGCTCCGCCTCGAGCGCGATATCGCGGCGTTGCGTGCGGCCGTTCGCGATGGCACGATCGACGTCTTCGCAACCGATCACGCACCGCATACGCGCGAAGAGAAGGCGCAGTTGCTCGCCGCAGCGCCCGTCGGATTTTCGGGCCTCGAAACGGCCGTCGGCGCCTATGCGCACGCACTTCCCGATCTGCCGCTCGCGCGCTTCGTCGCGCTCCTCTCAACCAATCCCGCGCGTATCCTCAACGTCCCCGGCGGAACGTTACGCATCGGAAGTGCGGCGGATATTACCATTTTTGCCGAGCGACCATGGCGCGTCGAGTCCAACGCGTTCTTCTCTCTCGGGAAAAATACGCCGTTTGAAGGCGAAACGTTCGCGCGGCGCCCAATCGCGACGATCGTGGGTGGACGTTTCGCCATGCGAGATGGCCGCGTCGGAACGGCGATTCTGGGCGTCGCCTGAGATTATTACGCGCGGCTATGCGTTGCACGCACATGCGCCCGTCTTTGGTAACCGCGTCGATTGTGGCATGCGCCGCACTCTTCGGCGCGGTCGCGAGTGCGGCCGAAGCGCCCTCGGCTGAAGCGATTTTCGCCCACGCGAAAGACGCCTGGCGCACGCGGCAAGAAGTGCCGTTTATCGCCTACAACATGCGCGAGCGCTACGAGTGGCGCGGCCGCACGCACGATAACTGGTGGCAGGTCGCGTATCGCGATCGCGACCGCGCGCTCGCTCTGCGCCGTACCATCGTCGCCGCCGATGAGGCGAAACGCCTGCGCGGCTCGCCGATCACCTTCAACCTCAAAGTCCACAAGGGCAACGTTCACGCCGATTCGCTCGACACGAATCCCGACGCCGACGCGTTCCCCATCCTCGAACCGCAGATCGAACCCAACGCCTCGTTCGGGCTCGTCCGTCGCGAACCTAAAGCCGCGCTCGTCGGGAATGCGACTGGATTGCCAAGTGCGGGCCCGACTGCGGTAGAGCCGGTCCCGACGCCGACGCCGACCGCGACGCCGACGCCCGTGCCATCGGCGCTGGTGACCGAGAAACCGCTTCGAGAGCTCGCGCGCATCGAGGCGGTCGCGCGCGACTATGCGATCGTGCTCGCGGGGACGGAGACGATTCGCGGCGTCGATGCCTATCATCTCGCGCTCACGCCGTTGCGCAACCCACGCGTCTACCGGCTGCGCGATCTGTGGGTCGATACGACGACCTTCGGCACGGTTCAACTCGCGATTCAAGGCATCTTCGAGGGCAAACCCTACGACGATGCGCGCTGGATCGTTGCCTACACCTCGATCGCGGGCCGCTACTACGTCCAGCAGATCCACACCGAGGACACGCTGCGCTTCGGGCTCGACCGCACCGTGACGGGCCTGACGTTCGATTTCGTCGGCTACGATTTCCCGACCACGCTCCCGATCATGATGTTCCAGCGCATGCTGTAAGAGAGGCGCGTACCGTCGCAAGGCCAAATGTGCGCCTCTCGACATGATGAAACCGGCCTCATTGCTTCTCGCCGACGGTACGCGCTTCGACGGCGAAGGCATCGGCTACGATGCGCTCGCTCTCGGCGAAGCCGTCTTCTTTACCGGCATGACGGGCTACGAAGAAGCGCTCACCGATCCGTCGTACGCGGGCCAGTTGCTCACGTTCACCTACCCGATGATCGGCAATTACGGCATCTCTGGGACCGCGTCGCAGCACCATCGCGCGTGCGTTGCGGGCGCGATCGTCAAGCGCATCGCGCGCCATCCCTCGCATCATGCCATGACGGACGACCTGCCATCGTGGCTCGCCGCGCAACGCGTGCCAACGCTCGTCGGGATCGACACGCGTGCGCTCACGACGGTGTTGCGCGAGCACGGCACGATCCGCGCGGCGCTTGCGGTAGGGGAAGCTTCGATCGAACGCATGGAAGCGGCGCTCACGCCATACGCTCGCGAAACGAGCACCGTCGGTCTGGTGGCCGACGTCGCGACGCGCACCGTGCAGAGCCCGACCCCACATGCGACGGGGCCGCATATCGTCGTCATCGATTGCGGCGTCAAGCGTGCGATCGTTCGCGATCTCGCGGCCCTCGGCGCGCGCATCACGGTCGTACCCTACGGCGTTTCGTCGGACGAGATTCTCGCGCGCAAACCCGATGCGGTCGTCATTTCGCCCGGACCCGGCGATCCGACCGATCTGCCGGAGACGATCGAAACGCTGCGCAATCTCGTCGGGCGCATGCCGATGTTCGGCGTGTGTCTCGGGCACCAAATGCTCGCGCTCGCACTCGGTGCGAAAACATACAAATTGCCCTACGGTCATCGCGGTGGAAATCAACCTGTCAAAGACGTGCTGCACGATCGCGTGCTCGTCACCGCGCACAATCACGGCTATGCGGTCGACGGCGCGTCGCTTCCGAGCGATCTGCAAGCGACGATGATCAACCTCAACGACGGCACGAACGAAGGTTTCCGGCACACGACATTGCCGATCTCGGCCGTGCAATTCCATCCTGAGGCCTCGCCTGGACCCCTGGATGCGCGGTATCTGTTTGCCGAATGGATCGGCACGCTGTAACGCGTGCCGCCGCGTTTGGCGCGGCGGTCGCGAGCATCGCCGTGCCATGCACGGCGCGGGCGCAATCGCTCGCATCGCTTCACGTCCGAAGTTTTACGATGGCGATCGATCGTACGAATCTGCGCGTCGGCGAACGGCTCCATCTTACGATTTCCGCGCACGTCGACGAACGCGTGCTCGAACTCGATAACGTCACGCTCCCCGACCTCTCGGGCTTCGACACAATCGGCGACGAGCGACGGTGCGCGGCATCGACTCGCGGCAGCGATTGCACGGAAACGCTCACGCTCGAACCGACGGTCGCGGGCGATCGCACGATCGCAGCGACCATCATGGATGCCATCGACGCGCGTAATGGGAAACCCTCACGTTTCTCGACCAACACGGTCGCCTTGCGCGTCGCGCCCGCACCACCGCATCTGCCGACGTGGCTTTGGCCGGTTTTATGGTCGATCGTGCTCGCGATTCTCCCGCTCGTGCTCGTCGTGCTCGCCGCGTGGGCGCTCATCTGGGGCTTCGGTCGCGGTAAACGCGCGACCGCACGCGCGTCGATCGTCGTGTCGCCGCCCGCGCCCGCGATCTTCGTCGATCCGGCCGACCACATTCGTGGCCTCGTCGCCGAACTCGCGCGCGATCCGTCGCGCAAGCGTGCCCTCGCGGTCCGCGCCGCGTTGCGAGCCCTCGTCGGCGCGCGCGCCGACGAAACGCTTGCCGATCTCACGCGTCGGCGCGACATGACGGAACGCGTTCGCGTTCTCGAAGCACTACGTGCGATCGAGCGCGCTTCGTTTTGTGAAGACGAACGCGTCGCGCAAGCCGTTGCGGAGGCCCTACCATCGTTGAACTTCTGAAACCGTCGGCGCTCATCGACGCGCTCGCAGAGACCGTCGTTGGCCAACGCGCCGCGCTCGAAGCGCTGCTGCACGCGACGATTGCGGGCGGCCACGTCGTGCTCGAAGGTCCGCCCGGGCTTGCGAAGACGCTCGCGTGCCGCGCGCTCGCGGCCGCCGTCGGCGGAAGTTTCAAACGCGTGCAGTTTACGCCCGATCTCTTGCCGAGCGATATCGTCGGCACGCGCATCTTCGATCAACGTACGGGTGAATTCGCAACGTCGCCGGGACCGATCTTCGCCAACGTCGTGCTCGCCGACGAAATAAATCGCGCGCCTGCGAAAGTGCAATCGGCACTTTTGGAAGCGATGCAAGAACGCCAGGTGACGATCGGGCCGCAGAGCTTTCCCCTTCCCGATCCCTTTCTCGTGACGGCGACGATGAATCCGCTCGATAGCGACGGCACCTACGCGCTCCCGCTCGCGCAGATGGATCGCTTTCTCGTCAACGTGCTCGTCGATTACCCGAGCGCGGAAGAAGAACTCGGGATCCTCGCGCGTTTCGGCGGTGAAACGCCCGCGTTACCGCACGATGTCGCATCGATGGGCGATCTCTTGCGTTGGCGCGCCGATGCACGCGCCGTCTTCCTCGAACCGAAGATCGCCGCATATATCGTGGCGCTCGTGCGTGCGACGCGCAAACATCACGAGTACCTCGATCGAGGCGCGAGCCCGCGCGCGACGCTCGCACTCGCTGCGCTCGCACGCGCCCGCGCGCTTTGCGACGAACGATCGTATGTCGTGCCCGACGACGTGCGCGCCGCCGCGCCCGCCGTAATGCGCCACCGGCTCGCGTACAACTATCGCACGCAAGTCGAAAATATCGACCGCGAAACGATCGTTGCCGAGCTCATCGCAAGCGTTTCGGTTCCATGACCCGAATGACGATAACGATGCGATCCGTGCGAACACTCAAACGTGCCTCGGTCGCGCTCGGTGCATTCGCGCTCGTTTGCGCCACGGCTCCGCATGCGAGCCCGGCGCGCGCGGTCGAGCCAACGTTGACGGCGGCGCCCGTGCAAGATCCCGAAGCGGAGCGTGATTTCGTGCGTGCGCGCGATTGGTGGCGCGCGCGAACCGACGCGCCATACGTGCGCTATGGGGCGCTCGTGCGTTACCTCCACAACGGACACGTCTTCGACAATTGGTGGGACGTCTACCAGCGCACCGCCGACGGTGCCCTCGCACTCACGCCTCTGCACGACGCCGAAGAAGAGAATCATCGCTTACGCGGCGTGCCGTTCTCGATCTTCGGTCTCAAGATTTTCGATACCAATGGCGATGCAGCACCGATCAGACTCGACGATCCGCGCATCGATATTGCTTCGTCGTTCGGCATCGTGACGCGCTTTGGGAAGACGATCGTTCCGCGCGTCGCGTCGTCGCCGCGATCCGGTGCATCTTCGGCAACGCCGATTCCGCAAGCGACCGACGATCTGCGCGAGATCGGCCGCATCGAATCGAGCACGCGCGCGTACGATATTCGGATTGCGGGCACCGATACGGTTGCGGGTTCGCCCGCGTTGCATTTGGTGCTCGCACCGATCCGCGATCCCAAGATCAATCGCTTGCGCGATCTGTGGCTCGAGCCCACGACGTATCGTACCGTCCAGTCGCGCGTCCAGGGGATCCTCGAAAATAAACCCTACGACGGCATTTCCTGGACGGTCCACTACGCGGTCGTTGAGGGCCGGCAATACGTGCAACAGGTCGTCGCCGATGAGCCGATCCATTTCGGGCTCGACACGACGTTGCCGAAGTTCGAGTTCGACTTCGTCGATCTCCATTTCCCGATCGACGTTCCAAAGTTCACCTTCGATCGTCCGTTTTGAAGTCATCGGTGAAGCGGGGCCCGCG
This sequence comes from Vulcanimicrobiota bacterium, assembly GCA_031420415.1. Lineage (GTDB taxonomy): Bacteria > Vulcanimicrobiota > Vulcanimicrobiia > Vulcanimicrobiales > Vulcanimicrobiaceae > JANYGA01. Next base: position 7,596 of record JANOMT010000028.1, read on the forward strand.
TGGCACCGAGCTCGTGCGACGCATCGTCATTCTCGTCGGCCTTTCACTCGTGCCATTCGCGCTACTCGCCGTCGTCTTCATCGCGTACGTTGCGCTCGGCGTGCACGATGGTGAAGCCGAACCTTCGGGAACGATCGCCAGTACTGGCGTTCGGGAAGCCGTGACGGTCACGCGCGATCGACGCGGCATTCCGCACGTTCGTGCGCGAAACGAACACGATCTCTATTTCGCCGAAGGCTATCTGCAAGGCAGCGATCGGCTCTTCCAACTCGATCTGTACCGACGCTCCGTCGAGGGACGGCTCTCCGAAGTGCTCGGATCGATCACCTTATCGAGCGATGTGGACGCGCGGACGATCGATGTCGCGGGCATCGCGGCCGCGCAGTTCGCGGCGCTTCCGCCAAACCAGCGCGCGAATCTCGAGGCTTTCGCAAGCGGCGTCAACGCGGCGATGGCGACACGACCCGTGCCGCCCGAATTCCGTTTTCTCGCGTATCGCCCCGAACCGTGGAAGCCCGTCGATTCGCTTGCCGCGTCGTTCGCAACGGTGCTCGCACTCACCGATTCGTGGACCGACGTCACCACGCGCGCGGACGTACTTGCGAAACTCGGTCCGAGCGCGCGCGATGCGTTTTTCTCCATCTCCGATCCCGCCTACGACACGCCCGTGGGCTCGGCTGCGCGCGCGGCGCTCGCACCCGTCGCGCCGCTGCCCGCGCTCGCCGCGCCCGATCCGCATGCCTCACCGCTCTCCGTTGCCGAGATCGACGCGCGTGCGGGGCTCGGGAGTAACGCTTTTGCAGCCGGTGCCGCACTGACGTCGTCGCATCGCGCGCTCTTGGCGAACGATCCGCATCTCAATCTCTCGATTCCCGGCGTCTGGTGGATGGCGGATCTTTCGGCACCGAACCTTCATGTCGCAGGCGTAACGCTCGGCGGCGTGCCGGGAATCGTGCTCGGCCATAACGCGCACCTCGCGTGGGGCGCGACGAACGGCACCGTTGCGACCGTGCGCGTCTTTCGCGAGCACTTTCGCTCGAACGATTCCGATGAGTATGTTGCCGGAGCCGGCTTCGCCCGCGCCGAGAAACGCGTCGAGACGATCCTCGTGCGCTTCGGCAAGCCCCTCGTGCGAACGTATCTGCGCACGCGCCATGGCTTCGTTTTCGACGATCGTGGTGAGACCAAACTCGCGGCTGCGTGGACGGGCGATCTCGATCGGCGGTCGTCGTTCGAGCAGTTCGATGGCCTGGCGCGCGCGACGTCGGTCGCCGCCGGTGCGCGGGTGCTCGCGCGCTATCCCGGCCCGCCGCAAAACTTCGTGCTCGCCGACGATGCGGGCAACGTGGGCTACGCCCTCGCAGGCGATATTCCGATCGACGATGCGTGGGGCATGGCGATTCACGACGGCTCTGCCGAAGCGGTCGTAACACGCGAACGTGACGTTCCCGCACGTGCCTTGCCGCACGTCGATGCGTCGCGGAACGCGCTCGTGCTCACGGCGAACGCGCGCGTGTACGGGCGTGGCTACCCGTACCGATTGAGCGCGGCATTTTCGCCGCCGTATCGTGCTGCGCGCATCGCCGAAGATTTGCGTTCGGGTCCCTACGATGTCGCGCGTTTCGCTGCGGTGCAGGGTGATGTGACGTCGCTCCCCGAGCGCGACCTCGCTCGCGCGACCGTCGCCGCGCTCGAGCGAGCACACGTCGATGGCGACGCGTCGTTGCGCGATGCGCGCGAGACGCTGCGTGGATTCGACGGGCGCTTTACGGGCGACTCGCGAGCGGCTGTGATCGTGACGGCGCTGCGACGAGCGACGACCGAGCGACTCGTGCGCGGGCATATGCCGGGCAGACTCGGGCGGCGCTACCTTGCGGCGGAAGCGGGCCCCGCGTTCGTCGCCGTCATGCGGATGCTTCGCGAAAAGCCGCGCGGATGGGTGGGGCGCGACGACTACGACGCCTTTCTCGTGTCGGCGACACGCGATGCGATCGCGGGTCTCCAATCACGCCGCGAGAGCGAATCACGATGGGCCGATGTCGGCGCGCGGATCGCGGCGCACCCGCTCGCGGCATTTGGGCTCAAAATGTGGAACGGCGTCCGCTTTCCCGGGCTCGGCAGCGCCTACGCGCCGCACGTCCAGGCCCCGGGTAATGCCCAAAGTTTCCGCGCCGTCTGGGATATCGGCAAGTGGGATGACGGCGGCATGGTGATCCCGCAGGGGGAGTCGGGGAAGCCGGGTTCGCCGCATTATCGCGATGCCGCGCCGCTCTGGCTCCAGGGCGATCTCGTGCCATTTCCCTTCAGCGACGCCGCCATCGCGCGCGACCGCGCGTCGGAATTCGTATTTGCCCCATAACGAGTGACTTGTGAGGGATGAAAATTCCCCAGATCAACGGAGGGACTTGGCCGTATTTTAGCCTAGCGATACGGATGCGGTTTCTTGGGAGGCCGCGGTTTGGGGCGTTGCCGCGTCAGACCGTGATCACCTTGCTCCTCGTCGTCGGTTTGCTCGCATTGTTTGTACTTGCGGCGCGGCTTTCGTATTACGGCGGGATCAACATAACGAACGCCTTCAGGTATCAAACGGCGATCGTTGCGACGCAACGCGATTCCGAACTCTTGCAAGTGGAACAGGTCGAGCATCGCGCCGGGCCCGATGCGTTGCGGCCATACCAAAAGCTACTTGCAAGCGATCTCGCGCGTATCGATAGCATCGCTGACGACTTCGAGCAACGCGCGCCCGTCTTCGTTTTTCCCGCGACGAACGCCGATTACGATCGGCTCACGCGCGAGTTACTCTCGCGCGAGATGCTCGGGCAAAAACGCTTCGACACAATCGTCGCACGTAATACGCAGACGCGCGATTTCTCAAATGCCATGTTCGCGATCGTGGCGTTGCTCTTCGTCGTGATCGTCGGACGCCTGCGTCGCGCCGTGGAAGAGGGACGATCGCTCGTGCAACGCTTGCAGGCGGCGTTTCTCTCGCGACGCCGTGAGATGCGGAATGTCGAAATCGGCACGGTGCTCCTCTCCGCAACGCTCGGTTCGAACGTCGGCGGCGATACGCACGACGCGTTTTCACTCGACGGCCACCACGCGATGTTTCTCGTCGCCGACGCGAGCGGAAAAGGCATCGATGCGGCCATCGATACGGCCTTCGTCACGTACTCGATTCGTACGCTCTTCTCCGAAAATCACGATCCCGGTGTGGTCCTCTCGAAATTCGCTCATCTTTACGCGCAGAGTGTCGATCGGCCGGAATCGTTTGTCGTGATGTTCCTTGCGGTGCTCGATCTCGAAACGGGCCGCTTGCAGTACGCCTCAGCGGGCCACGAGCCCGCATGGGCGATCATTGGCCAAGACGTTACGTCGCTGCCCGCAACGGGACCGATCGTCGGGATCGAAACGGATCCGGTGTACGTGACGCGCGAGTTGCATCTGCGCTATGGCGACGCGCTCGCCGTAAGCACCGACGGTCTTACGGAATCGCGCGATGCACGCGGAGAATTTCTCGGCGCCGATGCGGTGACGGTCTGGCTTTCGGAGATTTCCGGTTCCGCCCAACGCATGGCCGATGCGATCGTCACACGCTTGAAGCGTCGGTCGAGCCGCATCACCGATGACCTCGCTATTCTCATCGTTCGCTACACGCCGGCCGTGCGCGCGGGTCTCACGCCACCTGCGGCGAGTGACGAGCCGCAGTTGGCGCTCAACGACCTACGGTCGTGAGCCTCGCGCATCCGGCGTTCGGCGCGCGCTTGCGCCGGGCGCTCCTCGCGGGGCATCGCGCTGGTGTCCGCGGGATCGGAAGCGCGTCTGCGCGGCGGAGCGATGGGTATGAATTCGCGGAATTACGCGGCTACGTTGAAGGCGACGATCCGCGCCGTATCGATTGGGCCGCAACCGCACGTGCCGGCGGTTTGCAAACGCGCGTCGTGCTCGAAGATCGCGCACTCCATCTCGCGGTCGCGATCGATGCGTCGCATGCGATGCGTTTGGGACGCAGGCGGAGCGCGCACGATCTCGCCTGCGATGCGGCGAATGCGTGGTACGCTGCCGCAACCGATGACGATCGTTGCGCACGCATCGGCGAACGAGCGCTGCTCTTACGCGGTACGCGCGGTCGCGCGGCGGCACTCGCGTGTGCCGCGATGCGCGAACGCTTCGGCGAGCCCTTCGCAGCCTCGCTCCGGCTCGCACTCGCGACGCTTTCGCGCGGGACGCGGCTCCTCGTGGTGAGCGATTTTCACGAGATCGATGCGCTCGCACCGCTCGTTCGTGCGTGTACGGCGCGCTTCGATGTGGTCGTGCTCGTGGCGCGCGATCCGTGGCACGATGGATTGCCGCTTCGCGGCTTCGTGCGCGTGCGCGATGCCGCGAGTGGTCGTTCGGTGCGTGCGTACATCGATCGTGGGGCACGCGAACGTTACGTTCGCGCGGTGAGCGAGCGGGAAACGGCCGTATGCGCGACGTTGCGTCGCGCGGGCGCCCGTGTCGCGACGCTCGACGAAACGGGTGGTGCGCAACGCGCGATCATGCGCGCGCTTGGATTCGGCGAATGACGTTCGCGCATCCGGCGCTGTTATTGGTGGCGATCGTCGCGATCGTGCTGCTGGTCGTGGGATATCGCGCGCTCGAAAAACGCCGCGCGGCGCAAGCGTATGCGTTTTCGAATCTCGCGTTCGCACTTGCGGCGATGCAACCGGCGCGCTTACCCGCAGCGGTGCTCTTTGCGGCATTCGTTCTCGGTACGGGTGCGGAATTGCTCGCGCTCGCGGGGCCACGCCTTACGACCCGCGTGCCCGCGAAAGATGGTACGGTCGTGATCTGTATCGATACGTCGGGTTCGATGCGTGCGCGTGATGTCGCTCCGACGCGTGCGGATGCCGCGCGTGCGGCCGCGCGAGCGTTCGTCGATGCGGTGCCCGAGGGGACGCGCGTCGGTATCGTGACGTTCTCGAGTGGTGCGAGCGTGATCGCGCCGCCGACGAGTGATCTCGCTGCCATTCGGGATGCACTCGATCGCATTCCGCCACCCGAAGGCGCGACGGCGATCGGCGATGCGCTCATGCTTGGGGCGCAGCAGATGCCGCCGAGCGGTAAACGTATCCTCGTGCTCTTGACGGACGGCATCAACAATCGTGGCACCGATCCGGTCACGGATTCGCAGACGATCGGCGCGCGCGGAATCACGATCGAGACCGTCGGCGTGGGCTCGAGTGGGAGCGGGGAAATTATTCCCGGCACGCGCGAACCTGCCGAACTCGACGCGCGAGCACTCACCACGATCGCCGAAAACGCGAAGGGCCGCTACATCGAAGCACGCGACGCGGGTGCGCTCAATTCGGCGTTTCGCGCGATCGCGCTCGCAACGGTGTGGGAGAAGAAGCGAATCGATGCGAGCTTTCCGTTCGCACTCGGTGGTGGGCTCGTGCTCGTTATGGCGCTGCTCGGAAGTCTGGCCGCGGGACGGTTGTGAAGCGACGCAACGCCGCGTTCGGATTCGTCTTTGCGACGGTCGCGATCGACATGCTCGGGTTCGGGATGATCGCGCCCGTCTTGCCGAAGCTCGTGCTCTCGATGGCGGGGAGCGATAGCGCGCACGCTTCGGCAATATTCGCGCTCTTCGGGACGATTTTTGCCGTCATGCAGTTCGTCTCGTCGCCCGTGCTCGGCGTGCTCTCCGATCGCATCGGTCGTCGCCCCGTCATCGTCTTATCGACCCTCGGCCTCGGGCTCGACTATGTGTTGATGGCGCTCGCGCCGTCGCTCCCGTGGCTCTTCGTCGGGCGCGTGATCTCGGGCGTAACGTCGGCGAATACGGCGACGGCGGGTGCTTATATCGCCGATGTCGTGCCGGCCGAAAAGCGTGCGGCGAGTTTCGGTTTGCTCGGTGCCGCGTTCGGTATCGGATTCGTCGTCGGTCCCGCGGTCGGCGGTCTGCTCGGCGCGATTTCGCCGCGTCTCCCGTTCTGGTTCGCCGCAGGACTGAGCATCGCGAATGCGCTCTACGGGGCGCTCGTTTTGCCGGAATCGCTCGCGCGCGATTTACGACGACCGTTCACGTGGTCGCGCGCGAATCCGATCGGATCGCTCGCGCTCTTGCGGTCGCATCGCGAACTCTTCGGGCTCGCGGGCGTGATGTTTCTGAGCGTTTTCGCGGGTGCGTGTTTGCCGAGCGTCTACGTGCTCTACACGACGTATCGCTACGCGTGGGACGAGCGGACCGTGGGGCTCTCGCTCGCACTCGTCGGGATCTGCTCGGTCGTCGTGCAGGCGCTGCTCATGAAACCGATCGTCGCGCGTTTCGGCGAGCGTATGTCGCTCGCGGCCGGGCTGCTTTGCGGCGGGCTCGGCATGGCGATCTACGGTCTCGCCCCGAACGGATTCGCCTTCTCGCTCGGTACGCCGATCCTCATGCTGTGGGGGCTCTCGTCGGCAGCGCAGAGCATGATGACGCATCGCGTCGGCCCGGGCGAACAAGGCGAACTCCAAGGCGCGATCGGGAGTTTGCGCGGCGTGGCGACGCTCGCTGGGCCAGCGCTCTTCCCGCTGACGTTCGCGGCCGCGATCGGGCCGCTACGCAATCTCGGGGTTCCCGGGGCGCCGTGGTTTCTCGCGGCGGCGATGCTCGTGGGCTCGATGCTGCTCGCGCTCGCGGTGACGCGCCGTGACTCGGTCGCGACGGAAGCGACCGAAGCAACGGCCGCGTGATCGCCATGCAAACGCAACGCTCCGGGCGCCCATCGCGTCAAAAGGGATCGTGAACGCAAACGACATCGGCACCTCGCGCATCAGCTACGAAAAAGGCGCCCTCGACGAAGCGACCGTCGCGCGCGATCCCTTCGCGCAGTTCAAGATTTGGCTCGACGAAGCGGTCGGGACCGAGGGGCTCATCGAGCCCAATGCCGTCTCCGTATCGTCCGTCGCGCCGGACGGGCAGCCGTCGCTGCGCATCGTGTTATTGCGCGGCTACGACGAACGCGGCTTCGTCTTTTTCACGAACTACGAAAGCCGCAAGGGCCACGAACTCGACGGCTCGGGCAAAGCTGCGATGCTCTTCTATTGGGGCGCGCTCGAACGGCAGATCCGTATCGACGGCAGCGTGGAGCGCATCTCTTCCGATGAATCCGATGAATATTTTGCGAAACGGCCGCGCGGTCATCGTTTGAGTGCATGGGCCTCGAAGCAGAGCACGGTCGTGCCGGATCGCGCGTTTCTCGAGGCGCAGATGCACGAGGAAGACGAGCGCTTCAAAGACGTTGAAGTTCCGCGCCCACCGTACTGGGGCGGCTATCGCGTCACCCCACACGCCTTCGAATTTTGGCAGGGTCGTCGCAATCGCGTCCACGATCGTCTCGCGTACGTGCGCGATGCGGCGTCGTGGAAAATCGAGCGCCTCTCGCCGTAGCGCGAGCCCGAGCTAGCGCGATTCGTCGATGCGGTCGAAGCCATCGCGATTGGGCATCGCGACCTTCGGCAGCGTTCGCGCATCGAGTGTCGTATCGCGCGAGACGATGCCGTTCTGCGCGAGTAGATACGCGGTGAGGGCGTACACGTCGGATGCGGGGAGCGGCGTTGCGGTACCCGGGGGCATCGCGCGCGCGATGTAATCGTAAATCGTCGTCGCATGCGGCCAATAACTGCCGACACTCTTTTCCGGAGGAATGCGGCCGAGCGAACCGATCCCGCCCCAGAGCGCGGGTAAAACCGGCGATTCGTGGCATTGCATGCAACGCGCTTCGTAGAGCGTCGCGCCGCGCTTCGCGTTTCCGCTTCCCGCGGGCAAGCCGACGCCGTCGGGCGTTACGTCGATATCGATTGCAGCGATCGTAGCTGCATCGACGGGCGTGCCGATTTTTCGCGCGTATGCATCGTGCGACGCACACGCGCCGAGCGACGCGAGTGCGCCGAGCAACGCGAGTGCGCGCATGACATCGCGCACGAATTCACGCACCGTTGCGCACCGTTCCGCTGCGGCCGATGTGCCAGACTTGAATTGCGTTGTTGTGATATTGCGAGAAGAAGCCGCGTTCGGCGACGAGCGCGGCGTGCGTCGGTTGCACCGCGCCCGTTTCGTCCGTTGCGCGACTGCGCAGCGTCATCGGTCGTCCCTCCCACGTGAAGGGCGCTTCGAATGCGGTGAACGCGCGCGTGAGAATCGGTGGAAGCAGACGCGCGTCGCGCCACATGTGTCCGTCGGTCGAAACTTCGACGCGTACGATCTTGCCGCAGCCCGACCAGGCGAATCCGCGAAGCATCTGCGCGCCGCGTTCGCGCACGCGATCGCCCGCAGACGGTGAGACGATCACGGATTTTGCGCGCATCACGAAATCGTAGGCGCGCGCATGCCCCGATGGAAGTAATTCCGTGTACTCCGCCGTCTCTTCGCGCGTCGCCCACGGCGCTCGGCCGAGTTTGAGGCGATGCAGCCATTTGATATTCGTGCTGCCTTCGTAACCAGGTAAGATCAAGCGGAGCGGCCCACCGTGAAGTGCCGGTAACGGGTTCCCATCCTGCGCGTAGACGAGCATCGCGTCATCGAGCGCTTTGTGGAGTGGAATGCTGCGATCGTACCGCGCCGAATCGGCGCCTTCGGCGAGCATCCAAGATGCATCGCTCGCAACACCGACTTCTGCCAAGACGTCGCGCACGAGCGCGCCCGTCCACGATGCACATGAAACGAGGCCGTGCGAATGCATCACGTCGCTCGCGCTCGGACCCTGCCATTCGCTTCCGCTATTGCCCGCGCACTCCAAAAAATGCGTTCGCGTGACGGCGGGAAACTTCATGAGATCGGCAATCGTGAAGGCGAGCGGCGAACGCACGAGGCCGTGCACGATGAGCCGATGGCGTGCGGGGTCGATCGTCGGTACGCCCGCATGGTCGCGGACGAAGAAGTTCGCGAACGGCGTGACGATGCCGCGTTGTCGGGCGAGTGGTGAGAATTCGATGTTGGGCTCGACGTACGCGGCTTCGGCACGACCGCGGAGCGCGAGCGGTGCTAGCGCGAGCGCCCCCGCACCGCGAAGCAGAAGGTGGCGGCGCACGGATTAGCCCGTTTGAATGTGCGTGCCGTCCGGCGTGATGGCCCGTATGGAATCGATCTTCATCGCCAGCGCCGGTTGGAATTTCATGCCGTGTGAGAAGACGTGCGCTTCGAAGGGGTCGAGTCCCGTCGCGAGCGCGCGATATTTCGCGAATCCGAACGGAACATCGGGCGTCGTCCACACGTCGATCTGCGTGAGCTTGTGTTTGCTCGAAGTCGGCTTTGCGAATCGGGCGACGACGTGCACCGTCGATCGCGTCCCGAACGGTAATGTAAGGCGTTCGTGCGTAGCGGAGACGATCGTAAGTGCGCGATCGTCGTACAAATACGGCGCATCGAAGAGACGCAGCCGCGCGCTTTCGGGCGTCTGCGTCTGGCCACCGCCGATGTCGCCCCAGCGCGTGAGAATCGTGCCGGAATCGGCGACATTGGCGAGCACGGGCATTTCGGTGATGAAGGAACCGATGCGTTGCGAACGCAGGTAGACGCGCTTCATCGTATTGGGATTACACGATCCGCCCGGTATGCCGATCTGCGTCTCGACATAGGTGAGTTCGCCGCTCTGCGCAAGCTCGGTGCCAATGCCGATTTGCTTCTGATAATCGACGCCCGAGCCCATGATGATACGCGACCAGTCGCCGGCCTTGGGCCGAGTAAGCGCATCGAAGAGATCGCGCTGGGTGGTACGGCGCGCCGAGACGATCTCCGCGAGCGCGTCGACCGGAATTGCGGCTGCGGCGAGGGTCCCGCCGAGGATAGCTAGGAGCGTGCGACGATCCATATATCAAAGATTACCTAGCCGTTCCCGACCACCTTCGCTCGTGTCGCATGCGCGTTATGAAGGCGCACCGTTGAGCTACTCCGGTTGTCGTGCAGCCGCGCGCGGGTCGTCGGCAGAGTCTTTTCCGGCCTCGATGAGCGTCTCTCGCAACACGTAGCCGCCCACGAGCGTGAGCGCAGAGCCGAGCAACGTCTTCCATTTCGCATTGAAGGGTAGGAGCCCGAGCAACGATGGGATCGCTATGCCGCCGAGTAGCGTGGCGATCTCCATTTTTCTGCCGTGTTTGCCGACGAACATCGGATCGCCGATCGTGCCCGCGTGACGGCGAAAATCGAGAATGATGGCGGCTTCGGCGAGCGAGGCGACGAGTTCGAGGCGTTCGAGACGCTGCCTCGTGACGGGATTGGGATTGCCCCCGAGCTCCAGGAGCGCCGCATTGAGCGCACACGCGGCAGCGATGCCGGAACATGCGGACATCGAAGGGATATGTCGCTTGCCTTTCGCCCACACGGGAATTGCCGTCGCCGAGAGTAGCACGCCCGTGTAGCCCGCGATGAACGCGCCGAAAAGCGCTGTGAGCGGGTTCATCATCGCTCGCGGGCCGAGGTAACGCACCCATCGAAATTGCTTTGGAAGTAGACTATCGCGTGCGGCTTGCGCGAGCGCACCCGCAGTCGCAGGAAGTGAAAAAGCGATCAGTCCCCACACGCCCATCGACATGGGCGACTTGAACTTCACGATGCGCAGCATGTAGAGAAATCGCTCGGGCCGACCGAGATGTTTGATGAGGACGATCGGGCACGTCGAAGCCAAGACGAACGCGACGTAGCGAGCATTGCGCGCGAGTTCGGCGTCTTCGCCGCCTTCGTCGGCGAGTGCGATGAGGATACCCGAGCCGCCCATGATGCCGCCGAGGAAGAGGTACACGATGACCTCCCATTCCCAATGCGGCTTTTTCAGGAGCGGCTGCTCGTAATACGTTGCCGAATCGCGCGGCGGCAAGCCGACACCGGCCACGCCGAAGCGCGCGTTGTCGGGTGCGAGGTCGCGCATCTCGCGGCGTGCTGCGTCGATGACGCCCGAATCGTGCATCGGTGCGATCGGAACGGATGCGATGTCGCGATCGATGCTCATTTCGTCGTCCGAAAGAGTACGAAGCCTACGAGTGTCAAGGCCGCGGCGATGATGGTTGCGCTCGTGTAGCCCGCGCGCTGATGCGTCGATGGAAGCACGGGGCGTTCGGGAAGGTTATACTTGCCGGGCGCGTCGGTGAGCAAGAAGAACGCGTTGAGATCGCCGACCGACGTGTCCTCATCGACGCCGTAGAGGTACGCATCGACGCCATTTTCACGCAACGTCGCGACGCGTTCGCGCGCTTGCACTTTGAGTTCGTCGACGTCGCCGAAATGAATCGAGTCCGTGGGGCACGCCTTCGCACACGCGGGGACGAGACCGTCTTTCTGACGGTCGTAACACAGCGTGCATTTGCCTGCGATTCCGCCGCGATCTTGGAGCGCGTCGTCGGACGTGCGACCATCGGATTCGAACCCGCGCGTCGCTGGATAGTCGGAATGACCGATGAGATCGACCACGCCGAAGGGACACGACGGCACGCAGTAGCCACAGCCGTTGCAGATATCGGGCTGGATGAAGACGTTGTCGAATTCGTTGCGCACGATCGCACCCGTCGGGCATGCTTCGAGACAGCCCGCATTGGTACAGTGCTTGCAGACGTCGCTCATCATGAGCCAGCGACTCGTGCCGACGGGCTCATCGGGCGGCGCCATTTGCTCCACGAAGGCGACGTGTCGCCACGACGTCGCACCGAGGGCGACGGTGTTATCGTAGGAATTCCCGGTGAACGCATAGCCGTCGCCGGGTAACTGATTCCACTGCTTGCATGCGACCTCGCAGGCCTTGCAGCCGATGCAGATCGTCGTGTCGGTGAAGAAGCCGCTCGCCATGGTTAGTACCGTCCTGCATCCGCGCCGTGCGCTTGCGATTCGCCGTGTCGCGTTTGTTGCCGCGTCGGCACGTTTGCATCGATTTGGTTTTGCGTGAACGCGACGCGACGACCCGCGCGCACCGTGCACGTCATCGACTTCGCTTCGTGGATCGACACGTTAGGGTCCATCACGAGCGGAATGAGGCCGCCGACGGAATCACCCGTCGCGACGCCGAGGTGGCCGAAGTTATACGGTACGCCGATTTGATGGATGCGTCGCCCCTTGCCCAAGGTGAGCGGACGCATGCGACCGCTCACGAGCGCGCGCGCTTCGAGTTCGCCCGTTTTCGTACGAATCGTGAGCCAGCCACCGTTGACGATACCGCAGACGACCGCGAGTTCGGGATCGATCTCAGCAAAAAGTTCGGGTTGTAATTCGGCAAGCCACGGCACGTAGCGCGTCATGATGCCGGATTGCTCCGTGATGCGATACGTCGTGAGAACGTACGGAAATTCGGGATTATCCGTTCCGTTGTAGCGATTATCGTCGCGATCCCATTGCCGGAGTGCCGGATTATTTTGCTGGCCGTACATCGGATTGCGAACGACCGATTCGACGGGCTCGTAGTGCGTGGGAAGCGGTCCGTCTTTGAGCGATGTGGCGACGAAGAGTTGCGCGAGGCCGTCGGCCATCATGATGAACGGATCCGCGCCACTATGCGCGTCGAGTCCACCCGCACCTGGCCGCGCCGGTTCGTCGGGCGCCTTGTGCAAGGGGAAATCGGGAACATCGGGCCCGGTCCACGATCTTGTCGACGCATCCCATGCGATGTAGCGCTTGCGTTCGCTCCATGGGTTACCCGCGGGATCGGCGGAGGCGCGGTTGTAGAGCATGCGGCGATTCGCGGGCCACGCGAATCCCCAACCCAGGGACGCGACGTCGTCGCCGGAGCGATGTCGTGCGGTGTTATCAGTTTTGCTCGGCGCGACGCCGGAGTAGATCCAGCATCCGCATGCCGTGGTGCCATCGTCGCGCAGGTCGTCGAATGCGGCAATCTGCGGCGAGTCGTCACGCGAGCGGCCGGGTGCTACGGTATAGCCGTTGATTTCGTGCAAGACTTTGATCGCGGAGGGTTCGCCGAGCGCGCGTTCGTGCGCGCCGTCGCTTTCGTAGTCCCACGTGAGATCGAGGATCGGCCGATCTTTGGCGTCGGTCGAGCCTGCGTAGAGTGCGCGGATGCGCTTACCGAGTTCGTAGATATAGAAGAGATCGGAGTGCGATTGACCAGCGGGCGCGAGTGCGCGGTCGTGCCACTGCAACAGCCGACTGGTGTTGACCATCGTGCCTTCTTTTTCGAGCACGGTCGCCGCGGGCAAAAAGAAACACTCGGTCCCGATCGTCGTGGGATCGGCGCCCTCGCGCTCCCAGAACGCGACCGTCTCCGTATCGTAGGAATCGATCACGACCATCCACCGCAGGCGGTCGAAGGCGGCGCGCGCGAGTTCGCTATTGAGTCCCGATGCCGCCGGATTTTGCCCGATCACGAAGTAGCCATCGACGTTGCCGTCTTTCATCGAGATCTGCATCGGGAGTGCCGAATGATCGCCGATGATCTGTGGCAAATAGTCGTAACAGTAATCGTTTTCGGCGGTTGCGACATCGCCGTAGTATGCCTTGAGCAACGAGATGATGTATTTCGGCGTATTCGCCCACCAGCCGGTCGCGACGCTACACGTCTTGAGATAATCCGCAAGGGTCTGCTCGTCGCGCAGCGCCGACGGCATCGGCAGATATCCCGGCAAGAGATCGTACAGCGTCGGAATATCGGTCGCACCTTGAATATTTGCATGTCCGCGCAGGGCCATGATGCCGCCGCCCGGCCGCCCCATATTGCCGAGCAACGTCTGCAAAATCGCGGCGGCACGAATGTATTGAACGCCGACGGTATGCTGCGTCCAGCCGACCGCGTAGGCAAAGGCCGTCGTACGTTCGCGGCCACTATTATCGGCGAGTAAATTGGCGATGGTGAAGAACTTCTCGGGCGGCATGCCGCACGTCGCCTCGACCATCTCCGGTGTATAGCGCGCGTAGTGCTTGCGCAAAATCTGCATCACGCAACGCTCGTGTCGTAACGTCTCATCGCGCTTCGGTACCTTAACGGTGCCCTTGCCATCGTAACGCGGGACGTCTTCTGTCTCGAAAGCCCATGATGCCGGATCGTAGGTTCCAGCCACGCGGAGATGTTTGTCCGCGCCCATCTTTCCTTGCGAGTCCCCGTCGAAAGCGTGGACGCTCGGATCGGGTCCGTCGTTAAAGCCGGAGAAGAGACCATCGAGATCTTCCGTATCGACGAAGTTCTCGTTGACGATGTACGACACGTTCGTATACGCGCGCACGTATTCGTCGAAATAGCGCTCGTTCGAGATGATCCAGTTGATGAGCGCGCCGAGGAACACGATATCGGAGCCGCTGCGAATCGGCGCGTAGACGTCGGCCATCGCCGAGGTACGCGTAAAACGCGGATCCACATGGATGATCTTGGCACCTCGCGCCTTTGCGTCCATCACGAAACGAAATCCGACCGGATGTGCTTCGGCGAAGTTCGAGCCTTCGATGAGAATGCAATCGGCATTGACGAGATCTTCGAGATACGTCGTAGCACCGCCGCGACCGAATGAAGTGCCGAGACCCGGCACCGTCGAGCTATGTCAAATTCGAGCTTGATTCTCGACGGAGATGACGCCGGACGCCTTCATCAGCTTCTGGAGCAGATAGTTTTCTTCCACGCCGAAGGTCGCGCCGCCGAGCGACCCCATGCCGAGCGTGTGATTGACACGTTTGCCATCGGGCATCGTCCGCCGGAACGTCTTGTCACGCGTTGCTTTGAAGCGTTCGGCAATACGATCGAGCGCCCAATCCAGCGGCTTTTCTTCCCACTGCGTCGCGTAGGGCGCGCGATATTTCACGGTCGTCCACCGACGTGGGTTCACGGTCGCCCCGAAGATTGCCGAGCCTTTGGGGCAGAGTTTGCCCGCGTTGATCGGGCTCTCGGGATTGCCTTCGACGTCGAGCAACTTGCCTTCGGGGGAAACGAAGGCGAGCGTACTGCATCCGACCGCGCAGTATTGGCAGATGCTCGTCACCGCTTTTCCGCGGCGCGAACGTGGCTCGAGCGCGCGCGTTCGCGGTGAATCGAGATTGGGCAGATCGCCAACCCGTTCGGAGAGGCGCAATGCCGAAACGGCTCGGCTCAGTGCTGATGGAATTTGGAAACGCATCGCCTGGCGTATTCCCAAGATCCGCGAGCCGAACCGCCGCCCATACCGATTGGATTTGCGACGGTATGCGCGGGTCACCGCGCGAACGAGACTGCGATGAATGCGCGGCAACCGAGCACGCTTCTGACGGTGCGGCTCCGCGGCGCCGGGGGGGAACCCGTCTCGTTTCGCGGCACGATCGGTTCGCACGGCCTCGCATGGTTGCCGCCGAATGCGATCGCTACCGACGAGTCGTCGCTCGCGACGACGCTCGTGCTACCCGATGGCACCGCGCGGCGCGTCGTGCTCTCGGAAGCGCAGCCGGGCATGCTTGCGATTGCGATTGCGAGTCGCGCGCCCGGTTCGCGCGGTCGCGCGGCGCTCGTCGCGCAAGTTCGGCACATGTTCGGACTCGATGACGATCTCGCGCCCTTTTTCGCACGCCTACGCGACGATCCTGAGCTCGCGTTCGCGTGCGACGGAACGGGCCGTCTCTTGCGTAGCGCGACGGCATTCGAAGATGTCGTGCGTACGATCTGCACGACGAATTGCGCGTGGTCGGCGACCGAACGCATGATCGCGGCGCTCGTCGCGCACCTGGGCACGCCCGCCGCTGTGTCGCGAACGCCCCGCGCGAGGTCCGTTGAGACGCCGGCATGGGAAGGCCGCGCATTTCCGACCGCCGCGCAGATCGCCCGCGCCGACGATGCCTTCTTCAAAGACATCGTCCGTGCGGGCTATCGCGGGCAGTATCTGCGTGCGATCGCGCGTGCCGTCGTCGCGGGTGAGGTCGATCTCGAAGCTTGGCGCGCCGCTTCGCGCGACGAGATCTCCGACGACGACCTCGCTGCGCGGCTCGACGCGCTTCCCGGATGCGGGCCCTACGCCGTCGCGCACATCATGATGCTCTTCGGTCGATGCTCGCGACTCGTGCTCGATTCGTGGACGCGGCCGCGCTACGCGCAACTCGTCGGAAAGAAAATCGTTGCCGATCGTACGATCGAACGTCGCTTCGCCCGCTACGGTGAACACGCGGGGCGCGCGTTTTGGCTCGCACTCTGGAAGAGCCGCCATCTAAGAGAAGACCGCCGCGTCTAGTGCTTCCTCCACGCGTGGGTTCGAGCAAGCGGGAGGCCATCTCGGCCGATCCTTGGTACTTGTCGGTTCGTGGTTCGCCGTAACATTCTCGTGATCGGTTCGGGTCCGATCGTCATCGGGCAAGCGGCGGAATTCGATTATGCAGGCGTTCAGGCGTGCCGCGCACTCCGCGAAGAAGGCCATCGCGTCATCCTCGTCAACTCGAACCCCGCGACGATCATGACCGATCCCGAAGTCGCCGATGCCGTTTATCTCGAGCCGCTGACGGTCGCTTCGCTCGAAGCGATCATCGCGCGTGAGAAACCCGATGCGATTCTCCCGACGCTCGGCGGCCAGACCGGCCTCAATCTCGCCGTCGACCTCTCCGAAGCGGGCATCGTGCAAAAGTACGGCGTCGAACTGTTGGGTACGCCGCTCGAAACGATCGTGCTCGCCGAAGACCGTGCCGCATTCAAAGCAAAGATGATCGAAATCGGCGAGCCCGTGCCGCATTCGCTCGTCGTCCACGCCGTGGGAGAAGGGGTCGGTTTCGGGCGCGAGATGGGCTACCCGCTCGTCGTGCGCCCCGCCTACACGCTCGGCGGCACGGGCGGCGGCATCGTGCGCGACGAGTCGGAGATGATTGAGATCCTCACGACGGGCCTCGCGGCATCGCCGATCACGCAGGCGCTCGTCGAAACGTCGCTCTTGGGCTGGAAAGAAGTCGAGTACGAAGTGCTACGCGACGGTGCGGATAACTGCATCATCGTCTGCAACATGGAGAACATCGATCCCGTCGGCGTGCACACGGGCGATTCGATCGTGGTCGCGCCGTCGCAGACACTTTCCGACGAAGAATATCAGATGCTACGCACGTCGAGCATCAACGTCATTCGCGCGCTCAACGTCCAGGGCGGGTGCAACATTCAATTCGCGTTGCACCCCGGGCGCAGTCAATACAATATTATCGAAGTGAACCCACGCGTGTCGCGCAGTTCCGCACTGGCCTCCAAAGCCACCGGTTATCCAATCGCGAAGATCTCGACGAAGATCGCGCTCGGCATGACGCTCGACCAGATCGCGAATCCCGTCACGGGCGTTACGAAAGCCGCCTACGAGCCGACCCTCGATTATGTGGTGGTGAAGCTACCACGTTTTCCGTTCGATAAATTCCCGCGCGCCGACACGCGTTTGGGAACGCAGATGAAATCGACGGGCGAAGCGATGGGCATCGGGCGCACGTTTGCAGCCGCACTCATGAAGGCGGTTCGCGGGCTCGATCTCGGTCGCGAGACGCTGACCGGCACGTCGCTTGCGGGCTGGAATGACGACGAGCTCGAGAGCGTGATCGTCACCGCAACGCACGAGCGGCTCTTCGCGGTCTGCGAGCGCCTGCGCCGCGGCGCGAGTGTGGAATCACTTGCGAAGCTCTCGACGATCGATCCGTTCTGGCTCCACGAATTCGCCGAACTCGTCGCACTCGAAGAGCGCTTGCGCGCGCAGCCGACGCCGCACGATCTGCGGCTCGCATCGGAAGCGGGCTACTCGCACCGCAGCATCGCGTTGCTCACCGATGCCGATGCGACCATCTCACTGTGGAATGCGGCGCGCACGAGCGAGAGCGATCCCGGCCACGCATCGGCTGTGGCGTTTCGCATGGTCGATACGGCAGCGGCCGAATTTCCCGCGAAATCGCCATACTATTATCTGTCGCGCGGCGAGCAGAACGAGATGCGGCCGCTCACAAAAGAAGCGATCGTGGTGGTCGGGAGCGGCCCGATTCGCATCGGCCAGGGCATCGAGTTCGATTATAGCTGCGTCCACGCGGCGTGGGCGCTACGCGAAGCCGGTCGCGCGGCCGTCGTCATCAACAATAATCCCGAAACCGTCTCGACTGATTTCGATATCTCCGACGTCCTGATCTTCGAGCCGCCGGGAGCGGATGAAGTCCAGGCCGCGTACGATGCGACCAACGCCACGGGCGTGATGCTCGCCTTCGGCGGTCAGACCGCGATCAATCTCGCAGCCGAACTCAATCGGCGCGGCGTGACGATCGTCGGGAGCGATCGCAAGAGTCTCGATATGGCCGAAGATCGCGAAAAATTCGAAGCGTTACTGGAGCGCCTCGGCGTCGCACGGCCCGAAGGCAAGATCGCGACGTCGTTCCGTCATGCGCGCACGATCGCGCGCGAACTGGGATTTCCCGTGCTCGTTCGCCCGTCGTACGTGCTCGGCGGGCGCGGGATGGAGATCGTCTACAACGAGGGGCAACTCGCGAGCTACGTCGTGACCGCGCCGCCGATCACACTCGGTGCGCCGTTGCTCGTGGATAAGTATTTGCGCGGACTCGAAGTCGAAGTGGACGCCGTCTACGACGGCACGGATATTCTCGTGCCCGGTATTTTCGAACACATCGAACGCGCGGGCGTTCACTCAGGTGATTCGATCTCCGTCTATCCGCCGCAGACGATCGACGCGGCGATGCAGGCACGTATCGTCGAGGTCACGCGCTCGATCGCACACGAACTCCAAACACGCGGCCTCATTAATATTCAATTCGTGATCCATGCGGGCGAGCTCTACATCATCGAAGCGAACCCGCGTGCGAGTCGCACGGTGCCGATCATTTCGAAAGCGACGGGCATCAATCTCGTTGCGGCCGCAACGCGAGTCGCACTCGGTGAGAAACTCTCGGAGATGCCGTATGGAACGGGCCTCTTACCCGACGCGCCGTTCGTCGTCGTAAAAGTACCGGTCTTCTCGTTTGCGAAGATGCGCGGCGTCGAGACGATCCTCGGGCCCGAGATGAAATCGACGGGCGAAGTGCTCGGTATCGATGAGACCTTTGCAGGCGCGCTCCTCAAGGGCTTCATTGCTGCGGGTGTGCGATTACCCGACCGTACCCTCGCGGGCGTACGCGGCCGCATCCTCGTGTCGATCGCCGATGAAGAGAAACACGAGTCGATCGAGGTCTTGCGCGCGTACGCGAACCTTGGCTTCACGCTCGTCGCAACGGGCGGCACGCACCGCCTGCTCGTGGAGAACGGGATCGCTTCGGAGTTCGTGAATAAAATTGCCGATGGATCGCCGCACGTGCTCGAGGCAATCGCTTCACGCGGGGTCGATTTAGTCATCAACAATGCCGTCGGTGCGCGCGAGATCTCCGACGGCTATCGCATTCGCCGAGCGGCGGTTGAAGCGAGCGTCGCGTGTCTGACGAGTCTCGATACGGCAGGCGCGCTTGCCGAAGCGCTCGCGTACGACCTTGGCCCACCGCGCTCGTTACAGGAATATCGGGCCATGGTTCGCGTGCGAGTTTAAGATGACAACGAACGTTCGGATGTCGCTTTCGCGCCGCGATCTTTTCCGCAAAGCTGCCGTCGTGCCGCTCGTCATCGGTGCGCTCGCGGCGCTTCGCGCGCTCGAGGCGGATGCGTATCTGTTACCGCCCGATAATTGCGTCGGCGGTTGGATCGCTAAACCCGATGTCGATTACCAAAACCATCCCAAAGGACGCGCCGCATGCCGGAGTTGCACGCGTTTCCACCGCGAGACGAAGCACGCACGGAGCGGGGTGTGCGATTACGTTTGCGGTCCGGTCTCCGCTTCAGGCTGGTGCGATAAATTCGAACCGCGATCGTAACGCGGCTACGGTAGCGAGCCTCACTCGCGACGACGATGCGAACGCCGTCGCGCGCCGCCTCGCTTTGACGATCGCGTCGTTGACCGTTGCGGGTCGCTCGTTACGATCGATTGCCGACCGGGGTCGTGCTTCGCAAACCACAATATCCCACTCGTGCGCATCGAGCGCAGCTGCGATATCGCTCGCGGTATAGAACACGGCCGGGTCGGGCGGCCGCCGGACGTTCGTCGTGAGATCCGATGGATCGTGACCGACGATGAGCAACGTACCGCCGGGAGCGGCGCACGCGGCGAGCGTCGCGAAAAATCGGGCGCGTTCATTTTCATGGAACTGCATGAAATGCGCGGTGACGAGATCGAAGCGCGCTTCGCCGGGCGCCCACGCGAGGAGATCGGCCTGCTGCCAGACGACCGGCGTCGCGATCTCATTGCGATATCGTTGTTCGGCGGTCGCCGCGCGCGCGAGTGCGACGCGTGAGATATCGAGGCCCGTTACGTGCCAACCGCGCTTCGCGAGCCAAATTGCATCGGCGCCTTCACCGCAACCGAGTTCGACGGCGCTCCCGGGATCGAGCGACGAGACTTCCGTGACGAGCGTTGGATTCGGCTCGTCGCTCCAGAGCGCTTCGCGTGAACGATACCGCTCGTCCCACTCAGCTTCGCTCATAATGTTCGCACGCGTTGGCGCTCGACGTCATCCCACATCGGCTCGACTGTGCCCGTCTCGCATGTCGTTTCGTACGCTAACGGCGAAATATGCGGAACGTACATGACTTAACCTCCGCTCAAGAGCGAGATCACGAGGACGTCTCGAGGCGGGCCACTAGCCAGGAGCGATGCCATGTCGTTTGGGTCGGATGTCACGATGATCGATGGGCTGTGCGAACACGCGATATTCGCGACGCTCGCGTCAATCGGTCCGACCGATGGGGAGACCCGCACCAGACGTCCACCGGCGCGCACCGCTGCGATGGCGTCGAGCGCGGGTACGCCGTGAACGCCCTTCATGAGGCGTGCGAGATTCGCTTGAGATGAGCCATCCCGCCACGCTTCGGCGAGACAACCAGCCGGGACGAGAATCGTCGCTCGTTCGTCTCGCGCGGCGCGTATGATAGCGCGGATTTTCGGATCGTTGCGATCACCTGCGATGAGGGCGCCGGTATCGAAAACGATCGTCCGCTTCACGAACGAAGCAGCGATCGAAACGTGCGGTAAAGTTCTTCGTCGAGCGGTCGTTCGTCTTCTGAGGCTGTAAGATACGCGTCTTGAGCTTCGCGTACCAATTCGTGTGCGAGGGCTCGCGCGACGAACACCGAAAAGTTTCTTTTTGCGTAACGCGCGCGAACTTCGGCGACCACGGCTCGCGGCACGGCCTGTTCGTCGCCATGCGCGCAATGTAGCAGAGCGTACGCGACTTACCCTCCGGCGGGCGCGAGTAGAGCGTAGCCGCCCTTCGCCGCGATCTTTTCACCAGAGGCGAGGCCCGACGAAAGCGTTGCGCTCGTCGCATCGCTCGCGCGGACGGTCACCTCACGTAGCGCGAAGCCCGATTCGCCCGCCTTGGGATGCTCGTCACGCACGAAGACGACCGTCTTTCCGGTCTGCGGATCTTGCACGATGGCGGTGCTCGGAACGATAACGCCGCGCGCATGGCCGACGTCGATCGTTGCGGTGACGGCGTCGCCGGGAACGACGTCGGCGGGTGCGCCACTGACGATCACCGTCGCGAGTTGCGTGGTGGGATCGACGGCCGGCACGACGGCGATGACGCGACCGTGCGTCTCGCGCTCTTTGGTTTGCGGAATCGCAAGCGTTGCTGGATCACCGACGGCGATTCGCCTGGCGACGCCCGCTGGAACGGTAAGCGTCACGCTTCGCCCGAGCCCGGGGCCGACTTCCATCACGGGTTGTGTCGGGTCGACCGATTCGCCTGGATGTTTCGCGACCGTCAGCACGATACCGTCGCGCGGTGCGGTGAGGACGCCGTTGGCATAGGCGATAAGCGCG
The DNA here is from genome assembly GCA_031420415.1 of Vulcanimicrobiota bacterium. Lineage (GTDB taxonomy): Bacteria > Vulcanimicrobiota > Vulcanimicrobiia > Vulcanimicrobiales > Vulcanimicrobiaceae > JANYGA01. Next base: position 29,358 of record JANOMT010000028.1, read on the forward strand.
GCATCGAGTTTCGCTCGTGCGGATGCCGCCGCGCCGCCTAGCACGCCGCGTTGCGAGCGTGCGGCCTCCAAGTCGTTGCGCGCGGAAGCAACGTCGGCGCGAGCCTGTTTGACGGCAGCGCTAAAATCGGTATTTGCTGCAGAGACCTTGGCGCCCGCCGCGCGTGCGTCGGCCTCGTCGCTCGCAAGTTGCGCTCGAGCGGCATCGACGTCTTTGGCCGCAAGCACGCCACCGCCGAAGAGCGTTTGGTCGCGGGCGAGCGTCGCGCGATCTGCATCGACTTTGAGCGTTGCTTGGCGCGCGATCGATTGCGCGGCGATCCGCGAACTCAAAGCGGCCGGCCCACCGCGTTCGAGTGTCGCGAGTTTTTCTTGAGCGACGGCGAGCTTTGCGAGGGCGCTATCGACGCTGGCGGTCGAGATGGCACCACCGCTGTAGCCCGCGCGCGCGGATTGCGCGTCGGCTTGGGCTTGCGCGACGGCTGCACGTAGCGCCGCCCGATCGAGTTCGGCGACCGCTTGTCCGGCGTGAACGGTTTCTCCGACGCGCACGTCGACCGATTGCACGATGCCCGCTTGCGCAAATGCGAGCTTCGCGCTGCTTCCCGCAGGCGGGCCGATGCGGCCCTGCGCGTCGACGCGTTCGACGAAATCGCCGAGACGCGCGGTGACGAGCGAGACGCTCGGAACACTTGCGGGTACGGCGTCTTTGGCGACAGCGTCGCCTTGACCGCGGCGCGCGCTCGACCAGAGCGCGACGAGAACGATTGCAAGCACGGCAACGGCCGCGAGCGGTAGCCAGACGCGCGTGCGCTTCACGATCCTACCTCGATGGCTAAGGTGGCGCGTGCTTTCTCGACGTCGTAGCGCGCCGCAAGTTCGTCGAGGACGGTTTGCGCATACGACGCACGGGCGGATTCGAGTTCGAGACTCGATGACGCGCCGTTGCGATAGCCAAGTTCGAGTGCGCGACGTTCCGCATCGGCGGATTGTCGCGCGCGCGTCGTCGCGAGTGCGGCGCGCTCGGATGCACCGAGCGTGCGCGCCGATGCCGCGACGTCGAGTGCGATCTGGCGATCGACCCCGATCGCTTTCGCTTGCACTTCGGTGACTTTTGCCGCTGCGATCGCGATGCGATAACGATTGGCACCGGAAAGTGGCAGCGTGAACTGCGCGTTGATCGACGGGGCGTTGACGGGTACGCCGCCATCGGTGCCGACGAGATACCCACCGCTTACGGTCAGTATCGGAAAGCCGGCGGCACGTGCCGAGCGCGTGGCGGCACGTGCCGCATCGATGGCGAGCTTCGTCGAGCGCAATTCGGGACGCATCGCGCGCGCGCGCGCGACGGCGATCGCGGGATCGGTCAATGGCGATTCGGGAGCGGTGAATCGGGATTCCGTCGTTGCGACGAGCGCAGTGTCGCCCGCGGCCGTTTCGCTCCGCAGCGCCTCGGTAGCATTGGTGTCGGCTGCCGTGGCAAGCTCGAGATCGGCTGTCGCTTTCGCGACCGCGACATCGGCGCGCAAGACGTCGAGCTGCGGTGCATCTCCGGCACGGGCGCGCAACTGTGCGGCGCGATACTGCGATGTCGCAAGGGCGAGCGCATCGCGGCGCGCGCTCGCGACGGCACGTGCTTTGAGCGCATCGTAATAAAGTCCGACGACTTTTTTGCGTTCCGTCGCGAGTGCGGCGCCACGATCGGCTTCGGTTGCTGCGAGCGTGAATGCGGCCTCGCGCACGGCGGGTGCATGCGCGACGAAATCGCCGACGGTGAGTTGGAGACCCGTGGTGAGTTGGCGTGAAACAATGTTGGGGCCGGGCGGGTTCCCCTGCGGCGCTTGCGTATAGGACGAGACGAGTGCGGGGACGATGCCCGCGCGTGCGGCGACGAGCGCGGCACGGCTCTGCGCGACGCGCGCATCGGCGCCCGCGAGATCGGGCGATGCCGCGATGGCTGCGGCCTCGGCAGCGTCGAGCGAGAGGTCGGCAAAGACGAACGCGCGCGCGACCCCGGGTGTCGATTGCGCACATGCCGGCGAAGATGCAGCAAGCCCGATCGAGAGGGCGAGCGCCGATGCAACGACGCGCATCAGACGAGCGCCCGATCGGGCGTGCGCAGCGCGGCCGCCGGCGAGATCGCACCGGAAAGTGCGCTGTAGAGGACGGGGATGACGACGAGCGTGAAGATCGTCGCGGTCGAGAGGCCACCGATTACCGCGATCGCGAGCGGCTTCTCCATTTCGGCGCCCTGACCGAGCCCGATCGCAAGCGGAATGAGACCACCGATCGCCGCGAGCGTCGTCATGACGATCGGTCGCAGACGCGTCTTCCCCGCTTCGACGAGCGCCTCTTCGACGGTAGCGCCCGCGGTACGCGCACGATTGGCGACGTCGATGAGCAAGATGCCGTTCTTCACGACGACGCCGACGAGCAATAGTAAGCCCATAAACGATGAAACGTTGAACGGCGTGCTCGTCAAGAAAAGGCCGAGTGCGACGCCGATGAGTGCGAGCGGAATCGCCGTGAGGATGACGAGTGGTAAACGATACGATCGAAACGTCGCGAGCATCACCGCGAAGACGAGCACGATCGCGATGGCGATGACATTGAGAAACTCGCCGAACGATTGCGCCTGTGTCTGCGCCTGACCGCCGATCTCGATTGCGTACCCTGGCGGGAAGGCAATCCCACGGAGTTTCGCACGAATGCCATCGGTGACGGCGGAAAGACTCGCGCCCGCAATGTTTGCCGTGACGCGGATGAGCGTCTGTCCGTTTTGCGTCGTGATATCGCTCGAGAGTCGCACGGGGGTGATCGTCGCAACGTCGCCGACGGCTGTCGACGAGCCCCTCGCGAAGAGCGATGTCGATGCGTCGAGCAGTCCCGCGCCCGCCGGATTTTGCGATGCGACTTGCACGCGCACGGGGACGAGTGCGTTGGAACCGGGGAGACTCGTGGCGATCGTGCCTTGTCCGAGCGCGGCGACGGCTTCGCCGACGTCGGCCGATGTCAGGCCGAGTGCGGAGAGTGCGCCGCCGCGTGGTGCGATCCGAAGCGACGGACTATCGTAGACGACGCCGCTACTAGGGTCGACGACGCCGGGCACCTTCGCGATCTTCCCGCTGACGGTTTGCGCGAGTTCGATCAACGTTTTTTGATCGGGACCCTTGATCGAAATCTCGATCGGTGCGGGGGTCCCCGAAAGCCCATTGATGAGGTCTTCGAGGATTTGATGGAAATCATATACCGCTGAAGGAACCGTCGAGGACATCCGGTCGCGCAGTCGCGCACTCACGATATCGTACGATGGCCGTTTTTCGGGCGCGACGAGTCGCACGCGCATGAGCCCTTGATTGGCTTGTGTCGGCGTGAAGCCGTTTGAATCCATGCCCGTAAGCCGACCGATATCCGCCACGGCAGGGTCGGCGGTGATGATTCGTTCCATCGACGTCGCAGCGGCGTCGCTCGCTTCGAGGGTCGTGCCCACCGGGAGCGTGTACGCGATTTCAAATTGCCCCTCGTCCATTTTTGGAAGAAAGTCGCTCGGCAAACGCGCGAGGAGGACGATCGTCACGGCGAGCACGCAGAACGACGCAATCGCAACGATGACACGATGACCCAGCGCCCAGCGTAAGAGGGGATCGTAGCGTTCCAAAACGCTTCCGAAAAAGTCCCGCTTCTCGCTATGCGCTCCCTCGTCTCGCAGCAAGACGCGTGCGATATTGGGCGCGACGAAAAGCGCGAGCAGAAGCGAGACGATGAGCGAAGCTGAAAGTGTGAACGCGAGCGCGCGGAAGAAGAATCCCGTCACGCCCGTCAACAGTGCGAGTGGCAGAAAAACGACGACGGTCGTTGCCGTCGACGCGACCATCGGAATCGCGAGCTGCGCCATCGACATCTCGATCGCCGCATCGCCGCGTTCTTTGCGCCGATTGCGCGCGATATTTTCGATCACGACGATCGCGTCGTCGATGATGAGGCCCACGGCAACCGCGAGCCCACCAACGCTCATGAGGTTGAGCGTCTGCCCTGCCTGCCCGAGTGCGAAGATCGCGATCGCAAGCGCGAGGGGAATGATCGCCGCCGCAACGAGCGTCAGGCGATAATCGCGCAAGAACGCATAGATGACGACCATCGCGAGCAACGCGCCGAGCAGAATCGCATCGCGCAACGCCTTCTGCGATTCGACGATGAGCGTCGTTTGGTCCCAGAATTTTTTGATGACGATATCGCGCGGTAACTGCGGAACGACACCGGCGAGACGTTTTTGAACGGCCTCGGCCATCTTCACGACGTCGGCACCCGGCAGGCCGTACGCGTTGATCATCACGGCATGCACGCCATCGAGCGATGTTTGCGACGTGATCGGCGACACGCCGAGCGTCACGGTGCCGAGGCTCGAGATCGGCACCGACGATCCATTGTGCGTCGGCACCGTAACGCGTTCGAGCGATGCCCGATCGTGCAACGACGAATCGACCAGAAGCGCGTAGCGCTGATAGAAGTGTTGCGAGACGCCGACGGCCTGAACGTTGTTGACATCGGCGAGCGTCTTCGAGACGTCGGCCGCACTCACGCCGTGCGCGGCGAGTTTGGCGGGATCGAGCATCACGTGAAATTCCGTCGTCGCTCCGCCCGTCACCGAGAGTTGCCCGAGGCCCGGTGTGCCGTAGAGTTTCGGGACGATTTGCGCGAGCGCGATCTCGCGCAAGATCGCCTGTGAGAGGTCTTTCGAGGTGAAGCCGAATGAGAGCACGGGCTCGCTATTGGGGTTGACGATGACTGCGACGACGTTCTTCGCACTCGGAATGGTAGCGCGCGTTTGAGAGATCGCTTGATCGACTTCTTGTTGGTCGGTCCGCGGATCGGTGGAAGCGGCGAAATTCACGAAGAGTTCGGCCGTCCCCTGACTCGAGGTCGCGAGGACGCCCGTGACGGACGGGAGCGTCTGAAAGGCTTGTTCGAGAGGACGCGTGACGCCGACGCGCACCTGTTCCGGCGGCAGATCGCCGACATCGGCGACCACGTCGATCCGCGAGAAGCTCATCGTCGGAAAAATGCTCTGCGGGGTAACGAAGGACGCCCGCACGCCCAAAATCGCGAGCACGGCTACGAGAAACACGATGACCTTATCGTTTCCGAGAGCAAAGCGCGCGAGTTTCAGGAGTGCCTCCGAGGTGGTTCGGTTCGGGCGCGGATCCCGAGACGTTCCGCCTGGCCATCGCTCGGGTCCCGCTCGCGACGGTATCGCCGCAGACGATAGGCGATCGACATGACGCCGGGATGAACGCCTCCGAGTAGGCTTCGCAGACCTCGCCCGGCTAATTGACCGCGCGATGGATCGTTCTCAAACCAAAGCGGCCCCCGCGCGCGACGGCCGCGTTTATGTCTTGGGCGGGAATGCAAGCACGCTTGCTTTCGTGTCGTCCCTGCGCGCCGAAAAGGGGCAGACGACGGCGTGGCTCGTGCCGATGGCGTGGACGCCCGTTGGCGTGACGCTCGGTGATGGCTGGCAACGTGTCAACATCGCAGCGGATAACATGGGTGGTTGGGTCGATCAGACGTTTCCGCCCGAAGACGATCGCTCGTTCGTCACACCGCTACGGGATTTGGAGATGTTGTTGCGCGTCGGATGGCATGCCGAAGTCCCGCAAACGCTCGCCGAATCGATGCTCGTCAATCCCGAAGACGTTCCCGAAGATGTGCTCGATGGACTCGACCACCCGCTCGCCGCGCTGACGCAATGCGCGGTCTGCCGACGCATGTGCGTTCGCGACGATTTTATTTGGAACGAGCGTCAACTCTGTGCGTGGGATTATCATGCGACCGTTTTCAGCAAGCGTGGTCCGTGGCGCGAAGAGCCCTACGAAGAGCGCTTCTTCGATACGCTGCCGCGTGCCGCGTATGTCGCGCCGGGGTTGCTTCACGAAGTGCAGGTCGAGCCGGTGCTCGCGGTGTCAGGGTTGCCCGAAGATCGCATGCGGATTCTCATCAATACGGCGATCGGCACGGACAAGGACGGCGCGTATCTGGCGGTGCGCACGGACGAAGGACTCACGCTCTTGCGCGAGCGCGCGACGCCCACGGGTTAAGTGAACGTCAACGGCGCGATCGGACGCCTCACCCGACTCTTTATCGTCGCCTTTGCGCTCCTGGTCGTCCGACAAGGGTACGTGCAACTCGTTGCGGGGCCACGCCTTGCGACCAACGTTCACAATCCGCGCATCGCCGTGCTCGCACGTTATCGTGGCGATATCGTCGCGCGCGATGGCACCGTGCTCGCGCACTCCACGGCGCGCGGTCGCATCTATCCGCTCGGGCGTTCGCTCGCTCACGCTCTCGGCTACGCTTCAGCACGCTATGGCACGACCGGTCTCGAAGAGGCGTACGACCGCGATCTCTCGGCGCGCTCGGTTGCCGCCGATCCGATCGATCAAATCCGTCAACTCTTCGGTGCGCGCCCTCCGGCGCTTGCGGTCTCGGGCGCGACCATCATTACGACGATCGACCCAGCGATTCAAGCGACGCTCTCGCGCGCGCTCGCGGCATATCCGCGCGCGGCGGGCGTCGCACTCGACCCGCGCACGGGCGCCGTGCTCGGATTGGGCAGCGTGCCGAGTTACGATCCCGCAACGATCGATACCGATTTTGCGACGCTCGTCCGCGACGCGCGAAGCCCCCTTCTCGATCGCAGTCTCGATGGGCTCTACCCGCCCGGCTCGACGTTTAAGATCTTTACCGCCGCAGCCGCATTAGAATCGGGAGTGGTGACGCTGCAGTCGACGTTTGATGATAACGGTACGCTCTCCGTCGGAAACTTTTCGATTCATGATAATGAGGGCGAAGCAACGGGCACGCAAGATCTTGCCGGGGCCTTCGCGCTTTCCAGTAACGTCGATTTCGCACAGATCGCGCTCGAACTCGGCGTCGACCGCTGGTTCGATGCGGTCGCAACATGGCAACTCGGTCGCCCGATTCATTTTACGTTGCCGTCGGCGCGCGATCGTCTACCCACGCGCGCGAGTGTCTCGCCCGGCGTCCTGGCCCAACTCGGATTCGGTCAAGCGGATCTCTTGGTGACGCCACTACGCATGGCGCTCATCACGGCGACGATCGCTAGCGGCGGGAACACGCCGCGACCCTATCTCGTGCACGCCATCCGGCGGGATGGCCGCGAGATCACGCTCGCAGCGCCCGAGGTGCTCGCGTCGCCAATCACACCCGAGGTTGCCGATGGCGTTCGTGATCTCATGATTGCGACCGTGCGGCGCGGGACGGGGACCGCCGCGGCGCTTCCCAATGTCGTCGTCGCGGGAAAGACGGGGACCGCGACCAACGCGGCGGGAAGGTCGCACGCATGGTTCGTCGCCTTCGCGCCGGCTGCGCATCCTCGTATCGTCGTGGCGATCGTCGTTGAAAACGTCGGTTACGGTGGAACGTACGCCGCTCCCATCGCGCGTAGCGTCATCGCGACGGCGCTTGCGACGGACCGGGGCTGACGACGCGTGACCGAGCGAACGCTCTCCGATCGATATCGCCTCGAAGGCCGCATCGGCCAAGGCGGCATGGCGATCGTGTACGCAGGGATGGACACGGTTTTGCGCCGTCGCGTCGCGATAAAAATGCTCCGCGACCATCTGGCGGCAGATGCTGATTTCGTCGCGCGTTTTTACAGCGAAGCGCAGCACGCAGCCAAACTCTCGCACCCGAACATCGTGAGCATCTACGACGTCGGCCGCGAGGGCGATTCGTATTACATCGTGATGGAACTCGTCGATGGCGCGACGCTCGGCGAAATGCTCGAAAATGGAACGCGCCTTCCCGAGGGCGTCGCGATCGATTTCGGTGCGCAAATCTGCAACGGTCTCTCGTACGCCCATCGACAAGGGCTGTTGCATCGCGACATCAAGCCCGCGAATATCTTGGTCACCAAAGACGATGTCGTAAAACTCTCGGATTTCGGTATCGCGCGCGCGGTGTCGTCGCAGACGGTTTCCATGACGCAACCCGGCATGGTCATGGGCAGCGTCTATTACATCTCGCCCGAACAAGCGCAGGGCCACGAGCTCGCCGCGACGAGCGATCTCTATAGTTTCGGCGTCGTGTTGTATCAGATGCTCGCCGGTTCGTTACCGTATACGGGCGAATCGCCGATCACGATCGCGCTCAAGCACGTCTCGAGCCCCGTACCCGAACTCGATCTCGAAACGCTGGCCGTCGCACCGGCACTCGCGGCGATCGTGCGCAAGCTCTTGCAGAAAACGCCGACCGATCGTTTCGCATCGGCAATCGACGTCGCGCGTGCATTGCGGCAGGCACGCGAGAACCCGCTCGTCACGTTGCCGTTCGACGTCCGCGCCGCGGCGACGAGCGCGAGCCCCGCCGTCGCGCGCACGATCCCTAGTCCGAAGCCTCGGCCATCCCCGCAGCCCGATCATCGCGCGACCGTTCCCGCAGGCGAGGTTGCGGCGGTCGATGGCGTGCGTCAGGGTCCCAATCGCGTGCTGCTCGTAACGCTCGCGATCTTCGTACTCGTCGCTGCCGTCGCACTCGGCTATTTCGCGACGAGTCGACCGGGTGGTCTCTTCGGGGGCCCGCGGACGATCGCGCTTACAAATGTTGTCGGAACGCGCGCCGACGACGCCTCGCGCGCGCTTGCCGATATGGGCTTCACGACGAAGATCGAAACGATCTCGAGCGAACGTGTCGCAGCGCATCTCGTCATAAAGCAGTCACCGGCACCGAATGGCGCGATCGCACCGGGAACGCTCGTGACGCTCACCGTCAGTGCCGGACCACCGAGGATTCCGCTCATGGACGTGCGCCAATTCTCGAGTGATGATGCGCAACGGTATCTCAAAATTGCGAAACTCGTGCCGCGCATTTCGAGCGTGTACGATGCTTCGCCCAAGGGGACGGTGCTTTCGCAAAAACCCGCGGCGGGAACGAGCGTGCCCATTCACTCGAGCGTCGCACTCGTCGTCTCGCTCGGCATGCATCCCGTCGACGCACCCGATCTCGTTTCGCTGACGCTCGCCGACGCGCGTGCTGGAGCAGCCGCGCGCCATCTCCGGCTCGTCGTCGGCGAACGCGATCCGAGCGACAGCATCCCCGCCGACGTCGTGACGTCGCAGAACCCACAAGCGGGGTCACAGATCGATCGCGACGGCACGATCGACGTCGTGATCAGCAGCGGTGCGCCGCAGATCACCGTGCCGTACGTGGGCGGCAAATCGGCATCGGATGCGGTCGGTACGCTCGGTGCCCTCGGCAACGCCGCGACGATCGAGTACGTGGTCGATCCGAGCGCCGCCGTCGGTACGGTACTGAAGCAAACGCCCGAGCCCAATACCGCCGTGCGGAAAGGTTCGGCTTTGACCCTTGCCGTTGCCGTACCGGGAAGCGTTCCCGACGTCGCGGGAAAAAGTCCTGACGACGCACGAGCGCTCCTACAGAACGCGGGTTACAAGATCGGCAACAACGCCTACGTGCAAGAGGGTACCGAGGGGAGCGTCGCACGCACCGAACCCGTTGCAGGCTCGTCGCTGCGGCCGGGCGAGACCGTGACGCTCTACGTAAGCGGCACGCCGACGGCGCCGCAATAACGATGCGGATTCTCGGTATCGATCCCGGCCTACGGATCACCGGGTACGGCGCGATCGACGTGACGCCGAACGGTGCGCGATTGGTCGAGGCCGGTATCATCACGCCCGACGTACGCGCACCGCTCGAACGACGTCTGGGCGATCTCCATGTCGAACTGCGAGCGGTGCTCGCTTCGACGCAGCCCGACGTGATGGTCGTCGAAGAACTCTGGACTGCCTATAAAAATCCGACGACGGCCGTGCTCATGGGACACGCGCGCGGCGTGCTCTGTCTCGCGGCGCACGAACACGGCGTGCGCGTGCGCCATCTCGTCCACTCACTCGTCAAACGTGCGCTCACGGGCTCGGGTGCGGCGCGCAAAGAACAAGTGAAACGCATCGTGATGCTTCAACTCAATCTCGTGACCACGCCCGAACCCGACGACGTCTCCGACGCGCTCGCCCTCGCTCTCGCCCTCGCGAATATCGAGCGCACGGAGCGCACGCTCGCGCGCGCGGTGACGGCGTAATGTTCTCGCGCATCACGGGTGCGATCGTGGAACGTGGCGAGGCGACCGCGCTGCTCGACGTTGCCGGGCTAGCGTACGATATTCTGCTGCCCGCATGCGTTGCCGAGAAATTGCCGACGCAACTCGGCGAACGCGTCACCCTCGAGATCTATCCGACGTTCACGCTCGAAGGCAATAGCGGGAAGTTCACGTTCTTCGGCTTCACCAACGCGATCGAGCGCGAGTTTTTCGAAGCGCTCGTCTCCGTTGCGAGTATCGGCCCAAAGACTGCGGCGCGTGCGTTCGCCCAACCGATGGGCCGTATCGCGCGTGCGATCGACGCGGGCGATCACGCGTTTCTGGTAAAATTACCGGGGATCGGCCAACAGAAGGCGCGCGACATCGTCGCGAAACTACAAGGAAAAGTCACGAAATTCTTGCTGATTCGCGATGCCGACGTTCGGCCCGAACCCGCAGTTGCGGGCTTCGCCGATGAAGCGTTGCTCGTGCTGTTGCAACTCGAATATAAGCGCGGTGAAGCCGAAGCGATGATCGCCGATACGCTCGCGGCGATGCCCGCAATCGCGGATGCGGAAACGCTTTTGGCCGAAGTGTACCGCCTCAAAAATCGGCGCGATGTCGCGCGCGCGGCGAGCGCGTGAGCGAGGAGACGACGCCTCCGCCGACGCGCAAACGCCGCGTGGTGCTCGGCCCGCAAGACGCTGCGGCCGAACGCATCGTCGTAGCTGAAGAAACGCCGGAAGAAGAAGCGCTCGGGGCGACGCTGCGCCCGCGCTCGTTCGATGAATACGTCGGCCAGCTCGCCGTCGTCGACAATCTCAAGATTGCGATCGATGCCGCAAAACGGCGCGGTGAATCGCTCGAACACGTACTCTTCTACGGGCCGCCCGGGCTTGGGAAGACGACGCTCGCGACGCTGATCGCACGCGATATGGGCCGCTCGCCGCGCTTGACGTCAGGCCCCACACTCGATAAACCCAAAGACTTGGTCGGTATCCTCACGTCCCTCGCGACGGGCGATGTGCTCTTTATCGATGAGATCCATCGACTCGGCGGCGTGGTCGAAGAATTTCTCTATCCCGCGATGGAAGATTTTCGCGTCGATATCGTGATGGATAGTGGTGCGTACGCGAAGACGTACAAGATCCCGGTCGAGCGTTTTACGCTTATCGGTGCGACCACGCGTGCGGGCATGCTCTCCGCACCGCTCCGCGAGCGGTTCGGTCTCGTCTACCATCTCGATTACTACAGCGATGATGAATTACAGCAGATCGTGAAGCGCAGCGCGGGCATGCTCGAGATTCCAATCGATACCGAGGGTGCGGCGACGATCGCACGGCGGAGTCGCGGTACGCCGCGCATCGCAAACCGCCTATTGCGCCGCGTGCGCGATTACGCCGAAGTCCGCGCCGACGGTCGCATCACGCGCGACGTTGCCGACGAAGCCTTGCGCCGTGAAGGCGTGGACGCACGCGGACTCGATCGACTCGACCGCGCGTTCCTGCGCACGATCGCCGACCAATATCGCGGTGGTCCCGTCGGCATCGGTGCGATTGCGGCGACGCTGACGGAAGATACGGAGACGCTCGAAGATGTCGTCGAGCCGTTCTTGCTCAAGATCGGATTCGTCACGCGCACGGCGAGCGGCCGAAAAGTCACGCCGCTCGCCTACGAGCATCTCGCGATGGCGATGCCGCCGGAGTTTGCGGCGCAACAACGGCTGTTGTAACGTGTGTGTTCGCGAACGAACTTGACGTTGATAAAAACGACGGGCCGCAGTCGTCACGACTGCGGCCCGTTTGTTCGCTTGCGAATCCTTCGCTAGAACGCGGTCACGCCATTCGGCGATCCGAGCCCCGTCGGGCCGTCGTAGCCCGTGACTGCGTTGCAGAGGTACGTGGCCGAACACGTGCCGTTCGAGCCGCCGACGACGTCGTGCAGGCCTGCTGCGTGCGCGTACGTGTACTGCGCGGGATATCCCGCGAGGTTGCCGCCGCGCGCGTAGATCGCAGCGATGGCAGGCGATGCGACGCTCGTGCCGCCGAAGACGAGCCAGCCGCTCTGACGGCGATACGCGAAGCTATCGTAGACTGCCACGCCCGTGTTTGGGTCGGCATCGTACGAAACGTCGGCGATGACGCGTTTCGTGCAGGCCGCCGCGGGCGCACCCGACTGCCACGATTGCTGTAGTTCGTAGGCGCTGCAACCGCTACCGGCGCCGCTCCAGGCCGTTTCGCTCGCATACGACGTTCCGCTGACGGTGAGGCTCGTGCCACCCGTCGCGATGATGGTGTTGTACGATGCCGGCGATTGCGCGCCGTAACCGGCATCGCCCGAACTCGCCGTGATGGCGACGCCCGGATGATTGTACGAGGCCGCGTAGGCCGACTCGCCCGCGCTCTCTGCGCTGCCGTAGCTGTTGCCTATCGCGACGGCACCGAGAGCGACTGCGGTATCGACGCCTGCAGCGAGGTTAGCGGAGGTCGGAGAATTCGCTTCCACGACGAGAATGTGACACGTCGGACAATTTGCCGAGACCATGTCCACGTCGAGCGACGTTTCTTGACCCCAACTCGCATTGGTCGTGGGCAGGGTCGCCGTTCCGGTCTGACCGACTTTTTTGAAACAGCCGTTCGCCGTGGTGCACGCTGGAATTCCGTATTGGGAGCGATAAACGCCGAGGTCGGCTTCGAGATTCGGGTTATCGTAGGCATCGACGACTGCAACCGTGACGGTTGGAGCCGGCGCGCCGACGAGACCGTACGCGCCCTGTAACTGCGAGGGCCCGAAGCCCGCTGGTGCACCGACGGGGCCGGGACCGGGACCGGGCTTGCCCTGGGGCGAGCGCCCTTCGCCGGTGTCGGTACGAATGATCGCATGACACGATGCTTCTCCCGCCACGGCGGCGGCGCAGACGCGAGCGAAGCGTCCGCTCGCGAGACCAGCCTGGAAATCCGTCATGCGGCTTGCGCCCGCCGGCGCGATCGCAGAAGGCGAATTCGCGATGGGCGCCGCCGGCACGGAATTCGATCCACCGGAGCAGCCGGCAACGATGGTTGAACCTGCGGCAAAGGTTGCGAGAAGAACGAGTCGTTTCAAATGATTGCCTCGTCAGAAAAAAGTGAAAGCCGCGCCGCAAGAAGCGACGCGATTACCTATGGCTATGCGCGATGTGCGAGTAGGCCGCCTGCGCTGGTTCGAGCGTCGATTTGTTGAAATTATTCCTGACACAAACGTCCATGAATAAAAGGACCGAAGCTACGCTTCTGACCTTTACCAATGAGTGTCGACTTCGTCTTACTTCGCGAAGACGCCGCGCTGGCGCATCAGCTCGCGATAGAGTTCGGTATGCGTCGCAAACGCAGCACGCCCGTGCGCCCAAAAGGCGTTGTTGAGCATGACGAGGTCGCCCGTGGGAAGTGGTGTCGGGACGGCAGCGCGCTCGAGCGATTGCGAGAGTTCGTGAAGATAGGTTGCTTGCGCGAGTGAATCGGGATAGACGAACTGGTCGATAAACGAAAGACACGTCTTTTTATCGACGTGGAAGAACGTCGGTCGCTTGACGATCTGCGTCACATTTTTGCTCGGTGGCGATTTGTACGTGAGCGGGACCGTCGCGAGGGGATGATTCGCGAAGTGGTCGAGCTCGGTCCAGTCGTCGAGATGCAAGAGCCGCGATTCGCCTCCGCGCGCATTGCGCTCGGCGAACTTCATCATCAGCAGCCAATCGGTCGCGTCGTCGACGAACGTGCCGTCGGTGTGGAGCGTCATGTCGCGATACGCTTGGCGCAGATACGAATCACTCACATCGGTGTGCTCGACCGTAAATCGCGCGTAAAACGTTTTCGACATCGCATCGAAATTCGCCGGACCGACCAGATGCGCGACGGCCGTGCCGAAGCGTACGTAATCCGCGTCGCTCTGCGTCGTTCCGGCGACGCCGATCGTCAAGCCGCCGGTCTCGCGATCGGCGATGATGCTGCGAACCGTCTCGCCAAAATTTCCACCGAGCGCGGCATCGAGTCGTTTCCCGATGATGAAACGCATGAATGGCACGTACTCGAGTTCCTGAACGTCGATCGTCGCGACGTCGGCAAAGAACGCGCGCAGGGCCTCCGGGTCGGCATCGATGTGCCGGATTCGGGCGTGCGTGGGATGCGTACCGACATGAAATGCGCGGCGGGTTTGCAGCATCTAAAATGCTTCGCGTATGTGCTCGTTTTCCCCGTGCGGCTTCTGCGACCGATCGGGTCGTCGAAGGCACCGTAGCAGGGGCTTGATCATGCGCGGCGCCGAACAGCCTCCGCCAATGAATCGGCAAGCGTTCTTGGCCTCATCGGCCGCGCTCGTCGCGTTACCGCGCATCGCGAAAGCGACGGGCGGTCTCGACGTTGCGGGCCAAGCGGCTCAACATCCGATGCGCGTGTTGCTCGCGAGCGGCACCTTCGAGCTGCCGCGCCCGATCGACGCGTGGCATTTCGCGTGGGGAGAGCGGACCTACCGCGGGAGTTTTGCGACGATCGCGCTCCCCGATGGGCGCACGGGCCTCGTCAATACGCTTCCGCTCGATGCGTACCTCGCGGGCGTGTTGAGTAAAGAAGTCTCCCCCTCGTGGCCTGCCGCCTCGCAGCAAGCGCAGGCGATCGTTGCGCGGACGTACGCGCTCGGAAAACTTCGGCCGCTCAAACTCTACGACGTCGTTGCGAGCGAAGCCGATCAGCGCTACGACGGGATCGACGGCGAATCGGTCGAGGGTCGCTCGGCAGTCGAAATGACCGGCGGCACGATCGTCACGTTCGCGGGCGCGCCCGCACATGTTGCCTACAGCAGTTGCTGCGGCGGTGAGACCGCCGATTCGGGCGATGTGTGGAACACGCCGTATCCCTATCTCCGTGCGATCGTCGATCCGCATTGCGCGAATTCACCCGGATATACGTGGCAAGTCGACGTTCCCACAACCGCGATGCAGAGCGCGTTCGGATCGGATCTCGCCGGCATCGGCACCTTGCGGGCAGTCGAACTCGCCGCAACGTCGCCCGCCGACCGGCCGCGCGCGATCCGCTTCATCGGCGAGAGCGCGACCTTCGAGGCGTCACCCAATCGCTTTCGGTCGTCGCTCGGAACGAGCGTCGTGCGTAGTACGTTCGTGCGCGCGGTCGCATTCGCGCCGGGAGCCAGCTCGGTAAGCGTAAGTGGCACGGGGCACGGTCACGGCGTCGGGCTCTGCCAATGGGGCGCACGCGAATTCGGCGCCGGTGGCGCGAGCGCGCACGACATCGTGGCGTTCTACTTCCCCGGTACCGATCTCGGGCGTGCCTAACGATCCCGATGCGCTTCGTCTGACCGATGCGTATCGTTACGAACTTCCGCCGCAACGGATTGCGAAAACGCCCGCGGAACCTGCCGATGCCGCGCGCCTACTCGTCGTGGGTGACATCGGGTGCGACGACCGCACGTTCGCATCGTTTGCCGACCATCTTCGCCAGGACGATGTTTTAGTCATAAATGAAACGCGCGTCATCGCCGCCCGGTTACACGGCACGCGCGAGCGCGGCGGGGGCGCGGCGGAAGTGCTCCTCTTGCGTCCGGCAATGGGTGGCGCGTTCGATCTACGCGCACGCGCGTGGCACGCGCTCGTCCGTCCGGGACGACGCTTGCGAACGGGGGATCGCGTCCGCTTCGCCTGGACGGACGACGATTCGCGCGACGGTGCGACGGTCGCCTCGATCGACGAAGTTCGCGAAGACGGATCGCGCGTCGTGCGCTTTGCCGATGATTGCGATCTTGGGAAGCTGATGGATTGCTGCGGCGAGTTACCGCTGCCGCCGTACGTCGGCGAAGGCGACGCCGCACGCTCGGCTCGCTATCAAACGGTCTTCGCGCGCGTGCCCGGCAGCGTCGCGGCGCCGACGGCCTCGCTCCATTTCACGCGACGCGTCCTCGACGCGATTCGCGTACGCGGCGTCACGATCGTCCCGCTCGTGCTCGACGTCGGAATCGGTACCTTCAAACCGATGGCCGGCGACCGCATCGACGACCACACGATGCACGCCGAGCGCTACGACATCCCCGAGATGACCGCAACGATCGTCAACGATGCCAAACGCGCGGGCAGACGCGTCGTCGTCGCGGGCACGACTGCGATGCGCGCGCTCGAAGCTTCGGCGCGCGCGGACGGGTACGTGCACGCCGGTGCGGCAGAAACCGATATTTTCATCACACCGGGCTTCAACTTTCGCGTGACGGACGCTCTGCTGACGAATTTTCATCTCCCCGCATCGACGCTGCTCGTACTCGTGACGGCGTTCGGCGGCTACGACGCGGTCATGCGAGCGTACGCGCACGCGATCGTGCGCGAGTATCGGTTTTTTTCGTTCGGTGATGCGATGTTCGTAACGCGCCCGAACGCAACGGTCTAACGTACCTCGAGCCGAAACGAGACCTCGTTTGCGCGCTCGCCGTTGCGGACCCGCGCGCGCACGCGAACCGTGTACGTCGCGCCGATGGCATCGGTCGAGAGCGTGAGCGGAAGCGTCGCCCGGCCATCGACCACGTCGACGTCGTAGCTGCGTGGATCGACACGCGAGACATCGTCGCCCTCGACGGCGGCCGCAAATCGACACGCGGCTTCGAGGCATGCGAACCGCAGTTTTCGCTTGCCGGATAGGGCGGCCCGCGGTCCGTCGACGCGCACGACGAGCGATTGCGCAAACTCCGTCTCGTAACCAGGTCCCGTCGATGCTGCGAAAGCGTGCGCGCGTTGCCGAGCGCCCGCGACGATCGTGAGTCGAAGTGTCGACGCAAGCGGGGCGGTCGACGTATGCACGACGCGTGCGCTCCCGAGCGCGCAGCCGAAGGCGATGACACCTATGGCGAGTGCCGACAGCGCGACGGACGCGCGCGTCACGCTAGTAATGGAACGTCTGGGCCGCATACACGCCGCCGCCGATCGCGCCCGCAACCTCCAGCAGCACGACGTGCAGCGGAATGAAGGCCTTGCAAAAGCGACACCTGCCGCGCAAGATCAGCCAGGACAGGATTGGAACGTTGTCCCATGGCCGGATACGTTTGTTGCAGACCGCGCAATGCGAAGGCGGTCGCACGAGCGATTCGCGCAGCAACAATCGATCGATCGCCAGCGCGACGAACGAACCGAGCGCGGCGCCGAGCGCGACGCAAAAGACGATGGCGATCTCCACGCCCGATGGTTGGCCGCCCTCGCATCGGTCCCCCTATATTTCGCGGCCGAGCACGTGCGTCGTGCGAGAACCACCCCCGCTCGTCACCGTGGATCGCGTTCCCGCATTACCGCGATGGACGAATACGCCAGTGCTCGACCGAATCATACGGTAACGTACCGTTGGCGACGAATCCGTCGACGTTGCGCGGGATCACGTCGAGTTCGCGACTTTGGTAGAGCGGCAATAAGGGAACGTCGTTTGCGACGAGTCGCTGGACGCGCGCGAGTTCCGCACGTCGAGCTTTGTCGTCGAGAGCGTACGCCGAATCACGCAAGGCCGCATCGACGTGCGGATTGCAATACCGCGCGTCGTTATAGCCGTGCGGTGCGCGTTCTCGACACGCGAAGAGCCACGAGACGTCGGGGTCGACGTTGCTGGAATAACGGGCGAGTGCGAGATCGAATTTGCCGAGCACGAACGCTCCGCCGTCTTCGGCCCGGTCCCAGGCGCCAGCCGGCGCGATCGAGATCGGCGGCGGCCGCACCCGGGTCGTACGTCGGCCACGGCGCGTGTGGATCGTCCGCGTAGCTGAAAAGACCCCGCCACGCGTCGTGGGCTGTCGCGAAGCCGCGCGTGACGTCGGCGACGAGACGCACGCGGTCGATGCCACGCGCGATCGCGCGACGGATGCGACGGTCGGCGAACACACCGCGCTCCGTATTGAACGCAACGATCGAGGCACCGGTATAAGGGAGATTCGACGTGCGGTATCGGGGCAGTGCGGCGTAGTGCGAGCCGAGGCCGACGTCGCCGCCGAGCAGCGCGTCGAGTTCGCCCGTTTTGAGCTGCACGAGCGCGGTCGTCGATTCGGGGAGGTTGGCAACGAGATGAACGACGCTGCCACGATCCCACGCCGCCACACGGTACGGCCCCGAACCGATCGGCTTGGCATTGAAGGCCACGTCGTTGAGTTCGGGTTCGTTTGCGAGCAGATGCGCGGGCAGGATCGCGTAGTTGCTATCCGGTGTGAAGAAGAGGTCGACGATCGCGGCATCGCGTTCGCGCAGTCGGACGACGACGGTATGCGCATCCGGCGCCGCGACGTCGCGTAATCGAACGTATGGATCGCGCGGACCGTGAAGACCACGTCGGCAGCCGTCAGCGGTGTGCCGTCTTGCCAGCGGACGTCGTCGCGTAAGCGATACGTAATCGTGCGGCCGTCGGGCGATATTCCGCCGTTGCGGCGGGTCGGCACCGCACGCACGCGGCGCTTTGTCCGATCGCGATGTATCGCCCTACCCGGACGTGGAGTCGCTGCCACATCCGATGCGCTGGTGTTTTGGGTCGAAGAGTGGCGACGTGACGCCCGACCCACCGCTGCTTTCGATGGGAGCGACGTTGAAGACGCTCAGAATAAAATTGATCACTTTCGCAACGGAGGGCGGCATCCGATACCCGACGCCGGCCTTGACCCAAGCCTGCATGTCGACTTGCCGACACGTGACACCGACGATAACGCTTCCCGCATCCGAGCCCCGCGTTACCCCGGCCGTCAATCCGAGTCCTACGAAGGGGCCGGTGACGAAGCCAAAGGCACCAATGCCGACGATCGCTCGCACTTCGTAGGTGATGATGAGGGCGTTGATGCCCAATGAGATGCCCGAGATCGAATCCATCAAACTTTTACGCACGATGAAACTCCCGGGTCCGCTGGCACTGCACGTGCTGTAGTGGCATTCCATCTTGAGCGAACCCGCGAGCGCGTAATCACCGCCGGCCGTAAACTTCGAATTTTTTGCCGTAAAAAGAGTTTCCAGCATGAACGTCTGGTGTAGCGTGAACGCGAGTGGAACCGGTCCCCCGAGTGGGACGCTCAGATCTATCGGTAAGAAGACGAGCTTCTTGAGGTTATCTTTCGGCGCGAAGTCAGCATTGCTGCTCGCTTCGAAATTTAACGTCAGCCCGGCCGTGTTATGCACCTCGAATTTTGCGGTCTCGATCCCGCGCGTCGTGATGTTGATGTCATACGAAACGTACGGATCAAGCATATGCAGTGCGACCGATCCGTGTACCTGAACGGGAGCCAGGGCAGCGTTCTTCACGGGGCTGTTGAAATTCATACTCAAACCGCCGTCGGTAAACGGGTTAAAGCTGAAGCTCGGTGTGATCACTTCGGGAGGCGGCCCGATTCCCGGCGGCAGCAACGATGCTTGGGCAAGCTGCAGCGGCAAGCGCGCGGGACGGCTTTCGTTGAAGCTCGCAAAGACCGGTTGGATATCCGCGACGCGCGGCAATGATGGAACGGGCGCAGCCGCGAGCGAGGTTTCGGCGCCCGGCCAATCCGGAGCCGAATACGATCGCATCGCGCCGGCATCGACGGTTTGATTTCCGGAAAGATGCGCTTGTTGAATGACGTCGGTGAGTTGAACGGGACCGAGGGTGATGCCGAGATCATTACCGTTGTGTGCAACGTGCAACACGCGGCCGACACCGCGGCCGGTGAGGAACATGATCTTGCCGGGCATCAGATCCGCTGCGCCCGGGGCGCTCGCATCGATCGTCCACGTCAGACCGTTGGAACTCACGGAGCGAACGGCCGACGCGCCACCCTGCGGAATGATGACGTCGGGTTGATAGACGACCTCGGAGTTGCGTGTGGGTGCGACGCCGTATTGAAGCTCGGCATCGCTCAAGGAAACGGTGGGGCCTTGGGAGGATGTTGCGCTGCCAGAAGCTCCTGTCGACCGACTCGCGCAGCCTCCTAACAGCGCAGTCGCCAGAAAGAGCGCGAGAGGAATCACGAGCAGCGTCTTCATAATCGCTACGGTGCTAAAACGTTCGTCCGAAAAGCGTCCGATTCGAGTAAAGGCTCTCGAGCGCGATCTGACGCTCGACGCCGCAACGACGAGCGCCGATCGATAATGTATAAACCGGTCGGAACGACTTAAAGATGTCGTAGTGCTGCGGCGAGTACTTTTTCACTCGTCGCCATGTCCGTGGTGAAGCCTTTCATGTCGATAACTCGTGCACTTACGAACATCCCACCTTTGATCGCCGTCGCGCCGAAGGTGTGCATGGGATCGGCACGAGCTTGCGATTGACTTTCGGCGAGCTTGGGCCCTGACGCCGTAATGAGCGTGAACAATAAACCACGCCCCACACGTTCTTTCGGATTATACCCGCAAGCGGAATGCGTCGAATCGCGTTCCGGACGTGCGCTTGCAGCCCGGCCGACCGAGAGAGAATTCCCGACGATCGATTCTATTTCTGCAAGCGGAAGGACGCTGCAGGCGAGCCGCGGTGACGCGGCCGCGGAGCCGATCGTAGCAGCTGTGATGATTGCCGAGGCAAAGAGACAAACACAAGGTGAGGAAAGTTTCATTGGAAGCACCTTTCAATGTATGACGTAAGGTCGTGCGTGAACGCTAGCAGTGTTAGCGTCCGAAACGAGTCCGAACACGTGCGCCGCAAGCCGTCCACGATACGCCTAAATGACGACGACCGTCGAGATCATATGTTCGGTGTCGTCGTGGAAGACACAATGCACCGTATACGTTCCGGCTTTGGTGAACGTTAGGCTATAGCTCTGGCCCGGAAAGAGGATCCCGGAATTCGAAAACGCCGATCCATCGAAGGTCGTGTTTCCCGTCGGCGCTCCCGGTGGCCTGATCGTCGGGAACGGCTGGCCGTTTGCTCCGATCGAGACAGTGTGTGGTTCGTTATTCGAGAGATTGGTCCACGTCAGCGTCGTGCCGACCGGGATCGTGACAGATTGGTCGGAGAGCGACGGCGACGATAGGAACCGGAGCACGGTCGAAGATGCGACGGGCGCTCCACCGGATACCGCAGGCGAGATGCCGACAGCAAGGTGCGTGCCATCCACGGGGTATGGGAACGTGGCGAGTGAAGCCGACGCGGATGTGAGATCGGTGCTTTGGCCAGTTGCAGCCATGGCATCGAGCTGCGCTTGCGTTTGCGGATACGCCGTCCCGGCTGCGCGAACCAGTACCGTCCCGATCATGCCCGGATGGATGAGGCATCGGTACGTATAGGTACCGACTTTCGTAAACGTCATCGAGTAACTCCCACCGAGCAATTGAAAACCCGAACTCGAATACGCCGTGCCGTCAGTGGTCATCGATCCACTCGGCTTCGCGACGTTCGGGTCGCTCGGTGGCGGCACGGGTTGGCCTGCGGGAACGATGGCTACCGTGTGTGGTTCTCCCGTGGGAAACGCCCACGAAACGGTATCGCCGACGTTGATGGAAAGCGATGCCGGGTAGAAGTTAAGGCCCTGGAGGGCTTGGTTTTGGTCTTGCGCGCCCGTTACGATCGCAAACGTAGAAGCTTGCGGCGCGTTGGGAGTGAGGGTTGTTGTGCTTCCACTACTGCATGCGGTAAAAGCAAGCGATGCAGCGATAAGCACGGTAGGCAAACGCATGAGACGGTCCTTTCAAGGCCAGATGTCGAGTTGGTAAGCTCTGTAAAACGAACCATGACCGACATACCGTCCGAATAGCGTCCGAGCAACCTTAGATTTTTTGTAAAATTGCGGCGAGCGCATTTTTGCTTTTCACAAAATCGAAGCCTTCGACCCCCGCAACGCTCACACTAACCGCAGTCGGAAATTATTAAGGCACCTAGACGCTTTATTGAGCTAGGCTTGAAGACCGGAGAGCCTCCAATAATGGCGTGTCCTTCCGAAATCGGAAGCCCGTTGCAGGCGAGCTGCGGTAATGCGTTTGCTGGGGCAATCGTTGCCACGCCAATAAGCGCCGAGGCAAAGAGATCGAGATATCGTGAGGGAGCATTCATCGAAAAGAGCTTTCCTTTCGTTTAATCGGCGGATGCAAACGCCGACATTGCGGCCCGAGATTCCGGATTAGATCTTCTGAAGAACGGCAGCGAGAAGTTTATTGCTCGCTGCCAAATCGATCGCATCGCGGGTCGCGACGCGGACGGCTGCGAACACACCGGCGGTTTTTGTTGATTTGGCGCGATATTTTGCATTCATTGCCGCGAGCTTGGAAGCCGGTGCATAAACGAGATTGAGCAACGCGCTACGCCCCGATCCATCCCTCGCGCCGTCGATTTGTGTCAGTAAGTTCTTATCGGGATTGAGAATCGAAACAGAATCTCCGATGATTGCGCGCACATCAGCAATCGAAATGATGTTGCATGCGACACGCGGTGACGCGTCTACGGAGCCAATCGTGAATGCGGTTGTCACGGCAACGGCTCCGAGACACCTTTCCATTAAGGGCTGAGTTCGTACGCTACCTTAAGCGACGTTGCTCTCCGATAAGCGTCCGAACTCGTGCGCTCACTGCGCGCCACGGCCGGAGACGCCGAGACGCTGCTGGCTGGTGTTTGCCGGCTCCGCGAGGAGTGGATAGTCATAGTTAGCTTGACTATTTACGTCATTCGTGGGGGCGTCTTTCGCCTTTCCTTCGAGTTTCGCAGCCGCGCCGGCTACGATGATCGCGACCTTCGCGTAGGTGTCGCCGATCCAGTAATAAGGATTGCCCGCGACGATGTCGTGAAGTCCACCCGCGAGATGCTCTGCGCCGGTCAAGTCGCTGCCCGCTACTTGGGCGTTTGGCTCAGGGCCGGCCGCTTCGCGTGCGTCTTTTCCCGTGCCGAATTTGCTGTACTCGGTTAACGTACGCTCTGTGATGTTTACGGCATCGTCGCCCGTAATCGCAACCCGCACCATGTTCAGACTCGCGACTTGGATCGGAGTTCTCGGCGCACTCAGGGCGGTGTTCCCGATCTTTCCATACGCGACGTCGCGTGAATCGAGAACATACCCGCGATTGCTGAAGAGAGCGGTCTGACCTTGCTTCGGACCCGTAAGCCGCAACGTTTTAAACCGCCACGAACGGACCATCGCACCCCGGATTGAGGTGACGTCGGGGCGCGCTGCATACGTCGCATCGACCGTGTATCCGCCGCTCGAGAGATGTGTCGCACGGCCGATGTCATCCAGCGTTATGCTGTACGATGGCGGCCTGAATACTTCGACATCGGTAGTGGAATACGACTCGGGGAAGAAGCGGACGTACGTGCCATTTTCGGCGTAGCTCCACGGGCCGGCGGGTACCTCTCGACTGCCTTCTCCGATCGGCGCTTTGCCACGCAGGACGGCCAGCTGCTCGAGTTCCGGAAACGCAAGTGCTGGATTGGTGATCTTGTCGCGCCAGCTCTGCACTTGTGAGATGGTGTTCGTAATCTGAGCCGGGATGAGCGAGCCCAGAAGACCCCGAGCGACGTTCTTCACCGATTCTCGATTCGCGCTCATTGACGATATCTCGGGCGAAGTCAGCAATGGACGGATCCGGTTTTGAAAATCGGATGCATAATCTTGGAACGGCGTGTACGCTTCGATGCCCCAGATCAATTGCTGGATGTCTTGTTGTTGGATTTCCGGATGCGCGAAGGATCGTTCCATGATCGAACGAATGAGCAGCGCGCGGTCGCCTTTGAGCGGTGCCAAAAGATAGCCGTCGCCCTTGGTCGGCCCATACGTCCCCGCATGAAGGCAATAGCTCTGCAGGCGCATGCGGAAATAGCCAGATGGGACGCGCGTGGATCGTGACGTTACCGGCGTAATCCCTTGCAAGAAACGACCGAGTAATTGCGCGACCGGCAACGCGTCTTTTATGCTCGTGGTAATCGCCTCACGCGGCGCTCCATCGAGAAGGCTCGCGTTCGCGGGCACGAGGAAGAGGCTGAACGCAACCGTTAATGATGCGATGCTGCGCGCGACGTGGGAACCGCGCGAGGCTTGTTTGAGATTACCCATCGACGTTCACAGATGTTTTGCAGCGGCGTCGAACAATGTGTCGAGCTTGCTGCCGTCGCCATTGAAGCCATTTGCGGAAAACACGAACACGACTTTTTGACGATAGCTTTGCGGCGGCCGACTTCTTCCGGCTGCTTTCTTGAACGCCACATCTCGATCCGAATCTGATGCAGCGGTACATCTCTCAAACATCGCTTTTGCGGCGGATTCTGATGCATAGGAGAGCACGCCAAATCCAGAAATAGCTTCCTTCGCAAAATAGATGCACGATGGATCTCCTGGTATACTGGACATCTGCGACCTCAACGGAGTGCCGACGATCCGCGAAGCCTCCGCGGCGGGGAGAACCTTGCAAGGGGCGGGATGCGAGGCCTCAGCTGCGGATGTTAAAGCTGGCGACGAGCTGAGCAGTATTGCGGTAGCGCCGGCGCGTGAAGCGGAATGAAGCATCTTGGATTAACCTTTCTCTGGACGGGAAGCATCGAATAAATCGCACGGATCCTCGTGTTGCAGCCGGCGCGAGGTGACGCCTCGGCGGAGCGAATCGTGAGAGCGGTTATGATGGCCACGGCAAAGAGGCTGACACAGCGAGAAAAAGCCTTCAGCTGCGTTTGCTGGTTTGCATCGACGTCTACAGGTGTTTTGCTGCCGCTTCGAGCAGCGCGGTGAGTTTGCTGCTGTCGTGATTCAAGCTAATCGCGGAGAGCACGAAAACGCCTTTTTGACGAAACGCGACCGTGGGGTGGCTGCTTGCCGTCCATTTTTTGAAATACGTGGCCGCATGGGATTCCGATGAAAACGTCTGCAGGCCAAACGCGAAGATCGGACGCTGCGAGAGGTACTCGCATGATGGTGCTTCGGGTATTCCGGCAGGCCGTGCTCTCAGCGGCATCCCGACGATCTGTGTCGCCGCGGAAGCGGGGAGAACGTCGCAAGGGGCGAGGCTGGCGGCCTCCGCCGCGGAGATCGAGATCAAAAGCGAGGCGAGGACGGTGGCAACAAAACTGACCTTCACAGTCGAGAAAAACATAAGGTTTCACCTTTTCTAATGCTTCGATGGTATGGGCGAAGCGTACGGAACTCGCGTCCGAATCGCGTCCGACCGTGCCGCATGGAGCGCCGTTGTCGATACGCACGAGCCGGTGTCGTACACTTTTCGGACAGCTCGCTTCATTGGCTAAGGTGATGAAATCTCAAACCGGCACGGCAATCGCGAAGTTGACTTTCATCGCGCTATTATCGAACGTACCGCTCGATGGAGGCTGCGCCCGCCGTGCGCGGGAGAAAATCGGGCGTTGCGATCGCGATGTGACCCGTGCTGTCTTTGAGCGGTATTAAGATTCGCTCAGTGTTGCTCCCCCGCGCATCAGCGAGGTAACGTACCGACCCGATGTCATCATCCCACAACGGGGCGCCCCGGTGATTCGCTTGGTGAGTTCCGACGGCATTACCTGGACGATCGATGCGAACGCCATTGTCAGAGATCGTGTATCGAACACGAACCGAACTTTATGACCGTTACGATGCGCGCACGCAATCTTCGATGCAAGGACGGAAGATGATCACAGCTTCTTTAGCACGGCGTCGAGCAATCTTCTGCTTGCAGCGGGCACGACGGTTTTGCCGTTCGATACGACCGCCGTGGCGAGGACATCTCTCTTAATCTGCGCTACCGACTGCCGCTTCATGTAGGCATCGTACCCTGCAGAGAGAGTTGTCGCGATCCCTAAATTAGATAGAAAGACTCGCTTTCGGCCCCTTTCCAAAGTCTGCGCGCTTCCCGGCGGCATCTACACACAACTCGAGCCCGTAAGGTTCCCGCGTACCGTCGGCCCTTGTGGACTCGGCTCGAAGACGACAACTGGCGAGCCGATGATCTCGCGAACCTCCGCGAGGTCAACAGAGAGCACGCTGCCTGTGGCGCCGCGCTTACCCCCACCGGACGAGCTCCCATAAGCAGCGCGGTAGCGGCGAGAGTGAGGGTGAGCAGCGATTTCTATTGCATGATTAAATCCTTTTTTGTCTTGTTTACGGCGAGAGATTGTTGAATGCTGCATCGCGTGACGCGATGAGTTGGCTGCGTTTCTCCGCTCAGCTTCCTTCCAGCGAGATTGCCCGTTTGGCATTGTGAACGGTTTAGATCGGTGTCAGACGGAGACGGTCACGCCATTTTGCTTTAGTACTTGAACGACTTTCCTGATGTCGGGCGGTCCGGCTGGGATCTCGTCGTTCACTGCGGTGAACATCTGTGTCGCAAGGCCACCTTGGCCGCTCATTTCGAGCATCTCGCCGCCATGCTCGCCGAAACGAAAGGCATGAACGGTATGTGCGGGCACGTGGACGAGCGTACCGGGACCACATATGGCGGTCTCCGCTGCACAGGTAAACTCAACCGAGCCTTTGAGCACATAGAATGACTCGTCCCAACGATGGCTATGTGGCGGCGGACCCATTCCCTCATCTCCCTGCTGAAGCGTGACTTCGTAGCTCTGTGTCGCCACATTGGTTGCCAGCACCGTCACGCGAATGCCGAGGACGTTCAAGGGGGGTTGATAGTCGTTGGGTGTTACAACGAACGGTTTCGGACTGGTGCTCGAAGTGGAGAGAACCATAAGGTTTCACCTTTCTAAAATGACGGTGACATGAGAAAATACCGCGTCATGAGCACGGCTCATCGGAGGGTTGCATTTCCGTCGATGGGTGGTCGAGCCGTACGCTGATAAAGTCGGTGAGATCACCGAGTGTATGGACGTACGATTGCTGCCCGTGCGTCACGTCTTTGACGATTCCGCGTAGTGAGCCGCGAAGCGAATCCGACGGCTCGCGCCAGATTTCGACGACGAAGATGTGCTTGGTACGGGCCTCGCTCTTGCTCACGGGATTATTGTCGGAGAATGCCCGTCCGAACGGCGTCCGATTGCGCCATTGCTGCCTCGATCTCCCGATTAAAACGAAGAGCACGATAGGTTTCCCGGCCCGCTTCGCTCGTGAAAGCGGCAACGCGTGCGGACCGTAAGGCGAAGGCCCGCTCCAGTGCTTCTCGGTGCCGATCGTCGAGGTGGGCAGCCGCGAACATCTGCGCCGCACTCCAGAGCACGTGTTGCGGGTACATGATGCTCTGCAGTGCGGCATCGTCCAAGCATTCGATCTCGGTGGCGATCCCGACCGCAGCGTCGATGTTTGCTGCGCGCAAATAGGTTAGCCCGAGATCCGCCAGGTCCGACGCCATGTCGCTTGGAGCTTTTTCTCGACGTAAGCGCATCGATCGCTCGCAGTGTTCGAGTGCGTTGGGAAGATCGCCCAGTTCGCGTTCCGCCGCACCGAGGTTCGAGAGCGCCGCGCAGGTGAGAATCGGTGCACCGAGTTGTTCGGCCGGGCGCAGTGCGGATCGTAGGATGCGGCGAGCCGTTGGAAAGCGGTCGAGAAGGTATGCCGTCATGCCGAGATTGATCGCGCAAATGGTGAGGCCGCGGAGATCTTTTAAGCGCAGAAAAAGATGACGCGATCGCCTGAAGCACTCGAGGGCACGGGTGAAGTCGCCGATTTTCAGGAACAGCACGCCGCCGTTAACGAGCACCATCGCTCCACCGAGCGGTTTGTCGACGGCATCATAGAGCGCCGTTGCTTTTGCGAAATACGCTGTCGCCGCATCGATTGCGAATCGCCGGCTCGCCACGTTGCCCAACCGAAAGTATGCATCGGCTTCGCCTTCCCGATCGCCGATCGACTGGCAGAGCGCGAGCCCTTGTTCGGCAAGCGCCGAGCACCGCTCGTAATCGTTGTTGCGATAAGCGGAACGCGATGCGGCATCGAGAGATCCGATAACCAAGGCTTCATTCGACGACGTGGCTGCCAATGCCAGGCAGTCCGCGATCGCCGCGGTCGAGGGTACGGCATGGCCTTGCACGCCGTACGAATCCGCAATGAGACACAACGTTCGTACGATCCCGGTTGCATCTTGGAGCGCTCGATAGCGTGAGAGAGCGCGATCCGCCTCTGATAAGGCTGCGGGATAGTCTCCGAAAGCTCCCATCAGCACGGCTGCGCTTTCGGCTGCAAACGCGATCCAGTACGCATCGCTCGAACGCTCTGCTGCGATTTTCAACCGCTCGACGGCAACCTCTTGCGCAGCGAGATCATCGATGGCATGTGTGTAACGGACACGCCTGCGCAGGCACTCGAGTTCACGCCCCGCGAGGTCGATCGACAGCGACTCTAGCCGCACGATGTCGGCAAGTTGCTGCTCGCGCCTTCCGCGCCGTGCGAACACGGTTTCGCGGAGCGCAATGACGGCGTACTGCAGCGTCGGATCGGCAAGGTCTGCGGCTCGCGTGAGGGATGTTAACGCTTCGTCGTCGGCGTGGACGGCGATCGCCGCTTGCGCGGAGGCATAGTAATACTCGGCGGCTTTCTCGGCGCGGCCACCCGCATCGAAGTGACGCGCGAGTTCGCGCGCGACGGTATCTTCGCGTCCGTGATACACCTGCTCGATCACGACGCCGACCCGACGGTGAAGTGCCTTGCGCTTATCGGCCGCAATCGAACCGGAAATGTATGCTTGAATTAACTGGTGCGAGAAGACGAAGTCGCCCGAGTTAGATCCAACGGGTCCCGTTGAAATGCGGACGAAGCGGGCATCGAGAAGCTCGTCGATGCATGCGAGTACGTGGTCCTCGGAAAAACCGCCCGCTGCACTGACAATTTCGGTTGCAAAGCTTTGTCCGACCGTCGCTGCAACCGCGAGGACCGAGCGAGCCATCTCGGAGAGCCGTTCGACGCGGTCGCCAATTGCAATCTGCAGGCTCGCGGGAAGGACGGGCTCCGGCGCTCGCGAGAGCTGCGACTCGCGGACGATCTCTCCGAGGAAGAACGGGTTCCCGGCGCTGAGTGCGTACGCGCGATGAGTGAACCCATCGCGAGGGTCGCTGCCGGAAATTCGTGTAATGAAGTCCTCGACATCGGAGAGCGAGAGTCCACCAAGGGGTAAGCTTACGACACCATGTTCGCGTTGCATGATTCGCCGGAATGCGCGCAACGGATGCGACGGGCCGGTTTCGTCGTCGCGATAGGTGACGAGAAGAATGATCGGCGCCGATCCGAGCCGCTCCACGAGATACGTCAGAAACGCGACCGTCGCTTGTCCCGCCCAATGCAGATCTTCGAGCACGATGAGCAACGGTCGTACGCGCGCGAGCCCTTCGAAACAGCGCCACATCGCCTCGAAAAGACGCGATTGCTCGCGCTCGGGTTCGAGCGCTGAAAGGCGCGGAATGGTGTCGTGGTTTTGCCGCAACTCCGGCAACACCGTAGCTGCGGCTGCGAGCCACATCGGTTTGAGATCGAGTGCGGCGATCATCGGCAAAGCGCCACGTAACGTTCGTACGATCGCCTCGTAGGGCGACGCTTCGCCCGAGATCGTACCGCCGGAAACGACGCGACCACCCTGCGATTCGACGTGACGCGCGAACTCTGCGGCGAGCCGCGATTTGCCGATGCCCGCTTCGCCAACGACGAAGACGGTACGACCTTGACCACGCACCGCGCGTAACCAGGATGCTTGCAATGTCGCAAGTTCTTCCGAGCGACCGACAAAGGGCATGACGTCGGCCGAAGACGCGGTTGACGGCGACCCGGAAGCCGCCAAATGGACGGGCGCGTTGCGCAGGATGCTTTCGAAACACGCAATCGTTTCGGGCATCGGTGCGACTTGCAAATCCGTCTGCAAACGCCGAGTAAACTGTTCGTATTCTTGCAGGGCTCCGGCTCGGTCACCCGACTCGTACCGCAGCATCATGATTCGTCGCAGGGTGTCTTCACGCCACGGATCGTGGTCGAGCAGCATTTTACCCGAACGAATTGCGTTCGGATAGTCTCCGTCGCGCCGATACCCCTCGGTCAATCGCTCGAGATTTGCGGATTGGAGCATCCGCAACCGCTCGCGCTCGGTCATCAACCATTCGTCGTAGACGGCGGGTAAGAGATCGCCCGCATAAAGGGCGACGGCGGCCGAAGCTCCGCCGGGGAACGCGCTGAGACGCTCGAATTCACAGAGGTCGACGATTGGATCGAATTCCGTATTCCACCGAAGCGAACGTTGGTCGGCGAGGATCACCGGCGGATCGGATGTCGGCAAGACGTGTTGTAACATTGCGATATGGCGACGTAAGTTCGCGCGAGCCTTCGCTTCGTCTTCATCCGGCCAGAGTGCGAACGCGATCGTGTCTCTGGGCATGGTCCTTGACCGCTTTACGATCAGATAGGCAAGGAGCGCCGATGCTTTGAGCGGTGCCGCGAATTTTATCGGGACGTCGTGCATGAACAGCTGGAGCCCGCCCAGCAGTCGGATCTGCAAGCCGCCGATATCGTTTCGCACGTTGTTGGTTGGCTCGCTAAGCATAGCGGTTCCGTCGTTCGGGACTCGTGACGCATGCGCCCGCGGCCAGAGGTCGTCTATCGGACACTAATCGGACGGCGTAACCGATATCGTGAATGCATGAAGAAAGCAACGCCCACAGCTGCGCTTGCCGTGCTGCTCGTTCTCTCGATGACGGCCTGTTCGTCGAGCCGCAAAGCCGATGTGGACCCCGCAGCGACGACGGTGACAACGACAAGTAATGCGGCAACCGCGACGGTTGCCGAGCCGAGTGTCGCTCCAGCCGCCGACAACGCTTCGAATTCGGGTGACGACAAGCCCGGCGCGGGCCACGTAAGCATGACGGGAGATGCCGCGCTCGAGAGTGACTTCGTGGTCGACACGTGCCAGGCTGGCCCGCCCGGCGGAGGGCTACTCAGCGGATATCATATGGCAATGAAAGATGGCGATCCACACATCGCGATCCTGAGCATCGGCCTGAAAAACTATGATAAGGACGGCGTCTATGACGTGCCGTCCCTTTCTCGCGAAGCCGCCGTCGGTCAAGTGATGAGTTCGGGAATGATGGGACCGCTCACGCTCATGGTGGTGAGCCCGGGAAATCCGACGCCGTTCGCCTTTTCGCAGACACCGTCGAGCAAACTCACAATCACGGTGTCTGATAACGGCGCGAAAGGCTCGGCAGCGTTTACCAACCTCGAATCGCAACCGGACATGTCCAAGTTCGATCTGCACGCCGGGAAGATGCCCGCTGGCAAACGCGCTTCGGGCTCCATTTCCTGGACGTGCGGCACCGTCGGTCGCATCGACCCGAAGATGAACGATGCGGTAAATAGCGCCTTTAAAAAACTCATTCCCGGCAGTTAGTGCTCGTACGAGGAGAGTGTCATGAGACGTTTTATCATTCAATCACTCGTGGTCACCGCGGTGGTCGCAACGAGTTTTGCGAGCACGCCCGTGAATGCGGATCTTGCTGCAAATAGCCGCACGCAGTACACGAGCTTCGGTCTTCCCATGTACCCCACGCCAAAGCAAAATATTATGGTGTTACCTTCTGAATCGAATGGTGACGGTGGTAAATCGGAGACCGTGCAGATGGATCCGCACGCGCCGCTGGAAGCCGTCGTTGCATGGTATAAGGCGCGAATGCCCGCTGGTTCGTTCCAGTCAAGCCCTAATCCGGAACACGCCGGTTTTCAGGTGTCGAAAGATGGCAATAAAACGCTTTTAATAGTTGTCCTCGATCATAGGAAGGGACACGTTCAAACCGATATCTTGCTCATCAAACAAACGTCAAAATAGCTGGACGCAGGAAACGTGGCCGCGATTAACTCCTTCACGCACGCTTTTGCAAAACAGACGCTACGTGTAGTTTATCCGAATCAGCGTAACGCGGGATTCATTAATTAAAACGTTTCTTGGTAATTACGTTACCGTGGGATTTCGATGTAAAAGCGAAAACATGCTGAGAGCATAGTTTTACCGTGATCCGAAGGGCGATGCTGCGACTCTTTTGCTTCGTGAATTACGGCACGCATAATCCGGGTGAAAACGAAGCAGGTCGCAGCGTGCTGCGGTGCGTATCGGGAATGAAAAGACAGCAACGCGACCCGGTGGGTTGCCGTTGTCCGCACGGTGGTTTCGATCTGGCCATTTTCGCACGGGCCGCGGCACTTTTCGATCGTAAGGCGTTCCTCGCGGGGTTAGGTGCGGCTATAACGGCAGCTGCGTGGCCGCCCGGAGCACGGGCGGAGAGCGGAGTGACGGTGCTGCGTGTCGCGCGGCTATTCGACGGCACCGCGATGCATACACCGGGCGCGTTGGTTCTGCAGGGTTCGAAGATCGTCTCAATGCATGCGGGCGACGCCGGTAGCGACGCGACGACGATCGACCTTTGGGATGCGACGATCGTGCCGGGATTCATCGACGCACACACGCACGTCGCGAATAATGTCGTGACATCCGCGTATCTCGTGCGCGATCGCTCCTACGATTCGCTAGCCGAAGCGGCGATTAGCTCGCTTCGAAACGCGCAGGCGATCCTGGCCAACGGCTTCACGACCGTGCGCGACGTCGGTAGTGGCGAAGGGATCGACATCGCAATGCGCGATTCGATCGCGAAGCAGGTCGTCGTCGGCCCGCGGATGCTTGTCGCTGGCCCGGCGCTCTCGATCACCGGCGGTCGCGTCGACGCCAACGACCTGCCGCCATTCGTCCACGTCGATCATGCGATCGAATCTGGGATCTCGTCAGGCCCCTACGGTTTTCGCGAACGTGTGCGCGAGCACGTCAAGCGCCGCGTGGACCTCATCAAGATCGTGGCAACCGGCGGCGTGCTTTCTTCTGGCGACAAGTTCGACGTTCCGCAGTTCAATCTCGACGAGGTCCAAGCCGTGGTGGATGAGGCGACGAAGTTCGGTTTGCACGTCGCAGGGCACGCGCATAGTGATCGCGGGATCGCAGTCGCGGTGAACGGCGGTGTCCACTCGATCGAACACGGCACTGGGGTCAGCGAGACGACGCTTCGCGCGATGCGCGAGCGGGGCACGGCGCTCGTGCCGACGATTTGGGCGCTCGATTCAATTCTGGAATCCGGCAATCCCAACCATATGCCACCGAACGTCGTATGCAGCCGACATGATCGGCACTGACGATCGCGGGCGCCTGGCACCCGGCAAACTCGCCGACGTCGTCGTCTTCGCGGGCGATCCGCTCGCAAACATCGCGATACTCGAGAAGGCCCCGGTACTCATCATGCTCGACGGGAAGAAGATCGATCGGGCGGCTTTGAAACCGCCGTCGAATGACCGGTGGGCGTCCTAGCAAAGGGACATCGTGCTGATAAAACGCGCCGGCGAGCGGCGCGACTCGGCGTTCTGGCGCAATATTGTTTCGAATGAGCTTCGAATCGTGACGATCAAACATCGCAAGACGCGGCCCGCAATGCACGCATGTGCCGGCCTGCAGCTTGCCGGACTTCGGATCGCGAATTTTCCGACGATGCGGGTTGCCGACTCGGATGATGGCGCGTGTCTTCTCGGGCGCTCACACGAGCCCGGACCACACGCGTTCGGTCCTTCCTGTCGAGGAGACCGCTAAAAATACTCTAGCTTGAGGTGCGGATCGTAATACCCGGTCATGCAAGCATCGTCGGTAACGATGGGCGTTACGTCCAGCGCTACGTCTGTACCGTTGCGTTCTCCGACATCGACGCCGTTGCCGTTGGCATTGATCCAATCAGAGTTGTTCCATTAACGCTCGGTTGCCGAGGCAATTTTTGTGGCGCACGATGTACTATGATCGATTTGGTTTTTGCCAAACACGGTCGAGCCGACCGAGAGTATGAGCGTTGCATGCGCGAGTCGATGAATTGATTTTTAGACGATTACGAGATCAAAGACGACGGCGGCTCGCGAGATTGCATTGGCCGAACTGTCGCCTAAGGGATTGACGTCATTGTAATATTCGTAGCCGCTTATGACTGGCAAGTAATCGCGTGCGCTGGTTCCATCTTGCATGCTATCTAAAACCCAGTAATTTTCTTCACGGTTTCCCCCATATCTCGCGACGATCGCCGACACGATCGCATCGCTCGAGATCTCGCCCGCCTCGCATCGTGCGTAGAGCGCGCGAACATCGTCGGGGATCGTCGTCGATTCCCTGGCCGCGAGCATCGCGAGATGTTCCGCCGGATCGTAGGCTTCGCGTTGCTCTTTCGTTACTAATAGCCCCATTCGAATCGGTGTCGCGAAACGCACGTCGAATCGCCTTCCGATGCCGGCGGCCGTGAGCGATTGCAGGCGGGTTGCGTGGTGAATGATTCCGCTAGCTCGTCGGCGAGCAGCCAATAGATTACGTTTGACTTAAGTTCCGGGGGTTAGACCCGCTTGACCACACCCACGCCGACCTTTGCTAAAAAAAGAGACCGTCATCAGACGATCTCACGGGCCGCCTTCGACCGGAACCAGATGCACAAGAACAACCTAATTGGCCAACCCATCTTATCTGCCGAACAACGGCTCCCTAAAAGATACCTTAACTACCTTATTCGCGATTTACGCGTCATGATTTTAAAGCAGATGAACACTCCTAGGGAAGCGCCGCCTAGCAGCGCAGAAATCAAGGCCTCTACGAGTACTATTTTGCCAACGATTACATGTGCATTCACCTATGTCGTTACGGTGACCGGCGTGGATCCATTTGTTCCCCCATATTGCGATGGCCCGGAACCGTCATTGTATTGCGGGGGGTTCCTGAGAATCGGCAATGGCGACGACGCCGACGGACTCATTGTGAAAGTTGACTGACCAGCCGAATAATCTCCCATGTCCATAAGTATTCCTCCGAGCGCCATTCCTACTCCTATACCTCCGGCAATCCCGCCGACGGTGACGAGAATCGGCGCGGCGGCAAAAGCAGCACCAATAGCTGCAGCCAAACCTACCGCACTTAACGCAATCCCGATTCCGCCAAGAATAATTGTACCGGCGCTTTGCGGCGTAACCGTCTGCTTTGGGCTCGTTATTGCTACCGACTAAGTTCGCTGTTTGTCCCAAGTCATGTTGATGAGAAATCGCCAATTGGTCTGATCTAACCAGACAACTCCCGAACCGTACTTGGCGTGCGTGAACGTAGCTGCGAGACTATTAGGGAATGTATTAAAAGTGATATTATTTAGGGTAAACGGTCCCGAACTCGGCGTCGGACCAGTAAGCGTTGCGGACCCATTACCATATGCAGCTATTGTCGTGTTTCTATAGGTACCAGCCGCATACGCCTGCGTAATTAGTCCCGCTATAATAACTAACAGTGGACAATGAGCGTGGTGCAGGCGTCGGACTCCCGCCAGGTGGGCCGCACGTGTCGGTGGTACGAATTCGCATCGCTAATGCCTTGTTGGCAGTCTTTAATATTTCCTGGGCCGTGTTCGGATTCGTATGTCCGAGCGTACAGTAACCAGCCGGAACAACGACGTCCAGCGTCGGCGAGGTGTTGTTCGTGAAGTCCGTCTCGGCGATGGCATGTTGCGGATTAACAACGATTCGGAATTTGTGAGATCCGGCGTTCGCGTCGGTCAGGATCACCTACATCGTGTGCGTCGCGAAGCACCGGCAGCAATTGCCGCAAGCGACTCGCTAGGATGCGTCGGCGTAAAATTTGCTGCGCCATCGACGCTGTAGGAGGCCGCCCCCGCGATCGCGCCGCTCGGGCCGTTGCCGGTATTCGCACCTTCAATGGTAACGATGGCGACCGGAACCTCGCGCTCGCACCCAGGTGCCAGCCTCGCAGCAGCGGATCGAAGGATCAAATCAGGTTGCACGAGCGAAGCCGGAAGCCGCATTTGTGTCGGCCCGGCATTTGCTCCGGTGGGACTCGTCAAAGCCGCGACAGCCATTGATGCCGCCATCGCTCCGATCGCTTCGCACATGAATCGCCGACCCCGTCCCGACGGCGCCGTTCCAACTCGCGAGCATGCCCCGAAGGTACGCTCCCGCGCGTCCGAAACGAGTCCGAGCAACAAACGGCCCGACGAATCCCCCCATTGAACGGGTTTTGGAGGCCACCCCGAACGATGCAGCACTCGCCGCGTTTTTTGCGATGTCGATGACGTGATGCTCGCGTAATCGACAACGCGCTAGCCACTGCCGCGGCAGCGCCGAGCACGCTGAACGAGCCAACAAGACCTTGGATAGGCCGTCATGCATCGTCGCTATGCGTATCCCTTATAAAGAGAAATGAGGGAACACGTCTGCTCCTGGCCTACGCTGTCAAAACATGCGACGGTCTTGCGCCGCCCGCATCTGACGGAAGCCACCGACAGCGGCGTTTGACTCCCCGGCCGACGCGTGGTATTCTACCCGGGTTGTGGTCCTCGCCGCGAACGCCTTTTTGCGCGTCGCGGCGAAAGACCTAAGATGAACGCCAGGGTACGTGGAGATCAGATGAAAAACATCATCGGCCGCAAGGTCGGGATGACGAGCATATTCACCGCCGACGGGCGGTACGTTCCGGTGACCGTTATTGAAGCGACACCGAATATCGTACTGCAAGTCAAGACGGTTGCAACCGACGGCTACGCCTCCGTCGCGCTCGCATTCGCAGACGCCAGAAAAAACGGCCTCACCAAGCCCGAGGCCGGCCGCTTTAAGAAGCTCGATCTCGCGCCCAAGAAGCATATTCGTGAGTTCCGTAAATCGATCGATGGCGCCCCGGAAGTCGGCGGTACCGTCTCGGTTGACGTCTTCGCGGCGGGCGAGCACGTCGATGTCGTCGGCATTTCGAAGGGCCACGGCTTTGCCGGCGGTATCAAACGCCATAATTTCCACGGCGGTAGCCGCACGCACGGTCAGATGATCCACCGGCAGCCGGGCTCCAATGGCGATACGAACTCCGGTCACACGCATCGCGGCTCGCGTCGCCCCGGCCACTACGGCGTCGATCGCACGACGCACCAGAATCTTGAAATCGTCCGCGCCGACCTCGAGCGCAACCTGCTGCTCGTCATGGGCCCGGTTCCAGGCCCAAAGAACGCGCTCGTGATCGTGTCGGCAGCCGTACGGCCGCCGAAGGTCGCCAAAGAAGCGCCGACCGTTAAGGCCGCAGCGAAGGGCAAGAAGTAATGGCCAAAGTCATCGATGCGAAGGGCGCGACGCTTCGCGACCACGCCACCCCCGAAGCGTTCGCTACGAAACCGGTCGGTAAGACGAATGTCATGTTCCGCGCCGTCTTCCGCGAACTCGCAAATCCGCGCGCCGGTACGGCGTCGACGAAACGTCGCGACGAAGTCCGCGGCGGCGGTCGTAAGCCCTGGAAACAGAAGGGCACCGGTCGTGCGCGCCAGGGGTCGACACGGTCGCCGCAGTGGCGCCACGGCGGCGTCGTATTCGGCCCCAAGCCGCGCACGTACATCACGAGTCTCAATAAAAAAGAGCGCAAGGCTGCGATGCGCGCCGCGCTCTCCGACCGTTTCACGAGCGACTGCGTGACGTTGCTCGCGACCGATGGCTTCGATCTCGCGAAGACACGCGAATTTGCCGACCTCCTCTTCGGCTCCGCAAAAGCCGCAAAGGTGGGTCCGCGCACGCTCGTCGTTTACGCGGCGACGGAAGCCGAAGGCGTCGGCGCGACGCTCGTGCGTATTGGCGGGAATCTTCGGAAAGTCGGCGTGACGCACACTGGTGCGCTCGACATCAAGGACGTGCTCGGGTACCCCCGCATGATCCTCACGACCGCAGCTCTTGCCGAACTCGAAGCTTCGTTTCCCGCCGTCGTCAAGAAAGTGCGAGTGGCCGCCTGATGGACGCACGCGACATCATCATCGCTCCTCTGATCACCGAGAAATCGATGACGAATACCGTGATCAGCCAGTACACGTTTGAAGTGAATGCTCGAGCGAGCAAGACGCAAATCAAGCACGCCGTTCAGGAAATCTTCAAAGTCGACGTTACGAAGATCAACACGGTCAACATGCTCGGCAAGCTCAAGAATTTTGCGCGTAAGGGTACGCGCACCGCCGGCAAACAGTCGGACTGGAAAAAAGCCATCGTCACCCTCAAGCCCGGCCAGAAAATCGAACTGGGCGGCGTGAATCCGTTCGAGCAGTAGGATACTATGGCAGTTAAACGTTATCGCCCGACATCGGCTGGCCAGCGCTTCATCACGACGATCGATACCCGCGATCTTACGAAGAAGAAGCCCGAGAAAGCCCTCGTCGAGGTCAAGAAGAAACACAGTGGCCGCAACAACAACGGCCACATCACGGTGCGTCATAAGGGCGGCGGCACGCGCAAGCAGTACCGCATCATCGATTTCAAGCGCCAGAAGGATACCATTCCGGCGAAAGTCGCGGCGATCGAATACGATCCGAACCGTTCGGCTCGGATCGCGTTGCTCCATTATAAAGATGGCGAGAAACGCTACATCCTCGCGCCCGTCGGCCTCGAAATCGGTCAGATCCTCTTCTCCGGCGAAGCGTCGGATATCAAGCTCGGCAACTGCTTGCCGATCAAAAATATTCCGCTCGGTACGGTCATCCACAATATCGAACTCCGCCCCGGCGAAGGCGGCAAACTCGTGCGTAGCGCTGGGTCGTCGGCGCAGCTCATGGCCAAAGAGGGCGAGTATGCCCAGGTGCGCATGCCTTCCGGTGAAGTCCGCAAGATTCAAATGGTCTGCCGCGCGACGATCGGTCAACTCGGCAATCTCGATCACGAGAATGTCGTGATCGGTAAAGCCGGCCGTATCCGCCACATGGGCAAGCGCCCATCGGTCCGCGGTATCGCGATGAACCCCGTCGACCACCCGCACGGTGGTGGTGAAGCACGTTCGACCTCGGGTCGCCCGCCGACCACGCCATGGGGCCAGATGACGATGGGCAAGAAGACGCGCCGCACGAAGCGCACCACGAAGATGATCGTCCGCAAGCGGAGTGCCAAGTAAATGGGTCGTTCACTAAAAAAGGGTCCGTTCGTAGCGGATCATCTCCTCGCCAAAGTCGAGAAGATGAACAGCACGCGCGAGAAGCGCATCATCAAGACGTGGTCGCGCGCCTCGACGATCGTGCCGCAGATGGTCGGTCATACGATTGGCGTTCACAATGGCAAACAGCACGTGCCGGTCTTCGTTACGGAAAATATGGTCGGACACAAGCTCGGTGAGTTCTCGCCGACGCGCCTCTTCAAAGGCCACTCCGGACAAGAAAAGAGCTCGGTGAAGTAATGGCCGACACGCAAGAAACCGCGCCACGTTCACAGGCGCTCGCGCATCTCAAATTCGCTCGGGTCGGACCGCGTAAGCTCCGTCGCGTAGCCGATGCCATTCGCGGCCTCACCGTTCGCGAAGCGCTCGTGCTCTTGAAGTTCTCGCTCGTCTTCGCATCCGAGCCGATGGAGAAGCTTCTTCAAAGTGCCGTCGCCAACGCTGAAAACAACCACCAGATGGAGACCGAGGGTCTCTATATTACGAAGATCACCGTCGACGGCGGGCCCGGCGGCTCGTATACGCGTCGCTTGGATCCGCGCGCTCAAGGCCGCGCAGCGTTTAAACGCAAGC
Organism: Vulcanimicrobiota bacterium; assembly: GCA_031420415.1. Classification (GTDB taxonomy): domain Bacteria; phylum Vulcanimicrobiota; class Vulcanimicrobiia; order Vulcanimicrobiales; family Vulcanimicrobiaceae; genus JANYGA01. The sequence goes on from JANOMT010000028.1 coordinate 68,884, forward strand.
GTATGTCGCACGTGACGATCGCCGTTGGCCACACACCGCCGGCTAACGCACCCAAGAAAAAGTCGGGCGCCTCGATCGAACTTTCGACCGTGGAAACCCGTCGCCGTTCGGTTGCGGCCACCGCGCCCGAGAAGCGCACGCCAAAAGCCAAGCCACCCGTGGACGGAGCGTCGGAGTAACCTTATGGGACAGAAGATTCACCCGGTCGGCCTGCGTCTCGGCATCACGCGCACATGGGAAAGCCGCTGGTTCGAAAAAAAGAACTACAAAGCGTGGCTCCATGAAGACCAAGCCGTTCGCAAATATTTCGGTCGCCTGACCCGCGCTGCAGCGATCTCCAAAGTGGAGATCGAGCGTCGTGCCAATCAAGCGCGCGTGATCGTTCACACTGCGAAGCCCGGTATCATTATCGGAAAGCGCGGCGTCGGCATCGAAGATATTCGCAAGAACCTCGAGCACCTGACCAAGAAAAACATTCAAGTCAACGTCGTCGAGATCAAGCATCCCGAACTCGACGCGCGTCTCGTCGGCCAGAATATCGTCGACCAACTCGAAAAGCGTATCGCGTTCCGCCGCGCCATGAAGCAGGCGATCATGCGCACCATGAAGGCCGGCGCCAAGGGCGTGAAGGTCATGGTTTCGGGGCGTCTCGGTGGTGCTGAAATCGCACGAAGCGAACAGAATCACGATGGTAAGGTGCCGTTGCACACGCTTCGCGCCGACATCGATTACGCACACGTTGAAGCTTTCACGACCTACGGCCGTATCGGCTGTAAAGTCTGGATCTACAAGGGCGAAGTGCTCCCCGACCAGCCGCGCGAGCAAAAGCCCGAGCGTCCCGTCGGCGAGCGCGCGACCTTCCGCGATCGTCGTAACGATCGTCGCGGGGGCCGAGGCCAAGGCTCCGGTGCCCCGAGGGCGCTCGAAGCCAGCGATATCGCCAACATGAGTGCGGACGATCTCGCGATGGAAGCAGCGATGTCTTCAGTCGTAGCCGCTCCCGCGGCTACGCCGGCGCCCATCGAAGCCCCGGCAATTGTCGAACACGCAGCGTCCGCACCGGTCGAACACGCAGCGCCCGCAACGGTCGAACACGCGGCACCGGCTCCCGCCGAGCGCCCCGCAGCAGCGCCTGCGCCGACCGAAGCCGCACCGCACGCCGAAGCCGCTCCCGATGCTGCAACGGGCAATGCCACCGAGGTGACCGAGTAACATGCTGACCCCGAAGCGCGTCAAGTGGCGCAAACAACACCGCGGTCGCATGACCGGCAAGGCCCTTACCGGCAACACGCTGACTTTCGGCGAGTACGGCCTCCAAGCGCTCGAGCCCGTGTGGATGACGAGCCGTCAGATCGAAGCCGCCCGAGTCGCAATGACGCGTCATATCAAGCGCGGCGGTAAGGTCTGGATCAAGATCTTCCCGGATAAATCCGTCACAAAGAAGCCTGCCGAAGTCCGCATGGGCTCCGGAAAGGGAAATCCCGAATTCTGGGTTGCCGTGGTACGCCCGGGACGCATGCTCTTCGAGATCGCCGGCGTTACCGAAGACGTCGCCAAAGAAGCGTTTCGGCTCGCCGCTGCAAAGTTGCCGATCGGTACGAAGTTCATCACGCGCATAAGCGAAGTGGAGGCCGTTTCGTGAAGAACGACGAGCTGACGAAACTCCGCGACTTTACGGTTGCCGAACTCGCGCAAAAAGCCAAAGAGACCAAAGAGCAGCTTTTTAATCTGCGCTTCCAACTTCGTACGGGTCACCTCTCGGACTTCAGCCGCGTGAAAGCGGTCAAGCACGAATACGCCCAGATCCAAACCGTCATTAGCGAGAAGCGCCTCGCGGAAGCGAAGCAACATGGAGCAGCATAACGTGGAGACCCCGAAGGCGGAGGGTGCCAAAGACGGCGACCGCACGACGCGGCGTCGTACGAAGCTGGGCCGTGTGGCAAGCGACAAGATGGATAAGACGATCGTCGTCGTCACCGAGACGCGCGTCCCCCATCCGACATACAAAAAGATCGTGAAGAAGTCGGTTCGCTTCAAGGCGCACGACGAGAATAACGAAGCCAAAGCGGGCGATACCGTGCGCATCATGGAGACACGCCCCATCTCGAAAGACAAGCGTTGGCGGCTCCTCGAAGTCGTCGAGCGCGCGAAGTAGGCGATTGCAATGATTCAACAAGAATCGCGACTCAAGGTCGCGGATAACTCCGGAGCACGCGAACTTCTTTGCATTCACGTGCAGGGCGGCTCGCGTCATCCCTATGCCTACGTCGGCGACATCATCGTCGGCACGGTCAAGAGCGCGATCCCTGGTGCCGCCGTGAAGAAGGGCCAAGTCGTTAAGGCCGTGGTCGTCCGTTGCGCGTATCCGATGGTGCGCCCCGATGGTTCGGTCATTAAATTTGACGAAAACGCCTGCGTTATCATCAAAGGTGAGAAAGACAATCTCGACCCGCGCGGCACGCGCGTCTTTGGGCCGGTTTGTCGCGAACTCCGCGATCGCGGGTTCTTGAAGATCGCCTCACTCGCGCCGGAGGTGCTCTAAGTGCCCGAAGCAGTAGCGAAGCCAAAAATCGTAAAGGGCGATACCGTCGTTTTGCGTCGCGGACGCGACAAGGGTAAACGCGGAACCGTCAAGGCCGTCTTTCCGAAGGATGGCACGGCGACCGTTGAGGGTCTCAACGTCGTCAAGCGTCACTCAAAGCAGGGTACCGACGGCGCGAAAACGGCCGGCATCTTCGAAAAAGAAGCTCCGATTCCGCTCTCGGCATTGCAAGTGATCGATCCCAAGACCAATCTGCCAACCCGTACGCGCCGCGTCCGCAAGGAAAACGGCGAAGTCGTGCGCGTGTCGGTGCGCTCGGGCGAAGATCTCTTCGTGCCGACGAAGGGACGCTAAGTCATGGCCATCACGCGACTCCGCGAAAAATACGACACCTCGGTCAAGCAAAAGCTTATCGAGAAGTTTAGCTATGGCAACGTACACATGGTGCCGAAACTCGAAAAAGTCGTCATCAATATGTCGGTCGGCGATGCGATTCAGTCCTCGAAAGTCCTGGACATTGCCGTCAAGGAACTCGAGACGATCAGCGGCCAGAAAGCCGTCATCACGAAGGCAAAGAAATCGATCGCGGCGTTCAAATTACGCGAAGGCATGTCGATCGGTTGTAAGGTGACGCTCCGCGGCGAGCGCATGTATATCTTTCTCGACAAGCTTTTCAATATCGTCTTGCCGCGAATCCGCGATTTCCGGGGACTCAACCGCAAGAGCTTCGATGGCCGCGGTAACTATAATCTCGGACTCAAAGAGCAGATCGTGTTTCCCGAAATCAATTTCGACAAAGTCGACAAGATGCGTGGGATGGATATCGTTATCGTGACGTCCGCGAAAAACGACGAAGAAGCGCTGGAATTTCTCGTGCAGATGGGGCTTCCGCTGCAAAAAGAACGCACGGACGCAAATGAAGCACCGTCGCTTCAACTTCTTACTGGGGGCGATAAGTAATGGCAAAAACCTCGAGCATCGAACGCTCGAAGCGCGTGCAGAAGTTTGCCGTTCGCGCACACAACCGTTGTTTGACGTGCGGTCGTCCGCGCGGCTACTATCGCAAGTTCGGTATGTGCCGTATTTGCTTCCGGGAAAACGCGCATCGCGGTTTCATTCCGGGCATCACGAAGGCGAGCTGGTAGGTCATGGGCGTCATCACCGATCCGATCGCGGACCTGCTCACGCGCATCCGCAACGCGAACACCGCGCATCATCCCGTCGTGGACATTCCCGCGTCGAAGATGAAACTCGCGGTCGTCGAGATTCTCAAAGAAGAGGGCTTCGTCAAGAGCGCCGAGCGCGTCGAAGAAGGTCCGCAAGGCAAGATTCGCGTCGTGCTCAAGTACGGTCCCGAAAAAGAAAAAGTCATCACCGGTTTGCGTCGTATCAGCCGCCCGGGTCTGCGCGTCTACATCGGACGCGGCGAGATCCCGCGCGTCCTCGGCGGACTCGGATTAGTCATCATGTCGACGAGCAAGGGCATCATGTCGGGCAAACGCGCGAAGCGCGAAGGCCTCGGCGGTGAAGTCCTCGCGTACGTGTGGTAAAAAACTATGTCACGCATCGGTAAACTCCCCGTCCTGATCCCCGAGAAAGTCGACGTCAAAGTCGGCGCGAATTCGGTTACGGTTACGGGCCCCAAGGGCGAACTCACGCAGCATACGCTGCCGGTCGTCGCGGTCAAAGTCGAAGACGGCAACGTTATCGTCGAGCGTCTTGGCGATTCCAAGCCGCACCGCTCGGCGCACGGCCTCACGCGCACGCTCGTCTCGAATATGATCGAGGGCGTCTCGAAGGGCTTCCGCAAAACCCTCGAGATCAACGGCGTCGGCTATCGTGCCTCGAAGACGGGCGAAGTTCTCAATCTTACCCTCGGTTACTCGCATCCGGTTTCATATCCGGCTCCCGCCGGTATCGCGTTCGCCGTTGAAGGCACCAATAAAGTGCACGTCGATGGGATCGACAAGCAGCGCGTCGGGCAGGTTGCCGCCGAGATTCGCGATCTGCGTCCGCCGGAACCCTACAAGGGTAAAGGCATTCGGTACCAGGGCGAAGTCGTCCGCAAGAAGCTCGGTAAGGCCGGAAAGGCCGGTAAGAAGTAATGCCCGCGACCTCACGCAACCTCAAGCGCGTCAAGCGCCACGCGCGTCTGCGCCGGAAGGTTATCGGCACGGCCGAGCGTCCGCGCCTGCAGATTCACCGCACGCTCCACCATATCTACGCCGCGATCATCGACGATTCGCGCGGTCACACGATCGTAACCGCGTCGACGCGCACGAAAGAGATCGCGGGCGATGGCTCGCGTACGGACGTCGAAGCCGCAAAACGCGTCGGCGAGACGATCGGCAAAAAGGCCAAAGAAGCGGGCATCAACGCCGTCGTGTTCGACACGTCGGGACTAAAGTATCACGGGCGTGTCGCAGCACTTGCTGATGCCGCGCGCGCTGCCGGGTTGGAGTTCTAATGAATTATCGTGGTGGTGGTCGCGATCGCGACAACTCGGGAATCGAAGAGACCGTCGTACGCGTCAATCGCGTCGCAAAGGTCGTCAAGGGCGGTAAGCGCTTCAGCTTTTCCGCGTTGGTCGTCGTCGGCGATCGCAAGGGTAAAGTCGGCTTCGCCATCGGCAAAGCGGGCGAAGTCCCGGAAGCCATCCGCAAGGGCGTTGAGCAGGCCAAGAAGGCCATGATCACCGTCCCCATGGTCGAACGGACGATTCCACACGAAGTGACGATGACCGTCGGGGCGGGCCGCGTGTTCATGAAGCCGGCCGCTCCCGGCACGGGCGTCATCGCCGGTGGTCCGATGCGTGCCGTGCTCGAACTCGCGGGCATCCACGACATCCTCACAAAATCCCTCGGCAGTTCCAATCCCATTAACGTCGTGCTTACGACCTACGAAGCGCTCAAGTCGCTGCGTACCGCCGAGAGCATTGCGAAGCTACGCGACAAGACCGTCGCCGAACTGTATCGTTAGAGGTTCACATGGCGAAACCAGCACCGAAATCGATCTCGCGCGGCGACGGCCTTCCGACGGCGTCCACGGGATTCTCGCTCAGCGAACTCCGCGAAAATAAAGGCGCACGTCCGAAGCGGACGCGCGTCGGTCGTGGTCACGGCTCGGGCATGGTCAAGACCGGCGGCGAAGGCGGCAAGGGCCAGACCGTGCGCTCGGGCGGCGGCAAGGGTCCCGCATTCGAAGGCGGCCAGACGCCGTGGGCTCGTCGTTTGCCGCACAAACGTGGCTACTCGCAGAAAGCGCGCGACATCGGCCACTTCCGGTCGATATTCGCCGTCGTCAATATTTCCGCGCTCGCCGGTTGGGATGCCGCGACCGAAGTTTCTCCCGAATCGCTCATGGCGCACAAACTCGTGAGCAAAGAGCGTGACGGCATCAAAATACTCGGCGGCAATAAGGACGCGAAGACGCTCCCGCAGGGACTGAAGTTTCGCGACGTGGTGTTCTCTGCGACGGCGCGTGAAGCGCTCGAAGCTGCCGGTGCCGATTTTGGTCCCGTTGTTGTAGAAGTCTCGATGTCCGGCAAGAAACTGCAGAAGAAAGTCTAGGCGTTCGTGCTCGATAACCTTCGCGCTGCGATCCTCGTCCCGGATATCCGCAAGCGGATTCTGTTCTTGATGCTCGCTTTCGCGGGTTTCGTGTTCATGATCCACGTGCAGTTGCCGGGCGTGGATGAGGCGCGTTGGCAGAATCTTCTGCGTGGCGGTAGCTTCTATAACTTTCTCGGGTTTCTCTCCGGCGGAGCGTTGCAGAAGCTCTCCATCATCGCGATGGGGATCACGCCGTACATCAATGCGTCGATCATCATGCAGTTGATGACGGTCGTCTTACCGCAACTCGAAGATCTCGCGAAAAAAGGCGGCGAAGAAGGTCGCAAAAAGATCAGCCAGTACACGCGTTGGCTTACGATCATCCTCGCGATCGTTCAAGCGACGACGATGTCGATCAATATGTCCCGCGCGGGCGTGTTTAACGACCATTCGGCTTGGTTTATTGCGTACGCGGTCGTCACTTTCGTCTCGGGCACGCTCTTCTTGATGTGGCTCGGCGAGCAGATGACGGATAAGGGCATCGGTAATGGCGTCTCGTTGATCATTTTCATCGGGATCGTGTTGCGCTATCCGACGTACGTCGGCCAGACGATCCAGGCGGGACAGAAGGACGGGCTCAACGTGCTCGGGCTCATCTTGTTCCTCGCGATCTCACTCTTTACGATCGTCTCGATTATCTTCATGTATCAGGGCCAGCGCCGTATTCCCGTGCAGCAAGCGCGCCGCGTCGTCGGCCGGAAGATGTTCGCGGGACGGTCGAGCTACATTCCGCTGCGACTCAACAATTCGGGCGTCATTTCGATCATTTTCGCAATCTCGATTTTGCTCTTGCCACAACAGGCGCTTTCGTGGTTCTCGAACTCGATCACGAGCATCGCTCCGAAGTACGGGTTTCTCGGGCTACCGGCAAACACGTCGGCGGTCTCACTCGCTTTTCAAACGTACTTCAGCCCGAACAGCGTCCTGTACAATTTTGTGTACTTCATTTTAGTCGTGATCTTCACGTTTTTCTACAGCTCGATCGTCGTCAACGTGAAAGACATCGCCGACAATCTCAAAAAGAGCGGATCGTTCATTCCGGGTATCCGTCCGGGTATTCCGACTGAAGAGTATATCAAGCGCATTTTGCTTCGTATCACCACCGTCGCAGCGGTCTATCTCGGTCTCCTTGCGGTGTTGCCGTCGATCTTGCAAAAAGGTCTCGCGGTCACGACGTTTTATCTCGGATCGACGTCATTGCTTATCGTCGTCGGCGTCGCGCTCGATACGATGACGCAGATCGAAGCACGCCTCGCGATGCGCGACTACAAGGGCTTCATCAAACGGTGAACGCTGCTACAACGCGGATGATGCGGTTGGTCTTGCTCGGGCCGCCGGGTGCCGGAAAAGGCACGCAGGCGAAAGTCCTCGAGGAGCGTTTCGGCGTGCGCCAGATCTCCACGGGCGATATTCTCCGCGCGAACGTCGCGCAGGGGACGGCCCTCGGCGCGCAAGCCAAAGCGTTCATGGAATCGGGCAAGCTCGTGACCGACGACATTATCATCGCGATGATGGAAACCGAACTCGCGGGCAAAGACTCGTTTTTACTCGACGGTTTTCCGCGGACCGTCGCTCAGGCGCAGGCCCTCGACGCGTTGCTCGATCGCTTGCACTTACCGCTCACCGGTGTGCTCTTGTTCGATGCCGATCGCGACACGCTGTTCAAGCGGCTGACCGGACGTTGGACCAATGCCCGCACGGGGCGCAGCTACCATTCCGAATTCAATCCGCCCAAGGTCGCCGGGATCGACGACGAAGACGGGGGTCCGCTTACGCAACGGCCCGATGATACGGCCGACGTCGTCGCCAAGCGTCTCGACACCTACGAGCGCGAGACCACGCCGCTGATCGCGTACTACGGCAATCACGCAACGTTTTCACGCATCGATGCACTCGCTCCGATCGCTTCGGTGAGCGAAGCCGTCGATCGCGCGCTCGACGCGCATGCGGGCACGGGTGCACCGTGATCACGATGAAGTCCGCGCGCGAGATCGAGATCATGCGTCGTAGCGGGAAGATCACGTCCGCCGTGCTCTCGAGCCTCATCCGCGCTGCGAAGCCCGGTATGACGTTACGAGAGATCGACCGTTTGGCCGAAAAAGGCATCCGCGATCGAGGCGGCATTCCAACGTTCAAAGGCTATCACGGCTATCCGGCCTCGGTTTGCGCATCGCTCAACGAAGTCGTCGTTCACGGAATTCCGGGCGACCAGGTCCTCAAGGAGGGGGACATCCTCTCGATCGATATCGGGACGACCTTCGAAAAATATGTCTCCGACACCGCGATCACGTTCGGCATCGGCGCGATCTCCGATGAAGCGCAACGCTTGTTGCGCGTCACGCAAGAATGCCTCATGCGCGGCATATCCGCCATGCAGAAGGGTAATCGTCTTTCCGACATCGGTCACGCAGTGCAACGACACGCCGAAGCACACGGCTACGGCGTCGTTCGCGCACTCGTCGGTCACGGCGTCGGCACCAAAATGCATGAGGAACCACAAGTCCCCAATTGGGGTGATGCCGGCAAAGGCATCGTCTTGCGTCCTGGTCTCGTGCTCGCCATCGAGCCCATGATTACCGAAGGCACCTTCGATGTGGAAACCTTGAAGGATGGCTGGACGGTCGTGACCGCCGATGGTAAGCTAGCAGCGCACTTCGAGCACACCATCGCCCTCACCGACGATGGCCCGCGCATCTTGACGCTCCGCGAGAACGACTTCATGGAACTCGACGTCGCTCGCTATCGCCCCGACGCCGAACTCGCCGCGTAGTTCGATCGTAATAGGAACAGGAACGCACATGAAAGTCAGACCGTCCGTCAAGCGCATTTGCGAAAAATGCATCGTCATTCGCCGCGAGGGCAAAGTCCGCGTAATCTGCGAGGCTAATCCCAAACACAAGCAGGTACAGGGATAATGGCACGTATTTCCGGCATCGATCTCCCGCGCGAGAAGCGGATCGAGATCGCCCTCACGTACATCTTTGGCATCGGTCTCCCAACCGCGCAGAAACTGCTCGCGCGCACGGGCGTCGATCCGAACACGCGCGTGAAGAACCTCACCGAAGACGATGAGAAGAAGCTGCGCGAAGCAATCGACGGCCAGATCAAAGTCGAAGGCGACCTGCGTCGTGAAGTCGCGGGCCACATCAAACGGTTGACGGATATCGGCTGCTATCGCGGTTTGCGTCATCGTCGCGGTCTGCCGGTTCGCGGCCAGCGCACGAAGACCAACGCCCGCACGCGTAAGGGTCCGAAAAAGACGGTCGGCGCGAAGAAAAAAGCAACCAAGAAATAGCCGTCGCGCGATCGGGCGCAAAGCGATGGTCAACGGGGGTCGGTGTTCGCACCGACTCCCGCGTCGTCGTCCGCAAGCGTTTCGCTGCGTTTCGGTTGCCCGGAGTGCCGTCCTTAATCGAAGTAATTCGCGGTAGGCTGTGACTTTATGAGGGATCGCGGGGCTTTTGTCGTTGTCCTTGGTTTCGAGGCATGGTAAATTCGTGGCAAGTATGATTCGTTGCTGTTGTCGTTGTGTATGCAGTGCCTGCGTCCTTGGGATGCTAGGGCGAGTCGTCATCTGATCATCGCTTCGTGCGTAGGATCAGCGTAACGGCCGCCCATCGGGCGGCCTTTTTTATTCGAATTCTCAGGGAGTACACGACACGTGGCGCAACCATCGAAAGTCGAAGCCTTCAAGGCTCAGAGCCGCGGGCTGCGCGGAACGATCGCAACCGAACTCGCCGCTCCGACTGAAAATTTCGGCGATGCCGATATTCAGCTCCTAAAGTTCCATGGGATATACCAGCAGGAAGACCGAGACGTACGCGTGTCGAGTCGCGGTCCCAATGGCGAGCGCCCGCCGAAGGTGTACTCGTTTATGCTGCGCACGAAGAGCCCCGGCGGCTACGTTCCGGGCCCGCTCTTTCTCGCGCTCTCAAATCTCTGCGAAACGCATGGAAACGGCTCGATGCGTGTGACGACGCGCCAGGGCTTCCAACTTCACGGCGTACACAAGTCGGATCTTAAAGAAGTGATCGCAACGATCAACGAGACGCTCGGTTCGACACTCGGCGCGTGCGGCGATATCAATCGCAACGTGATGGCGCCGGCGGCTCCGTACGCGACGAAGTCTTATACGATCGCGCGAGAAGCCGCGCACACGATCGCGGAACTCTTGACGCCACGGACGGCCGGATATTACGAAATTTGGCAGGACGGCGAAGTCGTGCACTCGAGTGAGACTGAATCCGATCCGCTCTACAAAGACGTGTATCTCCCGCGCAAATTCAAAATTACGACCGCGGTCCCGGGCGACAACTCCGTCGATCTCTACACGAACGATCTCGCCGTCGTCCCGATCCTCAGCGACGTCGATGTGCTTCTCGGCTACGATCTTTACGTCGGCGGCGGGCTCGGCAATACCCATCGCAAAGTGGAGACATTCCCGCGGCTCGCCGATGAATTCGGCTTCGTTGAAGCGGCCGATCTGCTCGCCGTGGTTCGCGCGATCGTGGAAGTGCAGCGCGATTACGGCGACCGGACGAATCGTAAACACGCGCGCCTCAAGTACACGATCGCCGATCGTGGTCTCGCGTGGTTTAAAGCCGAAGTCGAAAAATACGCGGGTAAAACCGTGCACCCGTTCCGCCCATTGCCCGCGTGGGAGCATCGCGACTATCTCGGTTGGCACGAGCAGGGCGACGGTCGTCTCTTCGTCGGTCTCAATATCGAAAACGGTCGCGTGAAAGATGACGCGGGCGCACACCTCAAAGCGGCGCTCCACGATATCGTTTCGCGTTTCAATCTCGACCTCGTACTCACGCCACAGCACAATGCACTCATCGTCGATATTCCGCGCGAATCGCGCGGTGCGATCGAAGCCATTCTCGCCGAACGCGGCGTCCGCCCGATCGAAACGGTCAGCTTGCTCGAACGGCACGCGATGGCTTGCCCCGCCCTACCGACGTGCGGGCTCGCACTCGCTGAAGCCGAGCGAGCGCTCCCGACGATCGTCGATACGCTCGAGAAACGGCTCGCCGATCTCGGTCTCGGGAACGAACCGATCTCGATTCGGATGACGGGTTGCCCCAACGGGTGCGCGCGGCCGTATATGGCGGAGATCGGACTCGTGGGCGTGAGTGCGGATAAATATAACGTTTACCTCGGCGGACGTCTCGGCCTCACGCATCTCAATAAAATCTACCGCGAGACGGTCGCAACGGCCGACGTCGTCACGTTGCTCGACGAACTCTTCGTCGCATACAAAAACGGTCGTCAGAGCGGCGAATCATTCGGCGCATTCTGCGACCGCGCGGTACTGGATACGGTCGCAGCCTAACCGGTACGGAGACCGCAGAAGGTAGCTCCAGAGACGACAAAAAGCCCGGTGCGCAACTCGCACCGGGCTTTCCGAGAAGATTTGCGACTACATCTTCATAATCGAGCCCGTCGGTGTGTGTCCCGAGAGCATCTGGATACTATCGAGATGGCGACCGCCGACACCCTTCTGATCGAAGGTAACGCGGATGCGTTCGCCCTCGTGAATCTTGTGCTTCGCGCTTGCCACGCCGATGCGCGGCAAAAAGTCGAAGCTCAGGATTTGATGTTCGTGCCCCTCCACGCCCTTGACTTTAATGTTCGTCTCGGATACGTGAACGACCGTGCCATCGAAGGTTCGGTGATCGGTGTTGGTCACGGCAAGTGCACTGACGGGCGCGCTGAATATTGCTGCAAGCGTTGCGGCCGCAATGGTGATACGCGAATTGGTTATGAAGGCATTTCCTTTGTTCATCGAGCGGTGTGTACCGCAGGACGCCGCATCTCAACCATTGCTGGCGGCCAACCGATAGCCGTCTCCTCGGGCGAATTGACGAGAGCGGCCAA